>JBBQFH010000041.1:0-19318 GCA_038321865.1 Gemmatimonadales bacterium
TCGGCACGATCGGACTGGTCGACTTCGACGCCGTGGACCTCACCAACCTTCAGCGACAGATCCTGCACTCGACTGCGTCGGTCGGACGCTCGAAGCTCGAATCGGCAGCCGAGCGGATCGCCGCGCTCAATCCGGGGGTGCGTGTCGAGCCGCACGACCTCCGGCTCTCCTCTGCTGACGCCTTGCAGCTCGTTTCGGCGTACGACGTCGTGCTGGATGGGTCCGATAACTTTCCGACCCGCTATCTCGTGAACGACGCCTGCGTGCTTGCCGGCCGGCCCTATGTCTACGGAAGCATCTTCCGCTTCGAGGGCCAGGCATCGGTCTTCGCCACCCCTGACGGCCCGTGCTATCGCTGTCTGTATCCTGAGCCTCCACCGCCAGGCATGGTTCCGACTTGCGCGGAAGGCGGCGTGCTCGGTGTCCTGCCGGGCATCATCGGCAGTATCCAGGCGCTCGAGACGATCAAGCTGGTGCTTGGGGTGGGGGAGACGCTGGCGGGCCGGCTGCTGGTGTTCGACGCGCTTCGGCTGAGGTTCCGCGAACTCAGGCTCCGCAAGGACCCGGCATGCCCCGTCTGCGGCAACAACCCGACGATCCGGGAGCTGATCGACTACGACGCGTTTTGTGGAGTGCCGTCGCCGGGCGGCGCGGGGACTGGCGAGATCACCGCGGACCAGCTGCGGGCGGAGCTGGCAAACCCGGCATCGGTTACGCTGCTCGATGTGCGTGAGCCGCATGAGTGGGCGGCCGGCCGCATCGACGGCGCGATCCACATTCCCCTCGGCCAGCTCGCGGCGCGCGCGGGCGAACTGGACCGGAGCAAGCCGGTCGTCGCCTACTGTCACCTCGGCGGACGGTCACTTCGGGCGCTTGAGACGCTGCGTGAAGCCGGGTTCAGCTCGGCGAGAAGCCTGGCGGGGGGGATCCGTGCGTGGGAGGGTGCCTGACACTGACTGATCACAAGAGCTGGAGTGCCGAAGGCGGGACTCGAACCCGCACGGGCTTGCGCCCACTGCGCCCTGAACGCAGCGCGTCTACCAGTTCCACCACTTCGGCGAGCCGGCAATTCTACCAACCTCGCCACGTTCGAGTCAAGCGGAGCCGTTGATTCTCCCTCGTGCGTGGCCTATCATTTGCTCGAGACCACACCGTGCCAGAGAAAACGCCCCCATCCGCAGAGCGGAAGACGTCGGTCGCCCGGAATCCGAAGGCGACGCATGACTACCACGTCCTCGAGACGTGGGAGACCGGTATCGTGCTCACCGGCACCGAAGTGAAGTCGCTCCGGAGTGGGAAGGCGTCCATCAAGGAGGCCTACGCGCGTCTCCGCAATGGCGAAGTCTTCCTCGAAGGGATGAACATCACGCCGTACGAACAGGGCAATCGCTACAACCATGACCCGGTGCGCACGCGCAAGCTGCTGCTGCATCGCAAGGAGATCGAGCGAATGATCGGCGGCGTCGAGCAGCAGGGGCTCACGCTCATTCCGCTGGAGCTCTACTTCAAGGGAGGACGGGCCAAGGTGGCGCTGGCGCTGGGACGCGGGAAGAAACAGCACGACAAGCGCGAGGACCTCAAGCGGCGGATCGCCGAACGAGACGCCGCGCGTGCCGTGGCGACACGGAGACGGGGATGATCCCCCTGCTGGCGATGCTGGCTGCCGTGAGCGCCACGCCGCCAAGCTGGGTGACGATCGCAACCATCCGGGGTGAGCAGAGCATCGAGGTGCGCGCGGACGGCACCGGCGCGCCGATGCTCGCGGCCTCGCCGCTGGTCGCGGCGCTTGGCGGCACGCTCAGGGTGTCCGGCGCGTGGGCCGAAGTGAGCATCGGCCGCCAGCCGTTCCGATTTCTGATCGGAGCCCCCTTCTACTCGTTCAACAATCATATGCAGCCGCTTGCCGCAGCCGCCGGCATGGCACGCGACACGTTGTACCTTCCGCTGCAGTTCGTGGCCGAGCTGCTGCCGCGCCTCCTCGGCGACCGGTATCACTATGACCCGTCGCTGGCCCGGCTGAGCGAGGCGGGCGCCCCCGAGGCCGCCCCCGCGCCGCCGGCCGAGGTGACGCGCCGCAGCCCGGGCGTGACAGGCGAACGTCCTGGGGACGACGGGCCGCGGCTGGCGTCGGGAATTCGTCCCGGACACCTCGTCACCGTCGATCCCGGCCACGGCGGAGTGGACCCGGGGAACCCCGGGATGTTTTTCCCCAGAGGCGTTCGTGAGAAGGACGTCACGCTCCAGATCGGCCTGCTCGTGCGAGAGGAGCTGCGTCGTCGAGGCGTCACCGTCCGCATGACCCGGACGACCGACACGCTGATCGCCCTCGGCGAGCGTGGAAGCTACTGCAGCGACGGCTGTGACCTCTTTCTCAGCATTCACATCAACTCACTCCCCAAGCGGCCGGGCTATACCGGTGCCCGCGGCTTCGAGACCTATTTTCTGGCGGAGGCGAAGACCGAGGATGCGCGCCGCGTGGCGCGGATGGAGAACGAGGCGGTACGGTTCGAGAAGGAAACGGTGGATGCGGGCCCCGTCGGCGGCCTCGACTTCATTCTGAAGGACCTCCAGCTGAACGAACACCTTCGCGAGTCGGCGCTGCTGGCGGAGACGGTGCAGGGCAGTCTCGATCGGGTCCATCCCGGTACCAACCGCGGAGTGAAGCAGGCGGGGTTCATGGTACTGACGACGGCCCGACGGCCGGCGGTCCTGGCGGAGCTCGGGTATAGCACGAATCCTGACGACGGCCGGCTGCTCACGCGCCCGTCGAGCCAGCGGGAGCTCGCGGTCGGACTCGCCGACGCGGTGGTGGCCTACCTCCGCGAATACGAGCGGCGATCCGACGCCAGTGGCGGAGCCTCGCGGTGAGAACGGCACCGCTCGCGGCTCTCCTGCTGCTCTCCGGCTGTGTTTATTACAACGGAGTGTACAACGCGAAGCGCCTGGCCCGGTCGGCCGAGCGGGCCGAATCCGAGGGTCGGACCATCGAGGCCAGGGACTTCTGGAGCCAGGTGGTGGTCAAGGCCGATTCGGTGGTCGCGCGCCATCCGGCCAGCGAGTACGTGCCGCAAGTGCAGCTGCTCAAGGCGCGCGCGCTGGCCCGCATGGGGCAGTGCGCCGAAGCAGTACCGGCGCTGGAGCAGTCGCTGGCGGCAGCCCGCGACTCCGCTGCCATCGAGGCGGGGACGTTCGAGCTCGCCCGCTGCCAGGCCTCGCTCGGGAACGTCGCCGCGGCGGCCGACGTCTATGGGCGGATCCGGCAGAGCCGGGATCCGCAGCGCCGGCATGAGGCGCAGTACCAGTATGCCCACGCGCTGGTTCTGGCAGGCCGATACCAGCAGGCACTGGATGCGCTCGGCGGGCTGGACGATCCGCGCGCGCCGTATGAGCGAATGGTCGCGCTTGCCGGCGTGGGTCGCCTGGCCGACGCCGGCACGCTCGTCGACTCGGCCATCGCGCGAGCGGACACGTCCGCGCCCTGGGACTCCCTGCTGAGCGCAGCTGGGCGCAGGGATCCGGCGGCGACCAGCGCGCTGATCGACCGGCTGATCGTTATGCCCGGCCCGAACATGGAAACGAAGGCGAGGTGGCTGCTTGGCGATGGCCTTCGTCTGGCGCCGGTGGATTCGTCGCGCGGAAACGCGCGACTGGCCCAGGCGGCGCTCGTCGGCGGTGCGGCGCCGTCAGCGGGTATGGCTCGCCTCGCTCGCATCCGCATCTCGCTCGCCCGGGCGCGTACCTCGGCGGAGCTCGCTGTCGTCGTCGATTCACTCGAGCCGCTCCGTGACGCCGCTGGCCCCCGCCAGGAGGCGGCGGCGCTGTACGACGCAACCGTGCTGATCAGAGCGGCCACGGACTCCGCGGCGGCCAAGGCGCCGCGGGCTGATCTGGCGCTGTTCCTCGCGGCGGAGACTGCTCGCGATGCATTGTCACTGCCGGTGATGGCGCGGATGCTGTTCCAGCGACTCGCCGACGAGTGGCCCCGGTCGGCCTATGCGCCCAAAGCGTTGCTGGCGCTGCATGCACTGAACCCGGAGTTTGCGCCGGATGTCCAGCTGCTCCTTCAGCAGCGCTATCCGGACAGTCCCTATGTGGCCGCGCTGCGTGGCGAGAGCGTCCCGCAGCTCCGCGTGCTGGAGGATTCCATGAGCGCGTTTGCCGCGTCGGCCAATCTCGTCGGGGTGCCGCGACCCGGTGCGCCGACGGGCAAGCCGGGCGCGGTGGCACCGGGCGTCCGACGTCCGGTCGAACCCCAGTAGTGACCGATCTCGGGCGCACCGTCTTCGGTCACCGCTTTCAGAATCCGGTCGTGCTGGCCGCGGGGACAGCCGGATTCGGCCGGGAGCTCGTGGGAGTGATGCTGCTGGACCGGCTCGGCGGGCTCGTGAGCAAGGCGGTGTCCGCCGATCCGCGAGCGGGGAACCCCGCGCCGAGAGTCGCCGAGTTTCCGGGCGGCATGCTCAATTCGGTCGGACTGGCCAACCCCGGGTTGGCCCACGTGCAGGAGCATGAGCTTCCATGGCTGGCCGCGCATCTGCGTGAGGCGCGACTGATCGTGAATGTCGTGGGTTTCATCGCTGAGGAGTACGCCCGCGTGGTCGAGGGTCTGACGGGCTTCGAGGTGGTGACTGCTTTCGAGCTGAACCTTTCCTGCCCCAATACCCATGCTGGCGGCATCGAGTTCGGAGCCGATCCCGCCATGGTTCGCCGGGTGGTGGCCGGGTGCCGCGCCGTGACGGCGCGTCCGCTGCTGGTGAAGCTCTCTCCCGCACTTCCCGATATCGCGGCGACGGCCAAGGTCGCACAGGACGCCGGGGCGGACGGGATCAGCGTAGTGAACACGCTGCCAGGGCTGCTGTACGGGCAGGACGGACGTGGCGGGGCACGCTTGGGACAGGGGAACGGCGGGGTCAGCGGACCCGCGCTTCTGCCGGTCGGTGTTCTGGCGGCCGCGCGCGTTGTCGAGCGAACCGGGCTTCCCGTCATCGGAGTCGGCGGGGTCCGCAGCGCCGCGGATGCCCGGCAGTATCTGCGGGTCGGCGCGTCACTCGTCGGTATCGGCACCGCGGCGCTGGCGGACCCTCGACTGCCGGGACGTGTCATTCGCGAGCTGGAGGCCTGGGATGGCTGAGGTCATCATCGCACTCGACATGCCGAGCGCCGCCGGGGCGCTGGCGCTGCTCGATCGCATTCCAGGTGTTCGCTGGGCCAAGGTCGGATCGATCCTGATGACCAGCGAAGGGCCGGCCCTGATTCGCGAGCTGCGAGATCGCGGATTGCGGGTCTTCCTGGATCTCAAGTGGCACGACATCCCGAACACGGTAGCCGGAGCGGTTGCGGCAGCCCGCGACGCCGGCATCGCCATGGCGACCGTTCACACCCTCGGCGGCATCGAGATGATGCGGGCGGCGGCTGCAGCGGCGGGGGAGCACCTCACCGTCGTCGGTGTGACGGTGCTCACGTCGCACGACGCCGCCGGCCTCGCCGGCGTGCTGGGTCGCCCGGTGGTCGCCGTGGCGGACGAAGTGATCCGGCTGGCCCGCACGGCGCGCGAGGCGGGGCTGGCCGGCGTGGTGTGCTCGCCGCACGAAGTGGCGAGGGTTCGTGCCGAGCTGGGTGAGTCGGCGCTCATCGTCGCGCCGGGGATCCGCCGGCGAGCCGACGCCGCCGGTGATCAGCGACGTACGGCGACCGCCGCGGAGGCGGCACGCGATGGCGCGACCCACGTCGTGGTCGGTCGGCCGATTACCGGGGCGGCGGATCCGGCCGGCGCCTTCGCCGACCTGTCCGCGGAGGCGGGATGGACGGCCGAGTGATCGCGGTCGTGGCGGCCCTGCTGCTGGGGACCGCGTGCCCGGGCATGGCGCAGGGATGGTCGCTGGACTCCGCCGCGCGCACCGTCCGAAGCGCATGGTTCCGGCACGACGCGGCGGCGCTGTCCGCCGCCGGTGTCGAGATCATGGTGGAGCTGCCCGGGACGGCACCAGCGCCCGCGGTGGACCGGGCGCAGGCGGCCGCGCTGCTCCGGGACTATCTCGCCGGGACCACGGAAGTCGAGGTGGCGGTCCGCTCGGCGCGTGAGATCGAGCGCGGCGTTGGCTATGTGGAGCTCGCCCGGCGGTTCCGGCCGGCCCGGACGCAGGAGTTGCGGAGCCAGCGCGTCCTCCTGGGCTTCCGCCGACGGGGTGCAGGGTGGGATCTGGTCGAGCTTCGGGTACTCGATTAGAGAGGTCCAACCACCGCGCCTTGCGTGACTTCCGGGCCCAATCTATATTGGAAAGCTAGTCCCTAAACTGGCCCAGGAGACACGCGTGAAGGTTCGTTCGAGTGTAAAGCCGATCTGTGAGCACTGCAAGGTGGTCAAGCGCCAGGGCGTGACGCGCATCATCTGCAAGCGCAATCCCAAGCACAAGCAGCGGCAGGGCTGATCATGGCACGTATCGCAGGAGTCGATCTTCCGCGCGAGAAGCGCGTCGAAGTCGCGCTCACGTACATCTACGGCATTGGCCGCCCCACCAGCGCCCGCATCCTGAATGAGACCGGCGTCAACGTCGACACCCGGGTCCGCGATCTGTCGGACGCCGAGGTGGCACGGCTGCGGCAGATCATCGAGCGGTCGGTGAAAGTGGAAGGCGCGCTTCGCACCGAAGTCGCCATGAACATCAAGCGCCTGATGGATATCGGGAGCTACCGCGGCATTCGGCATCGCCGGGGACTTCCGGTCCGCGGGCAGCGGACCCACACGAATGCGCGCACCAAGAAGGGTCCGCGTCGTGCCATCGCCGGCAAGAAGAAAGTGACGAAGAAGTAACATGACGAGCCCCACACCAGCGCCGGCGAAGCCCGCAGGCAAGAAATCCAAGAAGGTGGTCGAGTCGGAGGGCATCGCGCATATCAGCGCGACGTTCAACAACGTGCTCATCACCATCACCGACCTGCGGGGCAACGCCCTCGCCTGGGGCACCGCGGGCAAGGCGGGCTTCAAGGGGTCGAAGAAGTCGACGCCGTTCGCCGCCACCGTGGCCGCCGAGAACTGCGGACGTGAAGCGATGAACCTGGGGCTCCGCCGGGTGCATGTCCGCGTGCAGGGCCCGGGCAGCGGCCGCGAGTCGGCCATCCAGGCGCTGGCGTCGGTCGGCCTCCGTGTGGTCTCGATCCGCGACGTCACGCCGATTCCTCATAACGGGTGCCGTCCCCCGAAGAAGCGGCGGGTCTGACATGTCACGCTATATCGGCCCGAGCTGCCGCCAGTGCCGGCGCGAAGGCACCAAGCTGTTCCTGAAGGGCACCAAGTGCCTGACCGAGAAGTGCCCGGTCGAGCGCCGTCCGTATCCAGCCGGCCAGCACGGCCAGAGCGGCGGCGGACGCCCGCGGAAGACCTCGGAATACGCCAAGCAGCTGCGGGAAAAGCAGAAGGTCAAGCGGATGTACGGCCTCTCCGAGCGCCAGTTCCGCAACACCTTCGAATCGGCCAGCCTCGAGCCGGGCGTGAAGGGCACCAATCTGCTCGTGGCGCTCGAGACCCGACTGGACAATGTCGTCTACCGCCTGGGATTCGCCGCCAGCCGCAAGGCGGCGCGTCAGTTCATCCGGCATGGCCACATCGAAGTCAACGGTCGCCGGGTGGACGTACCGTCGTTCCACGTCATTCCGGGCCACGAGGTCCGGGTGACCGAAGGCAGCCGCGAGCATCTGTCGGTGCAGGCCGCGCAGGAGCAGGCATCACGCGGCGCGCCGGTGGGCTGGCTGTCGGTCGACAGCGGCAAGGCCGCCGGCCGTCTCGTCGAGCGCCCCACGCGCGAGGCGATTCCCGTCAACGCACAGGAGCAGCTCATCGTCGAGCTGTACTCGAAGTGACCATGACCATTGATCTGACCGGACTCGTCCGCCCGCACCTCGTCGAGATGACGAAGCGGGACGACAATCCGAATGTCGCCGAGTTCCGCCTCCAGCCGCTGGAGCGGGGGTTCGGGTATACGCTGGGCAACTCGCTTCGCCGTCTGCTGCTCTCATCGCTTCGCGGTACCGCGGTCTGGGGCTTCCGGCTCGACGGCGTGGTGCACGAGCATCAGACGGTGCAGGGCGTGCTCGAGGATGTGCACCAGGTCGTGCAGCGCCTCAAGGCGCTGACGCTGGTCCTCGATCCCGAGGTGGATGAGGCCATCCTGCACATCAAGCGCGAGGGCGCCGGCCCGGTCTACGCCCGCGACATCCAGGAGCACGGTTCGGTCCGCGTCGTGAACCCGGATCACCTCCTCTTCACGCTGCAGGATGATCGCGACGTGAACATGGAGCTGTACGTCAACAAGGGACGCGGCTACGTCGAGTCGGAGCTGCATCCGGCCGATCGCTCGCTGCCGGTTGACCTGGTGCGCATCGACGCCATCTACAATCCGGTCCGGCGCGCCAACTTCACCGTCGCCGAGACCCGCGTCGGGCAGCGCACCGACTACGACCGCCTGACCGTTTCGATCGAGACGAACGGGACCATCTCGCCCGAAGACGCGATCGCCTATGCGGCCGCGCTGGCGCAGGAGCATTTCCGCTTCTTCGTCGAATTCGGCAAGGTGCCGTCGGTGCGCGACCAGAGCACCGTCGGCGAGGTCGGGGCCAGCAACCTCCGCGCGCGACTCTCGCGGCTGATCGACGACCTGCAGCCGGCCCTGTCGGTCCGGTCGCTCAACTCGCTCAAGAATTCGAATATCCGGACGCTCAAGGACCTGGTCGAGTTCAGCGAGGAAGACCTGCTGAAGGTCAAAAACGTCGGCGAGAAGGCGCTCCAGGAAATCGCTGAGCTGCTCCAGCGCGAGAGCCTGAATTTCGGCATGACCTTCGATGAGGGTGACGGCGACCTGCGCGTGGTCAAGCCCGGCCAGCCGCCCGCCATGCCGTCGGCCGCCGCGACCGGGGAGAGCGCGTAATGCGCCATCGCGCCAAGGGCCGCCAGCTGTCCCGCACGTCCACCCACAAGCGGGCGATGCTGAACAACATGGCGACCAGCCTGTTCGAGCACGAGCGGATCGTGACCACCGAGGCCAAGGCCAAGGAGCTGCGCCCGTTCGCGGAGAAGCTCATTACGCTGGCGCGCCGGGGTGATCTGCACGCCCGCCGTCTGGTCTCGCAGAAGATTCACGATCGCGCGGCGCTGGCGAAGCTCTTTGCCGTGATCGGGCCCCGCTTCGCGGCACGCCCGGGCGGGTACACCCGGATTCTCAAGCTCGGCCACCGTCCGGGTGACGGCGCCGATGTCGCGCGGATCGAGTTGCTCGCCGAGTGACTGCCTTCGCGACCTTCCGAGCAAACGAAAAGGGGACCCTCGGGTCCCCTTTTTTCCGCCCTGCCGCGACCGGCTCAGCTCGCCTTGGCCACCTTGTTACTCTTGAGGCACTGGGTGCAGACCCGCACCCGCTTCGGTGCACCGTCTACCAGAACCCGGACCGTCTGGAGATTGGGATACCAGCGGCGCTTGGTGCGGTTGTTGGCGTGGCTCACGTTGTTGCCGGTGACCGGCCCCTTGGCGCACACGGTGCAGACCCGTGCCATATGATCCATCCTTCAGAAGGTCATCGACGCGTACCGAACGAAGCCCATAAACCTAACCACGGAACTGTGGTGACACAACCTCACAGGCGCATCGATGCCTAAGGCCCTTATTACCGGCGTCACGGGTCAGGACGGGTCGTACCTCGCGGAGCTGCTGCTCGCGAAGGGTTACGACGTGGTGGGAGTCGTCCGCCGCACCAGCCATCACAGCTACGAGCGGATCGAGCACCTGCTCGATCGCATCGAGATCGTGCCGGCAGACCTGCTCGACCAGCACTCGCTCACGATGGTGATCCAGGACGCGAAGCCCGATGAGGTCTACAATCTGGCTGCGCAGTCCTATGTGCCGACCTCCTGGAGCCAGCCGGTGCTTACGGGAGAGTTCACCGCGCTGGGCGTGACCCGGATCCTCGAGGCGGTTCGACTGGCACATCCGGCCGCGCGCTTCTATCAGGCCAGCTCATCGGAGATGTACGGCCGCGTCACCGAGACGCCGCAGCGGGAGACGACGTCGTTCTATCCCCGCTCACCCTACGGCGTGGCCAAGGCCTACGGCCACTGGATCACGGTCAACTATCGCGAATCCTACGGCCTCTACGCGGTCAGCGGCATCCTGTTCAATCACGAATCCCCTCGACGCGGGATCGAGTTCGTCACGAGGAAGGTCACCGAAGGCGTCGCTCGCATCAAGCTTGGTCGCGCCGGCGAACTGCGCCTCGGGAACCTCGACGCGCGCCGCGACTGGGGCTTCGCGGGTGATTACGTCGATGCCATGTGGCGGATGCTTCAGCAGGACACACCGCAGGACTACGTCATCGGCACGGGCGTGCAGCATAGCGTCCGAGAGCTCGTAGAGGCGGCGTTTTCCCATGTCGGGCTCGACTGGGAAAAGCACGTCGTGATCGATTCCCGATTCATCCGCCCGGCGGAGGTCGATCTCCTGCTGGCCGACACGTCGAAGGCGAAGGCGGAGCTGGGCTGGGAGCCGAAAGTGGGATTCGCGGCGCTCGTGGCCATGATGGTCGATGCCGACATCGAGCGCCTCGGCGCCCGGCGGTAGGCACGCACCGATGCGAGTGTTCGTCACCGGTGCGGACGGCTTCGTCGGCCGCCACATGGTGCGGCTGCTTGGCGCCGAGGGGCACGAGGTCCGCGCTGGCGTGCGCCCCGCCGCAATGGAGACCCTCAGGGCGAGCGAGAGCGTCGAGGTCGTTCCGCTTGAGCTTCGCGATGAGCGTTCAGTGCAGGCGGCGCTCTCCGCTCCCTGCGATGCCATCGTCCACCTGGCGGCGATCGCGTCGAACGCGGAGGCGCACCGTGACCCCGCCGGCGCCTGGGTCGTCAATGCGGCAGGGACGGGAGGGGTGGCGGAGGCTGCGCTGCTGCTCCGCGACGCCGGCAAGGCCGATCCTCGCCTCCTCGTGGTGTCCAGCGGCGAGGTCTACGGCTCGGCGTCCACGCCGAGGCGGGAGGATGACGCCCTCCTGCCGCAGTCACCCTACGCGGCAAGCAAAGTGGGCGCGGAGGCAGCGGCGCTTGAAGTGGGACGCCGCACCGGCCTTCACGTCATGGTCGCGCGGCCGTTCACTCACTCGGGACCGGGCCAGGCGCCGACTTACCTGGTGCCGGCGCTGCTCTCCCGGCTGGTCGAGGCCAGGCGCGCGGGACGGCGTGACATCGCGGTGGGGAACCTCCTGCCGGTGCGGGACCTCCTGGACGTGCGGGATGTAGTGCGGGCGTATCTCCTGCTCCTCGAGCGCGGCGCCGCCGGGACGGCGTATAATGTGTCCCGCGGGGAGGGCATCGGACTGACTGATCTGTTCCACCGCATGGCGGCAGTGGTCGGCGTGGACGCGGTCCCGATGCCCGATCCGGCGCTCCTCCGCCGGTCCGACCTGCCGTATCTCGTCGGCGATTCGACACGCTTGCGTCGGGCGACCGCATGGGAGCCCGCCATTTCCACGGACCAGATGCTGCGGGATATGCTGGATGCCGAAACGCACTGACCTGAAGACGATTCTGCTGATCGGCTCTGGCCCCATCGTGATCGGGCAGGGCGCTGAGTTCGACTATTCCGGCACCCAGGCGGTACGCGCGCTCAAGGAGGAAGGGTACCGGGTGGTACTGGTGAACTCGAATCCCGCCACGATCATGACCGATCCCGAGCTCGCTGACCGCACGTATGTCGAGCCGGTGACACCTGAATGGGTCGCCAAGGTCATCGAGCGGGAGCGGCCGGACGCCCTGCTGCCCACGATGGGTGGCCAGACCGCGCTCAACGTCGCGATGGCGCTGTACAAGGACGGGACGCTCGAGAAGTATGGGGTCGAGCTGATCGGGGCGAACGAGCGCGCCATCCGGGTCGGCGAGGACCGGGAGGAGTTCGCCCAGGCGATGCGCCGGATCGGGCTCGCGACGCCGCAGGGCCGCACCGTGACCTCGCTGGAGGGCGCGCTGGCCGCGGTCGACGTCACCGGCTATCCGGCGATCCTTCGTCCGTCTTTCACGCTCGGTGGCAGTGGCGGCGGGATCGCCTACAATCGCGAGGAGTTCGAGACACTTATCCGTCGGGGACTGGAGCTCTCGCCGGTGGGCTCGGTCCTGGTCGAGCGGAGCATCATCGGCTGGAAGGAATTCGAGCTCGAGCTGATGCGCGACAGCGCCGACAACGTCGTGATCGTCTGCTCGATCGAAAACATCGACCCGATGGGTGTCCACACCGGCGACTCGATCACGGTCGCGCCGATCATGACGCTGACCGATCGCGAATACCAGCGGATGCGGGACTCGGCCATCGCGATCATCCGGGAGATCGGGGTCGCCGCGGGGGGCTGCAATATCCAGTTCGCAGTGAACCCCGAGACCGGCGAACAGCTGGTCATCGAAATGAATCCGCGCGTTTCCCGGTCGTCCGCCCTCGCGTCGAAGGCCACGGGGTTCCCAATCGCGCGGATCGGCGCCAAGGTCGCGGTCGGCTACCGCCTCGACGAGCTCCCCAACGACATCACCCGCACGACGCCCGCGTCGTTCGAACCGGTGCTCGACTATGTCGTCGTCAAGGTTCCGCGATTCGCCTTCGAGAAGTTCCCCGCGGCGGATCCCACGCTGACGACGCAGATGAAGGCCGTAGGCGAAGTAATGGCGATCGGGCGGACGTTCAAGGAAGCATTCCAGAAAGCGCTGCGCGGCTTGGAGATCGACCGTCCGGGATGGACCACCGCTCCCCACGCCATCGATGATCGCCTGGCGGATGATTCGCGGGAGACTGTGCTCGCTGCGCTGCACACCCCGACGCCGGAACGCATCTTCCAGGTCAAGCGCGCGCTCCAGGCAGGCGTTTCCGTCCCCGACATCAGTGCGCGCAGCGGCATCGATCCCTGGTTCCTGCACCAGATGTCCGAGATCCTGCAAGCCGAGCAGGCGTGGGCCGCCGGCGGCGCCTGCGTCGGCGACGCGGAGGCGGCCTTCGAGCTGCGGCAGCTCAAGCGATCCGGCTTTTCCGACCGCCAGCTCGCGGATCTGCGTGGCCTCGACGAGGCCGACATCCGGCGGCTCCGCCACCGGCTCGGTGTCCGGCCGTCGTACAAGACCGTCGACACCTGCGCCGGCGAATTCCCTTCCTCCACGCCGTACCTCTACTCGTCATACGACGAGGAGAACGAGGCGGTCCGCAGCGAACGGGAGACGGTCGTCATCCTGGGCAGCGGCCCCAACCGGATCGGGCAGGGCGTCGAGTTCGATTATTGCTGCGTGCGGGCGGCGCTCGCGTTTCGGGAGATGGGGTACCGGACGGTGATGGTGAACTCCAATCCCGAGACGGTCTCGACCGACTTCGACATCTCGGATGTGCTGTACTTCGAGCCGCTCACGCTGGAGGACGTGCTGGAGATCGTCCATCTCGAGCAGCCGCTTGGCGTGGTGGTGCAGCTGGGCGGCCAGACGCCGCTGCGGCTCGCGCGGGGCCTCGAGCGGGAAGGGGTGCGGATCCTCGGCACGTCACCCGAGGCGATCGATCTGGCCGAAGACCGCGGGCGCTTCGAGGCACTGGCGCGAGAGCTCGGCGTGACGCAGCCGCCGAGCGGGATGGCGATGTCGGTCGACGAGGCGGTCGCCGTCGCGGAACGCGTCGGCTACCCGGTCCTCGTGCGGCCGTCGTATGTGCTCGGCGGGCGGGCCATGGAGATCGTGTACGATGAGCCGTCGCTGCGTTCGTACTTCATCCGTGCCGCTCGTGTGGCACCGGAACATCCGGTGCTGATCGACCGGTTTCTGGAGGACGCATTCGAGGCAGACGTCGATGCGATCTCCGACGGCACCCGCTGCGTGATCGGCGGCGTCATGCAGCACATCGAAGATGCCGGGATTCACTCCGGTGATTCCGCCTGCGTGCTGCCGCCCTACCTCATCACCGAGGCCGAAGTATCCCGGATGCGGGAGCACACCCGCGCATTTGCCTTGCGGCTTGGCGTGGTGGGACTGCTCAATGTGCAGTACGCGATCCGCGATGGCATTGTCTACGTGCTCGAGGTGAACCCCCGCGCGTCACGGACGGTGCCCTTCGTGTCGAAGACGACGGGGGTGCCCCTCGCCTCGCTCGCCGCCGCGGTCGCGGTCGGACGGACGCTCGACGAGCTCGGTCTCGAGGACGACGTGCTGCCGCCGTACGTGGCGGTGAAGGACGCGGTGTTCCCGTTCCGCAAGTTTCAGGGGGTCGACCGGGTGCTCGGGCCCGAGATGCGCTCCACCGGCGAGGTGATGGGTATCGCCGATTCGTTCGGCATGGCGTTCGCCAAGGCGCAGGCGTCCGCCGACGGCGCCCTCCCGCTGGAGGGCGCGGTGTTCATCACGGTCAACGACCGTGACAAGACGACGATCGTGCCGATCGCGCGGCGCTTTCACGAGCTCGGCTTCAAGATCTACGCAACCGAAGGGACCGCCCGGCACCTTCGTGCCAGGGGTGTCCCGGCCGAGCGGGTGCTCAAGGTCCATGAGGGGCGCCCCAACGCGATCGACCTGCTGGTGTCGGGACAGATTCAGCTGCTGGTCAACACCCCACTTGGCAAGCTGACGCAGCAAGACGACTACGCCATCCGCCGCGCCGCGCTGCAGCAGCGGGTTCCCTATACAACCACGCTCTCAGCGGCGTCGGCGGCGACGGACGCGATCATCGCACTTCGCAGCCGGGCCGGTGAAGTGCGCTCGCTCCAGGAATGGCACGTGCTGGCGCGCGAGATGAGTCTCGAATGGAGCGGATGACCGCACGCGATCCGGCGTTCGCCGCAGGGCTGCGTGAGCGGGTGCGCGGCCAGGTCAAGGAATCCGAGCCGCTCGCGCGATACTCGACATACCGTATCGGTGGCCCCGCCACCGTGCTGCAGCCGGCCGGGGCGGAGGACGTGGGGGCCGCGCTCGCGTTCGCGCACCAGGCAAGCGTCCCCTGGTTCGCCATCGGGCTGGGCTCGAATATCCTCCTGCCGGACGAGGGGCTGGACGCATTGGTCATCCGGCTGGGCAAGGGGCTGGATGCCGTAGTCCGCGAGGGCGACCGGTGGATCATCGGCGCCGGATTACCGGCGCCGCATGCGGCACGCCGGACCGCCGAAGCGGGTTATGGCGGGCTGCACATCTTCGTCGGCGTACCCGGGACCGTGGGCGGCGGCGTGTACATGAACGCCGGCTGTCATGGGGGCGACTGGGCGGCGGTCGTGCAAAGCGTCACCATGGTGGATGAGACCGGGCACGATGCCGTGCTGTCGCGGGCCCAGGTGCCGTTCACCTATCGGTGGAGCGGGCTCGAGCGACGGATCGTGCTCCAGGTGACGGTCGAGCTGCGGGAGGAGGATCCTGCGCGGCTCGGCGCCGAGCTCGAGGAGATGTATCGCTGGCGTCGGGAGGGGACGCCGTTCAATCAGCCGTGCTGCGGCAGCGTATTCAAGCATACCGGCGGGCACAGCTGGCGACGCACCGAGGGACCCCAGACTGCCGGGCAGCTGATCCAGGCGGCGGGGCTCAAGGGATTCCGGATCGGGGCGGCCGAAGTGTCGCCGGTGCACGCCAACTATTTCATCAATACCGGCGGGGCGAGCTCGGCGGATGTTCGCGGCCTCATCGCTCATGCCCGGCGCGTAGTGCAGGAGCAATTCGACGTCGAGCTGCAGACTGAGGTGAAGCTGATCGCGCCGGACGGCACGTACCTGGAGGCGGTCCATGAGTGAATACTTCGCGCACGAGTCCGCCTATGTGGACGACGGGGCGATCGTCGGGCAACGGACGAAAATCTGGCACTTCTGCCACGTCATGGCCGGGGCGGTCATCGGCGAGGGCAGCAGTCTGGGCCAGAACGTCGTCGTCATGCCGGGGACCCGGATCGGGAACAACGTGAAGATCCAGAACAACGTCTCGATCTACGAGGGCGTCATTCTCGAGGACGACACCTTCTGCGGCCCGAGCTGCGTCTTCACCAATGTCGTCAATCCGCGGAGCCACGTATCGCGCAAGGCGGAATACAGGCAGACGCTGGTCCGCCGGGGCACTTCCATTGGGGCCAATGCCACCATCGTCTGCGGGGTAACGCTGGGCGAGTACAGCTTCATCGGTGCCGGAGCGGTCGTCACGAGCGATGTCGCCGCCTTTGCCCTCATGCTGGGCGTTCCGGCCCGCCGGGTGGGCTGGATGTGCCAGTGCGGTGAGCGTTTACAGCTTCGCGACGGGGTCGCTGGCTGCGCCGTCTGTGGCGCCTCGTACGCCGAGCGGGAAGGGGGCCTGGAAATGATTGACCCACCCCGGAGGGTGGGGTAGGTTTCCCGGCTTTGCAGGCACCGTCGTTACCGAGCGCGCCCGGGCGTGCGGCTGAGTCCGGCCGAGGCGCGGGCGCTTTGCCAAGGGATGGGAACGTGAACGTTCCGCTGCTCGATCTGGTGGCGCAGCACCAGGCCATCAAGGATGCCGTGATCCCGGCGATGATGGCGGTGGTGGAGCGGCAGAGCTTCATTATGGGCCCGGAGGTTCCGGCGCTCGAGGCCTCGCTCGCCGAGCTCTGCGGCGCCCGTCACGCGATCGCCTGTGCCAGCGGGACCGACGCCCTCATGCTGGCGCTGCGGACGCTCGACCTGATGCCCGGAGACGAAGTCATTGCCCCCGCGTTTACGTTTTTCGCGACCGCGGGCGCCATTCACAACGCTGGCGGGAAGCCGGTGTTCGTCGACATCGACCCCGGGACGTTCAACATCGATCCGGCCGCCGTCGAAGCGGCGATCACGCCGCGTACGCGGGGAATCGTAGCCGTAGACCTGTACGGCCAGATGGCCCCGATGGACGCCATCATGGCTCTGGGCGCGGGGCGCGGCGTAGCGGTGATTGAGGATGCCGCCCAGGCCATCGGCGCCCGCCGCAGCGTCGAGGGCCACTGGCGAATGGCGGGCGAGCTCGCCGCGGTCGGCACGCTGTCGTTCTTCCCCAGCAAGAATCTTGGCGGCTGGGGCGACGGCGGCATGATGGTGACTTCGGACGATGCGGCGGCGGCGCGCCTGCGGAAGCTTCGGCTCCACGGCGGCGCGAAGCAGTATCACCACGAGGAAGTGGGATTCAACAGTCGACTCGATACGCTTCAGGCCGCCGTGTTGCTGGCGAAGCTGCCCTTTCTCGCCGGCTGGAGCGAAGCTCGCCGCCGCCACGCGGCACGATACTCGGAGGCGTTCGCCGGTCACGCGGCAGTGTGCCCCCCGCCCACAGACCCGGCCAATGAGCACATCTTTCACCAGTACACGATACGCGCGCCGCAGCGAGATGCACTGCAGCAGCATCTGGCGGCGCGGGGGATCGGCAGCGCGGTCTATTATCCGATGGCGCTCCATCTGCAGCCGTGCTTTGCGGATCTCGGATACCGGCGCGGCCAGCTGCCCGTGACCGAGCAGGCCATGGCGGAGGTGCTGTCGCTGCCGATCTATCCCGAGCTGTCACTGGCCCAGCAGGATGCCGTGATCGCCTCCGTCAAGGAGTTCTACACATGAGCGGTGAGCGCACGGAGCAGGGCGCATCGATGTTCGTGACCAAGCCGCTCGTCCGGGACCGCCGGATCCGCTTTGCTCTGGTCGGCTGCGGCCGTATCTCGGCCAACCACTTCGATGCTCTCGCCAAGCACGCCGAGCGCGCCGAGTTGACGGCGGTCTGTGACATCGATCCGGCGGCACTCGAGCGGGCCGTCGCGCGGACCGGCGCCGCCGGCTTCCGCTCGCTGGAGCGGCTGCTGAGTGGCTCGGACCCCGACATCGTGATCCTGGCGACCCCGAGCGGCCTCCATGCCGAGCAGGCGATTGCGGTGGCCGCGGCCGGCCGCCACGTCATGACGGAAAAGCCGATGGCCACCCGCTGGCAGGACGGGAAGCGGATGGTGCACGCCTGCGACCAGGCCGGCGTGCACCTGTTCGTGGTGAAACAGAACCGGCGGAACGCCACGCTCCAGCTGCTCAAGCGCGCGGTGGACAAGGGACGTTTCGGCCGCATCCACATGGTGAACATCAACGTCTTCTGGAATCGGCCACAGTCGTACTACGAGAGTGCCCCGTGGCGCGGCACCTGGGAGTTCGACGGCGGCGCGTTCATGAACCAGGCGAGTCACTACGTGGACCTGCTGGACTGGCTGATCGGCCCGGTGGAGAGCGTGCAGGCGTACACGGCAACCCTGGCCCGGAATATTCAGGTGGAGGACAGTGGCGTCGTGAGTATCCGGTGGCGCACCGGTGCACTCGGATCAATGAACGTGACGATGCTGACCTATCCCCGGAATCTCGAGGGATCGATCACCGTCATCGGCGAACGCGGCACGGTCCGGCTCGGCGGTGTCGCCGTGAACAAGTTCGAGCACTGGGAGTTCGCCGAGCCGGACGACGACGACGCGCTGGTGGAGGGCGCGAGCTACGAGACCACGTCGGTCTATGGGTTCGGTCACCCGCTGTATTACGACAACGTAATCAAGTCGCTTCGGGGCGAGACCGCGCCGGAGACCGATGGGCGCGAGGGACTTCGGTCGCTGGAGATTCTCGTCGCCACCTACCTATCCGCGCGCGATGGACGTCGAGTCGCGCTGCCGCTGGAGTATTGACATGACGGTTGCGCAGGAACTGATCGGAAAGGCCGAGCGCCGCGAGGCGCTGTTCGGCATCGTCGGCCTCGGCTACGTCGGACTGCCGCTGGCCGTGGAGCTCGCCAAGGCGGGTTATCGTGTCCTTGGCTACGATATCAGCGAGAAGGTCGTCGCCGGGCTCAACGCCGGCCACTCGCATATCAAGGACGTGAAGGACGAGGACTTTGCCGAGGTGATGCGGCTCGGTCGCTTCGAGGCGACGACGGATCCACTGCGCCTGGGCGAGGCCGACGCGATCTCCATCTGTGTCCCGACGCCGCTCTCGAAGTTCAAGGACCCGGACGTGAGCTTCATCGTCGCCGCGACCGAGGCGGTGAAGAAGACGCTCAGGCGCGGCCAGGCGATCATCCTCGAGAGCACCACGTATCCGGGTACCACTCGCGAAATCATGCTCCCCGCGCTCGAGAGCACCGGGCTCGAGGTCGGGAATGACTTTTTCCTTGCATTCAGCCCCGAGCGGGTCGATCCGGGCAACCCGAAGTACGGCACCCGCAATACTCCCAAAGTGGTCGGCGGCATCACGCCTGACTGCGTCCGGGTCGCCGCCGCGCTCTACCAGCCGGCCATCGACACTTTGGTCCAGGTCTCCACGACGGAGGCCGCCGAGCTGGTCAAGCTGCTGGAGAACACGTT
>JBBQFH010000042.1:0-17555 GCA_038321865.1 Gemmatimonadales bacterium
ACGTTGAAATCGCGAGGTGCAAGGGAGAATGTTTGCCCATCCGCCGTCACCGTGCGCGATCCGTCCGCTTGCGGATCGATCGTGGTCCCGTCCGTGCCGTAGAACCTGATCTCGTGGCTCCGCGCGGCGGCGAGTTCGCCAAAGTCGTAATACTCGCCGCTCGCCGCGAACGGCTCGGCGTAGAGCTCGAGGCTCAGCTCGGGCGTGAATGCGTAGTTGACGCGGGCCCGGGCAGAGAGGGTGTTCCGGCGTATGTAGGAGAAGACGTATCGCGTGCCGAAGGTTTCCGACCGCCCGCCGTTCACGGCGGTCACGTACTGCCGGGAGCCGACGGCGCGGGTCCAGGTGGGATTGAGACTCACTCGCCACTGCGATGCCGGACGGGCTGAGACTCCGCCGAACAACGTCGTGCTCCAGCCGCCGATCGCGTCATTGAAATAGCTGAGGCCCCCCTGCCAGGTGACCGGCAACCCCTGATTGCCCGACAGCTGGGCGTCGAACCCATAGGCCGCCGGCACGCCCATGATCGGTCCGCCGCGGGTGAGATCGTCGCTGTAGGCGCTGGTATTCCCGTACGTGCCGAGAAAGATGGACCAGAAGTTCCGGAGCGTCAGGTTGTTCCCCAGCGACCACCGGGTGCCGGTGTGGACCCCTCCGAAGTTCCAGCTGCGTCCCAGAAAGAGGCTGGAGGACCACTGTCGGAAGACCGGGCCGGGCTGGGTCTCCCGATACCGAAGCTGGCCGGTTGCGTCGATGTCGTTGGCGCTCGCGATGCGTCCCACGTCATTGAGCTCGAGGGTGGGAGATTCGAAGCCCAGCGCGGCGTTCCACAGCCAGTGCCGGCCCGCGTTCCGGGCCGCGCGGAGCGACGCCGACCACCCGGCGAGTGCCGAACGGGTGGAGTCGAGCGTGAACTCAGTCGCGTCCGGACGCTGCATGAAGTGGGCGGAGGCCCGCTGCACCCGCAGGATGGCCGCCGGGTCGCCGCGGACGTAGCTGAAACCAGCCGCCGCGCCGAACTCATACGCGCCGTTGGTCGTCCGCAGGTTGATGTCGCCGCCGCCGGTGATGGCCGTACTCGGGAGGAGGGACCGCAGCGGCGATCCGGCGCCGAGGTCCCGCTCGACGCCGGTGAGCGACACGCCGGCGACCGATGCGTTCGGCCCGAACTGCCCCTGGACGCGCCCGACACCGTACGCCGTGAATGGCTCGATCTCCGTCCGGCCGAACGACCCGGTGGCCGCATCGAACGTCCGCGCCTCTTCCCGCCCAGTGAACGCGCTCAGCGCGCCGATGGAGATGCCGTTCCGGAGCTGCCCGGTCACCTTGCCCGCGGCGAGGATGGTGGCGCTGGCCGGCCGATCCACGAACGAGCCGTCGGCGACACCCCGGGGCGACTGACCGATGCGCCGCGAGTAGAAGAAGTTCTGCCCCCCACCGCGGAGCAGCTGGGCGCCTTCG
This sequence comes from Gemmatimonadales bacterium, assembly GCA_038321865.1. GTDB lineage: Bacteria > Gemmatimonadota > Gemmatimonadetes > Gemmatimonadales > GWC2-71-9 > JAICUF01. The sequence goes on from JBBQFH010000042.1 coordinate 1,462, forward strand.
GTGAAGAAGGGCCGCCGCTCGTCGAAGAACGTCTCGAACGCCGAGAGGTTCACCTCGGCCGGATCCGCTTCCACCTGACCGAAATCGGGGTTGACGGTGGCGTCGAGCGTCAGGTTCGGACCAAGTCCCATCTTGAGGTCCGCGCCCGCGCGCGCCGAGATGTCGCTTCCGTCGTGGAACGGATCGCCGGGCGCGGCCGGCGAAAAGGTCGCGTTGCTCGCGACGTACGGCACGAGCTCGAGCCGGCGCGACGGCTGTACTCCTTCGATGCCGACAAGCTCGCCGAAGCGCGAGGACCAGCCGCTCTCCTTGGCCGGGACCACGATCCAGTAGATGTCTTCGTTCGTGGCGGGAATCCATCGGTTGATCTGGACGCCCCACTGTTGCGCACCCGCCCTGGAGAAGCGGAGCTGTGAGAGCGGAATGCGCGCCTCGGCGATCCAGCCGGTGGAATCGACCGACGCCTTCGCCTCCCAGACCGGGTCCCAGGTCATGTCGCGCGAGTATTCGTTATCCACCGCGTGGTAGTAATCAATGCGCACGCCGCCGGACGAGATGACGAAGCTGTAGCTGGTACGGCGGTCGTGGTACGTGTCGAGCGCGATCACCAGGTGCTCCGCGTTGGTCATCTGGTCCCGGCGCGCCACCGCGGTTGGAATCTTTCCGGGCGCGTTGCTGTGGAGCCGGGCCCCGACGTAGAGCGCCTTGTCATCGTAGAGGAACGCGACTTCGGTGCGGACGGTAGGCTCTGCGCCCTCGACCGGAAGCTTTTGATGAAAGTCGGACCGCCACCGGGCATCCCCCCACGCACTCTCGTCGAGATGACCGTCGATCCGGAGGCTCGCGCCGACGGGAAGCCGCACGGCAGAAAACTGCTTGGCCGCGTTCGGCACCGCCTGGCCCTGGACCAGCACCGGACCAGCGCATACGATCGCGATCAGCGTCGCGGCGGTACAGCGCATCTGCAAGCGAACTCCTGGATTGGTCAGGGTGATTGGATACCGGACCGGGACAGAACGTTGACTCTACTCTGTGAGTTTCAGCCTCCCCGGCATCGACTCTAGCCGCCGACCGCTGGTCATGACATACTGAGCCCATGGCCGAGTCTTCGCTCATCCCCGTTGCCCCGACGTCCGGCGCCAAGGTACCACTGGGTGTCGCCTCCCCGGTATGGATCGGGAGCGCGGCCGGCTGCGCGGTCCGGCTTTCGATCCCGGGTATCGCGGATCACCACGTGGGACTGGTCGAGCGGGAGGACGGATGGTGGGCCAGTGCCGGACGCGGCGCGACGCTGCTGAACGGTATGCCGCTGTCCGGCATGGCCCGCCTCGGCGACGGGGACGTGCTCGAGGTATCGCCCGGCTATCGCTACAGATTTGAAACGGGGGCCTCGGACTCAGGCACGGCGCCTCAGCCACCGACGCGCCCAGCCGCCCCGGTCAGGAAGCGGAAAAAGTCCGGCGGGCTTCCCGGTGCGGCGCGCGGCCGGCCGCCGGTTTTCCTGATTTTGACGGTGGTGCTCGCCCTGGCCCTCGTCGCCGCGGCCGCGGGAGCGATCTGGTTCGCCGCATTTCGCAGCGAGAAGTCACCGGACATGCTCTCCGACGAGCAGGCGATCGAGTTCGACAGCCTGCTCGTCGTGGCGTACGACCACGTCGAGCGGGGAAACACGTTGCTGGAGCTGGGGCTTTCGGAGGTTGCGGCCCAGGAGTTCGCCCAGGCGGTCAACACGCTGGCCTTGAGCGGTCTCCGCAATCACCCCGCGGTGAAGCCGCGCATCGAAGCGCTTCAGGCATCGGTGGCCGCAATCTACCGCGACCGCAAGCTCGTCGTCCCGCCCAGCTATGCCGGCGCCCGCGCGACCCTGCCGCCCGATCGGCTGCGGCAGGCGTCGCTCAGTGCAGCGCAGTTTGCGAGCGCATTCGCGCAGGTCGCCGGAGGGTTCCAGACGCGGTTCGGCTCGGCGATCGGCGTCACAGGGCGGGATCACGCGGAGCATTTGTCGCTGTACGGAGCGGGTGGAGCGCTGGATCTCAGGAGCCGCACGATGACGCCGGCGCAGGTGCAGTTCGTGGTCACGGAGTGCCGGAACCGCGGCATTCGAGTGAAGGATTTTTCCCAGGACTCGATCCTGCAGCGACAGATCGCGGCAGCCACCCAGGCTGGGCTCCTCGACCGGGCCGGCACCGGACTTCACCTGCACATCGACCGCTTTGCCAATCGGCGCGATCGCTGGACGGTGTCGAGCTACATCATCAAAAACTTGAGGCGGGACGCGCTCGCGAGAGTAAATTCGTCCCCATCGTGAATCACGTGATGCTCACCGCGCTCCAGCGGCTCGTCGTTGAGCTGCGTGCCGTTAAGGCTGGCGTCGATCAGGTAGAACCGGCCGTCCTTCCGCAGGATCGAGCAATGGTAGCGTGAGATGGAGGAGGCCGAGTCGCTCAGGACGATGTCGTTCTTCTCCTCCGGCTTGTCGGAGCTGGCCGCGCCGATCCGGAAGAGCGGCGCGTCGATCGTATAGAGTTTGCCCCGCCCGACGCCATCCACGATCTTGACGACCGCTTTCCGCTGGGCCGCCTCGACCTTGCGGACCGCCACCTGTTCGCCGTGCTTCTTCCCCAGCTTCTTGGCCAGGACCCCCAGCCCGGCAGCGACCACCAGCACTGCGCCGCCGACGGCGAACAACGTGATCTTGAGCTGCCGCGCCCGCTTGAGCGCGACGATCCGGTCCCGAAGGACGAGCGCGCGCTGATTGTTGGGGTCGATGGCCAGGACGTCGCCGACCGCCCCATCCGCATCGTCCAGATTGCGGGTCTGGATCGCCCGCTGCGCGGCGAGCATCCGATTGTTCATGGCGGTCGCGCTGGAATCGCTGGCCTTCCGGAGCGAATCCTTCGCCGTGGCCTGGTCGAAATCTGCCACCGCGGCCTGATAGCGGGCTTCCACCAGCGCATCGCCCATCCCCTGGATCTCCATCAGCTTCCAGCAGTCGGCGCGATCCTTGGCGCCGGTTACGTTTGCCGGCGCGCCGGCGTCCTTCTGCTGACAGATGAGGAGCATGGACGCCCGCTCCTGACTCCGCTGTGCCGCGGCGGCGGAGCTTGCGGCCGCGGCCGGCGTGGAGTCCTGGGCGGCGGCGGGGACAGCGAATGCCGCCAGGATCAGCCCGCCGAGAGCGAGCGGCCGGGCCAGACTCACGCGATCGCTCCGACCGGCGGCTCAGGTGCGACGTCGGACTTCGGCTTGGCCGCCTGCTCGGCACGGATCTTCCCGGCTTCTTCGCGCACTTCGGCCGGCGTGCCGACCAGGATCGCGATCTCCTCGCCCTCAGGTGTCAGGAGGACGAGCGAACCGGGCTGCACCTCGCCACCGATGATCAGCCGGGAGAGGTCGGAGAGCACCATCCGGTCGATCGTGCGCTCGACGGGCCGGGCGCCGTACGCGGGGTCGTAGGCCAGCCGGGCGAGCAGTGCCACGGCCTCGTCGTCCCCCTCGAGCGTGGCGCCGTGCTGCTCCTGGACCTGCGCCGCGATGCCCTTCAGGTGGATGCGAACGATGGTACGCAGCGTCTCCACCGCGAGCGCGTTGAACGGGATCACACCGCTCAGGCGGTTGAACAGCTCCGGCCTCAGCGTATTCTGCACCACCTTGAGGATGATGTCGCGGCGCATCTCGAGATCGTCGGTGGCGGCGACGGCCTCCTTCACGCCGAGGTTGGACGTGAGCAGGATGATCGTATTGGTGAAGTCGGTGAAGCGGCCCTTGGCGTCGGTCAGCCGCCCCTCGTCCAGCACGCCGAGCAGGATGTCGATGACTTCGGGATGGGCTTTCTCGATCTCGTCGAACAGCACGACCGAGTTGGGATTCCGCCGCACCTGCTCGGTCAGGAAGCCTCCCTGCTCCGAGCCGACGAGACCGGGCCGCGATCCGATGAGACCCGACACGGAGCCGGCATCCTTGTACTCCGCCATATCGATGCGGATCAGCGCCGCCTCGTCGTCGAAGAGCGCCCCGGCCAGCGCCTTGGCCAGCTCGGTCTTGCCGACTCCAGTTGGTCCGACGAACAGGAACGAGGCGGGTTTCCGCTTCTTGCGGAGGTCTGCCCGCATGCGCCTGGCGGCCTCCGCGAGCGTGTCCACCGCCTCCTGCTGCCCGATGACGCGTTCGGCCAGCCGCTCCTCCAGCTTGAGCAGGCGCTCGCGCTCGCTCTCCATCATGCGTGACACCGGGACCCGGGCGCGCCGAGCCACCACTTCGGCGATGTCGGCCGGGCCGACCTCCTGCGGAATCAGCAGCCCGTCCTTCTTCAGCGCCTCGAGACGGGTGACGAGTCCGGCTTCCTGCCGTGTGAGCCCTTCGATCTCCACATGCCTCAGCCCGGCCACCCGGGCGACGTCACCGGCGGCTTCGGCGGCGGCGAGCTCGGTGGTCTTGGCGGCCAGCGCGGCGCGGGTCTGCTGCAAACCATCCGACACTTCCTTTTCGGCCCGCCAGCGTGCCTGCAGCTTGTCGAACTCCGCGCGCTTGGCGGCGATGTCCCGTTCGGCGCCGGCCACCTCCTCGCCCTTCTTGCCGGCGGCCTCGAGGGCCTGGCGGCGCCCTTCGAGCCGGATGAGCTCGCGCTCGAGCATATCGACGGCGTCGGGCTTCGACTCATGCTGCATCCGGAGCCGCGCCGCGGCCTCGTCCAGTACGTCGAACGCCTTGTCCGGAAAGAAGCGGTCCCGCAGATGCCGCCGAGCGAGCTTCACGGTCGCCTGGAGCGCGTCATCGATGATCCGGACGCCGTGGTGGGTCTCGAACTTCGATTTGAGGCCGCGAAGCATCATGAGGACCGTTTCATCGTCGGGCTCGTCGACGATGACCTTCTCGAAGCGGCGCGCCAGCGCCCCGTCCTTCTCGATGTATTCGCGGTACTCGTCGTGCGTCGTCGCGCCCACGCACCTCAGCTCTCCGCGAGCCAGCGGCGGCTTGAGAATGTTGGCCGCATCCATGCCGCCGGCACTGCCACCGGCGCCGACCAACGTGTGCAGCTCGTCGAGAAAGAGGATCACGTCGTCGGTCGCCCGCACTTCGTCGACCACGGCCTTGATCCGCTCCTCAAATTCACCGCGATACTTGGCACCGGCCACGAGCCCGGTGAGGTCGAGGGCGAGCACCCGGCATTTCTTCAACGATTCCGGCACGTCGCCGGCGACGATGCGCTGCGCCAGCGCCTCGACGACCGCCGTCTTCCCGGTGCCCGGATCGCCGACGAGAACCGGGTTGTTCTTCGATTTGCGGAGCAGGGTCTGCAGGACGCTCCTGAGCTCCACATCGCGGCCGATCACCGGCGCGAGCTTGCCTTCCCGCGCGGCCTGCGTGAGATCGCGGCAGAACCGCTCGAGCTGGCTTCCCTGCCCCTCGGCTCCCTGTGCCGCCTTCTCCTCGGCCGGCTGATTCACCGCCGGACTCTCGACCGCCTTGCCCAGGCGCTCGGGCGACCAGCCGGCGTCGAGCAGCGCACCGCCCACCGCCAGACCGGGCGACTCGGTTGCGGCCAGCGCGACGTCGAGCGGTCCCACGGTGCTTGCGCCGCGCTTGTCCACGAGCGCGATCGCGCGATCCAGCAGGTCGCGCAGGGCCCGGCTGGCGATCGGCTGCTGCCCCGGCGTGAGCCTTCCCTCGTTGTCGGCATCGGTCACCCCGTCCACGAACCGCCGGGCCATCTCGGCGTCCAGGCCGAGCGGCCCCGCGAGGCGCGCGAGCGCGCCGTTGGTATCGAGCATCGCGCCGAGCAGGTGCCGCGGTCGTATGTATGCCGCGCCGCCGCGCGACGCGAGTCGCCGGGATTCCTCGAGCGCGGCCGTGAGGTCCATCGATAGGCGATTCAGGTCCATGGGAATATCCCCGTCGCCATGGGCGTCAGGAGGTTGGCTTCCGGATCGTGATCGTGGGGACCCCGACCGGTGCCGGCGACGGTGGCTCCGACGCACGCGGCGGCTGGCCGGCAGGAACGGCGGCGGGAGCCGCATCGGCGACCAGGCCCAGGCGGCGCTGAAACAGGATCGCGCCGCGGACCCGGTGCGCCGGCTGAACCTGGGCGCTCAATCCGGCGATCGTGGCCACATCCGGCGGCGTCTCGAAGTTCACGCCGAAGTTCCGCTGCCCCGGAATCTCGCACGTGATGGCGCGCGATACCGGGCGGCCGGGCGCGCCATCGGCATTGATCCGGAGATCGACCTGCAGCTCGTCGCCCACCTGCCAGCCCGACGTACCCTGAGGATCTCCCAGCAGCACCAGCCGGTACTCGTGACGGCCGGTGAGGCTGAGCTGGGAGAACACGAACGTCAGCAGATCGCCTTCCCGCTGAGGATGACCCGGTGTCGCGACCGCGACGTAGAACTGTTCGCCCTGCCGGTCGAGCAGGAACTTGACGGCGTCCACCGCGCGATTGATGCGGTAGTCGACATACTTGCCTTCGAGAGCCTCGAGCAGTTTGCGCACCCGCTTGAGCGTATCACCGGCGCGCTCGAGCGACGTCCGGAGATTCTCCCGCGTCTGCCCCTCACGCCGTGCCGCGAGAACGCCCCGCTCTTCTTCCAGCAGGTCCGAATACGTCGCGTCGGCGCCCGACAGCGTCTGAAAATAGGATTGCGTCGCGCTGCTGAGATCGAGTGCGAGCGCCACGCGCCGGCCCAGCCGGTCGACCTGCTCGAAGAAACGCCCGGGCTCGAGGGTGGGATCACCCGTCTCCGCGGAGCAATGGTCGAGGGCGAGCACGGCGCGCTCGGTGAACGCCAGCACGTCGAGATCCGGACGGCTGTCGACGCCCCGCCGGGCGACCTGCTCGGCGTAGCGGCCCACGGCCCGGTGCAGCTCGCCGAACTCACCCGTGAGCAGTGCGAGCTCCGACTGTACGCGCGACCAGCCGGCGAACAGCTCGCTGTGCGCCATCATGGAGGCACAGGCTGGAATGAACTGCCCGTCGCGCTCGAAGCTCAGTGACTCGCTCGCCCGCCGGATGCGACCGACCACCAGCGCCTGACCCAGCTGATCGGCCGGCACGCCGAGACGCACGTCATAGCGGGCACGGCGGAATGCGGCCATCGTCGGATTGGCGGCATCCGCCCCGACCGATGCCGGATCGTCTTCCCGTTCGCCGGTGCGGACCACGTAGACGTACAACTCCTTGGCGCCCGCCAGCTCAGCCTTCGCGCTCTGCCCCCGAACGCTCGCCGCCGGGGTGATCTCGACCGGCTCGCCGGCGGCCGTGATGCCCCGCGCCTGCAGCACCGTGACGGTGACGATACGGCCGTCGTCGCTGACCTCGATCTTTGGGTCGTAGGCGCCGAGTCCGCGCTCGGTGGATGCCAGCCGGAGCCCACCTCCCAGCAGCCCGGTGCCGGTGACGCAGTGCCGCAGCAGCCAGCCGAACGCGTTGTCGATGTACCGGTCCTGGGCGACGAAATGCTCCGGGGTCAGCAGCATCCCCGAGATCCAGTTGACCGACTGCAGGCCTTCGTCTGTCGTCACGCAGCTCTCCTCAACGGAATGGCACCAAGATATGCATTGACGCCGAGCAGCGCGGGCTGGTCGGCAAGTCCGGGCCGCGTCCCCTCACCGGCACCGGTCACGGTCCACCGCTCCGTCACCGCCCCGGACAGGTGCGCCGGCAGGATCAGCGGGAACAGGGCCTGGCGCTGGCGCCCATTGTCGCGGGTCGAATGCCGGCGCCAATCATCGAGCGAGAGCGGGCCGTATGTGATCTCGACCCGGGCGTCGCCGCGCATCCCTCCACCCAGCACCGCGTCGAAGCCCAGTCTGCCGTTCCGCGCGCCGAGGCGTGTAATGGCCTCTGGAGAAACAGGCACGAGGTCGGTCCGTACTCGCACGTCGGCCACGGGAAGGCCGAACACCGCCTGCATCGCCACCCGCAACGCCGCGCCGGTTCCGCCCAACGCGTGCAGCCGGGGAACCAGCCGGGCGAGCGGATGCCAGCGCTCCTCGGGCCATGGGTCAGCGGAAATCGCGAACAGATCTTCCAGCCAGCGGCGGGCGGTCATCGGCTCGTCGGCGTGCAGCGCGAGGTACGCCCCGCCCTGCCGCAGGAAGAAGCCGAGCTTGAGGGCCGGGTTGTCGAAAATGGCGAAGAGCCGGTCGGCGCGGAACTCGGTCTCGCTCTCGTCACGCAGGGGGAACGGGAGCAGGTCCATCGCACCGCTGCCCCCGACCCGGAGCACGATCCGCGACACCCGCGTGAGCGCGACTCCGGGCGCGGGGTCCTGCGACACCACGCTGCCCTGGGATTCACCGGGGCCGGCGCTCTCCAGCACCACGCGCCCGAAATCCACGCCGAGGCGGAGCAGCGTCAGCAGCGCCGAATCGATGCGGTGCCGGGCGGTTCGTCGCACACCGGCCAGGTCGGGCATCACGATGGGATCAGCCATCGGCGGTCACGCTCACCTGGACATCGTACCCGAGCACGGCACGGTCCTGGAGGTGACGGGTGAGCTGCGCGCTGAGCCGCGGCAGCTCGGCTTCCGCATCCGCAAAATCGGCGGCCGCCACCGTGGCGCGGACCCGTTGGCCGTGCCGGGCACTCCCCCCTTCGAGCGCCGTGACCGGCTCGACGCGCACGTCGCGGATTCTCGGCTCGAACGCCCGGACGGCGACCTCCGCATCCGCCGCCGTCACTACCCGCTCGCGCGTACGGACCAGCTCCGCGAAGCGGAGCTTGGCCGGCGCGTATTCCGGCGGGGCGGATCCGCCGCGCGAGGGCACGAGGTTGGCCACCTTCGCCGTGACGTTGGTCAGCGGGCTGCCGATCCGCTGGATCGCGCCGGGATCGATGCCGTTGGCGTTCTCGCCGTCGCAGTATAGCAGGCGGACCATGGCGTAGGTGTCGAGGCGGCCGGCCGCGTCCTGCGCGGGTCGCATGTCGAGCCGGCGATCGCGGTATCGCCACCGGCCGGAGCCGAGGGGCACGTCGAGCGCGGCGTCGGACGCGTAGGTCGCCCCGCGCTCGCCCGAAACGCTCAGCACTCCCATAAGGAAGCGGCCGCGCCGCCCCTCCGGCTCCAGCGTCACGACACTGCCCATGCGATCGAACGGCACCTGTTCGGAGATGACTTCCATGTTGGAGGCGGTCACCGCGTTCGGCGCGATGCGCTGGAGCGAGGCGGCGACGCCGGTCGTGCCCGGTGACAGCGGGATCTGCAGCCACACGAGCGGCTGCCCCAGCCCCTTCGCCTGCTCGGCCGGCAGCAGTGATGGAATGGCCGCCGAGATCAGGACGGGCACCCCCGTTCGCCAACGGCGGTCCTCGGGCACGGGCGGAAACACGAAGACCTGCTGGCCGAACGGTCCGCCGGCAAGATCGACCACGTCCGCCAGCCCGCCGGCCGCTTCGGGTGCGGTCGAGTCCGCGAGCCACGCCAGCTGGAGCACTCCACCCCGTCCGGCCCGGGCCCGAAGCGTGCCGCGTTCGGTCGCCGCCCCGGCCTCATCGAGCAGATGCCAGGGGCTTCGCTCCAGCGCGACCGCAACCGGCCCGCCGAGCGGAAGGGTGTCGAGCAGGAGGCCGAGGCCGCCGAGGTGCGGACCGTCCGCATCGAACGCGAGGAAGAGTGTTGGTGGCGCGCCGGCAAGGGGAAGCGCCGCGGTCGACGGCATGGTGAACGCGCCGCCCTTGACCGGCCGCGCCCCGGAGATGGTCGTGAGCCTCCCCGCCTCATACACCGCGGCGAATCGAAGCTCGGTCGGTGCGAGCTCGATCGATTCGTCGGGCACGAAGGCGAAGCGCTCGCCGGAGCGCGCGGCGCCGAGCAGCTCGGCATCGAGCGGCAGGCGCTCCCGCTGGGTGATGCCCGAAAAGGCGACGACCGTCTGGGACGGCTGGGCCAGCCGCGGCGGCATGCCGAGGCCGGCGAGCAGGTCGTCGATCACGCCGAGCGGAAACGCGTACTCGGCTTCCTGGTAGAGCCGCCCGATCTGGGTGGCGAAGGCGTGGAAGAGCGTGGCGAGCACGGGGTCGGGCTGCGCCTGCGTGCCGTAGCGCTGCTGCAGGGCGACGTCGAATTCCCGCCGGAGCTCAGCGGCGATTTCGCCGGCGTCGCGCGCCGCAGCGCCGAGAACGGAGGGCGTCGCGGCCATGCTACTTCGCGGGCTCGGGGTCGCCGTCGCTCTCGAACCGGGGGGTCGGCGGCGGCACCTTGCGCTTGCCCCAGCTGCTGCCGAGCTCACCCGGGAGGATGGGCGGCGGCGACACCTTGGGCGGCTCAGGCGGGACGACCGGCGGGTTGAGCTGGACCGTGCCGCCGGACACGACGGCCATCGCGGCTCCCTGGATGATGCTGATGGGGGCGGCCATCCGTGCCTGGCCGGGTATGAGCGAGACCGTGGCCCCGCCGCCGGTGTAGAAGCCGCCCAGATCAGAGGAGAGCTGCATGAAGCCCTTGGACTCATGCGTCATCTGGCCCTTCACGGTGACCGTCTCGTCGCCCGCGATGACGCGCTTCACCCCGCCGCCGATATCCTCGCGCAGCGACGCGGCCCGCAGCTGAATTTGGCCCCTGGCCTCGAGGATCAGGTCGCCCTCCGAGTGGAGCGTCACCCGGGGATGCCCGTCCTTGTTGGACATCTGCAGCATGCACTTCCCTTCCGGGGTGAACAGCTCGATGAAGCCGTCGTCGTGAAAGAGCAGCGTGTTGCCGCTCTTGGTCACGATCTGCTTGGGCTCCTGCCCCGGGCACCCGTCCTTGCCGTTCCAGAGAGAGCCCATGACCAGCACGTGCTCCGGGTCACCCTGGGCGAAGTAGATCAGCACCTCATCGCCCGGCTCGGGCAGGAACACGAGTCCGCGCTGGTTGCCGGCGAACGGCGTCACCACACGCGCCAGAATCTTGGTCGCGGTATCCGGCGGCACATGCGCCATGCGCACGAACATGAATCCGGTGGCGAGCGTCTCCGGTGGTGTTTCCAGCGCCTCGCCGACGAACGGACCGGGTGCGCCCTGCAGCGGCGGCCGCCGGAAATTGCTGAAATTCTTCCACGGGCTCGCGACGAAGGTGTTGCGATACTCGGCCGAATCCCAGAGGTGCGTCAGCTCGACGACGCCGAATACGCCGGTGGACCCGCTCAGCGAAAACCCCGGCGCGTCCACGATCTGCACCGTCTCGCCAAGCCGCACGAGGAAATCGCGGCACTGGCCTTCCACCGTCACTGCGCCGCCGAGCGCGCGCTCGCTCTCGCGGTGGAGCACGTCGCGGAACTGGTCGCGAAGGCCCGCCCGCGAATCGGACATGATGAGGTTGGGATCCTGGCCCCCGGCGAACGCGGGCGCCGCCGACTTCACGGCCTCGGCCAGCTTCAGGGCGCCGGTCACGACCGGCTCCTTGTGCTGGTCGCGAAAGCGGAAGTCGGCCTTGGTCCGCTGCTCGTAGACGGCGCCGCGGAAGCGGTGATTGACCAGCCCGCTCCGCGCGCGAAGTCCCAGAAGCTCCCGGCCGAAGGTCAGCACCCGCCGCCGGGCATCGTCGAACTCGGAGCGGAGCTGCGCCTGCCCGTCACGCTCGATCAGGTAGAACCCGGCGTCGTCGGCGAGCCGGCGGGAGAACTCGAGCCGGGTCTCGCCGAACATCCGGTAGCCGTTGCTCGGCACCTTGAAGCGCGGCGTGCCCTTCACCTCGAGCTTGAGGCCCTTCACGGCATCTTCGAATGACGTTCCGAATGCCGTCGCCCGGCGGTTCCGCTCCATGTTGAACAGGAGCGGGCTGGAGGCCTGAAGCTCGAAGCGCGAGCCGCCGCGGAGCTGATGATCCTGCGTACCGCCGGTCATCACCCCTTCGAACAGCACGGCTTTCGCATTGGCCAGGATGCTGTCGTCGGCGATCTCGATCGTGAGCGGGCCGTGCAGATCCTGGAGGTCCAGCGGCGTGCTGGTGTCCCGGTCGAACCGCATGACGCACCGGTGCGGCTCGCCAAGCCTGGAGGTGATCTCCAGATGCTCGATCTCCCGGTTCTTGAGGACCGTCCGGCCGCCGCCGAGCGTGGCCGTGATCAACACACCCATGCGGATCTCCCGGGCACGGCGGGCACGGTCAGGTCGTGACCGCGGCGGATACGGGCTGAGGATCGTCGCCGACGAGCAGCGAGATATCGAACCGGCGCTCCCCGTAGGCGGCGCCGCCGCGCAGGCTGCGGACGTGCTGCACCCGCGCCCAGGTGACACCGAGCCGGGCGAGGGACTCGTTCAGCGCGTCGCTCAGCGACGCCTGGTCCTCGACATCGGGATTGACGCCGAGGAACTGCTCGTGCAGCCCGAACCAGCGCGCGTGTGGCCAGCTGTTGGCGGTGGTCGCCACCATGGCCTGAATGAGGCGGAGCACCGCCTCGGCCCCGTCGCTGCGCGCCAGCTGGCCGTCGGGCGTGATGCGGAACGGCAGGGCCAGCGTGCGTACGTCCGTCACAACGACCTACTTCGTGAACTTGTGCTTGGTCACGTTCGCCTCGTCCAGCACGACCGCCAGCTCGAGATAGAGCAGATTGGTGAAGCTGACCGACGCCGTGGTCGTCGCGTCGCCGCTGCCGATGTTGCCACCGGCCCCCGGAATGTTCGACACCTTCGGATTGGTGTACTGAAAGACCGAGATCCAGCCCATGAACTCGATGTTGCTCAGCACCTTGTCGCTGTCGTCGAGATAGTAGGTGATCGAGATCTTGTGGAGCGGATCCTTGCTCTCGGTCGCCATTTTCCACAGCTCGACCTGATTGTTCTGCGAGATGTTGTCGATGTGGGCGGCGTCCACCCAGACGTAGGCGCGTCCCGCCAGCGATTCCCCGACCCGGCGGCCAACGTTGTTGGCCTGCCGTGTCAGGCTGTACTTCGCCTCCAGCGGAAAGAACTTCACGCTGTCCACTTCGCACATGACGCGCTTGTATGTCGCACCTGCCATGGAGCCTCCTCGAACCGTGTGGGGTCGTCGCGCGCAGTAGGGTGTGAGTTACAGGCCGAGCAGCCGGGTCACGCGTGCGAGCAGACCGGGGTCGTCGGCGGGCCCCGGCGGTGCCTGGGCTGCCGCAGTCGGCTCGGCCGGCTCGGCCGGCTCGGCGGCGTCAGATTCGGGCGCGGGAGCCCGTCCGCCGAAGGCCGATACATCCCGCTCGCCGGGGTCCGCCGGACGGGCGCGGGCCGAGAAATTGAGCCGGGACATCCGGGTGTGGTCTCCCCGCGCCAGGTGACCGCCGCCGGAGAGATCGCGGGAGACCTTGACCTGGCGGCCTTCATGCTCGCTGAAGCGCAGGTCGGGCTTGCCGTCGGGCCCGATCGGCGGGCCGTCTTCGCTCACTTCGCTTCCTTCGCCGTGTTGAACTTGGGCGTATCGATCTTGAGATTGAACGTTTCGGCCGGTCCGACGGGCAGCACCTCGAGCCCGATATCGAGGATCCCCTGGGCGAACTTGTCCTCGTCCATATCGATGTCGAGGGTGTAGTTGTAGATGGTGCCCTTCTTCTTCTCGTCCTCGAGGAACTCCTCGATCGGGTTCCGGACCTGATCCTTGACCAGATCACGGGTGAGCCGCTGCTCGGCGACGCGGCGGAGGTACACGGCCATCCGGCGCTCGAGATACCGGAGCACCCGGTAGGACGTGAAGAACTTGAGCACGCCCTTGGGATCCTCGGCCTGGGAGCGGCTGCCGACGAAGCAGAGGTCGTTGTCCTCGTTCCGGATGATCGTGACGATCTGCCGCTCCATGGACAGGTGCTCCATCTGCGAAATGCGCGGCTCGATGCGCGACTTGTCGACCCCGCGGATCTTGCCGAAAATCATGCCGACCGGCCCCTGGGCGATTCCGCCACCGGTGGAGCGGTCGGTGCGCGCCAGCGAGCCGGCGAAGAGCATCGATGCCGGCGCGAACAGATCGGCATCATCGGAGTCGCCATCGGGCCGCTCGAACCAGTGCTTGTCGCGGAGCTTCACGTAGCCGGCGACCACGACGTCGGCCGCGGCCTTGTCCTCGGGACGCTTGAGGAATTCGTAGGCACCGCCATCGGTGCGAAACTGATCGCTGAGCGTGCGGAAGCTCTTCTCGTCCTTGAGATCGCCGATGAGCAGCATGCCCCACTGGTTCGCGATGTCTTCCAGCCGCTTGCGGACGTTATCGGGCACATAGCCCGGCACCACCAGGTTGCAGATGAACTGCCGGAAGTTGAAGCTGTCGTTCCGGCTCTGGATGAACTCATCGAGCGCGACGATCGTCGAGCTGTCGGCGTCCTTCGTGATGGCCTTGGTGTCGGCGTTGAAGATGAAGAACTCGACCGGCGGGCGCTGCACGCCGTCGCGCACGTCGGCGTTCTCGAAGAAGAGGTGCAGCTGCCGGTAGCTCCGTTCCATCGGCCGGATCTTCTCGTACAGCTGCGCCAGCACCTCGTCGCGCATCTTCTCGGCCTTGGCGATCGCCTCGTCCAGCTTCTTGAGCGCCTGGGCGTAGCTGTCGGTGTCGGAGAGCAGCGCGGCGAAGTTGGCGATCCGGTCCTGGAACTGCGAGGCCGACTCGGCGGTGAAGATGTCCTTCAGCGCGGTCTTGGTCGGCGCCGGGTGGATGACGTTGAAGATTTCCTCGATCGCCTTGGCTGCCGACCGGGTGCCGATGATGTCCTGGGCCGACTTGACCATCACGTTGTCCGCGCTCATCCCTCGCCTCCCGCGATCCGCTTGAGCTGGGCCTGCAGGTCGCCGAGGGCGCCGATGATCTCCTTGCGCTGGGCCTCGTTGTCCCAGGCCTTCTTGACCGCGAGGAGCGTAAAGCGCTCCCGCATGCGGTGCAGCAGGTCGATCTGGCTCTGCAGGTCGGCGATGTCGTTGCGCTTGCCCGGCTCGCGCGCCCGGATCTGCTTGGGATCGAAGTCCTTCAGGCTCCGGAAATCGAGTTCGGCGACAAACTCGGTCCCCTCGTCGCCGACGTTGGTCTTGAAGTCGAGCTTGGGGGCGAACTTCTCGAACGCCTCGGCGACGCTCGAGACCTTGGTCGGGCCCTCATCCTCCGGGCACTCTTCACCGATGCGGTCGAGCGTCATCGGCATCACGGTGGCCGTGGTCTCGGTCGGGACCTCGCGCGGCGCCGAGCGCACCCCGGCGCGGGTGACCTTTACGACTGGCATGTCGGACTCTCCTCGGATGTCGAACGGGCGGGGCCGGAACGCCCCCGGGGCGTCGGGGCCGGCATCGGGCGCGCGCATGCCGGCCGCAGGCTGTTGGCGACGGATGGCGAGGCGATCGGAAGGCGCATCGGACGTCCTGGTGTCGGGGACGAGCGGAACTGCCGGCGGTGGTGTGTCGGGACGCGTTGAGTCTACGCCCGAACTCGCGGGCGGTCAACAGATTGGACCGGCCGTTGACCGCGGCGACGGCCGGCGTACCTTGGAGCAGCCCTCTGAACTTCCACCGGGCGCCCTCGCGGGCGGCCAATCCCCGACCTTTGGATCATGGATACAACGCATGTCGTGGTGCAGGGCGAGTACCTGTCGCTCATCGCGGCCCGCTCCGGGTTCCGCGACCACCTGGTGATCTGGGATCACCCCGCCAACGCGGCGCTCAAGCAATTGCGCAAAAACCCCAACGTGCTGCTGCCGGGAGATCGGGTGGTCATCCCCGAACGAAGCCCGGGGCTCGTTGCCGCGGCGACGGGTCAGGTCAATGCGTTCGTGGCAAACCCGGGCGACGTGCTCGTGAATATCGCTTTTGAGGATCCGAGCCGGCAGCCGATGGCCACCCGCGCGGGGAACCTCACGGTCGGGGTGACGTCGCGGCGCGGCAACGGTTTTCTGGTCCGCGGACCGACACCGGCGACGACCGACGACAAGGGCAAGTTTCCCCTCATCTTCCGGAATGCCCTCACCGTCGGTGCGCTCCCGACCGACGGCGCGTTCGTGATGGATCCGGCCGTACCGCTCCCCCGCGCCCCGTTCCGGTTCCTCGTCGGCAGCCTCGACCCACTCGATACCCGTTCGGGCCAGCGCGCGCGCCTCAACAACCTGGGCTACTTCTCCGGCTTCGGCGAGCAGGATGACGACCAGCTCCTCTGGGCCATCGAGGAGTTCCAGGCCGACGA
>JBBQFH010000043.1:0-16581 GCA_038321865.1 Gemmatimonadales bacterium
CGCCGACGATGAACAGGAAGAAGGGAAAGATCAGATCGGTGGGCGTCCACCCGTTCCATGCCGCATGCTCCAGCGGCGGATAGATGTGCTCCCAGCTGCCCGGATTGTTGACCAACATCATGCCGGCCACAGCCAGCCCACGAAACGCGTCCAGCGAGCGGAGCCGCCCGGCCGGCAGTACCGCGCTGGTCATCGGATCCGGACCGAGGCGATTTGCCTCGCGGCAGCGCGAAAGCGCACCAGGCCGCCACGCTCGATCGGCAGCCGCTCGCCCGGGCGCTCATCGGCGCGTGTCCGCTCCGCGCTCGCGGGTTCGGGCCGGACGCGCCACGCACCGTCCACCGCGACATCGCGCGCGTTCCAGCAGCGCAGCACCATGCCATCGCCATCCTCGGCCGGCTTGACCGCCGAGAATACCAGCCCATCACCAGTCAGGTCGATCGAGGGGGAGACGAAATCGGCGCCAGGCGAATCGCGGAGCCAGGCTCCCCGCGTCGGCAGCATCGCGTCCTCCCACCGTTCCATCAGGCGGTCGGGCTGCGCGAGCTCGGCTGCGGTCACCGGCCCAAGCGCGATTTCTATCCGGTCCGGGCCCAGGCACTGCGCGGCAGGTGTCGGGGTGGCCCAACCCGCATGCCCGGGCCGGGTCGGAAGGTCGCCGCGCGACAGCTCACCCACCGACCGCAGCAGCGTGAAGAGCAGGTCACTGCCGGTCCATTCGTATTCGAAGAATCCCGGCGCGAACACCACCAGACCACGCCCATCGCCGGCAGCCGCGACCGCCCGGTGCGCGGGCGAGGTCCGAACGGCTGTCTCGGACGGAGCGTCGAGCGGGAGTTCGACCGGCCGCGCGATGGTGCCGAAGGCGGTGCCGGCAGTCGCCGTTGCCGCACGAATGCCGACGGGGATCCTCATGCGGAGCCGGCGGTGACGCGCTGAATTGTCGAGGTCGATCACACAGCGGACAAACGGCTCTCCTGACCGCAGCGACACGCGGAGTCGTACTTCGACGCGCGCGAAGCTCGACACCGACTCGAGCTCGGCGACGAGCGGGCCGCGTGCCAGTGCGCGCAGCCGCACCGGCCCCACCCTCCGGCCGGACGCCCCCTCGGTCGGGCAAAAGGTATAGGTGTCGCCCGCGTCAGGGTCGCTTTCAAGGGTGAGCAGCCCGTGATAGCTGGCACCGGTTTGCCGATCGGTGACGGACAGCGATCCATCCCGCTCGAGCGTGGCCTCGATCCGCTCATTTCGCATCGTTCCGCCGACCAGCTCGACCCCCGTTTCAGGCGGCGGGCCGGCAGCCGTCAGCGTCATCCGGGCGAGGGAAAGGCCGGCCAGCACCGGGCTCCGGAACGCGATCCGCACCGAATCCACTTCATCCAGATCGGGATAATGGCGCGGCGCATCGATGCGCTCGAGCACGGACCGGCGCCCCAGCACCTGCACGGGTACGACAGCGCCGTCGGAACCGATGAGGGAGAACGGGGAGTACCCCGGTCCGCTTCCGGCGGTACGATCGCCGGGCGGCCCGACCAGGATGTCCCGGCGGAAGAAGCTGAGGTC
The DNA here is from genome assembly GCA_038321865.1 of Gemmatimonadales bacterium. Lineage (GTDB taxonomy): Bacteria > Gemmatimonadota > Gemmatimonadetes > Gemmatimonadales > GWC2-71-9 > JAICUF01. Next base: position 1,564 of record JBBQFH010000043.1, read on the forward strand.
GGCGATTACGACCGCCTCCCGCGGTCTGGGAGCCGGGTTCCACAGGACGAGTGCCGGCGCCGGCGGCAGGTCGCGGTCGCGCGCGAGGTCCGGATCGTACCCGGCCAACTCATGGAGCGCGTCCCGCACGATTTCGCGGGCCAGCCCCGCAACCGAGGTGAGGCGTACCTCGACTTCGGCGGCAACGCTGTCCGCGGAGCAGCCCGCGATGGCGTCATGAAAGTGGCACTGCACCAGCTCGCGCCAGGCCGCAGTGAGGAGCGGACCTCGCGCCCGGCCGCCGGCTCGCCGGGCGAGTGCGCTCAACGGCTCGGCCATTCGCTCGAGCCAGAGCTCCGCCCTGGCGGCGCGCCGCTTCATCGGTGCCCGGGTCGAGTGGACGCCTTGCAGGGTCCAGGTGTAGCCGGGCGAGGACCGGAGCTCGCCACTGACCGGGTGCGCAGGCCCGAGCTCACGGTCCGCCGCAGCCAGGAAGGTGTCGAGGCGCGACACGAGCACGTTGCTGCGCGGCTCGAGCGCGGCGAGTGATGTACGGAGCCGCACGATCGCCGGGTGCGCGGCGTGATGATCGGCACCGACGAAGACGGCGACGTGGCGAGTGGCCGCGCGTGCCACGAGCAGGTCGCGAACCTGCGGCCATGCACGCGCGAGCGACTCCGGCTCCGCCGGAAGTGCCGCGCCGACCTCGTAGCCGGCCGGCGGCAGGTGATAAACGAGGATCTCCGCGCCATCCGGTGCACGCCACCGCACCAGATCGAGCAACCCGCCAAGCCCGCGCCAGATCGCCCCCCGCGTGATCCCGAACTCGCTCCCGAGCGACGGCCACGCGGCCGGGTGGCCGAAGGCATCGGGCGAGTAGAGCGCCTCGCTCCGCCGCCCCAATCGCGCCGACTGCGCCGCACCGATCAGGAGGTTCCGTACCAGCGATTCAGCGGAGGGAATGATTTCGTCGGCCAGCACGTACCACGGCCCGGTCTGCAGCCGTCCGGCCGCCACGAGGTTGCGGACCCTGCGGGCCTGCTCCGGTCGGATGGCGAGGTAATCCTCCAGCAGGACCGTCTGGCCATCGAGGAGGAAGGTGGCAAAGGCCGGCTGCGACTCCAGCCGCCCGATGAGGTCGTCCAACGCGGCGACCAGGCGGGCCCCGAAGGCCGCGCGCGGCAGGTACCACTCACGGTCCCAGTGAGTGTGTGGAATGAGGTGGAAGACGACCGGCGCGCTCAATATGAGGGCGGATCGCTGGCCGGAAACGACTCGAGCAGGCCTTCCTCCACGCCGTGCGAAGCTGTTTCGCCGGGCCTTGTCACGTGAGCGACCGAAAGGCCCCCGGAGATCGCCGTCGCCTTTTCGCGGCCGCGCAGCAGCTGCCGGAGCACGAAGCGCAGGATGCCCCCGTGCCGGTAGTAGAGCATTTCCTGCGGCGTGTCGATGCGGATCAGCGCCCTGAACGCGCGGACCGTGCCGTCGGCTCTGGTGGCGCGTACCTCCACATCGCGCCCGCCTGCGAATCCGGTTGCGATGCGGCGCGGCAGCCCGACGACGTCGAATGTCTCGGTGCCGGTGAGTCCCAGCCCGCCGGCGGACTCGCCCTCCTCGAACTGCAGCGGCAGTATGCCCATCCCCACCAGATTCGACCGGTGGATCCGTTCGTAACTTTCCGCGAGCACGAACCTGACGCCCTGCAGCTGCGGCCCCTTCGCCGCCCAGTCCCGGCTCGAGCCGGATCCATACTCCTTGCCGGCGATGATGGTGAGCGGCGTTCCGTCTGCGTAGTAGCGGACCGCCGCATCGAAGATGGACATCACTTCGCCGGTCGGCAGGTAGGTCGTGACGCCTCCCTCGGTATCCGGTGCCAGCTGGTTCCGGATCCGGGTGTTGGCGAAGATGCCGCGCACCATGACGGCGTGGTTTCCGCGCCGCGACCCGTAGGAGTTGAAGTCGCGCGGCTCGATGCCGTGACTGATGAGGTACTGGCCGGCCGGCGAGTCGCGCTTGATGCTGCCGGCCGGAGAGATGTGATCGGTGGTGACGCTGTCGCCGAGGAGGGCGAGGGCGCGCGCACCCACGATGTCGGCCACCTGCTCGGGCGCCTCGCGCGGCATATCGTCGAAATAGGGTGGTCGTCGCACGTAGGTGGAGTCCTGCTGCCAGGCGAAGCGATCGCCATCGGGCACCTCGATCGCCTGCCAGCGTTCGTCCCCGTCGAAGACACGCGCGTAGGTCTCCCGGTACATCTGCGAGCGGATCGAGCCTTCCAGCACCTCCTCGATTTCCCGCTGCGCGGGCCAGATGTCCCGGAGGTAGACGGGCGTGCCGTCCCGGCCGGTCCCCAGGGGCTCGGTGGTCAGGTCAATGTCGATCCGGCCGGCCAAGGCAAAGGCGACCACCAGCGGGGGTGACATCAGGTAATTGGCGCGCACGTCCGAGTTGATCCGGCCCTCGAAGTTCCGGTTGCCGGAGAGCACCGCCGCCGCCACGAGCCGCCGGTCCTGGATCGCCTGCGAGATTTCGTCGGGCAGCGGGCCGGAGTTGCCGATGCACGTGGTGCAGCCGTACCCGACCAGCTGGAAGCCCAGGCGGTCGAGGAAGGGTGTCAACCCGGCCTTCTCGTAATACTGGGTGACCACCTTGGAGCCGGGCGCGAGTGAGGTCTTGACCCATGGCTTCCGCCCGAGCCCGCGCTGAACGGCATTCCGCGCCAGCAGCCCGGCCGCCAGCATGACGGAGGGATTCGACGTGTTGGTGCAGCTGGTAATTGCGGCGATGACGACGGCGCCGTCCCGGAGTGCATCGGCCGAGGAGCCGCTCATCGTGGCAAGGGCCGACGGGGAATCCGACGTGCCTTCCCCCCAGACGCCGACGGCGCCCGGCCCCGCGCTCGCCCCTTCCGCCGCGCCCTTGTCGCCGGGGTTCGGTCCGCTTGGCCGGAGACCATTCAGCGCGTGGGCAAAGCTTCGGCCGGCCTGTGCCAGCGGGACGCGATCCTGCGGGCGCCGCGGCCCGGCGATACTGGGCTCCACCGACGAGAGGTCGAGCGTCACGGTGCTGCTGAACTCGGGCTCGGGAGAATCGGCCGAGTGGAAGAGGCCCTGCTCCTTCATGTAGGCCTCGACCAGCGCCACTCGCTCGGGCGGCCGGCCGGTAAACCGCAGATAGCGGAGCGTGACCTCGTCCACGGGAAAGATGGCGCAGGTGGCGCCGTACTCGGGCGACATGTTGCCGATCGTCGCGCGGTCCGCGAGCGCGAGGCTCGCCAGGCCCGGCCCGTAGAATTCGACGAACCTGCCGACTACGCCCTTCTTCCGCAGCAGCTCCGCAACGGTCAGGACCAGGTCGGTGGCGGTCGCTCCCTCGGGCAGCGCGCCGGAGAGCCGGAATCCGACCACCTCCGGCACCAGCATCGACACCGGCTGGCCTAGCATCGCCGCCTCGGCTTCGATCCCGCCGACACCCCAGCCGAGCACGCCCAGGCCATTGATCATCGGCGTGTGGGAATCGGTGCCGACCAGCGTATCGGGATAGGCCTGCACCGGCCCGGACGCGTGAGGATTTTCGTCCGAGGTGAAGACGACGCGGGCCAGATATTCGAGATTCACCTGATGCACGATGCCGGTGTTCGGCGGCACCACGCGGAAATTGGCGAATGCCCGCTGGCCCCAGCGGAGGAACGCGTAGCGCTCGCGGTTCCGGGCGTAGTCGAGCTCCTCGTTGATGGCGAACGCCTCCCGGGTGCCGAAGGCGTCCACCTGCACCGAATGATCGACCACCAGCTCGACCGGCTGCAGCGGGTTGATCCTCGCCGGGTCGCCGCCGAGCGCCTGCATGGCGTCACGCATCGCGGCCAGATCGACGATGGCGGGCACACCGGTGAAGTCCTGCAGCAGGACTCGCGCAGGCGTGAAGGCGATTTCCCGGTCGCTCACGACGCCGGGGGTCCAGCGCGCGAGCGCCTCGATATCGTCGGCCGCGACGGTGACCCCGTCCTCGGTACGCAGCAGGTTCTCCAGCAGGATGCGGAGCGAGTACGGGAGCCGGGCGACCGGCAGGCCGGCGGCCTCGAGGGCGCGCAGGCGAAAGACCTCGAAATACCGGCCGCCGGCCTTGAGCGTGCCGCGGGTGTCGAAGCTGTTCACGACATCCTCCTGTTTACATTCGGAGCCGTTCTTCCTACAATTGCAATGTATCGCCGCGCGGCAGGCGCGGCTCGTGGGCTCCGTCTGCCAAGGTATTCCGATGACATTCGCAGTCTCCGCGCCGCAGCCAAGCGGCGCGGCGCAGTGTCTCGTCGTGGACGACGAGCCGCTGGTGCGCCGTTCGCTGGTGCGGTTGCTTGAGGCTCAGGGGTTCGCCTGCCTGGAGGCGGGCTCCGGGCGCGAAGCGATCGATCGGCTGGACGACGTGGGAGAGATCCCGCTGATCGTGTCCGACATGCGCATGCCCGAGCTGGATGGCCTCGGGCTGCTGGAGCACGTCCGCGAGCGATTCCCCGACACCTCGGTCATCATGCTCAGCGGGATGACCGATACCTCCACCGCGGTCGAGTGCCTGCAGCTGGGCGCCGCCGACTTCCTGCTGAAGCCGGTCTCGCTCGGCGAGCTCCAGGCGCGCGTGGCGCGTGCCCTGGAGAAGCGGGCCCTCGTCCTCCAGAATCGGTTCTACCAATCCAATCTCGAGGTGCGGGTGCGGGAGCAGGCGCTCCGGATTCACGAGCTCTTTCTCCAGGGCGTGCAGATGCTCGCCCGGGCCCTCGAGGCAAAGGATGCCTACACCAGCGGGCATTCGATTCGCGTCAGCCACTACGCCGTGACCACCGCGCGCCTGCTGGGCTTCGCCGGGGAGGCGCTGGATCATATCCGTCTGGGCGGCGAGCTGCACGACATCGGCAAGATCGGCACCCGCGAATCGGTCCTGCACAAGCCGGGCGTGCTCACGGCCGACGAACTGGGTCAGATCAAGGAGCATCCGGCGCTCGGGGAGCAGATGCTGTCACCCCTGGCCCGCGAGTCGCCGTCGGTGCTGCGCTGTGTCCGCTCGCATCACGAGCGCATGGACGGTCACGGATTCCCCGACGGACTGGTCGGCGACGCGGTGCCGATCGAGGCGCGGATCATCGCCGTAGCCGACTCCTTCGACGCCATGACGACCAATCGTCCCTACCGGGCGCCGTGGGAGCCGGTCGATGCGGTCGCCGAGCTGCATCGCGTGTCCGGCACGCAGCTCGACCCGGCGGTGGTGGACGCCTTCTCCAGCGTGTACACCGAGTTTTCGGAGCTCATACCCGCCCACTGAATCACCCGCGGTTTGGCAGATCACACTCCACGCCCTACAGGATGCCCCGGCGCTTCAGCTGCTGATAGCGCTCCACCACCGCCTCGGCCGCGCCGGCCGCGGGGACGTCGAGCACGAGCACGCCCTGGCGCCGCATGGCGGTGAGCGCCTCCTCGCGCGCCAGCAGCAGCTCTTCGGCCGCGGCCCGTTCGAATGCACCGGCCAGGCCCGCAGCCGGGACCGTCGCGAGGCGCTCGAGCGCGGGGTCCCTCAGCGTGACGGCCAGCGGCAGGTGGCGCGGGCGCAAGGTCGCCGCGTGCGCCACCAGGGCCTCACTCGCGGTCCGGTCGATCACGTCGGTGAGGAGCACCGTGAGCGCACGCTTCCGGCTGCGCGCCGCCACGTACCGGAACACCCCCGGATAATCCGATTCGACCACGCGACCCTCCGCGGCGGCCAGCGCATCGAGCACCGCGCGCAGCGCGCGGCGCCCGCGCGCCGGCGGCACGTAGCGCTGCACCGTATCGGCGAATACGACGATCCCGACGTCGTCGTCGTGCTCCACCGCGGCGGCGGCGAGGCGGAGCGCCGCGCCGACCGCCGCCTCGAGCCGCGACACGCCGTCGGTCTCCGCCGTGAGGAGCCGGCCGGCGTCGAGCATGATCAGCACCTGCTGGCGCCGTTCGTCCTCGTACTGCCGGGCGATCGGCTTGCCCCGGCGGGCGGTCGCCTTCCAGTCCATGAGCCGGGTGTCGTCACCGGGGACCCACTCACGCAGGCTCTCGAACAGGCGCCCCGCGCCGAGCCGGCGAACGTTCCGCAAACCGGCCTCTCGACGGCGGACGCTCGCCGGCAACGCGCGCGGCGATGCGCCGGCAATTGATGGAAAGACCGTCGCATTCCATGGAAGGCTGACCCTGCCCTGCCGCCAGGCCAGCCCCAGGCGGCCGAGCACGCGTACCGTGATGTCTCCGCCTTCGGCGAGGCCGCGCCGACCCGGCGTGACCTCGAGCCGATCGGGTACTGTCTCATCTCGTCGTATGCGCAGCGTCCGTGGTGCGAGCGTCCACTGGCCCAACGGCTCCGGCAGGCGCTCACGAACCAGCAGCGTCAGGCTCCGCCCTGCGGGCGAGCGCCACTCGTACAGCACGGGGGCCACCCGCCCCACCGCGAGCGCCGCCGGCGCCACGCGGCGCACCTGCAGCGCCGCCGGAGATTCTTCGGGCTCGAGCAGCCGAACGGCATCGACCACCAGCGCCGCGACCCAGAGCACGTCCAGCAGCACCAGCGCCCCGATGGCGTCGGGCCAGACGAGTGACACCGGCGCCAGCGCGGCGAGCCCGGCGCCCACCCGCAGCCACCGGCGGGTCGGCAGCAGGATCACCGCGGCGCCTCGATCCGGTCGAGCAGGGCGTCGAGCGCCGCATCCGCCGTGACCCCTTCCAGCTCGAGCTCCGGCGCCACCGCGACACGATGCCGCAGCACGGCGGGCGCCAGCGCCTTCACGTCGTCGGGAATGACGAAGCCCCGCCCGTCCATCAGCGCCGAGGCCTGTGCCGCCTTCAGCAGCGCGATGCTGGCACGGGGTGACGCACCCAGCGTCAGTGCCGGGGCACCGCGCGTCGCCCGGACGATCGTGGTGATGTAGCTGATGAGCGTGGGCTCCACGCGTACGCTCCGCACCGCGGTCCGAAGCCGCGCGAGGCCGTCCGCATCCAGCACCGACGTCACCCCGTAGCTGGCCGGGCTGTCGGCCTCGAAGCCGTCGAGCACGCGCGCGAGGATTCCCTGCTCCGTGTCCTCCGCCGGATAATCCACGAGCACCTTGACGAAGAATCGGTCCAGTTCCGCTTCAGGCAGCGGATAGGTTCCCTCGAACTCGATCGGGTTCTGGGTCGCGAAGACGGTGAAGCTCTCGGGCAGGGCGTGGGAGGTGCCGTCCACCGTCGCACTTCGCTCCTGCATCGCTTCCAGCAAAGCGGCCTGGGTTTTCGCCGGCGCGCGATTGATTTCGTCGCCAAGCACGAGATCGCCGAAGATGGGACCGGGCCGGAAGGTGAACTGCCCCTGGGCACCGAGCACGCTGACGCCGGTGATATCCGACGGCATGAGATCGGGGGTGAACTGGATGCGGCGGAACTCGAGGCCGAGGGCGAGACTGAGCGTCCGGACCAGCAGGGTCTTGGCGGTGCCCGGCACGCCTTCGAGCAGGACGTGGCCGCGGGCGATGAGCGCGGTCAGCACGTCGCGCACGGCGGCATCCTGCCCCAGGACCACGCCGCGAAGCTGGTCCGCGACCGCGCCGATCGTGCGGGCGTGGGCCTGCGCTTGGTCGGCGGTCATCGCGGCTTCAGTTCGTCCCACACGGCCTCCACGGCATCGGCGGCGCGCAGCACGGCGCCAGCCGGCTGCGAACCATGGGTGAGTGAGCGAAGCGTCACCACGGCGGACCGGGCCCGCGGCGTCCGGACGTTGGCGGCAAGCCCGTCGAGCCAGGGTGCGATCGGCGAGCGGGATACAGCAGCGTCTCCCCGGGCCAGCCGACGCCGGAGTCCCTGGACCTGCATGGCGATGGCGACGTCGTGCCCCCGCGCGGCCGCGAGCGCCGTCGCCAGCGCGCGGACGTGTTCCAGCGGCGAGCGGCGCCGGCGCTCGATGACGTGGCGTGCCGGGCCGAAGCGCACCGCCCCGGCCGCCAGCGCGAGCAGCCCGACAATGGCGAGCTGCCATGCGGCCCATCCCCACGGCGACCGCGCGCTCCACGCCACCAGGGCGCCCGCCAGGCTGCCGGACGGTCCGAACCCGTGATGGTACTCGTCGAACACGACGCGCCGGTACCGGCCGATGATCAGGCCCAGCACCACCTCCCCCGCGCTGGTGCGGCGGAGCGCACGGTTCGAGAGCAGGGCGCCGTCGGCGACCAGCACCGCCGTCCCGCCGCCCGCGCTCCGCACCCGGAGCGCGACCGGCTGGCCCGCACTGGACACGAGCAGCGTGTCGGTGCTCGTGACCGCGACGGTGCACGCCGCCGCCCGCCGTATGCCGGCGCTGTCGGCGGCAGCGGAGTCCGGCAGCGGCTCGAACGCAGCCAGCGCCCACGGCGCATGCGAATCGGCCGGTGCGCCCGGCGGCGCGATGCGCGACGAATCACGCAGCCAGGCGGCGTGCAGCGCGAAGCATCCGAACGCGAGATCGCTCTCAACGCCCGCGAGCAGCAGATCGCCGCCACCCGCGACCCGGCGAGCGAGCTGACGCGCATCGTAGCCGGTGAGCGGGAGTCTGGCTGGCGAGAGGACCAGCAGCAGCGCCCCGCGGTCCGGGGATGACGGCACGGCCGCATCCAGGCGGCGGCGGAGGTGTCCCACCTCGACATGCAGGCGCCCCAGCGCGTCAGCCAGGCCGCGTGCGCCCTCCGGCCCCGTGAGGAACGAAGATCGGCGCGCATCCGTATCCTGCGGGCGCTGCTTCCGGGAGCCGATGAGCAGCACAACGGTCGAGAGGACAACGAGCGCGGCCGTCGCGAGGCCGACCTCAGTTCGCGGCCGCATGCCACGATCCCCCGAGAGCGGCGCGCCAGCTGCGGTACTCCTCCGGCGGGCAAGCTGCCCCGCCGAACGCCACGGCGTAGAGCGCGTTCACCAGGGTCCGCAGCGCATCCCGTTCGTCCGGCGCGAGCCGCGCCTCGCGGACATAGTCGGCCGGCGTCTTGCTCGGATGAAAGCGCAGAATCTCGCGCCGGTCCAGCTCGAGCGCTCCCCCGACGAATGCCACCCTCATCGCCTCGCCGTACCGGCCGGCGGCGGCAAGCTGATCCGCTTCGCGGAAATATCCCGCCGCCGTGCGGCGCGGCGCGGCCGGAGTCACTGCCGGCTCTCCGCGGGCCGCGGCGCGGCGAGCCGTGATCAGCGCGACAAGGATTCCGTGGAGGAGAAGCGCGGACAGAATCACGGCCAGCGAGATGATGAATGCCCGGAACGCCGTCGGGTGACCCGACTGCAGCTGCTCGAGCCAGCGGCGGACCACCTCCCACCAGTGACGCAGCAGCGCCGGGCCCCGCGGGACGTCCACCCAGTCGTACGCGGGTGCCCGAAACACCGTGTCGAGGGCCGCGCGGAGCGAATCGGCGGGAATCAAGCTGGCTGCAGCGCCGCGGAGAGCATCTCGAGGTCGAACCCTTCCTTCCGGACGCGGAGATCGTAGTACAGCAGCGTGATCAGGCAGTAGAGCACCGGCGTGATCAGGAGGCGGCCCACCAGACTCGCCGCCGTGATCCAGAGCGCCAGCGATGTCGGCGTGGCCGCACCGCCGCCTTGTGAGAACACCGCCGCGAGCGCGCCGATCGCCATGTACGGAAGCATGATCAGCACGATGGCGACCAGCAGCAGCCCGGCGATCCGCAGCCGGAATCCTTTGGTCAGAAACCATGCGCGCGCGAGGGCCTCGGTCGCCGTGAGCCGGTCCTCGAGCACCACGGCCGGCGTGGCGACCGAGATCCCCGATCCGACCAGGAGCGGCAGCACCAGGAACCCGATGCCGGCGATCATCATCACGGCGGCGAATCCCACTCCGGCACCCGAGCCACCGCCGGCCCGCGCGGCCATGGTGTAGGTCGCGCCGCCGAACAGCACCAGGAAGGGCAGCGCCGAGACGACGAGCAGCAGTCCGATCAGAATGGAGAGCAGCAGGAGCGGACCGAGGCGCGGCACGGCCTGCCGGAGGGCCTCCATCGCCGTAAGGGGGCGGTCCAGATACGCTGCGGAGATGGCCTTCGCCGTCGCGGCACTGGCGAGAGCCGACAGGATGAAGGACAGGAGATACGACAGCCACACGACGGGCGACAACTGGGCCCCCGTCGCCACGACGTAGATATTGAGCAGGAACGGCACGCCCATGCACGCCACCTGCAGCATCACCAGCGAGGCGAAGAGTCGGCGGTATATCCCGAACGACAGGTCGAGGACCTCTCCCGCGGACAGCGGGCGAAGCGCGGGTGCTGCCATGGTGTGGCTCCTCGGGCGGTGAGAGGCTGGGGTCCGTCGCCCTAACATGCGCCCATGATGCGCGCGGCGACAGTCCCCGCTTGCGCCGACGACGAGGAGTCGTACAATCGCTGCATGCCCGTTCCGTCGCCGTCGAGCAGCGCCGATTACCGCCAGCATCTGGAAGTCGAAACCCCGGAGCATGTCGTGCTCGACTTCGAGATCGCCGGCATCGGATCGCGCGCGCTCGCCGGGCTCATCGACATGTCCATCCTGCTCGGCGCTTACGCGGCCGCCGGAATCGTGCTGGCGATCCTGTCCCGCTTCGGCCTCCGGCTCGGCTCCTGGGGCTCGGCGCTGCTGCTGTTCACGGGCTTCGTCGCCTGGTACGGCTACTTCACCTTTTTCGAAGGGCTGCGTGGCGGCCAGACGCCAGGCAAGCGCGCCACCGGCCTCCGCGTCGTCCGCGATACCGGACATGCCGTGACCCTGGCCGCGGCCGCAACCAGAAATCTCATCCGCATCGCCGACTTTCTTCCCCCACCCTACCTGTCCGGCATCCTGCTCGTCGCCCTGCACCCGCGGGCCAAGCGGCTCGGCGACCTGGTGGCGGGCACCGTGGTGGTCCGGGACCGGCCGATGGCCGCCGTGGCGCGACGAGATGGTGTTCGTCCGGACGCGCCGTTCGCGCCTCCGCTCCTGACCGACGAGGAATATCGGCTGCTCACCCGCTATCGCGAGCGGGCCGCGACCCTCGATGACACAGCACGGGACCGGCTTGGCGCTGGACTGCTGGCGCGCTTCATCGCCCATGTACCGGCGACGGTCGCCCCCGATCCGGCGTTCCTCGACCAGCTGCATGCGGAAGAGACCGCCCGCCGCCAGGGCCGGATGGGGGCGCGGGGCGCGTCGGGTGGCAGCCGGGGCGATCAACTGGCCGCGCGGCAGACGGAGCGGTGGCGCGAGTTCGCCCTGCTCACCGAGCGCGCGACGCGCCATGGCCTCGAGAGCCTCGCGCCCGCCGAGCTGCCCGACTTCGCCGCGCGTTACCGCGAGGTCGCGGCTGATCTGGCGCGCGCGCGCACCTACCGCGCCGATCCGGCACTGGTGGAGCGGGTCGAGCGGCTGGTCGCCGGCGGACACAACGCGCTGTACCGCGACGTTCCGAAGACCTTCGGCGTCGTCTGGCGGACGATCAGCCGGGAGTTTCCGGGTGCCGTGATTCAGGTGCGCCGCCTGGTGCTGGCGGCGTTCCTCGCCTTCGCCGCGCCCGCGGCCATCGGCTACTCGATCCTCCGCGAACGGCCCGCACTGGCCGACGAGCTGGTGCCGCAGGCCATGCTGGATCGCGCCGCCGAGGCGCGCGTCCGAATCGCCGCCGGCCACACCTACGGCGAAAGCGCGGCCGGTGATCGCCCCTTCATCGCCTCGGCGATCATCACCAACAACGTGCGGGTCGCCTTCATGTGCTTTGCGGGCGGCGCCTTCGCCGGCGTGGGCTCGCTCCTGCTGCTGGCCTTCAACGGGCTCGCGCTGGGCACGGCCGCCGGCCACTTCGCCAACGTGGGCGTCCTGGGTTACCTGCTGGAGTTCATCATCGGGCACGGCGCGCTGGAGCTGTTCGCGGTCTGGCTGGCCGGCGCCGCAGGCCTGCTGCTCGGGCGGGCCATGCTCGCGCCAGGTGACCTCAGCCGTGGTGACGCGCTGGTGCTGGCCGGCCGGATCGCCGTCCGGCTGATCGGGGCTGCCGTGGTGTGTCTGCTGGTGGCGGGAACCATCGAAGGATTCGTCTCGACCTCGCCCGGCGGTCTCGGCGTCCGGGTGCTCGCGAGCGCCGCAAGCGTGCTGTTTCTGGTGGGGTACCTGCTCAACGGCTGGCGCGCGGGCCGCGCGTCCCACGCGTCGGTCAGGCCGTAGACTCGCGCAGGATGGCCCGCATCCGGATGGCCAGCCCCTCGATCTCACGGAGACTGGCCACCGTATCGGCGTCGAGGCTGGCTTCGTTCAGGAGAAGCAGCTGCGCCTCGGCGAGCAGCGCCGAGAGCGGATTGGACAGATCGTGACGCAGCTTGCTGACGCGTTCTAGATCGTTCACGTTCGCCTCGGACGAGGGACCGGTGTGGGCCGCAGGCATGGCGATCTGGACGGACGATTGGCCCAAGATATGATTTCCGCTAGGGCGCGCAATGCCGTACGGCTCAGAGCCGGAACGGCACGGGGACGAATGTGATGATGAAGATCAGGATGCAGAGCCACCCGATCCAGCGCCGGCCCCGCGGGATCGGCCGCTCGGGTGAGATCACCGACGGGTGCGCCCAGCGTCCGCCGCCGACCATAAGGACCACGATCACCCAGATGTACCAGCTCGGCGCTGAACGGCCCAGCACCACGAGCGCGACCAGGGCAAGGAAACCGATCGCCGCCTGCTTGCGGCCGGCCAGGGCGTAGAGCACGTGACCGCCATCGAGCTGGCTGAGCGGAAGGAGGTTGAGCGCCGTAATGAACGCGCCCACCCACCCCGCGAACGCGGGCAGGCTGAGGTAGAGCGAGACCGCGTCGGGAAAGAAGAGGCGGCGAAGTCCCAGCGTCAGCAGCGAGTCGCCCAGCGAAATCTGCCGGCCCGCGAAGGTGACGAAGTCACCCGCCGTGTCGGCGCCGAGCGCCTGGGGCTGCGAGGTGTGATAGCCCCAGAACAGGACGCCGAGGGCCACGATGAAGCCGGCGATCGGCCCCGCCGCGCCGACATCCAGCAGCTGCCGGCGGTCGAGCACCGGCGTGCGCAGCCGCAGAAACGCGCCGAGCGTTCCGATCGGAGAGAGCGTCGGCGGGAGCGGGAGGAAGAACGGCGGGGATGCGTCGATCGCGTAGCGGCGGGCGGTGATGTAGTGCCCGAGCTCGTGGACCAGCAATATGGCAATGAGCGGAGCCGCGAAGGGCCAGCCGGGCAGGATGTCCCGCCACGCGCCGTGCGCCAGCTCCTTGAAGAAGTAACCCCCGCCGACGACCGCGGCCGCGATGCTTCCGAGGAAGCGGCCCAGCGTGCCCATCAGGGCGGCCGGTCCGTCCGGCGGGTACCACGCCCCGGAAAGCGCCGCGCCCGCACCGAGGGCGCACACGACGGTGAGGAGAAAGAGGAGCAGGTGGAGCAGCCAGCGCTCGCGCCGCGGAGTGCCGAGCGGCCGGGTGAGCACGAGCATCGAGCGGTCGGCATCGGCCCAGTAGTGGGTGCCGGTCCACGACGCGAGCGCGCTCGTGAGCTCGTCCGAGGGGCCCCGGTGGGCGGGGGCAACCAGGGCTTCGGTCACCTCACGGGTGCCGAGCCGGATCGTCCGCCAGGCCTCGAACGTCCCGATGAGCTCCGTCACGGGCGCCCTTGACGGCTCAGGAAGCCGGGTCTAGCTTCCAGTACTTCGAGCACCCTGGCATCAACACCGGCGCGTCTGGCACCCCTCTCCCCGTCATCGCGACTGCTCGCTTCGGACCTTCGGGTCCTGCCACATACATCAACGCATTCATCATCCGACCTTACCCGGTATTGCACTCTCACACACCCCCCGTGCCCGCCAGTTACCGGTCGGGCCACCATGCCTGGAGTTTCGGCCGTGGATATTGCTGAGCTGAAGCAGAAGTCCGTCGCGGAGCTGCACACCCTCGCAGAGCAGTTGAACATCACCAACTACTCCGGGCTCCGCAAGCAGGACCTCATCTTCCGCATCGAGCAGTCGCTGCTGGATCAGGATACGGTGATCCGCGGCGAGGGCGTGCTGGAGATCCTGCCTGAAGGGTACGGATTCCTGCGCAGCCAGGACTGGAACTACCTGTACGGCCCCGACGACATCTACGTGAGCCCGAGCCAGATCAAGCGCTTCGATCTGCGCACCGGTGACACGGTGATGGGCCAGGTCCGCCCGCCCAAGGAAGGCGAGCGCTACCTCGCGCTGCTGAAGGTCGAGAGCGTCAACTTCGAGGAGCCGGAGAAGACCAAGCACCGGATCGCCTTCGACAACCTGAAGCCGCGCTACCCCGACGAGCGGATCCGCCTCGAGCGCGCCACCGGCGATCTCTCCATGCGGGTGGTCGACCTGCTCTCGCCGATCGGCAAGGGCCAGCGTGGCCTGATCGTGGCGCCGCCGAAGGCCGGCAAGACGATCCTGATGCAGAAGCTCGCCAACGCCATCAGCGAGAACCACCCCGAGGTGGTGCTGATCGTGCTGCTGATCGACGAGCGGCCGGAAGAAGTCACGGACATGGAGGAGAACGTCAAGGCGGAAGTGATCTCCTCCACCTTCGACGAGCCGGCCGACCGCCACGTGCAGGTGGCCGACATGGTCATCGAAAAGGCCAAGCGCCTCGTGGAGCACGGGCGCGACGTCGTGATTCTCCTCGACTCGATCACCCGCCTGGCCCGCGCCCACAACGTGGTGGTGCCGCATTCCGGCAAGATCCTCTCCGGCGGCGTCGACGCCAACGCCCTGCAGAAACCGAAGCGGTTCTTCGGCGCCGCGCGGAACATCGACAAGGGCGGCTCCCTCACCATCATCGCCACGGCGCTGATCGACACCGGCAGCCGGATGGACGAGGTCATCTTCGAGGAATTCAAGGGCACCGGCAACATGGAGCTCGTGCTGGACCGCCGCCTCGCCGACCGCCGCATCTACCCCGCCATCGACATCCAGCGCACCTCCACCCGGAAAGAAGAGCTCCTCATGGACAAGGATGAGCTCAACCGGGTCTACCTGCTTCGCAACTTCCTCGCCGACATGCCGCCGGT
>JBBQFH010000044.1:0-16237 GCA_038321865.1 Gemmatimonadales bacterium
CGCGCCGCAGCCCGGCGCGGCCGCGCAGCAGGGCAGTCCGCCGGCTCCGCAGCAGACCAAGGGCGAGAAGAAGAGCAAGACGCCCGCGCTCGATCACTTCTGCCGCGACCTCACGCAGCTCGCGGCCGAGGGACAGCTTGATCCGACGATCGGCCGCGCCAAGGAAATCCAGCGCGTGATGGAAGTGCTCACGCGCCGCAAGAAGAACAATCCTGTGCTCATCGGCGAGCCCGGCGTCGGCAAGACGGCGATCGTCGAAGGGCTGGCGCAGCTCATCGCCAACGGCGAGTGCCCCGAGTCGCTGCGCGAGCATCGCGTGCTGGCGCTGGACATGGCGGCCGTCATCGCCGGAACGAAGTACCGCGGCCAGTTCGAGGAACGGCTCAAGGCCGTCATGAACGAGATCGCCCAGAACAAGAACATCATCCTGTTCATCGACGAGTTGCATACGCTGGTCGGAGCAGGTGCCGCGGAAGGCGCGATCGACGCGTCCAACATGCTCAAGCCCGCGCTGGCCCGCGGCGAGCTGCAATGCGTCGGCGCGTCGACGCTCAATGAATACCGGAAGTACATCGAGAAGGACGGCGCACTCGAGCGGCGCTTCCAGACCGTGGTGGTCGAGCCGCCGACGGTGCCCGAGACCTTCGAGATCCTCAAGGGGCTGCGGAAGAAATACGAAGACCACCACCGCATCAGCATTCCCGACGAGACCCTCAAGGCCGCCGCTGAGCTGTCGGAGCGTTACATCACCGACCGGTTCCTGCCGGACAAGGCCATTGACGTGATCGACGAGGCAGGCGCACGCGCCCGGTTGGCCTCTCAGGTGCCCCCGGCCGAGGTATCGGAGCTCAAGGCCGCGCTGGAAAAGGTCAATCTGCAGAAGGAGGATGCGGTCCGCGATCAGAACTTCGAGCGCGCCGCCGCATTGCGTGACCAGGAGCGGGAGCTGCAGAACCAGATCCGGCAGAAGAACGAAGAGTGGGAGAAGGATCGCCAGACGCGGCGCCCCGTGATCGACGAGGAGGCCATCGCGTTCATCGTGTCTCGCTGGACCGGGATTCCGGTCACGCGGCTGCAGGAAGCCGAAGCGTCGCGCCTGATGCGGATGGAGGACGAGCTCCACGATTCGGTGGTGGGCCAGGACGAGGCCATCCGTGCCGTGTCCCGCGCGATCCGCCGCTCCCGGGCGGGGCTGAAGGATCCGAACCGCCCGATCGGCTCGTTCATCTTCTCCGGCCCGACCGGTGTCGGCAAGACGGAACTGGCACGCTCGCTGGCGAAGTTTCTCTTCGCCGATGCGTCGGCGCTGATTCGCGTCGACATGTCGGAATACATGGAGAAGTTTTCCGTCTCCCGCCTGATCGGCGCGCCACCGGGCTATGTCGGCTATGAAGACTCCGGCACGCTGACCAAGGCGGTACGGCGGAAGCCGTATTCGGTCGTGCTGCTGGACGAGATCGAGAAAGCGCACCCGGATGTCTTCAATATCCTGCTGCAGGTGCTCGACGAAGGACACCTGACGGACAATTATGGCCGCGTGATCGACTTCAAGAACACGGTCGTGATCATGACGTCCAACGTTGGCGCCCGCGATATCATGCAGGGCAAGACCCTGGGCTTTCATGGATCGGAAGCGAAGCACGACTTCGAGCGGATGCAGGAGCGGGTCAAGGACGAGATGAACAAGGTGTTCAATCCCGAGTTCCTCAACCGTCTGGACGATGTGATCGTGTTCCACCCCCTGGACAAGGAGCACATCTCCAAGATCGTCTCCATCCTGCTGAAGGAAGTCCAGCGTCGCCTGGGCGACGAAGTGCGGCTCACGCCGGCCGCGGTCGACTTTCTCGTGGACCACGGGTATGACCAGAACTTCGGCGCCCGGCCGCTCAAGCGCTCGATTCAGCGCTACATCGAAGACCCGCTCAGCGAACGCATCCTGATGGGGGAGTTTGGCCGGGGGGACGAGATCGAGGTTGATGTCTCCGAGGATCGCGAGCGCCTGGTATTCCGCGCAATGTCCGGCCAGCAGGCCTGAGCCGGTTGGGCGGCGCCTTCGGACGGCGCCCGCATCTTTTTCCAGACCCCATGCCAAAACGTCTCGCTGGACTGCTTCTCGTCGTCGTTGCCCTCGCCACGGCTCGTCTCGCCCGTGCGCAGGAACCCGCCGCCAGTCCGGCTCCGCCGATCGACAGCATCACCGTCGAGGGCAACAAGCGGCTGACGTCAAGCCAGGTTCTGTCCACTGCCGCACTGGTTCCACACTCGGTCATCAACTACCGTGACGTGCAGCGCGCCATCACCGCGCTGTTCCGCACCGGCCAGTTCGATGACGTGGCGGTCGATCAGCGAATCGTGGGTGGACGGGCCATCCTCGCGATCACGGTCAAGGAGCGTCCCCTCCTGGAGAAATGGCTGGTGCAGGGGGTTCAGCGCCTTCCCGAGGCCGACGTGCGCGAGCGGGTGAAGCTGATCGACGGTCGGCCGCTCGACCGGGCGGCGGTCGAGCACGGGCGCGCCAGCATCGACTCGGTGTACAAGCGGCAGGGCTACTACACTGCATCCGTCAAGGTCACTCAGCTGCTCCAGCCGGACGGCAAGGTTCGCGTCATCTACGATGTGACCGAGGGCAATCGGGTCGCCATCAGCCAGGTGGTCGTGGACAGCAACACGCATTTCACCGATGCCGAAATCGTGAAGCACATGGGGAGCCGCCCGGAGGGATTCTGGTGGTATCGCAAGGGCGAATATGACGAGCGGAGAGTCGAGGAAGATGTGCGGGACCGGCTGCCGGCTTTTTACGCCGATCGGGGCTACGTCGACTTTCACGTCACGCGCGACACCCTCGTTGCCGACAGCGCGGGCGGAAAGGCCGTGTTGCACCTGACCGTCGACGAAGGGCCCGTCTACCGTGTGGGCACCTTCGATGTCAGCGGCAACCGCCGGTTTTCGACGGAAGAGTTGCTGCAGCTCTATCCCTTTGCGACGGCTCAGGCGCGAACGGCGGCCGACAGCGCGGCCGGCCCCGTCTCCTCAGGCCGCCCCTTCAGCCAGGCCGATTGGGACGCCGCCACGTCGAAGGTGCAGGATGCGTATTCCAACAACGGCTACATCTACGCCCGCGTGGAACCAACCGAGCGCCGCCGGACCGGCCCCGATGGCCAGCCGATCGTCGACCTCGCGTGGACGATCCAGGAAGGCCAGATCGCGACGATCAACAAGATCAACATCGTTGGCAACGATGTGACGCACGAGCGCGTCATTCGCGAAGCCATTGTCCTGCTCCCCGGCGCCGTCTTCAGCCGTGACCTCCTCATTCGCTCGTATCAGAACGTGGGCAACCTCGGCTTCTTTCAGCAGCCCATGGCGACCCCGTCGGTGGACCCGGTGCCGGGCAGCCCTGACGTCGACATCACCTTTCGAGTCGAGGAGAAGCGCACCGGCAACATCAACTTCGGCGCCTCGCTCGGCCAGGGCACCGGCGTGGGCGGATTTCTCGGCCTGGAGGAGCCCAATCTCTTCGGCCGGGGCAAGCGTGGCCGTCTGCAGTGGCAGTTCGGCACCAACATCAACGATTTCACGCTGAGTTACAGCGACCCGGCAATTCGGGAGAGCCGGATCTCCGGCACGGTCGCCGTGTACGATTCGCGCCAGCGATACACGATCAAGGACCTCGGGCAGCGCCGGCAGATCGGCGGGAACCTCCAGCTCGGGCTCCCGTTCTTCGGGTCGCGGTACACCCGGATTTTCGGAAGCTACGGACTACAGCGCATTCGTTACTCCGACGGCTCGGAGGACATTCAGAAGAATTTCGTCTGCAACAACTGCACGCGGTCGACGCTGGGAGCGTCGCTGCTTCGCGATACGAGAGTGGGACTGCCCTTCGCGACCGGAGGGTCCCAGACCACCGTGAGCGGTGAGCTGAACGGCGGCTTTCTCGGTGGAACGGGCCACTATCAGAAAGTGGACGTGGAGGGCCGCTGGTATGCCCCACTGGGGACGCTGGGCGGCTCCGGCACCCAGTTCGGCGGCGGCGTGCAGTTCGTCCTGGGGCTGACCGCCAAGTCCGGCTTCGTGTTCGGTGATGCACACAACTTTTTCACGGAGCTGTATACCCTTGGTGGCGTGCAGTTTGGCGCCCCCCTCCGTGGCTACACCGAATGCTCGATCACGCCGAACGGTTACGACGCCTCCGCGGGAGGCTCGAGCTGCAGTCCCGCGGCCTTTGGCAAGGCTTATGCATCCTTCACGGTGGAAGCCGGCGCCCGGATGAGCCAGGCGCTCTACTTCAGCACCTTCTTCGATGCGGGCAACGTCTATCGGACGGCCCGCCAGTACGATCCCACCCGGCTGTTTCGCGGAGCCGGCTTCGGGGTGGCGCTGGTATCGCCACTGGGCCCGATCGGCGTGGACGTCGGGTATGGCTTCGACCGCGTCGACCTCCAGGGCAATCCGAATCCGGGGTGGCAGCTTCATTTCAAGATCGGCAACTTCTTCTAGCAGCATGCGGATCGACCTCAACGGGAGTACAGCATGAAGTTCGTCGTGACAGGGACCCTCGCCGTTCTCGCTGCCCTCACCCTCGGCGGCAGCACGCCGGTGACGGCACAGGCTACGGCCGCGGGAACGAAGATCGCCTTCGTCAACTCGCAGAAGATTCTCAAGGAAACGCCGGGCTACGCGCAGGCGGAGACGACGTTCACCCGGGAACTCGCCACCTTTCGAACCGAAGTCGAGCAGCTTCAGGCAAAGCTCGATTCATCCGCGGCGGATTTTCAGCAGCAGGGCACACTGTTGAGCCCGAGCGCGCGGGAGGCGAAGCGGAAACTGCTCGAGACCCAGCAGTCGCAGCTGGAGCAGCGCACCCAGGATCTCCAGCAGCGGGCCGCCACGCGTGAGCGCGAGCTGCTGGACCCAATTCAGAACCGGGTGTCAGCCGTCGTGGAGCAGATTCGCGCCGCCGGGGGCTACGCCATGGTGTTCGATGTGGGAACGCCGGGGACGTCGGTCGTGGCGGCGGACAAATCGCTCGACCTGAGCGACCGGGTCATCGCCCAGCTGAAGAGGGGCATGTAGGCGCGGGCCCGCGCGCTGTTCCACCGCTCAGGCGGCCGCCGACGATGTCGGCGGCCGCCTGTTGCTGAGGACACCCTGAGTTCGCCCGCATCCGGGAGCCCCATGAGCGCCATCGACATTCAGCGCATCCTTGAACTCCTGCCGCACCGCTACCCGTTCCTCCTGGTCGACCGTATCCTCGAGGTCGAGGGCACCACGCGCATCGTCGGCCTCAAGAACGTCTCGATCAACGAGCCGTTCTTCCAGGGACATTTCCCCGGGCACCCGATCATGCCGGGCGTCCTGATCGTCGAGGCCATGGCGCAGGTGGGCGGAGTGCTCGCCATGGCAGCGATCGATCGCCCGGAAGACAAGGTGGTCTATTTCATGTCGCTCGATAACGTCAAGTTCCGGCGGCCCGTCGTGCCCGGCGACCAGCTTCGCATGGAGGTCGAGATGCTGCAGAATCGCGGCCGGACCTGCCGCCTCAGAGGGATGGCATATGTCGATGGAGTGCTGGTCGCCGAGGCGGAAATGATGGCCCGTGTCGTCGATCGCTGAGCCGGTTAGATTCCGTTCGCCGCTCGGGCGGCGCATCCCGTGCGTGCGGAGCTGAGGCGATGCCACGGCGGCGTGGGGATAGTCACCGGCTGATACGCTGGCTGTGGACCAGCTCGCGAGCCGACGCGCGGGCCGCCCGCATGGTGCTGCTGCCGGCCTCGGGAGTCTGGCAGTCGGTCATGGCGGCTCGGGAGCGGGCCTACAGCCGCGGCTGGCTGCCGACCGTTCGCCTGCCGCTGCCGACCGTTGGGATCGGAAACCTGACCGTGGGGGGCTCCGGCCGCTCCGCCGTGACGGCCTGGGCGGCACGGCATTTCGCCGCGTCGGGAGTGCGCGCCGGTCTGCTGCTGCACGAATCGCCGGGAATCGCCGAGGCGATCGCGCGGTCGATTCCCGCGGCGGTCGTCGTCAATCGCAGCGATCGTGGGGCAGCGGCCCAGGCCGCAGCGGCCGAAGGCGCCGCGGTTCTCATTCTGGACGACGCGTTCCAGCGGCTCGGCATCGGCCGCGACCTCAACATCGCGGTGGTGAGCGCGGAAACGACGCGCGCCGTGGCGTGGGCACTGCCGGCGGGTCCATGGCGAGAGGGCCGGCGACTGGGCCTGCGCCGGGCGGATGCAGTCGTCATCACGCGGCGCCGGGCGGATCCGGAAGCAGCGTCCGCCCTCGCGGCGGAGCTGGCCGGTATCGTGCGAGGACCGGTCGCCATCGCGCAGCTGGGGCTGCTGCAGCTGCGGGGACTCGTCAGCGGGACGGTGTATCCCGCCTCACTGCTCAAGGGCAAGCGGGTGGTGGCTGCCACTGGCCTCGCCGATCCCGACGCCTTCGTCGCGCACGTCAAGTCGGCTGGAGGGGCGGTGCAGGTCGCGACCTGGAAGGATCAGGCTGAGCTGCGCGACGAGGACGTGGCCTGGCTGGCGCATGCCGCCCGTCGCGCCGACCACGTCGTCGTCACCGAACGAGATGCCGTCCGGCTCCGCGACCGATGGGCCGCTACGGTGCCTGAGCCGCTCGTCGCCGTCATGGAGCTCACGTGGGAACACAACGGCGGTGCGATCGCCGAGGCGCTGGACCGCCTCGCGGGCCGTGCCGCCCATTCGTAAGTTACCTCTCGCTGGCCGGCGGGGACCGGAGAAATCATGACCACTGCAATGCCGAAGGACAGCCCGCTGATTCGCCCCGACAAGGAGACGTTCCTCTCGGAAGAGAACCCGTTCGAATCGATGATGTCGCGATTCGATGACGCGGCGAAACGCCTCAATCTCGACCCAGGCCTCTACAAGATCCTGCGCAATCCGGAGAAACAGATCATCGTGTCGGTGCCGGTTCCGCGCGACAACGGCGAGATCGACGTGTACACCGGGTACCGGGTGCTCTACAACACGTCGCGCGGCCCAGCCAAGGGCGGGATCCGGTTCGACATGAACGTGACGCTGGACGAGGTGAAGGCCCTGGCGGCATGGATGACGTGGAAGTGTGCGGTGGTCAACATCCCGTTCGGCGGCGCCAAGGGCGGCGTCATCTGCGACCCAGGCACCATGTCGAACGGTGAGCTGGAGCGGCTCACGCGACGCTACACCTCGGCCATCATCGACACCCTCGGCCCTGACTCGGACGTGCCGGCGCCGGACGTGAATACGAATGAACGGGTCATGGCGTGGATCATGGATACCTACTCCATGCACAAGCGCCACACGGTGACCGCTGTCGTCACCGGCAAGCCGGTCGAGATGGGCGGCTCGCTTGGCCGCCGCGAGGCCACCGGCCGCGGCTGCATGATCGTCACGCGCGAGGCGCTGAAGAAGCTGGGCATGCCGATCAAGGGCGCACGCGTCGTCGTGCAGGGTTTCGGCAACGTCGGATCGATCGCCGCGCAGCTCCTGGAAGCCGAGGGCGCCAGGATCGTGGCGGTCAGTGACAAATCGGGCGGCCTGCATAATCAGGCTGGCCTCGACGTGAATGACGTGCTCGCGTGGGTCCGGGAGAAGAAGCTGCTTCGGGGATATCCGAAGGCGGAGGCAGTCAGCAACGAGGAGCTGCTGACGATCCCGTGTGAGGTCCTGCTGCCGGCAGCGCTGGAAAACGTCATCACCAGCAAGAACGCCAAGGATATTCACGCCAAGATCATCTGCGAGGGCGCCAACGGCCCGACAACGGCCGGGGCGGACAAGATCCTCGAGGACAAGGGCGTGTTCGTGATCCCGGACATTCTGGCGAACGCCGGCGGGGTTACGGTAAGCTATTTCGAGTGGGTCCAGGACCGCGGCGGGTATTTCTGGGAAGAAGAGGTCGTGAACCAGCGCCTCGAGCGCATCATGGTCCGGTCGTTCGACGAGGTCGCCGCCATGGCGGGCAAGCACTCCGTGAGCATGCGGGTCGGCGCCTACATGCTCTCGATCGAACGGGTGGCGGCCGTGCACCGCCTGCGCGGGCTGTATGCCTGATGGACCTCGCGCTCCTGGCGGTCGGCCGGCTGCGGCCGTGCTACCGCGAGGCGTGTGACGACTACCTTCGCCGGCTCACCCGCTACGTCCGCCTCGCCGAGCACGAGGTGCGGGAGGCGACCCGCGCGCCCACCCAGCGCGCGCAGCGAGCCGACGAAGCGGCGGCACTGGGCCAGCGGCTGGCGCCCGGAGCAACGCTCGTTGCTCTCGCGCGGGAGGGGCGTCCATGGACCAGCGTGGAGCTTGCGCAGCAGCTCGAGCGCTGGCTGATAGACGCGCACCCGCTCGCATTCGTCATTGGCGGGTCGAACGGGCTCGACCCCGAATTCATCAGCCGCGCGCGGGTTGCCTGGAGCCTGGGCCCACTGACCCTGCCGCACGAGCTTGCGCGCGTAGTCGTCACGGAGCAGCTGTACCGCGCGTTCACCATTCTCCGCGGCGAACCCTACCACAAGGGGCGCTGAGCGCCCGTCCACCCTCGATCCGGCGGCCGATGACGGAATGGTTTGAGGAGTGGTTTGGCGAGGAGTACCTCGCGCTGTATCCGCATCGCGATGAGGCGGATGCCATTCGGCTGATCTCCCTCATCCGCCGGGTGCTGCCGTGGGAGCCGGGCTGGCAGGTGCTCGACGT
This sequence comes from Gemmatimonadales bacterium, assembly GCA_038321865.1. Lineage (GTDB taxonomy): Bacteria > Gemmatimonadota > Gemmatimonadetes > Gemmatimonadales > GWC2-71-9 > JAICUF01. Next base: position 8,691 of record JBBQFH010000044.1, read on the forward strand.
TGCCTGCGGAGCGGGGCGTCACGCGCGGGCCCTCGTCGACGCGGGAGCGACGTGCTTCGGCCTGGACCTGTCCGCGACACTCCTCCGCCGGGCGCGGGAGTTCGCCGGTGTCCCGCTCATCCGCGCCGACATGCGGCAACTCCCGGTCCGGCCCCGATCGATGCACCTCACCGTGAATCTGTTCACCAGCTTCGGCTACTTCGAATCGGACGACGAGCACCGGGGCGCGCTCGCGGAGATGGCGGACACGCTACGTCCCGAAGGCTGGCTCGTGCTGGACTTTCTCAATGCGGACATGGTTCGGACCCGGCTCGTGCCCGAGGAGCAGGGGTCGCTCGGCGGCAAGCCGGTCCGCATCACACGAGAGCTGGCGGACGGTGGTCGCTTCGTGGTCAAGACGATCGCGACTGCCGACGGCCGGACCTACCGGGAACGGGTCCGACTGCTGTCGCGCGAGTCGCTCCGGGAGATGTTCCGCTGCGCGGGAGTGACCGTCGTCCACGAGTTCGGTGACTACGCGGGGGGGCCGGTCGGCACGGACGCGCCCCGCGTGCTCCTCATGGGACAGCTCGCGTGACCTTCCGCGTCATCACGAACGCTCCGTGCCCGCCGATCGACGGCCTTGCGCCGCGGACGGGCGGCCTGGATGCGTCACTATTGCCGGCGTTCCTCGCACCGCCGGGGCGGCCGGACCTCCTCGAGCAACTGCGTTCGCCCGGAATCCTCGCCGTCACCACCGGCCAGCAGCCTGCGCTGTTTACCGGACCGATGTACACGGTGCACAAGGCCCTGTCGGCCGGAGCGCTCGCCGAAGCTCTCGAGCGGCGATGGCAGCGACGGGTCGTGCCGATCTTCTGGGTGGCCGGGGACGACCACGATTTCGCCGAGGCGAATCATGCGGCATGGCTGGGGTCGAACGGTGAGATTCGCCGGGCCGCGTTGCCGGACCGTCCCGCCGATGCGCCAATGCTGCCGCTCTACCGCGAGCCACTCGGTGCGGAGGTGACCGAGGCGCTCGACGATTTCGCCGCCACCGTCCCGCCATCGGAATACCGGTCGTGGACGCTGGAATGGCTGCAGCGGCACTTTCGGCCCGAGGCGACGATCGCTGGCAGTACCGGCAACGCACTGGCCGAGCTCCTCGCACCCTTCGGCATCGCGTGCCTCGACAGCACCAATCCGGCATTCAAGCGGGCGGCCGGCCCCTTCCTCTTGCGGGCACTGCGTGACGCCGATGAGCTGGAATCGGCCCTGGTGGCTCGAGCCGCGGAGCTGGCAAGCGCCGGCGCCGATGGCGGGGTCGCTGTGGGAGACGGGGCTACGCTCGTGATGCTCGAAGGGGTGGCCGGCCGTGACCGGCTGGTGCGCGACGGCCAGGGATATGTGACACGGCGGGGGCGCGAGCGATTCAGCTTCGCTGATCTCGAACGCCTCGCCGACCAGCAGCCGGAACGGCTGTCGCCCAACGTGCTGCTGCGCCCGGTCATCGAGAGCGCGCTGCTGCCGACGGCAGCGTACGCCGCGGGGCCCGGCGAGCTGCGTTACCTCGCGCTGACGGAGCCGATCTACCGCCATCTGGGCGTCACGCGCCAGGTCGCCGTTCCGCGCTGGTCAGGGACGGTGGTGGATGCCAGGGTCGACCGGATCCTGGCCAAGTTCGGCCTGTCGGCGGATGACCTCGCCCAGCCGCTGTCCGCGCTCGAAACTGCTGTCGTCCGCCGTCGCCTTCCGGCCGAGGCGGAGGCCGAGTTGTCGGCCCTCCGGAGCGTCCTGACCGGGGAGTTCAGCAAGATCCGGCTTACGGCGGAGCGGATAGATCCGACGCTGGTGCGATCGGTGGACGGCCGACGCGACCGTGCGCTGGCGGATGCCGACCGGATCGAGCGGAAGCTCGTTGCGCACCTCAAGCGGCGGCTCGCCACCGAATTGCGCCAGCTGGGCGCGGCGCGCGACGCGATCCGCCCCGACGGGAGCCCGCAAGAACGCGTGCTCTGCGCGCCCTCGTTTCTGGTACGCCACGGCCCTCGGGTAGTGGAGGCAGTGGCGGAACGGGCGCGGGCCTGGTATGCCGACGCCCTTGAGCACAGTCCGGTCCCCGTCTAGACTGGCATATGGGCATCGTCGCCGTCATTCTCGTGGTAGCGCTCTTCATCCCTGTGCTGGCCATTCTCCTGGACTCGCCGATGGGGCGGGCACTCGGCCGCCGACTCGAGGGACCGCAAGTGGCGGAGCCAACGGTTCGCGAGCTTTCCCGCAAGGTCGAGCTGCTCGAGTCCGAGGTGGACGACCTTGCCCGGGGGATGCAGACGCTGCGCGACGAGACGGCGTTCCTGCAGCGCCTGCTCGAGGAGGGGTCCCCCCGGCGCGGGCTGCCGCCGCCCGACACAACCTGACCACATCGCGTCCGCAGCGCCCCGCGGTCATGGTCGCGGCCGGCATCCTGACCAGCCGCGTCATCGGGCTCGTGCGCGGACTCGTCTTCGCGCGCTACTTCGCGACGTCGGCGGCGGCGGATGCATTTACGGCGGCACTCCGCATCCCCAACCTGCTGCAGAATCTCTTCGGCGAAGGCGTGCTGTCGGCGTCGTTCATCCCGGTGTACGCCGGACTGCTGGCGCAGCGCGATCGCGAGCGCGCGAACCATGTCGCGGGCGCCGTACTCGCGCTGTTGGGGCTGGTGGTGTCGGCCCTGGTGCTCGCTGGCGTACTGGCGACGCCCTGGCTGATCGAGCTCATCGCGCCGGGGTTCACCGGCCCCACCCGCGACCTCACCATCCGCCTGGTCAGAATCCTGTTTCCAGGCGCGGGCCTGCTGGTGCTCTCCGCATGGTGCCTGGGCATTCTCAACAGCCATCGCCGGTTTTTCCTTTCGTACGTTTCCCCCGTCATCTGGAATGTCTGCATCATCGCCGCGCTGCTGGCGTACGGCCCGCGCGAACAGCTGGACCGGCTGGCCGTCATCGCGGCGTGGGGCTCGGTCATCGGGTGCGCACTCCAGTTCCTGGTGCAGGTGCCGACCGTCCTTCGGCTGACGGGGGGCGTGCGACCGGCGATCGACACGACGTCGGAGCAGGTTCGAACGGTGGTGCGGTCATTCTTTCCGGCATTCATCGGACGGGGAGCCTACCAGCTGAGCGCGTACGCCGACATGTGGCTGGCCTCGAAGGTGACCGTTGGGGCGGTCGCGGCGCTCGGGTACGCCCAGAATATCTACATGCTGCCCGTGAGCCTCTTCGGGATGGCGGTATCCGCGGCCGAGCTTCCGGCGATGTCGAGTGCGACCGGTAATGCGGCGGAGATCAGCGAGTATCTCCGGCGCCGGCTCGACGCCGGCTTGCGCCAGATCGCTTTCTTCGTGGTGCCGTCCGCCATGGCATTCGCGGCCCTCGGTCAGGTGGTCGCCGGCGTGCTCTATCATGGGGGACGCTTTGGAGACGGCCAGACACGCTACGTCTGGGGAATACTGGCCGGGTCGGCCGTCGGCCTCCTCGCTTCGACGCTGGGGCGGCTGTATTCGTCGACATACTACGCGCTCAAGGACACCCGCACCCCGCTCCGTTTCGCGCTGATCCGCGTCGGCCTCACGATCGCGCTCGGCTATCTCGCCGCGCTCGTGCTCCCGGAGGCGCTGGGCATCGAACGCCGCTGGGGCGCCGCCGGGCTGACGGCGTCGGCCGGAGTGGCGGGATGGGTGGAGTTCGTGCTGCTCAGGAGCCGGCTCAACCGCCGCATCGGTGCGACCGGCATTCCACTCCGCGTGCTGGCGAGCCTGTGGACGGCGGCCAGTTTCGCGGCAGCGGCAGGGTGGGGGATCCGTTTGCTGACGGCGGGGCTGGGCGTGCGCGCCGGCGGCCTGCTGGTGCTGGGAACCTATGCGCTGGTGTATGTGTTTCTCGCGTACGCCCTTGGCGTGCCCCAGGCAAAGACGTTTCTCGGCCGACTGGTGAGATGACCGCCGTTCCCTCCGAATCGCTCCAACGCAAGCTCGACACACTGCCCGACGGGCCCGGGGTCTACCTGTGGCGCGATCGGGGCGGCGACGTCCTGTACGTGGGCAAGGCGAAGCGGCTGAACGGCCGGGTGCGCAGCTATTTCAGCAACGATTTCGCCGACAGCCCCAAGAATCGCCTGCTGATGCGGCTGGTGGCCGACGTCGAGACGATCGTCGTGCCCAACGAGGCGCAGTCGCTCCTCCTCGAGAACAATCTCATCAAGGAGTACCGTCCGCGCTTCAACGTCCGCCTCAAGGACGACAAGAGCTACCCATCGATCGCCGTCACCCTGGGGGAGTCCTTTCCCCGCGTCCTCGTCACCCGCCAGCGCGATATACCCGGCGCCAGGTACTTCGGGCCCTACACCGACGTCGGCCAGCTCCGGCGCACGCTCGGCGTGATCCGGCGCCTGTACACGGTACGCAGCTGTGCCGACGACCTGCCGCACGAGCGGAGAGAGCGGCCGTGCCTCGACTATCACATCGGCCGCTGTCTCGCGCCGTGCGTCGGGTGGCAGTCGGTGGACGGGTACCGACGGATGGTCGCCGACGTCGTGGCCTTCCTCGAAGGCCGCACGCAGGATGTCCGGGTCCGCGTCCGTGACGCCATGTTCGCCGCCAGCGAGCGGGAGGACTTCGAGCGCGCCCGGGAGCTCCGGGACGCTCTCAAGTGGCTGGAGAAACTGGAGGAACCGTCGGCCGTGGAGATCATCGGCACCGGCGATGCCGATATCATCGGCTATGCCCGCGACGGTGACGATGCCGCCTGCGTGCTCGTCCGGGTGCGCGGCGGCCGCGTGATCGGCCGCGAACACCGATTCTTCGAAGGGGTCGAAGAAGCGGAGGACGAGATCATCCTGGGAAACTTCCTGGTGCAGTTCTACAGCGCCACCGAGGGCCGCGCTCGTCGCCTGGTCGTTCCGCTCCCGCCCGCCGACTGGGAGGCGCTGCGGGAGCTGATGCCCGGAACCGACTGGAGCATCCCGCAGCGGGGAATCGCCCATCGATGGCTGGAGCTCGCCGACCATAATGCGCGGCACCTGCTCGAAAGCCTCCGCATCGAGTCGTTCGAGACCGAGGAACGGGCGGAGGATCCGGTCTACGCGCTCGGGCGTGATCTCGGGCTCGCGGTCGTGCCGCGGAGCTTCATCTGCGTGGACATCTCCCACAATCAGGGGCGCGACATCGTCGGCTCGCTGGTGTGGTTCGAGGCCGGCCGGCCCAAGAAGAGCGAATATCGGAAGTTCAGGATCAAGGGACTGGCGCAGCAAGACGACTTCGCGGCGATCGCCGAAGTGCTGACGCGCTACCTGATGCGCCGCGTCGCCGAAGCGCTCCACCTGCCCGACCTGATGGTGATCGACGGGGGCAAGGGGCAGCTCAGCGCCGCCGTGGCGGCTGCGGAGGCCGTGGGCGTGACCACCATCCCGATCATCAGCCTGGCCAAGCGGGAAGAGGAAATCTTTTTCCCGGGACGAAGCGAGGTCCTGCGGCTGCCGCGGCGCAGCCCGTCGCTTCGCCTGTTGCAGCGGGCGCGCGACGAGGCGCATCGCTTCGGGCTGGCATACAACCGGAAGCGGCAGACCAAGCGCGTCATCACCTCCGAGCTGCTCGACATTCCCGGCGTCGGCGCAGCCAAGCGACGGCTGCTGCTGGAGCGGTTCGGGAGCCTCGCCGGGGTGCGGACCGCGACCCCGCCGGAGGTGGCGGCGCTGCCCGGCTTTTCCCGCATGCTGGCGGAGCGGATCCTTTCGCATCTCAAGGAGTCGACGTGACCGACGTCGCGGATTCGGCCGAGGCCGACTGGATACTCGAATGCTCATCCTGCGGCCAGACTCGCCAGCCGGAGGGGCTCCCGACCGTCTGCGAATGTGGCCAGCCGTGGCTGGTCCGCTACCCGACCCGCACGCACGCGCTGGTGCACCGCGCCGAACTGCGCCGGGGCCATGGCATGTGGCGTTTTCGCGCCTTCCTGCCGCTGCTTCCCGGCGAACAGCCGGTCAGCCTCGGCGAAGGAGATACGCCGCTGTTGTCGGTGCCGCGGACTGGCCAGACGCTCGACCTGAAGGATTTGTGGATCAAGGATGAGGGAGTCAATCCAACCGGTTCGTTCAAGGCCCGAGGGATTTCGGCGGCGGTGACACGGGCGGTCGCGGCGGGGGCCGGGCGCTTCGTGCTGCCGACGGCCGGCAACGCCGGGGTGGCTGCTGCCGCCTACGGGGCACGGGCAGGGAAAGCGGTGCGAGTCTATGCGCCCCGCACCACGCCACCGACAATCCTGTCCCAGATCGTCCGATTCGGCGGTGAGCTCATCCTGCTCGACGGGCACATCGGCGACTGCGGCAAGGCGGCGCGCGAATTCGCGGCGGAAACGGGGGCGGTCGACCTGTCGACGCTGCGCGAGCCGTATCGCATCGAAGGCAAGAAGACCCTCGGGCTGGAGCTGGCGCTGCAGTTCGGGTGGCGCCTGCCGACGGCGATCATCTATCCGACCGGCGGCGGTACCGGTCTGATCGGCATGTGGAAGGCGTTCGCGGAGCTGGCCGCCGCGGGCTGGGTCAGCGGGACGCTGCCCCGGATGTACACCGTGCAGTCGAGCGGGTGCGCCCCGGTGGTGCGTGCGTTCGAGACCGGCGCGCTCCGCTGCGAGGCCTGGGCGGATCCGTGGACCATCGCGAGCGGGCTCCGGGTCCCGGCCCCGCTGGGCGACCAGCTGATGCTCCGCGCCCTCCGAGAGAGCGAGGGCGGTGCGGTCGCAATCGACGATGCTGAGCTGGAACGCACCGCCGCGGCAACGACGGGCCGGGAGGGAATTGACCTGTCGCCGGAGGGCGGAGCCGCGCTGGCGGCGGCGCGGCTCCTGCGCGAGCGTGGGGATCTCGCCCCGGATGACCGTGTCGTCGCCTTCAACACCGGCGCCGGATGGCTCTACCGCACCCCTGAAGCATTTGCCTGAGCGGCCGGGCGCCGTCATATTCTCATCAAATCGTCGTCGGCCGGCACGTTCGTTCCCAGGCCAACGCGTGTGCAGGTCGGCCCGGGCGCGGCGTTCTCTGGAGAACGGGGGCGACGTGGGGACTGTCCCAGGTGAGCCCCCGAGGTCGCCGGACGGTGCGATCGGGGAATTCGGGCCCAACCAGGGCTCCGGAACCCCCGCAATCAGGGCTCGAGTCTGGCAAGCTAGTTGCATTCCAGGGGGCGCCCGCGCTCGGCGGCAGGTCCGCCGGCAGGCCTGCGGCCCCGAACCAGAAGTCACAAGGAGTAATGATGCGAGCTCTCTCGGCAGTCACCCTGCTCATTCTGGGCGCCGGCACGCTGTCAGCCCAGCAGCCCGGCCGCGACTCGGCGGTCGCCAAGGCAATCGCCGCCTATACCGTGCGCTATACCGAGCCCGACTGCAAGCTCCCGAAAGGTCACTTTCTGGTCAGCAGTGGCGCCACCTACCTGCAGCAGTCGATTGAGAAGGGCGCGGTTGCCGCCAACCGGGAGCGCCTGCTCAACGATGGTCACCGGGTGCTGATTCAGGCGATCCAGCAAGCCGGACAGGACAAGAATC
>JBBQFH010000045.1:0-16064 GCA_038321865.1 Gemmatimonadales bacterium
CCGAAGGCGCTGACGACGGGCGCGGGGAGCGACCGCGCACCCCGCTGGTCTCCCGACGGCAAGACGCTCACCTTCCTCTCCACGCGTGACGGAGCGGCCCAGGTGTGGCGCGTGGCGCCCCGGGGCGGTGAGCCGGTCAAGGTCACGACGATGCCGGCCGGCGTGAACGACTACGGCTGGTCGCCGGACGGCAAGGCACTCTATCTCATCGCCGATACCAAGTGGCCGATCGTGCAGGAGATCGACCGGCGATCCGATCAATACCCCACCCAGGCCCGGATTTTCACATCGCTCTTCTTCCGCCACTGGAATGAATGGCGGGCCGGCATCCGCCAGCATCTGTTCCGCTATTCCCTGACCGACGCGCGCGCGCTCGATCTTACGCCGATCGACCGGGATGTGCCGACGCTCGCGCTGGGCGGCCACGACCTTGCCATTTCGTCGGTTGGCACCGAGCTCGCGGTGACGTTCAACCCCGATTCCAGCATCGCGACGTCCACCAACAACGACGTCTTCGTGATGGGACCGGACGGCGCCGGCCGGCAGGCCATCACCACCAACAAGGCCAACGACAACAGCCCGGCCTATTCGCCCGACGGACGCTACATCGCGTACCTGTCGAGCGACATCCCGGGGTTCGAATCGGATCAGCAGCACCTGACCCTGTACGAGCGGGCGACCGGGCGCCGGACACCGCTGACCGCGAGCTGGGACGCCAGCATTGCCGCGTTCAGCTGGACTCCCGACAGCCGCTCAGTCGTGGCCGAGGTGGAGGAGCGCGGCGAGCGGGTGCTGTACGCAGTCGAGATCCCCACGGGGCGGCCGACCCGGCTGGTCTCGGGCGCCATGAACACCAACGTGCAGATCTCGGCGGCAGGAGATTACATGGTTTTCCTGCGGCAGAGCGCGGTTGCGCCGCCGGAGCTGTACCGGACCGACCCGGTTGGTCGCGGGATGAAGCAGCTGACGCGGATCAATGCGGCGGTGCTGTCACGGCTGACGCTGCCGGCGCTCGAGCCGTTCGGCTTCATCGGCGCCGCGGGCGATTCCGTCTTCGGCTGGGTCATGCGGCCTCCCGGGTTCGACGGCCGAAAGAGCTATCCCCTGGTCTACCTGATCCACGGCGGGCCGCAGGGCGCCTGGCTGGACCAGTGGCATGCGCGGTGGAACTACGCGATGTTCGCCGCTCGCGGGTACGTCGTCGCGGCGGTGAATTTCCATGGCTCCACGGGCTACGGTCGCCGCTTTACCAACAGCATCTCGCGAAACTGGGGCGGCCTCCCGTACGACGACCTGATGAAGGGTCTCGATGTGCTCGCGACCCGGTCGTACGTGGACAAGGACCGCATGGGTGCGGCGGGCGCTTCGTACGGCGGCTACATGATCTACTGGATGGCCGGGCACACGACGCGGTTCCGGGCGCTGGTGGCGCATGACGGCGTATTCAACCCGCTGTCCATGGCCGGGACGACGGAGGAACTCTGGTTTCCGATCTGGGAATTCGGCGGCTCCCAGCTTTCACCGTCCGCCCGGGCGATCATGGAAAAGTGGTCGCCGGCGAACTTCATCGGCCAGTGGACCACGCCGCTGCTCGTGGTCCACAGCCAGCTCGACTACCGGCTCGACCTGTCGGAGGGGCTCCAGGCCTTCACCGCCGCGAAGCTGCGGGGCCTCCCGGCCAAGTTCCTCTACTTCCCCGACGAAGACCACTTCGTGACCAGGCCGCGCAACCGGCGGCTCTGGTGGGACACCGTCCTCGACTGGCTCGACACCTATCTCCGGCGCGCGCCGTGACGGCACCATGCGCGCGCATCTGATACGGTTCGGGATCAACGCGCTGGCGCTTTGCGCCGCCGTGTGGCTCGTCCCCGGCCTGCACTACGCCGGCACGCCGGTGCGGTTCCTGCTGGTGGTGCTGGTCTTCGGCGTCGTCAACAGCGTGCTCCGCCCCTTGCTGCTGATCCTCACCTGTCCGCTGGTCGTGATCACGCTCGGCCTGTTCACTCTGGTGATCAATGCCCTCATGCTGCTTGCCACCGGAGCGCTTTCGAGACGGTGGGCGCTGGGTCTGACCGTAGACGGCTTCTGGGCGGCGCTGCTCGGCGGGATCATCATCGGACTTGTCAGCACCATCCTCGCCCTCTGGATCCGGGACGACTCGCGCCGCCGGACCGCCGCATGAGCGACCGTGAGCTCGATGTGGAAACTCAGGGGGTCCAGGTCGACCTGCGCCACCCGTCGCTCTATCTCAACCGCGAGCTGTCATGGCTCGAATTCAACGCGCGGGTGCTGCACGAAGCCACGGACCCGCGGACACCGCTGCTCGAGCGCGTGAAGTTTCTCGCGATCTTCAGCAACAACCTCGACGAATTCTTCCAGATCCGCGTCGCCGGACTCAAGCGGCAGGTGGCCGGCGCCGTGAGCGAGCTGACCTCGGACGGAATGACGCCGGAGGAGGAGTTGCGGGCCATCGGCGCCGTGGTGGCCGAGCAGACCCGGTCGCACCGGCGCTCCCTGCTCGACGATGTGCTGCCCGGCCTGGCCGAGCACGGCGTCCGGCTGATCACCAACCTGGATGAGCTGCCGGCCGCTGATCGCGAGCATCTGGAGCGGTACTTCCAGGCCAATATCTTCCCGGTGCTCACCCCGCTCGCCGTGGATCCCGGGCATCCCTTCCCCTATATCTCGAATCTCAGCCTGTCGCTCGCCGTCGTCCTGCGCGACGCCGACGGGGACGAACGGTTTGCGCGGGTCAAGGTTCCGAAGATCCTGCCGCGCTGGGTGCCGCTTCCGACGCCGTACCAGTACGTGCCCCTGGAGTACATCATCGGCGCGAACCTGGACGCGCTGTTCCCCGGCGTGACCATCCTCGGCTGGTACACCTTCCGCATCACCCGCAATACCGAGCTCGAGCTGGACGAGGACGAGGCGGACGACCTGCTGAGTCACATTCAGGAGGAGGTCCGGAACCGGCGGTTCGGCGAGGTCGTCAGGCTGGAGGTGCACACCTCGATGCCCGAGTCGCTCCGCCAGCTCCTGCTGGCCGAGTTCAACGAAGAGCAGGAGTCGCCGGCGCTGGCCCTGACGGATGACGACGTCTACGAGGTGCTGGGCCCGCTCGACACCGCCGATCTGATGTCGTTATCCGCCCTGGACATTCCCGCGCTGCGCGATGCGCCATTTCATCCGGCGACACCGGCGCGCCTCGCGGGCGGGCGAAACATTTTCGAGGTCGTGCGTGAGGGCGACATCTTCGTGCACCATCCGTACGACAGTTTCGGCAAGACGGTGGAGTGCTTCATCGAGACGGCCGCCGCCGACCCGGATGTCGTCGCGATCAAGCTCACGCTCTACCGGACCGGCGGCGACTCCAGCATCGCCCGACAGCTGGCGCTGGCGGCCGAACGGGGCAAGCAGGTGGCGGTACTGATCGAGCTGCAGGCGCGCTTCGACGAGGAGAACAACATTCGCTGGGCCCAGCGACTGGAAGACGTCGGGGTGCATGTCAGCTACGGCGTCGTAGGGCTGAAGACGCACTCGAAGGTCATGCTCGTCGTCCGCCGCGAGGGAGACCGGATGCGGCGCTACGTGCACGTCGGCACCGGGAACTACAACCTGAAGACGTCGCGCGTGTACACGGACTTCGGCATCTTCTCCACGGACCCCGACCTTGCCGCCGATCTCACGGACCTCTTCAACGTGCTGACCGGCTTCGGCACCCCTTCCGCCTACCGCAAGCTGGTCGTGGCACCGCGCGGAATGCGGCAGAAATTCCTGTCGCTCATCAACCGTGAAATCGAGCATGCGCGTGCCGGTCGGCCCGCACGCATGCTGGTGAAGCTGAATTCACTGGTGGACCCGGAGATCATCGTCGCGCTGTATCAGGCGTCGCAGGCGGGCGTCACGGTGGACCTGATCGTGCGCGGAATCTGCTGCCTGCGCCCGGGCCTGCCAGGCGTGAGCGAACGGATCCGGGTGATGAGCATCGTCGGGCGATTCCTGGAGCATTCACGGGTCTACTGCTTTCACAACAACGGCGAGACCGAGACCTATATCGGCTCGGCCGACTGGATGCCGCGCAACTTCGACCGACGCATCGAGGCAGCCGCGCCGATTCAGGATCCGGCTCAGCAGCAGACGATCATCGGCATACTCGAGCTGATGTGGCAGGACAACCGCCAGGCGTGGGATCTCCATCCCGACGGCAGCTATGAGCAGCGCCGACCGGCGGCAGGCGAGCCCGAACGATCGGCGCAACGCATCTTCATGGAACAGAGCCGGCTCGCGGAACAGAGCCGGCTGGCCGCGGCTCAGTAGACCAGGCCCGACCCCTCGGCGAACTTCTTCATCAGCTCCTCCTGCTCCGGGGTCAGCTTCTCGGGCAACGTCACCTGCACGGCGACGAGCTGATCCCCCTTCCGTCCGTTCTTTTCCAGTCCCTGGCCCTTGATGCGAAACTTCCGGCCCGGTTGCGTGCCCGCCGGAATCTTGAGCACGACCTTCTTTCCGTCGAGCGTCCGGACCCGGAGCCTCGAGCCGAGGACGGCCTGCGCGAGGTTGATCGGCACCTCGCAGACGAGGTCCAGCCCGTCGCGATGAAAAAATCGGTCCGGCTGTACCTGAAAGGTGATCAGGAGGTCACCGGCCGGGGCGCCAGGCCGGCCCGGCTGCCCCTGACCCTTGAGCCGGATCTTGCTGCCGGCCTCGGTCGCCGGCGGCACCGTAATCATGATGCGGCGCTCGGTGCGTACTTCGCCGGCACCCTGGCAGGTAGGACAGGGTTGCGACGGGATCTTCCCGCGGCCCCGGCACCGCGGACAGGGCCGATTCACGGCGAAGCTGCCCTGGCCGAAGGAAATGCTCCCTCGGCCGTCGCACTCGGGACAGGTGCTTATCGTGGCGCCAGGTGCGCCGCCGCTCCCGCTGCAGGTCGGGCAGGCTTCGACCACCGGCATGGTGACCGGCACCTTTCCGCCCAGCATCGCGACCCGGAACGGCACCTCGACGACCGCCTCGAGGCTTTCGCCCCGTTGCTCCTCGCGGCGGCCGCGGCCGAAGATCGATGAGAAGATGTCTCCCAGGCCGAATCCGCTGAGGTCGCCGAGGTCCATCTCGTCCGCGCCAGCCGGCCCGGCCCCGCCGCTTCTGGCCCCGGCCCCGGCCGGGCGGCGCGCGGCGGTGTCGAACGCGCCAAGCCGCCGCATCTGATCGTACTGTTTCCGCTTGTCCGGATCGGAGAGCGTCGCGTGCGCCTCGGAAATTTCCTTGAAGCGTTCCGAGGCCGATGCGTTATTCGGATTGGCGTCCGGATGATACTGCTTGGCCAGCCGGCGGTAGGCCTTCTTGATCTCGGCCTGAGAGGCCGAGTCCGGCACTCCGAGCACCTGGTAGAAGTCCTTCGCCGCCACCTACGCCTGCCCCTCGGAATACACCTGGACGCGCGCCGGGCGCACCAGGGTCCCCTTGAACCGATAGCCGGTCTGGAAGGTGGCGCTGACCGTGTGATCCAGCGCCGCATCCGGCGGGGGGATGATCGACACCGCCTCGTGTTCGGCCGGGTTGAACGGCTGGCCGACCGGATCGATCCGCTCGACCCCCGCCGACTCGAGCTCCTTGCGAAGCTTCTTGTCGACCAGCGCGAGACCGGCACTCAGCGTGTCCGGCGCGGCGGCTGAATCCGTCGCGACCAGCCGGTCGAGATCATCCAGCACATCGAGCAGGCGTGCGATAAAGGTCGCCTGGGCCCGGTCGGACAGCTCGCTCCGCTCGCGGGCGACACGCTTCTTGTAATTGTCGAATTCCGCCGCGAGGCGAAGGTGCCGGTCGCGCATGTCGTGCAGGTCGCTCACCGCGCGCGCCGCGGGCGCTTCGCCGAAGAGCGGCTGAGTCCCGTCTGCACGCGACGAAGGCGTCTGCGACCCATCGGTCGACGCCAGGTCGGCGTCGTCGCCAGCGCTGCCGGGCGCCGCCATGTCGTCGGTGCGGCCGATGGTATTGCCCTGCGCGTCGCCCTGATCGAGGCCGGAGTCTGGGCGCGATGAGTCTTTCACGGGTCTGCCCTCTGTACGTTGAGCGCGAAAGATAACTAGAGCCGCTCGTTGAGACGGGCCAGCGCCGCCTGCGCGGCCCGGGCGCGGATTTCGGAGCGCGTGCCGATCATCATCGCCATCGTGGCACCGGTCCCGCCCCGGCCGGCCAGCCCGAACCAGACGGTCCCCACCGGCTTCTCTTCACTGCCTCCGCCGGGCCCGGCAATTCCCGTGATGCTGACGGCAAGGTCGGCCTGGAACAGCGCCAGGACCCCTTCGGCCATCGCACGGGCCACCGCCTCACTCACCGCGCCCTCGCGCTCGATGAGGGCAGTCGGTACGCCGAGCAGCGAGCCCTTGGCGGCGTTCTCGTACACGATCGCTCCGCCGGCAAAGACGTCCGAACTGCCCGGCGTCTCGGTCAGGCGGGCACCGAGCAGCCCGCCGGTACACGACTCGGCGACGGCCAGCCTGACGCCCTCGCGCCTGGCCCGCTCGAGGACGAGTGCGGCCAGGTCTTCCGCGTCCTCGCCGTACGCGAACGGACCGGCACGCTTGCGGATCACCGCGGCGGCGGCGGCGAGGCGCTCATCGGCCCGGGCGGCCGTCAAACCCCACGCCGTGATGCGCAGGTCCACGCCCTCCAGCCCCGGAAGGTAGGCGAGCGTCAAGGGCGCGATCTCCTGCTCGATCTCGCCGATGCGCTCGGCCAGCGTGCTCTCTGCCACACCAGTGGCGCGAACGGTCCGTGAGCGGATCACCTCGATGCCGCCGCGGAGCGCCAGCCGCGGCGCGACCTCGTGAACCAGGAGGTTGCGCATCTCGACGGGCACGCCGGGCAGCATGATCGTGAGCCCTGGCGCACCTTCCAGCCAGAGGCCGGGCGCGGACCCCCACCGGTTCGGCAGCACGACAGCCCCGCGGGGCACTTCAGCCTGGCTCCGGTTGCTCGCGGCCGGCGTGCGACCGAGTCGCCGGTACCGCTCGAGCAGTGCCTGCCAGAGCGCCTCCTGGAAGTCGAGGGGCCAGCCGTAGAGATCGGCCACGATCCGCTTGGTGATGTCGTCACGCGTGGGCCCGAGCCCGCCGGTCGTGATGACGGCCCCGGTGCGCGAAAGCGCCGTCGCCACCGCGTCCCGGATTTCGTCGGTCCGGTCCGCGACGGATGTCCGGCGCACGACCCGAACGCCGATCCGTGCGAGCTGGCGCCCGAGCTCCGCGCCATTCGTATCGATGGTGAGGCCGAGCAGCAGCTCGGTTCCGATGGTGACGACTTCGATTTCCATGCGGGAAGGCGAGTCCGGTCAGCGCGGGCGTTCGGAGAAGAGCCGGCGGTAGCGGTACATGTAGTGAGCGAACGAGTAAACCGTCAGGAGCGTCGCCACGGCGAGCGTCACGGCGACGAAGCTCCCATGGAAGGTGTTCCAGAATTCGGCGAAGCGCCCGTGCTCCCAGCCCAGCGGCTTGCGGGCGTCACGAAACGCGAACCAGAGCATGATGGCGCCGATGAACACGTTCTGCAGCACCGTCTTGAGCTTGCCGACGTTGCCGGCCGGGATGACGACGCCGTGGCGCTGCGCCCACCAGCGGAAGCCGGTCATGGCGAGCTCCCGGCCAATCAGCAGGGCGCACACCCAGAGCGGAATGCTGCCCCAGACCGGGATATCGTAGAGATCGTGCCGCTGGCGGGAAATCCAGTAGATCGGAATGAGTGTCGCGAAGAGCAGCAGCTTGTCGGCGATGGGATCGAGCAGCTTCCCGAGGTCGGTGACGAGATTGTGCCGGCGTGCGAGGTAGCCGTCGAAGACGTCGCTGACGGCGGCGATGACGAATACCACGAAGCAGATCAGCTTCGGCCAGTAGCCCTCGATAAACGGCAGCAGCGCGATGACCGGCGTGAAGCTGATCCGGACCAGCGTGATGATGTTCGGCAGCGTCCACATGGCGGCGCGCCGCTTACCCGAGGGTTTTGACGACGGTCTTGCTGATGGCCTTGAGCGTGTCGAACACACCGTCACCGCTGACGGCGACTGCCTCGAAATACGGCGCGCGCTCGATCCATTGCCCGTCCTGCGCGCTCACCAGAAATTCGCCCGGATGATCGGCGTCCGGGATCTGCCGCTGGCGAATCGGCTCTTCGACGACCCAGCCGGGGTTCAGCGCAGCCTGCAGCTCGGCGATCGGCGCGGCGTTGGGCAGGTCGCGCTTGTTGTACTGAATGGCGAAGGGAAGCTTGGTGAGGTCGTAGCCGTGCTGGGCCATGTTGTCGTACAGATTCTGCATGGCCTCGATGTTGGCTTCCATCCGTTCGAGCTGGCTGTCGGCCACGAACACCACGCCGTCCACCCCCTTGAGGATGAGCTTGCGGGACGCGTTGTAGTAGACCTGTCCGGGGACGGTGTAGAGATGGAACTTGACCTGGAATCCGCGAATGGTCCCGAGATCCACCGGCAGGAAATCGAAGAAGAGGGTGCGCTCCGTTTCGGTGGCGAGGGAAATCATCTTCCCCCTCGCCGCCGGGGCGACCTTGTTGTAGACGAATTCAAGATTCGTCGTCTTGCCGCCGAGCCCGGGCCCGTAGTAGACGAGCTTGCAGTTGATCTCGCGCGAGGCGTAGTTGATCATCGACATGGATGCGGTCTTCCTCAGGCCCCGAAGAGTTTGTCGATCTCGTCTTCCGCCTCGCCCAGGAACCCGCTCTCGACCTGGGGCGCGTCCGCATCGGTGCGGCTGAACATGTCCGTAAACACCTGATTGAGCTCCTGCACCGTGCTTTTCACCCGCAGCTTCACCAGCCCGAGCGTGGTCCGGTTGTCGAACAGCACGACCAGGATCACGCGCCGGGCAATGTCCGCCAGATACATCGATTCGCGCTCGCCCTGATGGAACAGGGCCCCGAATTCCGGCTCGCCGAGCATGCGGGCGAGCTGGTCGTTCGCACTGAAGTCGGCCGCGGTGAGGGACGCGAACGCGGTCGGGTCGAAGGCCGGCGTCTCGCCGGTGGTCGCCACCAGCTGTCCGGTGCGATCGACGATGAGCGCCGTGCGCGCATTGGACTCACGCAGAAATCCGGCGAGGATCCCGTCGATCCGCCGCGCATCGTCCTCGCGGAATGACCAGCTCGACGCACCCGACATAGATCCCCTCAGCCGAGAGTGGCTTCCATACGGCGCACGATCGCATCGGCGCGCCGTCGGAGCATGGGCCGCTGTTCCCAGGCCAGATAGTCGCGCAGGAGGCGGATCGTTTCGATCCCCTCCTGCCCCGCAAGAAATCCGAGTGCGGCGAGCCGTCGGATCGGCTCCGTGCTGAACAGGTCACGCCGGTGCCGCGTCATCCGGTGCTGCGCGAAGTACCAGCCGCCTGCCGCCCCGACGGCGGCGGCGCCGAAGAACAGCCCGCGCCGGGAGCGCATCAATGGACTTCCTGGCGCGCCACCAGGGCATGCGCCAGGGTGACACCGTCCACGTATTCCAGGTCGCCTCCCATCGGCAGGCCGCGCGCGAGCCGCGTGACCCGCACGGGCTGATCGGCCAGGAGTTGCTGGATGTAGGTCGCCGTCACCTCACCCTCCATCGACGGGTTGGTCGCGAGGATCACTTCGCGCACGCCGTCTTCCCGGACGCGCCGCACCAGCTCGTTGAGCCTGAGGGCCTCCGGGCCGATGCCATCGAGCGGTGACAGCCGGCCGCCCAGGACGTGATAGCGGCCCCTGTATTCGGTGGACCGGTCCACCACACCCACGGCGAAGGCGTCCTCGACGACGCAGATCACGCCAGCGTCCCGACGCGGGTCGAGACAGATGGCGCACGGCTGCGCCTCGGTGAGGTTGCCGCACACTTCACACGCCCGGACACGCTCGGTGACGGCATCGAGGGCGCGGGCCAGGCGCCCGACCTGCTCGGCGGGCTGCTGCAGCAGATGGAAGGTGAGGCGTTGCGCGGTCTTCCGGCCGATGCCCGGCAACCGCGCCAACTCGGTAATCAGCCCCTCGATCGCGCTCACCGTCAGAGCGCCGGGGGAAACGGCAGCGAGGGCACCTTCCGCATCTCGCTCTGCAGCATGTCGGCCGCGCGCCGCTGTGCCTCGGCGACGGCAGAAAGCAACAGGTCGGCCAGCAGTTCGGCGTCGCGGCCGTCGAAGGCGGCCGGATCGATGGTCACCGACCGGATCGTGCCCCGTCCATCGGCGCTCACGCGCACCATGCCGCCACCTGCGGTCGTCTCGATGATCCGCCCGGCCAGGTCACTCTGCAGTTCGGCCAACCGGCCCTGGACCTGCTGCCCGAGCTGAAACAGCTGTTGAATATCCGCCATGCGATATCTGCTCTTCCCCACGAAGTCATGCACGTTGCCCGGCGGCCCGGCGGGCGCCGCGATGTCAGTCCACGATCTCCAAATCTAACTCATCAGCGGCCGTGTCGAGGGCCGCATCCTTGGCGCGAAATCCCTTCAGCCGGTCGGCCCGGAGGCTCGCTCCCGACATCCGGCGCATCCGGGGATCCGGCGGCGGGGACGATTCCGACGCTCCCCCGATCTTGAGCCGCACCGGGGCGCCCACGGCCCGCCCGATCACTTCTTCGATCGTCGCGGCCTGTTGTTCCAGCCGCTCGAGGAAGAGCGGGTTGGGTTCGGCCAGCGCCACCGTCAGGAGCGGGGCGGCGACGGCCACCGGCTCGGTGCCACCGAGAGCCTCCGCCAGGAACCGGCTCCGCTCCCGCACCTGCGCCACCATGTCGCTCCAGCGCTCACGGATGCCCTCCAGGGTAAAGGGGACCTCCAGGCCAGCCGCGGACGCGGCAGGTGGGGCCGGTGCGGGGGCCGGCGGCGTGACGGCCGAGGTGGCGACGGGGTCCGGCAGTGGACGAACCGGTGTCGTCGCCGGCCTGGGCACCGGGGCGGGACCGGATGAGCGCGACGGGCCGCCGGCCGGCAGCGCGCCTGCGGCGAGGTAGCGCTCGAGATTGACCAGCCGGTCGAGCATCGTCCATCGCAGCAGCAGCGTCTCGACGACCAGCCGGCTGTTGGCGCTCCGGCGAATGGCCGTCTCGTTATCGGTGAGCATCCGCAGCATGCGCAGCACGTCTCCCGGCTGAAGCTCGGCGGCATATCGGGCGAGGAGCTCTCCCATCGCCTCGGTAAGGCCCTCGGGCCTGGCCTGGACCTGGACCATCAACATCGCCCGCAGCATCTCGGCCGCTCCGGTCATGAATTCGCCCAGGTCCGCGCCGGCCTCCATGAGCTGATCCACGAGCGGGAACACCGCAGCCGGGTTTCGCCCGACGACAGCCGCCAGCAGTGCGGCGTATACCTCATCACCGACGAGTCCGAGGATTTCGCGCACGCGCCCCGACGTGATGGCCCCCTCGCCGAAGCTGAGGCACTGGTCGAGCACCGACAGGGCGTCACGCATGCCGCCATCGGCGTGGCGCGCGATCAGCGTCAGCGCGTCCTCGTCGGCGGTCAGGCCCTCGGCCAGCAGCACGGCGCGCAGCCGGTCGCGGATCGCGGCCGGACCGATCCGCCGGAAGTCGAAGCGCTGCAGCCGGGACATGACCGGGGCGGCAGTGGCCGCGATCTTCTGCGGCTCGGTCGTCGCAAAGACGAAGACCACCCCTGGGGGCGGTTCCTCGAGAATTTTCAGCAGCGCATTCCAGGCCTCACGCGTGAGCATGTGGGCCTCATCCACGATATAGACCTTGTGGTGGCCCTCCTGGGATGCCGCATACATCGCCCGCTCCCGCAGGTCACGGGCATCATCGACGCCGCGATTGCTGGCCGCGTCGATTTCAATCACGTCGAGATTGGCCGAGCCGTTCCAGACCCGGAGACAGTTCTCGCACTCGCCGCAGGGATCGCCGCTCGGATCGCGGTTGGCGCAGTTGAGCGCCATGGCGAGGATGCGGGCCGCCGTCGTCTTCCCGACCCCGCGCGGCCCGGTGAGCAGATACCCGTGCCCCACGCGCCCGCGCGCCACGGCGCCCCGGAGCACGGCCGTGACGTGATCCTGGACCAGCAGATCGGCGAAGCGTTTCGGACGGTATTTGCGGGCGAGTGCTATGGACATGAATTCGGGTTGACGCGAGGAAGGAAAAGAAAAGTGCCTCAGGCTCCCCGAAGCGACACCGGGCATCGCTTAGCGCTGCTACCGGCAAGGTCCTGACGCGGTTCGCGCGCCGGCGCCCTTCGGACCTGAGGCGAAGGGAATATAGACGCTTCCGGTGCGGGAGTGAAGCACCCCGGCAGGCGGCGAATCAGGTGAGAATGGCCCGCTGACGCCGCTGCATCCGGCGGAGCTCCCAGGTCTCCGCGACGACACCGCCGAGCAGAAATACCAGCGCGGTGTAGTGCACCCAGATCACGAACAGGACCACCGCCCCGATGCCGGCATCGCCCCCGGAGCCCCTGAACGACGCATGGGTGAGGTACACGGCATACAGCCGCTTGGCCAGTTCGAACGCCGCCGCCGAGAACATGGCGGCGAGCAGGGCGGTCCGCCAGCGGAGCTTTCGGACAGACGCGAACTTGTAGACGAGGAAAAACAGCGAGATTGAGAAGACCAGCGTCAGGAACTCGCCGATCACCACGCCGGCCGTGGACACCAGGAAGGGATAGCGGGTGAAGGCGGCGGCGCCCTGGGATTCGACGAACGCGAACGCCGTGGTCAGCAGCGTGTTCGCGAGAAAGAGCAGCAGGGTCGCGAGGACCATCGCGGTGTCGCGGCCCTTGGACAGGAAATAGCTCACGATCGGATTGCGCTCGCGCGGCGGCCTGACCGCCACATCGAAGATGTCGTTGAGTGAGGTCCTGAGGCTCCCGAAAAGCCGGGTACTGAACCAGACGAAGGCCGGGGCGGCATAGAGCGAGATCGCGGCGCGGTTCTTGGTCACTCGCGCCAGCAGATCCTCAACGACGGCGAACGGGTCGGTGCCGGTCGCGGTAACATGGGGCGGGAGAAAGCGGTGGAACAACAGCAGGGGGTCGACGTTGGTGGCGCCGGCGAGGTGCTCGGCCAGAAACGTCAAGGCGATGAGCAGGAGGAGGATGAACGGGATGGCCGCCAGCAGCGCGTCGAACGTGACCGCGCTCGCCAGGAACGGGAGATGGCTCTCGTCGGCGGCCTGGAGCACGCGGCGGACGAACCCCCTGGGTGAGAGGTACCATCCGCCGCGGTGGCCGTTGCTCAGGCGAGCGGCTCCTCGAAGTCGGCGGCAGGGCGCCGGCGGCGGGCGCGCGCCTGCTCGAGACGCAGTTCGAGTTCCTCACGCGGGCCCGGGGCCGCATGGCCGTTCGCGGCTGATCCGGCGTCCAGCGCCTCGTCGTCCAGCGCCTCCTCGTCAAAATCCTCGTCATCGCTGCCGGCCAGCTCGCGCGCCTTGCCACCGATCGTCTGCATCAGGTCGTCGAGTTTCTCCTCGGACATCGCGCGAAGCTTCCAGAGCCGCCGCTGCAGATTCCTGCGGGTCTCCTCGCCGGTTCGTGGCGCGTACAGCAGCGCCAGACCCGCGCCCAGGCAGGCACCCCAGAACAGCCACTTGGCCGACGCATCGCCGCCGCGCTCGACATAGACGACTTCGGGTTTCCCCTTGCGACTCATCATGCTTCCCCCTATTCCCCGGCGTCGGGGTCGTCGGCCGCGGCGACCAGCACGGGCTTCAACGCCGCGTGATGCTGCATCGGGGCCTGGATGAAACGGTCCACCAGATCGGCGGTCCCGTTGACGTTGAGCTGCTCGAACAGAAATGCGAACATCTTTTCCAGATCGCCCGCGATCGCCGCCCGCACGTCGGCCGGCAGCCCCCAGAGATCCTGCTTGAACGGTCCGATCGCCTTCTTGCGGGCCTTGTAGTAGAACTGCTCATCCGAGTCCGCCGGCTTCCGCTCGCCCTGGGCGTTCTCGTCCAGCCACGCGAGCATGCGGCGGCGCAGGTCGGACGGCAGGCGCGGATGGTCGAAGACGATATTCTGGAAATTCGTCGCGAGGTGGATCTCGCAGGTCTCAACCCGGGGGAAGTTGCCGAAGGCGGCGGCCGGCAAGGTGCTCGCGCCGTGCTGGACCGCACCGGCAAGTCCGTATGTCTCGCGCGCGACCCTCGACAGCGCCGCGAGCGCCGGGATGTCGAGCTTCACGTCGGCGATCTTCCCGTCGGGAAGGACGACGCCCCCGTGCGAGGTCCCGGTCTGTACCGAAATCTTGCTGATGCCTTCATGGCCGCCGCGCGCGGCCAGCGTCGCGTTGTAGCCCTGCATGAAGGCGTCGAGCTCCTCGACGGTGCTGTTCTTCATGCCGACCTCGCCGATCTCCGCGCCGACCGACACCGTCACCCCTTCGGGCTCGAGTCCGCGGATGAATTCCGTGATCTCGGCCGCACGCTCGAAGTTGACCCGCTGCTGCGCCGCCAGCGTCGGCTGCGCCAGATCGACCAGCGTGGACGTGTCGATGTCGATGTTGTAGAAACCGGCGCCGACCTCCTCGGCGATGAGCGTCTTGACCTCGCCAACTTCACCCTCGGGATCGGACTCGTACTTTTTGGCGTTCACCTGGCAGTGATCGCCCTGAATGAACAGCGGCTGGGTGTACCCCTCGCGCAACGCGGCGCCGATCATCACCGCCACGTATTCCGCCGGCCGCTGCCCGGTGTACGCGATTTCCGAGCGAGCGATTTCCAGGATGATCGCACCGGCCTTGCCCTGGCGCGCCACACGGAATATCGCGCGGGCGGTATCGTAGGCCATCATCCGGACGTTCATCGCCGGCACCGTGAAACCACTGCATTCGCCCCGCCCGCGGGCGAGGTAAAGCCCGTGGATCGAGGCGGGACGCGGCCCAGTCACCTGTGCGAGCTCCCAGAGGAGCCAGCGCGACGCTTCACGGTCGGCCTGCTCGCCGAACACGGCGTGCCAGACGAGCTGGTCCATCGCCGGTGAGCGCAGTCTCGACGAATCCCGGACGGCGACTCCGCCCGGAATGAGCGACACGGCACCGCCGAACAGATTCACCGCCTGCTGTATCGAGTCAGCCATGCATCACGATCCTTAAAAAAAGCAACGCCTCAAGTTAGCGGCGTTGGGGCCCCGAAAAAATCTAGGTCCCGCCAGGGGGCAGGTCAAACGGGCGTCAGGCTTCGTCGGCAGGGGTGGGCGGAGCCAGGGCTTCGACGTATCCCGGGCGCCCCAGCGCGGCGAAGGTAAGCCGCTTCCCGAGCTCCACGCCCGGCTGGTCGAACGGATCGACGCCGTACCACGCGCCGGCATAGCCGGCCGCGATTTGAAAGAACATGACCAGCTCGCCGAGCGTCTCCGCGCTCAGATCGGGGAGCCGAAGCGTGAGGTTCATGCGCCCCATGCGGGAGAGCGCGGCCGAGGTCGCGTCGCATTCGGCGTTCAGGAGGCCGCCGAGGGTATGGCCGGGGAGATAGGCAAGATCATCAGGCAGACCCGACCCGCCCGGTATCGTCACCTCCTCGCCGAACTGCTCGACCCGGATGAAGCTGACGACCTTGTCGAACGGCCCCTCCATGTAGAGCTGCACCTGGCTGTGCTGGTCCGTCGCGCCCACCGCCGTGACCGGCGTCGGCCCGACGAACACGGGCTGGCCCCGACGATCCAGGCGCTTGCCGAGACTCTCCGCCCACAACTGGCGGTACCACTCGCCGAATTCGCGCAGTCGATCGGCGTACGGCATCAACACGTGCACCCGGGCGCCGGCCATGGAATCGGCCGCCCACAGCAGCGCGGCGTACAGCGCGGCGGGATTGGTGGCGAGCTCGTCGGACTCCGCCCGGTCTACCGCGCGCTGGGCGCCGGTGAGCAGGGCGCCGATGTCCACCCCGATGAGCGCGGCGGGCAGCAGGCCTACGGGCGAGAGGACGCTGTACCGACCACCGACACCTGGAGGGATGGCCAGCGTGGCAATCTTGTCGCGCAGCGCCAGCTCCCGCAGCGCCCCCTTCAGCGGATCGGTGGTGAATACCAGGTGGCGGTGGGCCCCGGACCCGAGCGCCTCGTCGAGCCACGCCCGGACCACGAGGTATTG
>JBBQFH010000046.1:0-15656 GCA_038321865.1 Gemmatimonadales bacterium
CGTGATCGGCTTCGAGGACTCGTTCAACTACAACATCGACAGCGACTTCAACGACGTCGTCTTCGCCGTTCGCGGCACCGTGACGCCGGAACCGGTCACCATGTCGCTGCTCGCCACCGGCCTCGCCGGCATGGGCGGCGCGGGTGTGTTCAAGCGTCGCAAGAAGGCGTAAGCCAGGACGAGTACCCAGGTCCAGACCAACGGAACTGTCCCGCATGCTGGGGCGCTGCGGTTCGGCGCCCCACTTGCTTATACTGCAGCTGCTCCGCGAAGCCGCCTGTTCACCTCTGCCGGCAAGGCCGATGGATTCCACGACCGAACACGCCCCCGATATCCGGCGCTGGCTTCCCGCGGCGTATTTCCTCGGATTCGTGCTCTTCGCATCACCGGTCCTCGAGACCTTCGGCGCGCTGTGGCCGCCGCATTTCGATGCCGCCACCTGGCGCTACGGCGCGGTCGGGATCTTTCTGTCATCCGTCGGGTCGGCACCGCTCGGGTTGCTGTGCATGCTCGTCGCGGCCGTCGTGCTCCGGCACCAGCTCGCCCTGCGCCTGATCGGCATCGCCGCCATCCTGATGACGTTGTTCGTGCTCACCGTCTGCGGGGCATTCGCGCTCGACGTCATCCAGGTCCGGTCGATCGTCCGCCCGGCGGTCCAGGGAGGTTTCGACCTGGCGGCCGCCAAGGCGGTGCTCATGGGCCTCGTCGTGATGGTCACCTGCATCCTGATCGCGGTTGCCGCGTTCAAGGCGGCGGCGCCGGGCGCGGGGCATCGGTCGCCTCGGCGGGGGCGCTCATCGAAGACGGATCAGCTCGTCGGCGCGCCGGATGGGCCGCTCGAATAGCGGGTCACCCCAGGCCTGAACAGGAGAACGCCGGCCGGAGCAGTCTGCTCCGGCCGGCGCTTTCGTTCTGCCCTGCGTCCGATCAGACGGGAAGCTTGGCCTTCACCTCGGGGACCAGCTGTTTCGCCGTGGCCGTGGCCAACGAGTCAGGGTCACCCATCGAGGGGGTCATCGGAACCACGATCCGCACCAGCGCCTCTTCGGTCCGGCCACGGATGGCCGCGTCGCGCAGCAGGTTCCACTTGACGCGATACTCGCTCGCCTCCGTGCGCCCGCGCCCCTGGTACCAGTAGTAGACCAGCGCCCGGGCGCTCTTGTTGGCCAGCAGGTAGCGATTGACCGTCAGCGGCCCGTTGGCGGTCGCGATGGTCACGCGGCGCGAGTCGAGCGCGTCCCAGCCGGCTCCGGGCAGGCAGTTTTTCGGGGAGTGGATCGTCCGCCCCTGTGTCTGCTCCTCGTAATAGCCCACGTAGACCGTGAACTGATCCTGCGTGCCCGCGCGGTCGAACACGCGATAGAGATAGTGCGACATTCCGGCGACTCGCTGCTCTTCCTTGTCGATAACCCCATCCGACGCGGTGAATCCCGGCGCGCTGGTCTGGATCGTGGACAGCGGCGCCCGGAGCGCCTGCGCCGACTGCCGCTGTACGCTCAGGAGCAGCACGCACCCCGCGCACATGATGCCGGCCGGCACCCAGCGATACGAATCACGCATTGGCGGTCCTCCGCTCGGCGATCCGCGCCTCGATCCGCCCGGCGATCCATGCCAGCGCACCGAGAATGCCGAACGCCACGATGAACATCAGCCACCCTTCCGTAATGTGCATGAATCCGTCACCCAGCTTCGGGCTGACGAAGAACACCAGGAACCCGGTGAGGAACACCCGGACGCCGTTGATCAGGACGGCGACCGGGATCGCCAGCGCCAGCAGCACGACGCGAGTGACCGGATACCTGAGCCAGAGGCCGCCGATGAGCACGCCGAGGCTGAGGAGCGCGGTCAGCGAGCGGAGGCCGCTGCAGGCTTCGGTCACGAACAGGCGATGGCCGCCCGGCAGCATGATCACGTTGCCGGCGAGCCGAACCGGAACGTGGCGGGCTTCCAGGAGTGCGGCACCCATCTGGGACGCCTTGAACTGGAGCGGAAGCGCGATGGTATTGGTCACGATGGACGGCAGCGGAACGGCAAGGGTGACCAGCACGATCGGCAGCCACCAGCGCATCAGCTGGCGCCAGCCGAACACGAAGAGCAGGATGCCGAGGGCCGCCCCGACGATGGAGAGCCGCATGGTATACATCTCGGCGGCGAGGCCGGCCAGATAGCGGAGGAGCACCGAGCCGCCGAGCAGCAGCGAGCCGAGGACGCGCTGGGGCCGCATGTCCGCGACCAGGCCGCTCTTCCACGCGAGCCAGACGGCGAGCGGCGCCAGCAACAGGCCGTGCCCGGCATCCGGCTCGGTCCACCAGTCGATGGCCAGGAGGCGGAAGGGATTGGCGAAGAGGATTACGAAGGCGATGGCACCAACGACCAGCGGCGCCAGATTGCGCCGCCCGACGTCGACCCTGACCCGCGCGGCCTCGGCTATGGCCGTCACCAGCCCCCGCGGCGGAACAGGATCACCGGAATCGTCTTGAGCATGATCTTGAGATCCTCGGTCACGCCCTGGCGGCGGAGGTATTCCAGATCGTAATGCACCTTTTTCCGGACATCATCGATGCAGGCGTCGTAGTGGTGGTTGATCTGGGCCAGGCCGGTGATGCCGGGCTTGGCACGCTGGCGGAGGGGATACTCCTCGATGCTCTCGCGCAGCTCGGCAAAGATCGTCGGCCGCTCGGGGCGGGGACCGACGATGTTCATCTCGCCCTTGATGACGTTCAGCAGCTGGGGCAGCTCATCCAGCCGGTACTGCCGGAGGAAACCGCCGACGGCCGTGATCCGCGGGTCCTTCTTCGAGGCCCAGACCGCGCCGGTGCTCTGCTCCGCGTCCACCCGCATCGTCCGGAACTTGTAGATCTGGAACGGGGCGCCGCCGATGTTGGCTTCGCGGCGGTGGTTGTTGGCGTTGACCGGGTTGCTCCGACGGTCGAGGCCGACCCGGACCTGGGTATAGAACACCGGCCCGCGCGAGGTGAGCTTGATCACCAGCGCGATGAGCGCGAGCACCGGCAGCACCAGGATCAGCGCGATGGTCGCGAGGACGATATTGAGCACCCGCCGGACCTTCTCCGGGTTGGTCAGCACCGCGTCGGGTGTCTCGACCGAGGCACGGGCGCGACGCTCTCCGGCGCGCGGCGCAAGCTCCGCTTCGAAGCGGCCGGACACGCGTGCGACGGGTTGGCTGTCTCTCAGCCCTGACATGGCGATTCCCATTTGAGGCTCAGATTCTGGTGAGTGCGAAGAGACCTAGCACTATGCCGGATATCAGCCCGGCGGTCTGCAGAGCACCCTTGAAGCCGCCGCTTTTCTCGCCAATCGTGAATTCGTCGCCGCTGTGCAGACTTAGCTGGTCGATCGAAACGCCATCCGCGAACGCCTGACGCAGTTGGCGGGCATCGATGACCGGCAGCGCCCCCCTGCGGACTGTGGTCTTGGCAAGGTCCGCGCCGCCGGCAGGCCCGCCCGCGGCCATAATGACATCGCTCGCGAGCGTCGCCGCCGGAAGCGTGTAAAACCCCGGGCGGTTCACGGCGCCCAGCACGGCCAGGCGGATGAGCGCCGTGGCGGTCACCTGCGGATCACGGAGAAACTGGCTGATCTTCTGCTTCAGGAACGGCTGCAGCTCGGAGCGCAGGACACCCTGCAGCGAGATATCGGGAAAGTTCGGGAGCTGGAGCACCCGGTTGGTCTTGACGGTGAACGTGTCGCTCAGCGACGTGTCGCTCAGGACCCGGATATGAATGCGGTCTCCCGGCTGGAAATCGCCATCGCGCATCCGGCCCTCGATCACACGACGCTCTTCGGCACTCAATTTCGGATTCGACAGCAGCGCCTGCAGATCCTGGCGGGACGCCTCGACGCGGCGTACGTCCGGCGCCGTTGTTACCTGTGCCCGCAACTGAGAGCCGGCCACGGCCAGAGCTCCGACTACCGCGACAAACCGAATGATCCGCATGTTCAGCATGATTCCTGTTTTGGAGGCCCAGCCCGCACCCATCAGCAAGTTTGGCTCCGGACTGTGCCGCAAACGTAGCTCCTTGATGGATATTGCGTTAGATGTACCATTAGTCCCATATTGTGACCCGCGTCACCATCGGAACGTCGCACTTCACCTACATCACGGCATCAGCGTGGGACCCGTCAGCCGGGGCCGAAGCTCGGCCAGTTTGGGATCGTCGATCTCTCCCAGGCCGAAGTTCGCCAGCCGGCGGGCGAATTCGACGAAGGCGCGCGCCGAGTCCGGCGCCGCTGCCGGGACATCCTTCCTGATCTTGGCATCGCAGTCTGACATGTCGTCTCGCTGAATTGGCGGTTCGGACCTGACCTGTTCCATATCAAGTATGGAGCCGCGCGCCGGACGGCGCGCCCTGCTGCGGACCCGGTGATACCCAAATCTGTAACGCGTTGGTATAACTGAAGATAGCAAGCCGCGTCCGGCCGACCTCCGCCGGCGATCGCCGGCCGGGCGTGGGGCCGTCTCCACAGCAGCCGCCGGGTGAGCGCTACAGTTCTACTCCGGGCCGAGTCGTGGCGCGTGACCTGTTGCGCGGCCCCACCGATCCAGGGGTCGGCAGCCCGGGTGAAATCGATTAATACGTTGAGCAGTATGGACTTATCAAGACTGCCGACCGCGCATGAGTCCTGCTGTGTGCCAGGTGTTCGCCGTCTCTGCGGCGACTAAGTGACGGACCCGAGGCCGGTCCTGTTCCTCTCTACAGAATCAGGCGGCGCCCAGGCATGGCCACTCGCGACAAGGCTCCACTACCTCCGCTGGTCCTGATCGCCAACGACCAGGAATGGTCGGCCCGCTCGCTCGAGAGCATACTCGGGCCCAACGGGTATTCGGTCATTCGCGCGTACACCGGCCAGCAGGCGCTGGACCGGGCGCGGACGGCGCACCCCGACATGATCATCCTGGACGCGCAGATGCCGGACATGCACGGGTTCGATGTCTGCCGCGCACTTCGCAGTGACCCCCGGTTCAGCGCCACCACCCCCATCATCATTACGACTTCAGGCCCGTCCGGCCGGACCCAGCGGCTGGAGGCCTACCGGGCGGGCGCCTGGGAGTTTCTCGGGCAGCCCCTCGATGGCGAGGCGCTACTGCTCAAGCTGCGCACCTTCATTCAGTCGAAGCTCGAGGTCGACACGCTGCGGGACGAGAGCCTGCTCGACCAGGCGACCGGCCTCTACAACATGCGGGGCCTCGCCCGGCGTGCCCGGGAGATCGGATCCGAGGCGTTCCGGCGCCACGAGGCGCTCGCCTGCGTCGTCTTCACACCTGAGACGGGTGCCGTGGATGGCGAGACCAGCGACGAAGAGACGCAGCGCGTGGCGGAACGGATCGGCCAGGTGTTCCGCCAGACGGGCCGCTCCTCCGACGCGATCGGGCGGCTCGGCGTCTCCGAGTTCGCCGTCATCGCCCCCGCGACCGGCGCCACCGGCGCGGAGCGGCTGGTCGAGCGCCTCGGCGACACGATCGAGGCGGCGCCGATTCCGGTGCGCGACGGTGACCGGCGGGTGAAGATTCGCGCCGGGTACTGCGCGGTGCCCGATTTCGCCGATTCGCCGATCGACGCCGTCGAGATCCTCCTCCGCGCGACGACGGCGCTCCGCGATCTGCGGAAGGCCGGCGGCGAGATCCGCGTCCGGGCGTTCGACAGCAGCGTCAACTAGTTCGCGGCATCAGCCGGACGAGGAAGGGCCCGGATCTCACGTCGAGATCCGGGCCCTTCCTCGTTCCATACGGCGAGCCCTGGTTCAGCTGTGCTCGCCGACCTCGACCTGGCCGGCCAGCTGCGCGGCCGGCTCTTCGTCGGCCGTGTAGCCGTAGACGTAGTGGTAATACTTGTAGGCGCTGTCCTTGGTGCTGATGTCGTTCAGCACCGCGCCCAGGATACGGACCGGCAGCTTGTCCAGCAGCTTGAGCTTCGCTTCCGCCAGCTGGCGATCGGTCTCGCCGGCGCGCAGGACCACCATGATGTTGCCGGTCGCGGTGCCAAGCACGAAGGGATCGATGCCGGCGCCGAGCGGCGGGCTGTCCACGATGATGGCAGCATACTGGCCCTTGAGATCGGCCAGGAGCTGGCGCATCGCCGCCGACCCGAGCAGCTCGGGGGCGTGATGGTGGCGCGTGCCGCAGGGAATCACGGTCAGGTTCTGGTGGCTCGCCGGCCGGAGAATCTGCTCCATCTTCGCGTTGCCGAGCAGGAAGTCGATCAGGCCCGGGCGGCGGTCGGTACCGAACATCCGGTGCAGCTCGCCCCGGCGGACGTCACCGTCGACCAGCAGTGTCTTGTAGCCCGCCTCGGCGAACGACAGTGCCAGGTTGCTGGAGACCAGCGACTTGCCGTCGCCCGGGGAGGGGCTCGAGACCGTCAGCATCACCGGCCCCGCCGCCCCATAACTGTGCGCCAGGTTCATCCGAATCGTCCGGAACGCTTCGACGACGTGCGAGGCCTCTTCCGGATCGCGCGCGCTGACGGCCACCTTCCGGATGGCCGGGACCGCACCGAGGATGCTGAGGCCGAGCTCGCGCGTGACCTGGTCGGGGTAGCGGAGCCGCTTGTCGAGCCGGTCGAGCAGAATCGCCACGCCGATCGCGACCGCCATGCTGCCGAGGAACGCCATCGCGATGATGCCGGGCGCGCTGTTGCGCGTCGGCTTCTGCGGCGCGACGGCGGCGTCGAGCAGGCGCACGTCGGGCACCGCACTCGCTTCGGCGAGCTTCGCCTGCTGGAAGCGGACCGCGACATCGCCATAGAGGGCCGCCAGCTGCTGATATTCCCGCTCGAGCCGCTGCTCGTTGATGGTCCGGCCCGGGATGGCCTGCAGCTCGCGCGAGGATGTGGCGATATGTGACGTGAGCTCGGTCTCCTTCGACCGGAGCGCGTTGCTCAGGGCACTGGCGTACGCCGGGATGGTCTGCGAGCGCAGGGTGCGGACCTTTTCCTGAACGTCCTGCACCTGCTTCGCTTCGGGCGTATAGCGGAAGCCGAGGGCCCGCGCTTCGGCCTCGTACCGGGAAAGCTCGGTCAATGCGTTCTGGAGGTCGGGAGCGCTCTGCACCGCCGTCACGGTCTGGAACTCGTCGATCGCCAGCGAGCCGGCGCGCGCGCGCTGGATGATCCGGTCGAGCGACTCGCGGTCCCGCCGGAGCGCTTCGGCCTTCATCTTTTCGTCGAAATACGCGGTCATCACCGTCGGCTGGGTGAGCCCGATGCCCGCCGCGACCGCCGTGCCTTCGGTCGGCTGGGTGATGATTTTCGTCTTGTAGCTCTCGAGCCGGCCCTCGGCCTGGCGCAGCTGGTCCGCCAGGGTGTCCACCTGATAGTGGAGGATCTTCGACGTCTCCCGCAGGTTGAACTTCTTCAGGTCGGCCGCCACGCTCACGAACTGGTCGATCAGCGTGTTGAGGGTGCTGGTCACCTTGGCCGGGTCGGTGCCGGTCATGGATACCCGGAGGAAGCTGCCGTTATCGCTCATGTTCGGCGAGATGCGCTTCTGCAGCGCGAGCGACGCTTCGCGCGGACGCAGCACGGTGAACTTGATCTTCCCCGCTGCCGCGAGCGCCCTCGCGTCGGGCCGCCAGGTGTAGCCCATCTTGGCGCCAACCGAATCGCCCAGACGGCCGGCGTCGACCGGCAAGCCTTCCTTCGTCTTGATGGACCAGGTGCGCGCGGCGGGGTCGGCGTCGAGCTGGAAATCCCCGGCGTAGAAGCGATCCTTCAGGCCGAACGTCTTGAAGAGGGGTTCGTATTTCGGCGCGTACGTGAGGTACAGCCGCTCGCGCTGGATGACCGAGTCGAGTACCCGGTATTGAAACAGGAGTTCGACCCACTGCTGGGAGTGGAGCAGCTCGTCCGGCCGGATCGGGCCCGATCCGCGGTTCTCGGAGCCGGGCTGGATGTACACGGTGGCCTGGGCGGCGTAGACCGGCTTCAGATAGTGGGTGGCCACGACTCCGCCCGCGGTGCCTACCACCGTCAGCGCCAGCACGATCCACTTGTAGCGCTTGACCGCCGCCATGTACCGGCCCATGGACTGGGCGCCGGCGGTCTGCGGATCGGCCACGCCCACCGCGCGGTCGTCCAGCGCGGCCAGGGCATTGGCGGGGTCCGATGTCGGAAGGCGTCCCTGCTCAGACGGTACGATGTTGCCAGCCATAGTCTCCGGCTCCGGGGTGTCGAGTGCGGCTAAGGGCCGCGAGGCTACGTCCCACCATAACAATGCAAGGCGGGTACCGCTACGTCAGACGTCACACAGGGGTGCGAATAAACCACAGTTGCAGTAGTTTGCCTGCCCGAACTGCGCTTTGAGTGCCTCGGCCCTGGTGCAACGAAACGACGCACTGTCGTACCGCCGCAACACCACGGCATGCTTGTTGCTTGACAGAGGCATCACCCTGTTGTATCGAAGTTACTAGTCTCGCTGCCGGCCTCGTAAAACCGAGGCGGTGGCCCGTCAACAGTGCGATGTGAGGAGCACATATGGGCAGCTCGCTGGCGTACAACGCATCCGCCTCCGCTCCGGCGACCGGTCCGGCCTCCGACCGCGATCCGCTGTCGATTCCAAGCGAAATCAAGGCCAGCATCCGGGTGCTGGTGGTGGACGATGAGCGCACCCTCAGGGAAAGCTGCGCCAGCGTACTGCAGATGGACGGCTACAACGTGACCCTGATCGGCCGAGGCGAGGAGGCGCTCGAGACGGTCAAGCGGCGGAAGTTCGACATCATTCTCGTCGACCTGTACATGTCGCAGATCTCCGGCCTCGACATCCTGCGCGCCACCCTGGAAGCCTATCGCGATACGATCGTCGTCGTGATGACCGGCAACCCGAGCGTCACCAGCAGCATCGAAGCACTCCGGGCCGGGGCCTGGGATTATCTGCCCAAGCCCTTCTCGGCAACGCACTTGCAGGTGCTGGTCGGGCGCGCGTCGCATGCCGTCATGGTGGGCCGGGAGGCGCAGGACCTCCGGCTCCAGCTGATGAAGCAGCACGGGCACAGCGACAAGATCGCGCTGATCGGCATTTCGCCGCTGTTCCGGAAGGCCGTCGAGCTGGCCCGGAAGGTGGCGGCGACGGACGCCTCGGTCTTCATCAGCGGCGAGAGCGGCACCGGCAAGGAAGTCATCGCCCAGTTCATCCATCAGAACAGCCGCCGCGCCAGCCGGACGCTGGTGCCGATCAACTGCGCGGCACTGCCGGAGCCGCTGCTCGAGAGCGAGATGTTCGGCCACCGGAAGGGTGCGTTCACCGGCGCGGACCGGGACAAGCCGGGCCTCCTGGAGACCGCGAACGGCGGCACGCTCTTCCTCGACGAGCTGACCGAGATGACGCTCCCGCTGCAGGCGAAGCTTCTCCGCGTCATCCAGGACGGCGTGGTCCGCCGGGTCGGGAGCGAGACCCAGGATGCCGTGGTCGACGTCCGGTTCATCTCGGCGACCAACCGGGACCCGCAGGAAGCGGTGGATCAGGGCGTTCTGCGCGGAGACCTGTTCTACCGCCTTCGGGTGGTCCCGATCAAGCTGCCGCCCCTTCGCAAGCGTCCCGAGGACATCCCGCTCCTCGCCAATCACTTCCTGACCCACTACTGGCAGCGGCACCGCCAGATGGGTGATCGCGCGCCCAAGCTGAGCGAAGCGAGCGTGGCGTTCCTCCGCTCGCGCGCCTGGCGCGGCAACGTGCGCGAGCTGCAGAACGTGATCGAGCATGTCGCGGTGCTGGCCGAGCCGGACCAGCTGATTCAGCCGAACGACATTCCGATTTACGATGATGCCGGCGAATGGCCGGCCGAGAGCAGCGCGGCGGGTGGCGTGATGGACGAGGCGTATCATCCGGCCAAGGACCGTGTCATCGCCCAGTTCGAGAAGGAGTATCTGACGCGCCTGGTCGGCCGCGCCGGCGGCAACATGTCCAAGGCGGCCCGGCTTGCGAGCATCGATCGCACGACGCTGTACCGGCTGATGGACAAGCACGAGTTCCAGCGGAACGACGGCGTCGAGGAAGCGTGAGCGTCAACGTCGCACGCGACACCGGATCGAGCGGCGAACGCCGCCGCGCGGTCGCCCCGCTCTCCGCCTGGGATCCGGAGGGTCCGACGGACGGGACGATCGCGCCGGCGTTGTGGGAGACGCTCCGGATGGCGGTGGAGTG
Organism: Gemmatimonadales bacterium; assembly: GCA_038321865.1. Taxonomy (GTDB): domain Bacteria; phylum Gemmatimonadota; class Gemmatimonadetes; order Gemmatimonadales; family GWC2-71-9; genus JAICUF01. Next base: position 10,159 of record JBBQFH010000046.1, read on the forward strand.
CGTCCAGCGCGACTGGCACAAGGTGGTGGAGGATGCCGCCTCGCCCGACGAGGCGGTGGCCCATCTGGCCTGCGTCTCCGCCGCGGTGCGCGAGTCGGTATGCGGGCTCGAGTCCTCCCTCGCCGACATGCCGCACACCGTGCTTGCGCGGCGGCTCGTCGCGCTGGTCCGGACCGAATTCCTGAGCCGGCTGGGCCCGCCGTCGCCGGCGCCCGACGCGCATCAGCTGCTGCGCATCCTCCGCGGCATCGAGTGCGTGGCCGCCGAGCTCGAGCCGGACTGGACGCAGCATCTCGCCGACCGCTTGTCGGGCCCGGACGGGCTCGAGCTGGTGGTCGAAGTGGCGCACGACCTGCGGTCGCCGCTGACCTCGATCCTCTTCCTGGCCGAGACGCTGCAGCGCGCGCGGAGCGGGCCGGTCAACCCGGTGCAGGAACGGCAGCTGGGGCTGATCTACAGCGCGGCATTCGGGCTGAGCTCGATGGCCAGCGACGTGATCGAGCTCGCCCGCGGCGGGGACCGGCTGGTGGACCTGGACCCGATTCCGTTTTCCGTCGCCGATATCCTCGAGTCGGTGCGTGACATCGTCCTGCCGATCGCGGAGGAGAAATCTCTCGACGTGCGTCTCTCGCCCCCGGCGACCGACTTCCGCATCGGCCACCCGGTCGCGCTGAGCCGGGTGCTGCTCAACCTGACGACCAACGCGCTCAAGTTCACCAACGAAGGCTACGTCGAGGTCGTGGTGGGGGAGAGCGGGACGGAGCACGTGGAGTTCTCGGTGCGGGACACCGGCCGCGGCATCCCGCCGCAGTCGATGGCCACGCTGTTCGAGCCGTTCCGGCGCCGGCAGAAGCAGGGTGAGTACGCCTTCTCCGGCTCGGGGCTCGGCCTGTCCATCTGTCGCAAGCTGGTCGAAGCGATGGGCTCGGTGCTCGAGGTGGAAACCTCCCCGGGCTTCGGCACCCGCTTCTACTTCACCCTGCGACTCCCGCTGACCGACCTCCAGGCCGACGGCTGATCCCACCCTACCCGTAGCCCGCGCACCGGTCTACTTTTACCCGGCTGCGCAGATTGGAGGCGCTTCGGCGACCCGGCCGATGACGCTACGCGCGGCTGCAGCGTGGCTCGTGGCGCGGGCGTCCGTGCGGACGCCCCCATTCGTGTCGAACCCGTCTGGGTTCGGCGCGCACATTGTCCATAGCAGGCTCTGACTGCGCGCCCGGTGGCGGCGCCAGCCCGCCGACCGGGTCCGGCAGGGCGGGCCGTACACCGGAGCGCGGTCCGGCCGGAACCCACATCGTGACCTACCCGCACCTGCGTCCCGGCCGAACGGCCGAGCTCGCCCTCCACGCGCCCAACGCGGCGCTCCTGATCGATTTCGACAACGTCACGCTCGGCATTCAGTCCGACCTGACGAAGGAGCTGCGCACCCTCCTCAACAGCGACATCATCAAGGGGAAGGTCGCCGTTCAGCGCGCCTACGCCGACTGGCGCCGCTATCCGCAGTACATCGCGCCGCTCTCCGCCTCATCGATCGATCTCATCTTCGCGCCGGCGTTCGGCTCGACCAAGAAGAACGCGACCGACATCCGGCTCGCGATCGACGCGATCGAGCTGGTGTTCACCCGGCCCGAGATCGGCACGTTCATCATCATGTCGGGCGACAGCGACTTCTCGACGATGGTGATCAAGCTGAAGGAGTACGGCAAGTACGTGATCGGCGTGGGCATCCGCGAGTCGGCCAGCGACCTGCTGATCCAGAACTGCGACGAGTACTTCTCCTACAACGATCTGGCCGGACTCACCAAGGAAGTCGAGCCGGGCGCGTCCACGCGGGATCCCTGGGAACTGGCGAAGGAAGCCGTGGCCCAGATGGCGCGGAACGGCGACGTGATGCGCTCCGACCGGCTCAAGCAGGTCATGCAGCAGATCGACCGCAACTTCGACGAGAAAAACGCGGGCTTCAGTCGCTTCAGCAAGTTCGTTCTCGAGGCGGGCCAGAAGGGCGTGCTGCAGGTTACCAAGCTCGAAAACGGACAATTCGAGGTGGCGCCCCTCGCCGGCGCGGCGAACGGGCGTGCGGCGGCTCCGGCCGCCGCACCCCGCGAAGGGTCGCGCGAGCCCCGCGAGGAGGGGGCACGGGGCGGCCGCGGTCGCGGTCGGGGGCGTGGCCGGGGCCGAGGCGAGGGCGGTGAACGCACTCCCGCGGCGGCCACACCCGCTCCAGCCGCGGCGGCACCGGCGCGCTCTGGCGGGACGCTCACGCTGGCGAAGGCGTTCCAGCTCCTGTCGGACGCGCTGGCAGAATTCCGCGGACCGGTCACGCACAACCAGGTGCGCCTGCGGATGATCGCGCTCCACGGACGGGAGGACGCGCTCCTCGATGCGGCGCGGTTTGCGCGGCTCCTGAGGCAGGCCAACGACGCCGAAGTCGCGGATGTGCGCCAGGTCGGCGACGACGAGTTCGAGGTCACGGCGCACAAGCGCGACGAACGCCAGCGGACGCCGCGCTCCGCCGCGCCGGCCGCCGAGGCCGGGGCAACAGCGGAGCCGGTCACGTCAGCGGCCGCGGAGCCGGCGGTGGTACCAGAGTCGAACGGCAGGGCAACTCCGGCTGCCGCGCCCGAGACACCGACGGCGACGGTGCGCGACAGCACTCAGCGCATGGGCGTACGCTTTCGGCGGGGCTCACGCTCGCCCTCGCGGCTGGGCGATGTCCCGCTGATCGGCGTCGTCCGCGGCGACGCTCCGCTGGCGCACACGCCCGCTCCGGCGGTCGCGGCGGAGGAGCCGGCCTCGGCACCGGCGGCTGCAAAGGCGAAAGGCCGGCAGCCGCGGGCGAAGGCAGCCAAGTCGACGCGGGCCAAGCCGGCCGTAGCGCCGGCCGAGGATGCGGCGCCGGCAGCGAAGCCGAAGGCGCCCAGACGGCCCGCTCGACCCCGGGCGGCCAAGAAGGCAGAGTGACGAGTATCCGACGGGCAGCGACGCTGCCCGTCGCTTTTTTCGCCCGGCCGGCGGACGTGGTCGCGCGCGAGCTGCTGGGCGCGGTGATGGTGTCGCGGCTCGGGGGGAGCGTGACCCGGGGCCGGATCGTCGAGACCGAGGCGTACCTCGGCCACGACGATCCGGCGGCGCACGGCTACCTGGGACGCAGGAACGCGCGCAACGCGGCGATCTTCGGCCCAGCCGGCTCCTGGTACGTCTATCTCTCGTACGGCATGCACTGGTGCGCGAACCTGGTGTGCGCCCGCGAGGGGGAAGCCGCGGCTGTGCTGATCCGCGCCCTGGAACCGCTCGACGGCCTCGACGCGATGCGCGCGCGCCGAGGCGGCGTCGGCGACCATCAGCTGTGCTCGGGACCGGGCAAGCTGTGCCAGGCGCTCGGCATCACGCGCGCGCTGGACGGGCAGATGATGGCCGCTTCGGACGTGGGTGTGGCGGAGGGTGATCCGATCGAGCCCGCGGTCGTATCGGCGACGCCGCGCGTGGGGATCAGCAAGGCGGCGGACTGGCCACTCCGGTTCGTGATCGCCGGGTCACGCTGGGCGTCGCGCCGCAGCTGATCGGGGTAGTGTGAATGACGAAGGGCCCGCGCCGGAGCGCGGGCCCTTCGTTTACGTGCGGGTACGTGCGGGGTTCGATCAGTACCCGCTGATCGATTCGCGCGAGCTGCCGAGGCTGAAGCGGAGGCCGCCGGAGAGACTGTGGGTATAGCCCTCGATCAGGCGGCCGGAGGCGACCACGGTCTGGTTCGCCCCGGTGCCGGTCACGACGTTCTGGTTGCGGGCACCGGTCGTGATCTGATACTGGCCGAAGGCCATCAGCCGGCCGATATGAAACTGAAGGCCGCCGACCAGCGTGCCGAAACCGCTGCTGCCGACCGAGCGGGCGTAGGACGCCTCCTCGGGAGTGGTCGTCGCCACGGGCTGCGGATTCACGACCTGCAGCAGCCCCACGCCGATGCCGACGAACGGCTGCATCGGTCCGCGCACCGGGAAGGCCATCAGCACCGCCGAATACCGGCGCACGTCGTTGAAGGTCACCGGCTCGGTGCCGCCCGGCGCATTGGTGGACGAGAAGCTGCTGGTCTGATTCTTCGCCACCATCTCATCGACGGAGAGCATGAGGCCCGTGCGGCGCGCCTTGATGACCGTCTGGGCGCCGGCCATGAAGTTCCCGCCGCGGCTCTGGGTCGGCGTCTTGTAGATCAGGACACCGGCCTGGCCACCGACGTACCACTGGAAGTTGTCCCCGCGGTGGAGGTCCTGCGCGGACAGCGCGGACGCGCCGATTCCGGCGACCAACGCAACCATCGGGATGCTGCGGCTGAGCACGCTCATCGACCAGTCTCCTGAATGTTGGCGCGCCACCTGCCGGCGCGTGCGGCATTGCGGGACGCCGGCGTGGACGGGCGGCCACCGGGAAATCCGCGACTGCACTTGGAAAACGCGAGGGGCTGTACCGGACTGCTGGGGCGGTGTATCCCGTTTCTGGTCAATACCTTGCGAAGATACCACCAGGGATCGAACCACCCCGCCGGGATGCCGAAGTGCAAAGACCGGGCCCGCCGGGCGCTGGTGGGCTAGATGAGGCGGAGCCGGGTGCCGACCTTCCGGAAGGCGGCCAGCGCCTGGTCGAGATCCTGGCGGGTGTGTGCGGCGGAGACCTGGCACCGCACGCGGGCCTGGCCCTGGGGAACGACGGGGAAGCCGAAGCCGGTGACGAACACGCCTTCGTCGAGCATCATGTCGCTCATGCGGATCGCGGCCGACGTCTCGCCGAGGATTACGGGGATGATCGGTGTCTCACCAGCGAGCGGCTTGAAGCCGAGCGCGCTCAGCTGGTCGCGGAAGTAGCGCGCGTTGTCCCGCAGTCGGGTCACGCGCTCCGGACTGGACTCGAGCACTTCGATACTGGCGAGGGCGCTGGCCGCGACGGTCGGCGGAAGGGCGTTGGAGAACAGCTGCGGCCGGGCGCGCTGGGTCAGGTAATCGCACACCGATTCGGACGCGGCCACGAAGCCTCCGGCCGCGCCGCCGAGTGCCTTGCCCAGCGTCGACGTGATGATGTCGATCTCGCCGAGCATGCCGAAGTGCTCGGCCGTTCCGCGCCCGGTGGCGCCGAGGACGCCGGTGGCATGGGAATCATCCACGACGAGAATCGCGTCATGCTTCCGGCACAGGGCCACGAGGTCCGGCAGCTTCGCGATCGCACCTTCCATCGAGAACACGCCGTCGGTGATCACCATGCGCACCCGCCGGTCCCGCGCGGCCGCGAGCTTCGCATCGAGATCGTCGAGGTCGGCGTGCCGGTAGACGGCGGTCTGGCACTTGGTGATCGCCTTGGCGAGACGGATGCCGTCGATGATGGACGCGTGGTTGAGCTGGTCGCTGATGACCAGGTCGTTCTCGCCGAGGAGCGTGCCGGGGGTCGCCTCGTTGGCGTTCCAGCAGCTCACGAAACTCAGTGATGCCGGCGCGCCCACCAGCCGGGCGCAG
>JBBQFH010000047.1:0-15564 GCA_038321865.1 Gemmatimonadales bacterium
CTTGCGGGTCCCGTTCGACTTGCATGTGTTAGGCACGCCGCCAGCGTTCGTCCTGAGCCAGGATCAAACTCTCCAATGAGATTTTGATATCAGACTCGAGCCGAACGACCTGGTTATTAGCCTTGTCGTCCGAATCACTTATAAGATCAGAGTTTTCAACCCGGTCCGGCCAGCCTCTGTGTCCGGCCAGACCATAGGGTCCGCACTCGTCTCATCTAAACTCACGTCACTTGTCAAAGAGCAATAAACCAGTCGCCGGAAAAACTTCACCGGCAGCCCCCAATTGTAACCGACCCGATCCACTGGGTCAAGGGCCGAAGTTCTGCGCCCCCACCGGGCCCAACCTCAACAGCATCAACTGAGTGGGGAGCCCGCTAATTTACCGAACCAGTGACCCGTGTCAAGGCCGGCGGTACGACGATTGGCGGGACCGCAGTCTACGACGATCGCCGGCCCGGGGCAACCCCGAACCGTGACCTGGCGCACCGTAGCGCATCCCGACCCGCCCTACCTTCCCCCTATGCTCCGCGACGCGATTAACACGACCGTGCCATGCGGCATGGCTACCGTTTTTCAGAGGAGGAACCAATGACCGCAACGCCCGGCAACGATCGTACACCCGCCGACGTGATCGCCACACTCAACGGCCTGGTCGAAACCTGCAAGGACGGCGCGCAGGGTTTCCGTACCGCAGCCGACGGCGTCGAAGACCTCAACCTGCAGCGACTCTTCGGAAGCTACGCGCAGCAGCGGACGGAATTCGCCGCTGAGCTGGAGCAAATGGTCGGGGGGCTGGGCGGCGCGCCCAGTGAGACCGGTCACATCGTCGGCGCGATCCATCGCGGCTGGATGAATCTCAAGGCGGCGATCACCGGACGGGACGACGCCGCCATCATCGCCGAATGCGAACGGGGCGAAGACTTCGCCAAGGCGCGGTATCGGAAAGCGCTCGACACGACGCTGCCCAATGAGGTACGCGCCACCGTCGAACGGCAGGCGGTCCAGATTCAGGAAGCGCACGACCACGTCCGGTCGCTCGAGCGCTCATACAGCAAGAAGAGCTAGGGGCGGGGCGCGGCCAGCAGTCGCTCGGCGAATTCCACGCGTTCCGCCAGCTCCGCGACTTCGTGGCGGAGCGCGTCGATTTCCTCGAGCACGTCCGCCGGCACCAGTGAGCTGTCCGGCATTTCGGGATCCCAGCGGGAGATCAGCCGGCCGTCAGCATCGCGAAACCCTCCGGCGGCCACCAGAATCACGTCGTACAGATACCAGATGCCCAGGCCGCCGAGCGTCGCCGCCATGAGCACGCCGGTGCCGGTCTTCCCGGCGTAGAACCGGTGCGCGCCGAACACCCCAAGCACGAAGGCGAGGACAAGCGCGACGCCGCGCGATTTGTCGGAAGGGCCGGAGGTCATTTGGCAATGCTCGCTGGCAGGTAAGCGCGCCCGGGTGGAATCGAACCACCGACCCACAGCTTAGAAGGCTGTTGCTCTATCCAACTGAGCTACGGGCGCTGACGGTGCATCAGGATCCCGACAGAGGGTAACTCGCCACCACGGCTGAGGAAAGCCCAGGGTTGCCATATCACCGCTGTCGTGAAACCGGAGACGGCGCGCATCCGTCACGCTTGTAAGCGGCCGCCTGAGGCGGGCCGGGTCCATCCCTCACGACACAGGAGCTGGCGCATGCGCTGGAGTCTTGCCCTGCTTGCCCTTGGATCGCTCAGCGGCGCCGCCGTTCCACAGGGCGCGCCGAAGGATGGGGAAGCATTAATCGCGCGCATGCACGCGCGATACGACGGGAAATGGTATCACACGCTGACCTTCGTCCAGCGCACCACTCGTCCGGGCCGGCCGGACGCGGTCTGGTACGAAGCGTCGTCGGTGCCGGGGCGGCTGCGGATCGACTTCGCACCGCTGGACAGCGCCAACGCGAGCCTGTATTCCGGCGACTCGTCGTACGCCTTCCGCCGAGGCAAGCTGGTCCGCGTCGATCGTGACCGGAACCTCCTGCTGACACTTGGCTTCGATGTCTACGGACAGCCGGCGGACACTACGGTCGCGCAGCTTCGTGCGGAGGGCATCGATCTGGGCCGCATTCACAGCGACACCTGGGAAGGGAAGCCGGTCTGGGTCGTCGGCGCGGCACCTGGCGATTCGACATCCAATCAGTTCTGGATTGAAAAGGACCGATTGCTGTTCGTGCGGTTGATCCAGCAGGTCCCCGGGCAGACCGGCACCCGGCTCCTCGATGCGCGGTTCAACAAGTACCAGCCGCTGGCCGGTGGCTGGATCGCAGTGAACTGCGTGATCAACATCGACGGCAAGCCGCTCCAGTCGGAAGACTACACGGAGATTCAGGCCAATGTGCCGCTCGACGCGTCGCTCTGGGATACCAGGGCATACCAGCGACCGGTCTGGGTGAAATCGAACTCGAGCCGCAACTGACAAAAGAACCCCGTCGGCACCGTGCCGGCGGGGTTTTTTCTGATCGGGGCGCCGGGATTCGAACCCGGGACCTCCTGCTCCCAAAGCAGGCGCGCTACCGGACTGCGCCACACCCCGCGGCGGCCGCGCTAGCGGCCCGGTCCTCCCTGCGGCGGGCCCATGCCCAGCTGCCCGGCTTCGAGTGTCACTTTCCAGCCGCCCGGTGTGCGCCGAAGGGAGACGAGCGATACGTTATCCGCCTTGCTCGTGCCGGACGCGATGTGCTGCCGGTAAACGATATGAGAAAGCGAATCGCCCTCGGTCACCTCCCCAAGAATCGTGTTGGTCATCGTCATCGGACCGGCGGCCGCAACCCGATTCATGACCGTCTGCAGATAGATGGCGAACAGCCGTTCCGCCGGAATCTTCTGGATATCCTCGAAGCTCTTCGCGGGCGCGAACATCGCCAGAGCCTGGGCGCGCTGCGGCGTGCCCAGGGCCTGCTGCACGTTGGCCAACAGTTGGGCGCGAAAGGCGGCCAGGTCCTGCGGGCTCGCCTCGCGGGCGAATCCCTCTGCGTTCCGCGCGGCAAGCGCCGTCAGCGTCCGCTGCGCGACGGCACGTGCCGTCCCCGCGGCCGGCGCGCGCTGCGCGCCAAGCGGGCCAGCCAGCGCCACCGTAAGAAGGGCACCTGTCAATACTCGGCGAGACATAAGCGTGGTTACCTCTGAATCAGGGAAAAGGATGCCGGATCACTGCCGGGATCCCAGCCAGGCGGTCAGTGCGGCGGCGGCGCGGCCGCGGTGACTGACCGCCGCCTTCTGCTCGGGTAATGCGTCGCCGAAGGAGCGACCCAAATCGTCACTTAAAAAGAGCGGGTCGTAACCAAACCCACCGGTGCCGGATGCGGTCTCGAGAATGGCGCCGGTGCACGCCCCCTCGAAGACCTGCGGGACGGCGGCCGGCGACGCCATGAAGACCAGCGCGCACCGGTATCTGGCCCGACGCCGGGCCGGCGGGGCACCCGCGAGGCGGCGGAGCAGTTCCGCATTGTTCGCCGCGTCCACTGCCGCGGCGGGTCCGGTCGCACCGGCCCAGCGGCGGGAGCGAACTCCCGGCTCGCCGCCCAGCGAAATGACTTCCAGGCCGGAGTCGTCGGCCACGGTCGGCAGCCCGCTCAGCCGCGCGAAATACTCCGCCTTCCGCCGTGCATTGCCTTCGAACGTGCCCTCGGTCTCCAGTCCCGACTCCGCCGCCGATTCGGCGATGCCGATGTCATCCGGGAACACCACCTCGTGGCCGGCAGCGGCGAGCGCGGCGCGAACCTCCTGCTGCTTGCCTGCACTCCGGGACGCAAACAGCAGCTTCACCAGCCAAGCGCCCGGCGCTGGAGGTCAAAGAGCTGCGAGATGCCACGCTCACCATAGTCCAGAAGCGTCTGCAGCTCCGCTCGGGAAAAAGTGCCGTGCTCGCCGGTGCCCTGCACTTCGACGTATTCGCCGGGTGCGCGCATGACGATGTTGGCGTCAACGCCCGCATCCTTGTCTTCGAGGTAGGCGAGATCGCAGCGCACTTCGCCGTCGACGACTCCGACCGAGACGGCCGCCACGAGCGAACCGAAGGGTGACGGGCCACCGGTCCGCTTCGCCAGCCAGGTGCAGGCATCGGCCAGCGCGACGCAGCCGCCGGTGATGCTCGCCGTGCGGGTCCCGCCGTCCGCCTGAAGCACATCACAGTCGACGCGAATGGTGTACTCGCCGAAGGCAATCGTCCCCATCGCGGCCCGAAGCGACCGGCCGATCAGTCGCTGTATCTCCTGCGTGCGCCCGCCGGGGCCGTTCCGCTCCCGCTGGGTCCGCTCGAGCGTGGCGCGCGGCAGCATGGAGTATTCGGCCGTCACCCATCCCTCGCCGCTGCCCTTCTTGAACCCCGGCACGCCGGTATCCACGCTCGCGGTGCAGTGCACCAGGGTGCCACCCATGCGGATGAGGCAGGAGCCTTCGGCGTACGGATTCGCCTGGCGCTCGAGCACCACGGGGCGCAGCTGCTCGGCGGTGCGTCCATCCGGTCGTGCCACGGGCGGCTCCATCAGGCTGGCGAGAGGCGAATAAGTGTCACCATTGCGATTGGGCGCCTTCGACGATGTTGACCACGAGCCGATCCAGCGCCTTGCGGCGTCCGTCTGCCTCGCGGCCGGGCTCGTAGTCCCCTTCCACGGTCAGTCCGCTCCGCTGCCAGAGCGTGCGATTGGTCTTCTGATCGAGGATTTCGACGGATACCGTGATCTGTACCAGCCGGCGGGTGACGGTCACTACGCTGGTGGCCGCCCCGTTCCCGGTATAGGCCACCGGCAGATCGGGCTCGTATCGCGTGATCGATCCACGCACCAGGGCATCGGCCTGGGCCTCGCCGGCCTGGCGCAGGCCCAGCCGGCTCTGCACGGCATCGCGCACCGCCGTCGAGATCTGCTGCGTCAGCGTCGGCTCGGGCGTCAGGTTGTCGAACGGAAGGACCGCGACCGTTCTGATGCCCTGGGGCAGCCCCCCGCCACTGAACCCGTAGCATGCGGCGGCGAGAAGCAGGCTAGTGCTGGCCAGGAAGCCAGAGATCGTGCGCGAAGACAGGAGGCGTGGTGCTCGCAGAAAAAGTGAGGTCGAGCTGGGCCGGAACACTCGGCACGGTCAATCGTGCCGAGACCGGCCGCCCATCCGGGCCAAGGGTCGCGTCCACCCGCCCCACGAGCGTCCTGCCGTGCCGGACTTCCGTGAGGAGATGGCCCGGCGCGCCGGCGATTCGCGCGTACGAGGTCGTGTCTCCGCCGGAAACATACTGCCACGCCGCCGACGTCGGAGTCTGGATCCCTCGCAGCTGATCGGACGGCGCGGGCTCGCGGGCCGTGCCGAACATCGCCCACATCAGCGGGTAGCTCGGCACCAGCCGGGCGATCGCGTCCTGCGGTTCGGTCCACCTCGCGGAATCGCCGACCACCACCGCGGCGGCGCGCCCGGCGCCGAACGGTCCGGCAACATCCAGGCGGACCGAGTCCGGGGCAGCGAACCGCAGTGTGCCGCGGCCGCCGGCCGCGCCGCGTTCGTCACGCAGCTGCCACTTGAAGCGCTGCATGAGGTAGCCGGTCGGCTGCGTCGAGCGCACCCACTCGGCAACCTGCCCGGCGGTTGCCGGACCCACCTCGGGCGGAATCAGCGCGGTCGGCGTCCTCGGTGTGCAGGCCGCGAGCGCCGCCACAACATAGAGGCGCGCGATGCGACGGTCAAATAAAACGCGTTGCAGCATCAGTAGTTATAGCCGAAGAAGAAGGAGACGAACGAACGATTCTGTTCCTGCAGCGACAGCCCGTAGCTGCCGAAGCCGCCGTCGCTGAAGCGCCGCCCGATGTCGAGCCGGAGCACCGCCAGCGGCGCGAGCGCGAGGCGCACGCCGAGGCCGTAGCTGCCGATGAGCGGCCGCGATGCACGATCCCGGAACCAAGCCCGGCCAGCATCGAAAAACAACGCCCCCTGAAACTCGGGGAGGCGGAAGTCGCCGAACGGAAAGCCAAGGGTCAGGCTTCTCAGCACCGGGAAGCGAAGCTCCTGGTTGGCCATGTAGGCCTGGGACCCGACGATGTTGCCGAAATTGGGGTAGCCACGCAGCCCCATCGTCCCACCGATGTTGGCGCGGCGGGGCCGATCGCCGCTGCTGTAGAAACCGACGAGGCGCGTCGCGAAGCTCACACGGCGGCCGATGCGCAGATACTGTCGCAGATCGGCGCTGAGCAGGAAGCTGTCGAATCGACTATTGCTGAAATCGCTGGATACGCCGGCGGTCAGCGCGATCCGTCCGCCGTCGATGGGCCCCGACTCGATCCAGAGCGAATTATCACGGACGAAGCTGACGTAGTTCGATGCGATCCACCCGACCCGCCGCGGGGTCGCGACCGGCAGCGTGAAATCCACGCGGTCCGAGTGCTCGAGGACGACGCGACCTTCGATACGGGAGAATCGCGTCAGCGGATACCGGAGGAGACCAATACCGCCGTAGGCGGTCTCGTCGTAGGAGACGAATCGCTCACCCTCGTAATTCTTCCCCGCGCTTCGGAAGGCGCCGATGCCCCAGTTGACGCGATGCCGCTGGTTGAGGTAGATGCCGCTGAGGTTGAGGTTTTCGAGAAAACTGCCGACATCCTGGCCCTGGAACGACGCGATGCTCGCGAAGATCAGGTTGTCACCGAGCAGGTCGCTCAGCAGGAACTCGGCACCCTGCACGCCGCCATATCCCGGAATCACCAGCACGTCTCCAGCGGCGACGTCAAGCGTATAGCGCGAGTGATACGGCTGGCTCGATGCCTGGCCTGCGCTGTCCACGCCGGCCGGCCACTCCCACGCCGCGAGCGACGTCGGCGGCGGAGCGGCGAAGGTATTCGCCCGCGCCGCGCTGTCGGGGCGATAGGCGTAGATGTTGAAGCTGCCTTCATGGAATCCGCCCACCAGCAGCCCGCGCGTTCCCGGAAGCGCCGCTGGGTCGAAGGCGCCGGTCCATGCAGACGTCTCGCGCCGGCCCGCGCCGCCGCTGTCCATGGAAAAAACGTTCAACACCCCGTCGCGATCGGAGGTGAAGTAGATGCGTCCGTCGGCGGCCCACGATGGCGACTCGTCCACCCATCTCCCGCTGGTGAGCTGACGCAGCTCACCGGTCACGAGATCGCGGCGAAAGACGTTCGCTGCCCCCTCCAGGCCCCCGGCGGCGCGGTCCGACGCGAAGGCGATCCACCGGCCGTCGGGGCTCGGCGTCGGGTCGGTGTCCTGGAAGCGGTCCTGCGTCACGGCCTCGAGGCGCCCCTCCGGCAGCCACACGCGATAGATGTCGGAGATGCCCGATTCGGCCAGTCCGCTGAAGGTGACCGATTTGCCGTCGGGCATCCACGCGGGCGAGAGGATGGATACGAGCGACGGGAACTGGTAGCGCCCGATCACCTTGTGACCCGCGAGATCCCAGACGATCAGGGCGTCCCGGTCGTGGTAGCGGGCGGAGAACAGCAGCAGGCCGCGGCGGGACGCGTCGATCCGGCTGTCGAATGGGTGAAACGATTCCAGTCCCGCCGACCGGCCCGAGGCGGCGACGGTCCGCGCCTTCCCGCGCTCGAGTTCGCGGCGGTAGATCGTCAGGTAGCCGGTGATGGGCGACATGTACACCGCCTCCCCCATCGGGTCACCGGAAGAGTCGGCCATGAAGGCCGGCTTGATCGCGAGCTGGGCGACTTCCCTGGCCAGCAGCGGAAGTGGTTCGTGATCCTGAGCCGTCGGGTAATACGCCCGCCGCATCCAGAGCTGAAACTCCTCGCTGAGCTGCTCGAGGGTGCGACCGTAGATGGACTCGATCGCCTTCTCGAAGCTGTCGTGCCGGGCCAGCTCGCGGTAAACGACGGCCACGCGCCAGTCGCCGTAGGTCTGCGCGAGCCAGCGGTGAATCCTCCCGCCGAGTGGATAGACGATGAATCCGTCCACGTAGGTGAGCTGGCCCAGGGTCGGCAGCCGGCCGGTCAGCGTCATGTCACGCAGGATCATCTCGTCCCGCGCGTCCTCCCCGCCCGACCAGTATTCCGCCAGGCCCTCGGTCCACCAGAGCGGCAGGCGGATCTGCCCCCCGCGGGGTGACTGATAGTAGGCCTCGGTCGAGAAGCTCAACTGGAAGACGTGGGTGAGCTCGTGGCGAATCGTGTGCCGGAACTCGGCCAGGTTGCCTCGAAATGGCAGCGTCACGCGCCGCTTCAGGAAATCGGTCGCGCCGAGCAGCCCTTCGGGAGGTGTAAATGGAAGAATGTTGGTCTGTTCGAAGTCGACGTGCGACGCGTAGACGACCAGCGGAATACGTACCGCCACGTCATGCCCAAACTTGAGCGCCAGGGTGTCGTAGCTCTCCTCGGCGTACGACAACGCGATACCGGCGATCTCGGCTTCGCTGGGGTAGTAATACAGGTCGACGTGGCGGCCCTTGAGCACCCGCCAGTCGAAGCGGCGATACTGAATCTTGTTCTGGCCGAAGGCAAAAAATTGCGCAACGGCCGGACGCAGCGGCATGAGCCCGACGACGACGGCAAGCGCGAGGGCACGCCACTTCATGGTGGACTCACCGGCGGATGGTTCGAATCAGGTCGCCCTGCACGATGTGGAGAAGCGGCCCGATGTTGCCGACGACGCGGCCGAAGACGGTATACACGCCGTCGAGATGCGGCTGAGCGCTGAGGTTGATGAACCACTGCCCCGCACCCGTATCGGGGCCCGACAGTGCCATCCCCAGCACCGGGACGTCGTATCGCACCCGGTTGATCTCGTCGCGGATGGCGCCGCCGGGGCCGCCCCAGCCATCGCCGCGGCGGTCACCGTCCTGCACGACGAAGTTCGGCACCACACGATGCCAGCGGTTGCCGTCGAAGTAGTGCCGGTCGACCAATCCGAGAAAATTGGCCACCGTCAGCGGCGCATCGGGCCCCAGCAGTTCGATCTCCACCGCGCCCCGGTCCGGCATTTCGATCGTAACGTGCGGGTGACTTACCGCGTACGTGTTGAACACGTATCGACGCGCGATCTCCCGATAATCCTGAAGGGTGCGGCCGGTCTCGACCGGGTACGCCGGCCCCCACCGCCGCGCCGCCTCCGGCCAGCTCGCTTCGGCCCAGCGCCGCAGCAAATAGCTGGTCGGGCGTGCCGTGCGGCTCAGGAATTCAGTCTCGACGCGCGAGTGGCCGGCGGAAGAAAGCGCGGCGATGGCGGCCAGCGCACCCAGCGCGGACTGCGCGGCGTCGGGAAACGAGTCTCGCCCGCTCGCGGCATAGGCGGTGACGAGTGCCGGGATATCGACGGGATCGGGCATCTTCGCGAGCACATCCGCGGCGAGACTGCGGACCGCGGCGTCGCGGCTCGACAGCGCCGCTCTCGCCGCGATGAGCAGTCCGGCGGAAGGCGAGGCCGCGGCGCCGCTCCACGTCTGCAGCGCCGCGGCAACGACGCGCGGGTCCGGGTCGGCCAGGAACGGCGTCGAAGCCAGCCCCGCATGCGCCACTGCCTGCGCTACGGTGGCACGCTCCCGCCAGTCGGAGCTGGCGGCCCATGCTGCGATCGGCGTGCCGGCGGCCGCGCTGTCCACGCGCGCCAGGGCGATCAGCGCCTGCGACCGCACCGCGAAGGGCTCGTGCCCGGCCAGCACACCCGCGAGCGCGGCGGCAGCATCGGCACCGCCGAGCTCGCCGAGGGTCATCGCGGCCTGTACCCGGACATTCGGCTGTGGATCGCCGAGCCGGCTCGCTGCCCGGCCGGCGTAACGCGGGAGGTGAAAGGTCCCCAGGGTCCGGAGCCCGTTGATGCGCACACCGGCGTCGGCGTCGTCGGTGGCGTGTGCCGCAAGATCCGCCAGCGTGGCCGGCGCCAGCCCGGCCGAATCGGCGTACGCGCGCGTGAGCGCGCGGACGGCGCTCGCGCGCACGACGGCGTCGGCATCGCGGAGCGCGAGAATCAGGCGATTGCCCGCGGACGGCGGCCTGAGGCGGGCGAGGGAGAAGACCGCGCCCCGCCTGACGTCGTCCGCACTGTCGCCGGTGAGCGCCAGCAGTTCAGCCACCGGCGCTTCGCGTCCCAGGCGCCAGGACTCGAGCACGATCCGGCTGATCAACCGCTGGTGATCGGCAAACTGGATCGGCGTGCGATTCTGCAGGACGCCCGAGAAGAACTCGCCGGCGCGCCGTCCCCCGATTCGCGCGAGCGCTGTGATCGTCTCGTCTGCTGATGGACCATCCAGGGCGGGTGGGTTCCGGATCCGCTCAATCAGCGGACCCACGGCGGCCGTGTCACGCAGCAGCCCGAGTGCGAACACAGCGGAAACCCGGACCGTCGTGTCGGCGTCGACCAGCAAGGGAACCAGGAGCGCAACCCCCCGGTGGTCACCCAGACGGCCGGCGGAGAGCGCCGACAAGCTGCGGACGATCGAATCGGGGGAGGTGAGGCCCGCCCGGAGCACCAGCTCGTCCCACCGCCGCGCATCCTCCGCGGCGAGGACGGGTGCCAGGGCCTCGATCGAGCCGCCCACCTGTGCATGCGCCGGGGCCGCGCCCAGCGCGGCTATCCAGACGATGGCGCCGAGGAACATGACGCAGCGCGAGCAGCGGGTGGACGGGCGATTCACGAGCGGGCTCCGAGGGCTGAAGTTGCGCGTCACAGTCGAACCGGATCGGAAACGGCCACCAGCCGCTGGGTGACCTGTCCCGGCAGGCGCGACGGGCTCATGCCGGCGTCGAGCGACACCAGGGAGGTCGTGGCGGTGGCAAGCAGCCGCCCCGAATCGGCGAGCTCGACCGCATAGCCGAAGGTGACGCGGCGCGACGCCAGATCGCGCACCCAGCAACGGATTCTGACCAGGTCGTCGTACCGGGCCGACGATCGATACCGCACCGCCAGGTCCGCGACGACCAATCGATACCCCAGCGCTTCCAGCTCACGGTAGCTCATGCCGGCCTGGCGGAGGTGCTCCGTCCGCGCGATGTCCAGCCACACGACGTAGCGGGCGTGGTAGACCAGGCCCATCTGGTCGGTTTCGGAGTAGTTGACCCGAACCAGCGTGGACGAAACGGGCTGGGATTCCATTGGGAGTAGACGCTTTGAGGTGGCGCGGTCGCACGCCGTTGCCACTCGCGGCGAGGCGCCGGTATCTTGGGCCGTGCTCGGACAAACCCTGGTCGTGCTCTCCGACGCCCACGTCGGCGCGGCGCCGGATGAGGTCGAGGAGGCGCTGATGGCGTTCCTGGATCTCGTTCCGTCCCTGGGCGACTGCCTGCTCGTGAACGGGGACCTGTTTCAGTTCTGGTTCAGCTATCGACGCGTCGTCCCCCGGCGCGGCTTCCCGGTCGCGGCTCGGCTGGCCACACTCGCGCGCACCCTGCCCATCGCCTTCGTCGGCGGCAATCACGACCGCTGGGGCGACCGCTTCTGGGCCGGTCAGCCGGGCATGCTCTTCGGGCGCCGGCAGCTGCGGTTCGAGATCGGGTCGCGTCGGGTCCTGGCGGTCCACGGCGACGGTCTCGGGCCGCAGCCCGGCATCCGCCCGTATCTGCATCGCGCGATCGGCTCGCCGATCACGTCGGCGCTGTACCGGCTCGTTCACCCCGATCTCGGCATGTGGCTGGCCAACGCCGCCGCGCCCCTGCTGGGTGGCGCACCCGCCGATCCGGCCGGCCGGGCGGCGAAGGCCGCGCGACAGCAGGCCTGGGCCGAGGGTACGCTGGAGGCGGAACGGTCGGTGGACCTGCTCGTCATGGGTCACACCCACGTCCCCGCCCTGCACCGCCGAGCCGATGGTCGCGAATACCTCAATCCCGGGGCCTGGATCGACGGCCTCTGCTTCGCCGTGTCGGGCGCTGACGGCAGCGTCCTGCGCCAGTATCCAGGCAGCTAGCCGAGCGGAACGACTTCCGCCGCGTTCAACCGCTCGCCGATGAAGCGTGCGCCGACCGCCCGGAACCGCGCCTCGTCATCGCTGACGGCAAACCGGTGCGTCGGCTCCGCTCCCCGCGCTGCGGTCAGCCCTTCCCGCCGCAGTATCTCATCCACGACCTTCGCGGTTTCGGCTCCGCTGTCGATCAGCGTCACCGCATCACCCATCTCCGCCTGCAGCAGTGGCCGAAGCAGCGGGTAATGGGTGCAGCCAAGCACGAGGGCCTTCACCTGCGCCTCGCGCAGCGGCCGCAGGTAGTCAGCGGCGATGAGCCGGGCGGCCGGATGGTCGAACCATCCCTCCTCGACGAGCGGAACCAGCAGCGGGCAGGCGCGCTGCTCGATGCTCACCGACTCGTCCCGCGCGCGGATGGCGCGGCCATAGGCATTGCTGGCGATGGTGCCCGCCGTGCCGATCACGCCGATCGGGCCGCCATGTGCCGCGGCGACCGCGGCGCGGGCGCCCGGCTCGATCACCCCAATGACGGGAACCGGTGACGCGGCACGCAGCGCGTCCAGCGCGTGAGCCGTGCTGGTATTGCAGGCGATGACGACCGCCTTGACACCCTGGCCGACGAGCCAGTCGAGGATTTCGAGACTGTAGCGCCGCACTGTCTCCGGCGATTTCGGGCCGTACGGCACCCGTGCCGTGTCACCGAAGTAGACCGTGGACTCTGCGGGAAGCCGCTCGTAGATGGCGCGCGCGACCGTCAGCCCGCCGATCCCGGAGTCGAAGATTCCGATCGGCGCCTGGTTCATCGGAGGCGGAACGGGATGGTGCCGGCCGCGCCGATCCCCGTCGGCGTCGCCCGGATGTGCAGATCGCCGGGAAAGTCCCAGAGATGGGACGCCACGTAGGCCTCGAGGCCGGCCATCAGATGGTTGAAACCAAGCAACACGAGCCAGTCCTCCCGCGAGCGCTTCTTCGCGGTCACGACGGACGAATCCGGTGTCTGGTCGGTGAGCCGCGCCGCCTTCACATCATGGTTGGCCTTCAGCGCGAGGCCGGCGAACGCCCCTTCGATGCCGACGAAGACCACCGCCGCGACCGGCCGGTGCAACGTCAGCTGGCCCCAGCCGGGGACCAGGAACGAGCGCAGGAACGCGCCGCTCGGCCCGACCGGCGCCTTGCGCTGTTCTGGTGGCGGGACAGGAGCCGCGGCACTGTCCGGTGTCTGAGCCCGCAGCGGTGGCGTTGACACGCCGAACAGAAGGACGAGCAGGCCCGCGAGAGGCGCGGCACCCCGTCGCCGGCCTGAAAGATGGCGGGAGCGTGTGGGAATCGAACCCACCGGAGCTGTCTTGGACACCTCCGTCGCGGTTTTGAAGACCGGCCGAACCACCAGGCCCGATCCGCCCCCTTGAGGCATCTGTCGGCTCAACGTGGCGCGGCTCGCCGGGCAACGACCTCGATCTCGACGCTGACCCCCCGCGGGAGGCCGGCGACCGCGACGGTGCTCCGCGCCGGACGGTGATCGCCGAACGCGCGAGCGTAGACGTCGTTCATCGCCTTGAAGTCGGCCATGTCGGTCAGGAACACGGTGGTCTTGAGGACCGACTGCAGATCGGTGCCGGCCGCGTCCAGGATTGCGCGGAGGTTGGCGAACACCCGCTCGCTTTGCTCCGTGATTCCCCCGGCCACGATTTCGCCGGTGTCGGGATCGAGCGCGATCTGACCCGCGGTATAAACCAGCCCGTCGCTGACCGTGGCCTGGCTGTAGGGACCGATCGCCCTGGGCGCGCGCTCGGTGGACACAAACTCCATTACCGCCTCCTCGAGACTAGAACAGGCCGTCGATGGTGCCGTCGGGATGCACTCGCATGGCTTCGGCCGCGGGCGTCTTGCCCAAACCGGGCATCGTCATGATATCACCGGCGAGCGCCACGACGAAGCCCGCTCCCGCCGACGGATAGACGTCCCGGACCGTGATGCGAAATCCGGTCGGCCGGCCAAGCTTTGTCGCGTCGTCGGAAAATGAGTATTGCGTCTTGGCCATGCAGACCGGCGTCGCGCCGAGTCCCATGGCCTCGCACTGCGCGATGGCCTTGTCGGCGACGGACGAGTAGTCCACTCCAGCGGCTCCGTAGATCTCGGTGGCGATCGTTTCGATCTTCGCCTTGATGGGCAGGGCCGTATCGTACAAAGGCCGGAAGGCGGCCTTCCCTTCCGCCAGCGTCGCGAGGAGTTCCCGGGCCACCGCCTCGCCGCCTTCCCCGCCCCGAGCCCACACCTCGCTGAGTGCCGCACGCGCGCCCCAGGAGTGACAGGCGTCGAGCACCAGCTGCAGCTCGTCCGCGGAATCGCTCGTGAAGCGGTTGAGGGCGACGACGATCGGGACGCCGAACTTCGCCACATTGCGCACATGGGCCTCGAGGTTCACCATGCCGCGTTCGAGCGCCGCGAGATCCGGTGTGCCCAGGGCATCCTTCTTCACGCCACCGTTCATCTTGAGGGCGCGCACCGTGGCGACGATGATCGCGGCCTGCGGCTCCAGGCCGCCGAACCGGCACTTGATGTCGAAGAACTTTTCCGCGCCAAGGTCGGCGCCGAAGCCAGCTTCCGTGAGGACCACATCCGCCAGCCCGAGGCCGAGCCGTGTGGCCACCAGGGAGTTGCAGCCGTGTGCGATGTTGCCGAAGGGGCCGCCATGGACGAGCGCGGGGCCGCCCTCCAGGGTCTGCACCAGATTCGGGAGCAGCGCATCCTTGAGCAGGAGCGTCATGGCGCCCGATGCCTTGAGATCCCCCGCGGTGACGGGCTTCCGATCGCGCGTGAGGCCGACGATGATCCGGGAGATCCGCGCTTCGAGATCGGTGAGGTCGCGCGAGAGGCAGAGGATCGCCATGATCTCGCTGCCCGGCACGATGACGAAGCGGTCTTCGCGGCTGGGGCCCCCGTTCATTCCGCCCAGGCCCACGATGATCGAGCGCAGCGCCCGATCGTTCATGTCCATCGTGCGCGGCCAGCTGATCCGCCTCAGGTCGATCCCCAGCGCGTTGCCCTGATGCAGATGGTTGTCGAGGAGCGCGGAGAGCAGGTTGTGAGCCGACGAGATGGCGTGGAAGTCTCCGGTGAAATGGAGATTGATCTCATCCATCGGCACGACCTGCGCGTATCCGCCGCCCGCCGCACCCCCCTTGACCCCGAACACCGGGCCAAGCGACGGCTCCCGGATGCAGACCATCACTTTCGTCCCCAGACGTCTCAGCGCCTGGGCGACGCCGACCGTCACGGTCGACTTGCCCTCGCCAGCCGGCGTCGGATTGATGCCGGTGACGAGCACGAGCCGGCCGGTCGGGTGCCGGGCCGCGACGGCCTCAGCGGTGATCTTGGCCTTGAAGCGGCCGTAGGGCAGGAATTCATCGGGACCGAGGCCGGCTTCGGCCGCGACATCCGCGATAGGACGAGGACGGGCGGCCTGGGCGATGGCGATATCGGACGGGACGGCGGTCACGGGCGCTCCTGGCTGGAGGCGAGACGGGCACCGAACAAGCGAACGGCGTTGGCGGTGGTGGCGGCGGCAAGGTCGGTCAGCGGCATACCGCGCACGTCGGCGACCCGCTGGGCGACATGGCTCACGAATGCCGGCTCGTTCCGTCGCCCGCGGAACGGAACCGGGGAAAGATAAGGGCCGTCGGTCTCGACGAGGATCCGGTCG
>JBBQFH010000048.1:0-14579 GCA_038321865.1 Gemmatimonadales bacterium
CAAGCTGGCCTCGATCAAGACCGACCTCCGGAACCTGGAGACGGCGCAGGAAGCCTACTTCTCGGACAACAACACGTACGGGACGTTCGCGCAGCTCCAGACGGCGTCGAACTTCACGCTGTCGGCCGGCAACGCGCAGACCGCGGAAGCCGCAGCGGCGGGTGGCTATTCGATGACGATCGGCAACACGTCGATCTCCGGTACCCCGGCGGCGTGTCACGTCGCGGTGGGCGTCGGCGCCCCGGCTGGCCAGGACGGCGTCATCCTCTGCCCGTAAGTCGGGCAGGCTGGCAGGAACACAAAGGGCGGCGGTCCTCGGGCCGTCGCCTCTTTGTATCTCACAGCGAGAGACACCACGATGCGCGACCATGCAGGCAGCACCCCACATCGGTTGGCGGGGGGGTCCGGAGACGATGTACGGCGCGGCTTCACGCTGATCGAGCTGCTGATCGTCGTCGTCATCATCGGGATCCTCAGCTCGATCGCGATCCCCAAATTCGCGGCGACCAAGGAGCAGGCCTACGTCGGGCGGATGAAGGCCGATCTCCGCAACATGGCCGTGGCGGAAGAGGCCTACCTCGCCGACAACGCCGCCTACTACGGTGGCGCGGTCCCCAACAGCATCCTGGTGTTCGAGCCGACCGCCGGCGTGGCCATCACGCTCTCCAACGTCAGCAATACCGGCTGGGGAGCAATGGCGAGCTACCCGAGCGCCACCACCCGGACCTGCGGCCTGTTCCACGGCACTGGCGGGCCGGCCGGCCCGGCCACGATCGAAGGCCAGATCACGTGCAACTGATGCGCGCGGCCCGCCGACCCGCATGAGCCGCCAGCCGTCGCTTCGTATCCGGTTGCTGTTCGACCTCGGCTACCTGATGGCGGCGGCCGTGATCCTGGTCGGGCTGGTGACGCTGCTGCTGGTCGGTGGCGATCTCCGCGAGGCCATCTGGCCGCTTTGCGCCGTCTGGGCCGGCAGCATCGCGGTGTTCGCCGTCTTCGGCAGCTACCTCCTGCGGCGCCTGGTGCTGCAGCCGATCGAGCTCCTGATCGGCGAGGCCGACAGCCTCGCGGCCGGCGATTTCACGGTCGCGCCCTGCGTCTACGAGACGCCCGAAATGACGCATCTTGCCGAACGCTACCGCGTCCTGGCAGAGGACCTGCTCGACGCCCAGAGCCACGTGGTGCGGGTGGAGAAGCTCGCCAGCATCGGCCGCCTCGCCGCCGGCGTGGCCCATGAGGTGCGGAACCCCCTCGGGGCGCTCGGCACCTATACCGAAGTGCTGCGCAACCGTGGCGTTCAGGCGGACATCACCGACGAAATGCAGCGCGCGATCGGGCGGATCGAGCTCACGGTCCAGAGTTTGCTCGACTACGCTCGTCCCGGTACCCCGACCGGCCGCATCGATCTGCGTGCGGCCATCGAGTCCACCGTCGATTTTCTGGGCGCCCAGGGCCTGTTCAACGATCATGACCTGGAGCTCGCGATCGCGGACGTGCCATGCCTGGCGGGAGACCGGCACGCGGTGGAACAGGTGGTGTTGAACCTGGTCGTCAACGCCTGCGATGCCGCCCCCGGCGCCCGCATCTGGATCGGCTTGCACGCCCGGCCGTTCGAAGCGCGGCATCACGCCGCCCGTCGTTCCGGTGACAACGGGTCGGCTGAGCTGCCGCTCGATCGCAGGTTCGCCGCGCGGCCGCGCCGGCCCGACATCCTGCCCGGCACGCCGGGCGTGCTGCTCCGGGTCGCGGACGACGGCCCCGGTGTTCCGGATGCTGACAGGGAGCGGGTCTTCGATCCGTTCTACACCACGAAGGAACCCGGCAAGGGTGCCGGCCTGGGCCTCGCGATCGTGGCCCGTACCGTACATGAACTGGGCGGCATCGTGTGGGTCGACCGCGCGCGCGAAGGCGGCGCCGCATTCAAGGTGTTCCTGCCGTCCGCCGGCAGTAGGGAGAACCATGCGCATCCTGATCATTGACGACGACGCTGGCCTGCGGCAATCGCTGACCCTCCTCCTCCGGGAGTCGGGCTACGAAG
Source organism: Gemmatimonadales bacterium (assembly GCA_038321865.1). Classification (GTDB taxonomy): domain Bacteria; phylum Gemmatimonadota; class Gemmatimonadetes; order Gemmatimonadales; family GWC2-71-9; genus JAICUF01. The sequence goes on from JBBQFH010000048.1 coordinate 2,039, forward strand.
TCGCGGCCGAAGGCGACCCCGAGCAGGCGCTCGGCCGGGTCGACTCCGAGCCGTTCGAGCTGATCCTGTGCGATGTGCGCATGCCGGCGATGGATGGCCTGACCTTCCTGCGGCGCTATCGCGCGGCCGGTGGCGAGGCCCTGCTGATCATGATGAGCGCATTCGGTGGCGAGGACGCGGCCCTCGCCGCCATGCGCGAAGGGGCCTACGACTACCTCCACAAGCCGTTTCGGCCGGACGAGGTCATCCTCACCGTCCGGAAGGCGGAAGAGCGCGAGCGCCTGCGCCACGAAGTCGCCGACCTCCGCGCCTCGCTCGGACCCGATCAGGTGCGGGGCCAGGTCGTGGCCGAGAGCCGCTCGATGCGGAACCTCCTCGAGCTGGCGTCGCGCGTCGCCGCGCACAGCACCACCGTGCTCCTGACGGGCGAAAGCGGCACCGGCAAGGAAGTGCTTGCGCGCGCCATTCATCAGATGAGCCCACGGAGCGGGGCGGCCTTCATCGCGATCAACTGCGCCGCCATTCCGGAACAGCTGCTCGAGAGCGAGCTCTTCGGGTACGTCCGGGGCGCATTCACCGGCGCCACCGTCGACCGCCAGGGCATCTTCGAGTCGGCCCACGGCGGCACCCTGCTGCTGGACGAAATCGGCGACCTGCCCCACGGGCTGCAGGCCAAGCTGCTGCGCGTGCTGGAAGAAGGCGAGATCCGCCGGCTGGGCGCGCGCGAGGGGCGGAAGGTCGACGTGCGTATCATCGCGGCGACGGCCCGGCCGCTCGATCGCGCGGTAGAAGCCGGACAGTTCCGGGACGACCTGTACTATCGGCTCAACGTGGTGAACCTGCATATCCCGCCCCTGCGGGAGCGCCAGGAGGATGTCGGCGCGCTGGTCGCCCATTTTGCCCGGCAGACGGCGCAGCGCCTGGGGCATCCGGTCAGCATCACCCCGCGCGCACTGACCGCGCTCACCGAGTATCCGTGGCCGGGCAACATCAGGGAGCTTCGTAATGCGGTGGAGCGCGCGGCGGTCCTCGGCACCGCCGGCCGCCTCGACCTGGCTGACTTTCCCCTGTCTGGCCCGCACGGCAACGGCGCCAACGACGACCACGGTTCGCACCCTGCGGCGGCGCATGGCAACGGCAACGGCAACGGGAATGGTCACTCGGGGAACGGTGCCGGACCGGTCGTGCCGGCTGGCTTCACGCTGAAGCCGCAGGTCGAAGCGCTCGAACGTGCCACGATCGTACGCGCCCTGGCCTCAGCCAAGGGCAGCCGGCGCGATGCCGCCCAGCTGCTCGGCGTGAGCCTTCGCACGCTGTTCTACAAACTGCGCCGCTACGAGCTCGAGTAGCGGTCGCAGTCTCCGCAGTTCCTTGCAGTTCGCGCACCTCCCTGCAGTCAAAGCCCCGGCAGCAAATCGGTAAGTTCTTGTGCCTCAACGCCCTCACTTGTGGCCCGGCGTCTGCTTTATCCGGTTCAGATTCGTCTCAGGTCCATGCCGTTCGGACCGCATACACCGACGCATTCCGGAGTCCACATGCCGCGTCGTAATGGCTTCACGCTCGTGGAAACGCTGATGGTGATCTCGGTCATCAGCATGATCGTGCTCTTCGGCTGGCCCCGCATGCGTGCGGCCAAGCTCAAGAGCGACGTGCGGAGCGCCCGCGTGGTCATGACCGGGCTTTACGGCCGAGCCCGGGCCGGCGCGGTGCAGTACAACCGCCCGACCACTCTGGTCATGAATGGCAACGTCGTGACCGTAACGGCGACGCCGCGCGTCGTGCCGGTCGCCGGCAGCACGACCGACACCATCAGCTCGCCGCAGGACCTGAATGGCCAGTACGGCGTGACCATCACAGCCACGAGCGGCACGATCACCGCCGATCCGCGCGGCTTTGGCAGCTCCGGCACGTTCATCATCTGGGTCCGCAAGGCGGAATTCCTCGACTCGGTCGTCATCAGCGGCTTCGGGAGACTCGTCCAGTGACGCGCAACGAACAGGGATTCACCATTCTCGAGGTGCTGGTCGCCGTGCTGGTGCTGGCTGTCGGCGTCATCGCCCTCGTCGGCTCCTCCGCGCTGGTCACCCGCATGATCGGCCAGGGCAAGCGGGACACCCGCGCGGCCGCCATCGCGGAGCAGCGGCTGGAAACGCTGCGCCAGCAGGCGTACGCGACGACCCCGGCATGTACGGCGCTCGTCGGCGGTACCACGGCACAGCCGGGCGGCATCACCGACACCTGGGAAGTCGCGGGCGCCGGCAACAGCCGCACCCTCCGAGCCATCGTGACGCGCCGGACCAATCGCGGGACCGCGCGCGACACCGTCATCACCATCATCCGGTGCGGTTGATCATGCGTACCCGTCGCGGCTTCACCCTCATCGAGCTGATGATCGCCCTCATTCTGCTGTCGATCGTCGGCACCGTCATCATGCGCCTGCTCACCAGCTCGCAGCGCGCGTCCCGGTACCAGAGCGAACAGGCGCTGCTCCAGTCCAATGTGCGGGCCGGTGCGACGCTCGTGCCGACGGAGCTGCGTGAGCTGGGTATCAGCGGCGCCGCAAGCGACATCTACGCCGGCATGACCGCGACCCAGATTTCGTACCGCGCCATGCGTTCGACCTCGGTGGCCTGCGCCTTCGGGCTCACGGCGATCAAGTTGCGCAACTCGATGACGTTCAGCTATCGTGCACTCGCCACGCCCCGGGATACGCTGCTCGTGTTCGTGGAAGGCAATCCGCTGTCGAGCGCCGATGATGCCTGGATGGCCGTCGCGATCACCGGCGGCACGTCGGCCACGACCTGCCCGGACGGCACCGCGGCCACCAGCGTGCCGGTCGTCCTCACGGCGCCGACGATCGCGCTGATCCTGCCGAGCGGCGTGACCGAGGCGCCGGTCCGCTCATTCGAAAAGATGCAGCTGCAGCTGTACGCCTCCGGCGGACAGAGCTGGCTCGGCGCGCGCTCCGTCAGTGCGGGAGAGGCCACGCTGCAGCCGGTGCTTGGCCCCCTCGAGGCCACTAACGGGCTCCAGCTCGACTACCTCGATGCCAACGGCACTGCCACCGCGGTACCGACCGCGATCCGGTCCATCAACGTTACGATCCGCGGGCTGACCGACAAGACGATTTCCCGGGGCACCGATGCCCTGCATGTCGCCAAGGACACGCTCGTTTCGCGCATCCGGCTCCGCAACGCTCCCCGGCCCTGAGCCGATTTCCACGAGGAACATCATGCCACTTCGGACTCCACGACTCTCGGATGAACGCGGCATCGCCCTGGCGATTGCCGTCTTCGCCCTGGTCATCATCGGTGCGCTGGTCGCGGGCACATTCTTCATCGGGCGCCTGGAGCAGCGGAGCGGCGTGAATACGATGTTCGCCGCCCAGGCCGCGGAAGCGGCCGATGCGGGCTCGGCCGCGACCATTACCGGGTGGACGTCGGCATTCAACGGCCGGGCCGTCAACACCGACACGGTGCTTCCGGTAGTCAGCCTCGGCGGCGGCAACCAGTATCAGTCGACCGTGCGCCGGCTTTCGTCGGCGTCGTACCTGATCCGGACCGAGGGCGCCCATCTCGACGCGGGGGGCACGGTGCAGTCACGCCGCCTGGTCGGAGCCTTCGTCAAGCTGCTGACCCCCTCGATCCCGGTGCAGGGTGCGCTGACGGTACGCGGCTCGCTCACGCTCGGTGGTTCGTCGCAAATCGACGGCACCGACCATGTACCCGCTGGCTGGGGCGCCAGTTGCCCGCTGTCGGGAGCCCCGGCCGCGGGCATTCGCACGAACACCGGGACAATCAATACCAACGGCGCCAACTGCGGCGGCAGCCCGCCGGGCTGCGTCACCGGCACTCCGCCGGTGCTGGTGGACGCATCGGTCACGGCCAGCACATTCACCGATTTTGGCAGTACTTCATTCGATGCGCTGGCGGCGGCCGCTACCTGGCAGATCAGCGGAACAGTCAACGGCATAGCGCCGACCTCCACCGGGAGCCCGGCGACCTGCCGGCTTACCGACAGCAATAACTGGGGCGAGCCCCGTACTGGGGCTGGCACGGTTCCGTCGTGCTTCAGCTATTTCCCGATCATTTATGCGCCAGGAAACGTCCGCATTACAGGGGGGCGGGGGCAAGGAATTCTGCTCGTGCGCGGTGACCTTGACCTGTCGGGCGGCGTGGAATTCTACGGCCCGGTCATCGTCCTTGGAAACGTTACCAGCACCGGCACGGGCGGCCATGTCTACGGCGGCCTGCTGGCATCGAATGCAGACCTGCAGCCGTCCACCATCACGGGTAATTCCGTGGTGAACTACTCCGCGTGTTCAGTGGCCCGCGCGTTGGCGGGCGTGGCCGTCGCGACGCCGTTTGCGGAGCGGAGTTGGGCCCAGTTGTATTAACTGGTACTACTAGTATGGAGTACGCGTCCGGGCGGCCATGTCGGTCGCCCGGACGTGCTTGGGGGAGTCGGAGCCGGGCAGCCCGGATGGGCTGGGGAGGTTCCCCGCAAGGTGAGAGATGCATGGCGAAAGGGGGTTGTCCCTGGGGTGCTGCCGCTGGACAACCCGGTCATCGGCACACTGCTAACTCGTTGATCATATGGCTGTTGGGCGCGAGCATGCCAATGATGGCACGTCGGTTGCTCTTCCCCGAGTGCAATCCTCGCCGAATTCCGTCGCAACTGTTCGACTCTGAGTGGTGCCCTGGCAGTGTCCGACGCGGCTCACAAGCGCCAAATGGGTCGACGCTCGGCCGCCGATGATATCACAAGTGGTTATCGAGTCGAAGCTTGTTCGAGGTGAGTTGAAGCTGTTTGGAGTTTGACAAATCGCGGGCCGCATACTAGCGTGGCGGCTTCGCAGACCCCCAACAATTGAGCATCCCATGGCGCTGTTCGATCGCAAGAGGACCACGGTGGGCCTGGACATCGGCAGTGGCCTCATCAAGCTGGTGGCGATTTCCCACGGGTCCGGCGAACCGGTCCTCACCAAGGTCGCCTTCGCGTCGGTGGTGGACGATGCCATCGTCGAAGGCGAAGTGATGGACAAGGGGATCGTCGCCGACGCGATCAAGGGGCTGATGGCCTCCGCCGGGATCAAGACCAAGCAGGTCGTCTGTGCCGTGGGCGGGCGCGACGTGATCATCAAGAAGATCGCCATGGACCGGATGAAGGAGGGCGACGCCCGCGAGGTGATCCGCTGGGAGGCCGAGCAGCACGTGCCGTTCGACATGGACAACGTGGAGCTCGATTTCCAGATCCTGGATCCCGAGGGCGACGGCCTTCAGATGACCGTGCTCCTGGTCGCCGCCAAGCGCGAGCTGGTCGAGACCAAGCTCGCCCTCCTGGCCGATGTGGGCCTCGAGCCGTCGGTGATCGACGTCGATTCCTTCGCGCTGCACAACGCCTTCGAAGTCAACTATCCCGACGCCATGCGCGGCGTGGTCGGCCTGATCAACATCGGGCACGAGACCACCAACGTGAACATTCTGGACGACGGCATCCCGGTCCTCACCCGCGACATCGCCATCGGCACCCGGCGCTTTCGCGAGGACATGCAGCGCGAGCGCGGCCTGTCCGCCGACGACACCGAACGGATGCTGCAGGCCGCCGTCGCCGATGACGCGCTCCGCCCGTTCCTGGAGACCCGGGGCGAGGAGCTTGCCGTCGGCATCGAGCGCGCGGCCGCGTTCCTCCAGTCGGCCAGCCGGTCGGCGAGCGGCGTCTCACGGATCTACACCACCGGCGGCGGCGCCCGGATCCCGGGCCTCAACCAGGTGTTGGCCGATCGTCTCAAGCTCCCGGTGCAGATGGCGAATCCCATCGAGCGCCTGCAGATCGCCGACGGCGTGTTCGACATGATGGACGTGGATCAGGTCGCTCCACTGCTCATGTTGCCGATCGGCCTGGCGCTCCGCTCCGCCGCGTGACCCCGACCAAGGGAAGCCACTTGCGATGATTACCATCAATCTCCGCCCCGGCCAGAAGCGCAAGCGCCAGGGCTCGCCCATCCTCGCCGGGCTCGGCGAGCGGTTCAAGGTCGTCGGCGACCGGGTCAAGGATCCGCTGCTCGTCGCAGCGGCCGCCGCCTGGATCATCGTCGCCTCGGGCCTGCTCTGGGTCTGGACCTCGAACACGCGTCAGCTGCACGCACTGGAGCCGCGGCTCGAGCAGGTGCGCGTCGAGCACCGGCGCTTCAAGAATTTCATCGGGCAGAAGCGCCACCAGGAGCTGATTCGCGACTCCCTGGTCTCGCAGATCGGTGTCATCCGCTCGGTCGACGGCGATCGCTACGTCTGGCCCCACGTGATGGATGAAGTGGCCCGGGCACTGCCGGCCTATACCTGGCTGACCGAGATGTCGCCGCTGGCATCGGAGGTGGCGGTGACGACGACCGCCAAGGCCGGCAAGGCGGCGGATGCGGACTCGGCCGAGACGTCGGATACCGCCAAGAAGGCGCTCACGTTCAAGATCACCGGCCGGACGGTGGACATTCAGGCCTACACCCGGTTCCTCCGCCAGCTCGAGGCCTCGCCGTGGGTCACCGACGTCACGCCGATCTCGGCGATGACCGTGGTGGAGCACGAGCGGCCGGTGACGGCGTTCTCGATCAGCGCCACGTTCCGCAAGGCCGACTCGGCCTACATCCATACCGTCGCTCTCAGCCAGTCGGTGAGGTGAGTCATGGCACTCGATAGTCGGAAATCCACGCCGATCTTCCTGCTGCTGCTCGCAGGGCTGGTTGGCTACATGCTCTACAGCGGCGCCGGCGTCTCCACGCTCGGCTACCCCGGCCTCGCGGCCGGCAAGGCCCGCGTCGCCGCGGTCAAGGACACGATCAAGACGCTCCAGGCGCAGACCGACAGCGCCAAGCGCGAGCTCGCGACCGGGACCGTCGAAGACCTGAAGCACCGCCTCGAGGCCTACCGCGCCAGCCTGACGATGCTGCGGCGCCTGGTGCCGGAGCGGAGCGAGGTGCCCAACTTGCTGGACGACATGTCCAACCGGGCGCGGGTCCGCGGCGTGACGATCTCCCGTGCCGATCCGGTGCTCCCGGTCGAGCCCGGTCCGGCGCCGTTCGAGACCCAGACGTTCAACATCTCGGTGCTCGGGCACTACGACCAGATCGGCGCCTTCCTGGCCGATGTCGCGAGCCTGCAGCGCATCATCGTGCCGGTCGAGCTCAACGTCCTGGCTGCCCCGCAGCCCGCGATGAAGGCGCTCGGCGATACCACCGGCGCGCTGCTCGAGGCGAAATTCCAGATCCGCACCTATGTCAAGTCTGCCGGCACGGAGGACGCAAGTGGCACGTAATCATCTCGCCGCCTGTCTCGTCGCGACCCTCGCGCTCGGCGCGTGTGGCGGGGCGAAGCAGCATGCGGCCGACGACGTCGCGGCCAAGAAGGTAGCCGCGCAGCGCGCTCACAACGACAGTGTCCGGAAGGCGCGTGCGACCATGGCCGTGCCCGATTCCGTGGCTCAGGTCCGCACCACGCTGGCCGCCGCCACGGCGCACGTCGACACCGCCAGGCCGGCGGTGACGGCCGGCGCCACCCAGGCCGCGGGCACGCGGGTCGATTCGATGCATGTCGCGGCGGCGGAAGCCGCCCGTACCGATTCGCTCGACAAGGTCCACGAGACCGAAGTCCAGCGCGAGACCTTCGCCTACGCCGGCGGAACCCGCGACCCCTTCGCCTCGCTGATCACCGTCACCAGCGCCGGGCCCGAGATCTCCGACCTCCAGCTGGTCGGCGTCTACATGGATCTCCGGAACGACGCCAACACCGTCGCGATTCTTCGGGAAAAGGTCAGCAGCAAGCGTCACAAGGTCCGCGTCGGCGATCGCATCGGCCGGCTCCGGGTGAAGGATATTCGCCCGCGTGACGTGGTGTTCCAGGTTGAGGACTTCGGATTCGAGCGGCAGGAAACTCTCTCGTTGCGCAAGCAGGAGGACGTGACGCCATGAAGGCTCTGTCTCGTATGACCCTGGCCGCCGCCGCGGCACTGCTGGCCGCCGCGCCGGCTCGTGCCGACGATGGCCCGCTGAGCGGCGAAGTCACGGCCGTAAGCGTCATGCCGTCTCCCGGCCGCGCTGAGATCGTCGTCACCGTGCATGGCACGGTGGACGTGAAGGACTTCATGCTCCGCGGGCCCGACCGTCTGGTGCTCGACGTGGTCGGTGCCCACCTGAGCGGCGCGACCGCGCTGTACGACGGCGTGAACCGCGGTGGCGTTCGGAACCTTCGCTACAACCAGTTCCGGCCCGACGTCGTGCGCATCGTGCTCGAGCTCGATGGCGCCAAGGACTACAAGGTGTCCCGCGATGGCGACGCGATTCGCGTCTCGTTCGGGTCCGACCGCACGTTCCTGTCCTGGTCGTCCACGACGCCGTCCGACCTGACGCCGCCGGCCCGCGCCGCGGCGCCGCGTCCGGCCGTGCGCAGCGAAGTCACCGTGCCTGACGAGGCGCCACGCAGCGTCGCCCAGGGTGAGCCCCGCATCACCGTCACCTGGGACCGCGCCACCATCGGCGACGTCATCGCCGGCTTCGCGGCGTTCAGCGGCAAGACCATCATCCTGGGCAAGGACATCAAGGGTGAGGTAACGGCCGAGATCAAGAACCAGCCATGGCCGCAGGCGTTCGCGGCGATCCTCGCCGCCCAGGGGCTGACCGCGCAGGAAATGCCCGGCGGCATCATCCGGGTCGACGCGCCGTCCACCCTCGCCGCGCTCGATTCGACCGAGCCGCTCGAGACCGCGGTGGTCCGGATCAATTACAAGCAGGCCGACTCGCTGGCCAAGACGGTCGAGACCGTCGTGACCAAGGGGCGCGGCCGGGTCATCGCCGACCGGGGGTCCAACGCCCTCGTCATTACCGACACGCACAGCCACATCGGCCAGGTCACCGACTTCGTCCGCGGGCTCGATATCCGGACGCCGCAGGTGTCGATCCAGGCCAAGATCATCTTCGTCGACCGGACCGACCTGCAGCAGCTCGGCATCCGGTACGACCTGGGCAGCCGGTCGCAGTTCTTCAACAAGCTGATCGCGCGGCCGGACCAGAACAAGACGGATGGCTCGACCTACCCGTCTACCGTCAACGTGATCGACCTGGGCGGCAATTCGCTCTCGGCGATCGGCAACGCCGACGCGACCGTCCAGCAGTCGGCGCTCGACCTGGTCTTTTCCACGGCCATCGGCGGCTTCTCGCTCACCAGCTTCCTGAGCGCGCTCGAGACGGTGCAGCTCTCCGACGTGCAGGCCGAGCCGCTCATCACCACGCTCGACAACCGCCCCGCCGACATCTTCGTCGGTGACGAGATCCCGCTCCGCGTCGTCGACGCGAGCTCGGCCTCGGGTGGCGCCACCGGCGGCAGCACGGCGCCACGCTCCACGGTGCAGTTCAAGGAGGCGGGTATCCGCCTGACCGTGACGCCGCACGTGACCAACAACCGGCAGATCCTGATGGAGCTGAAAACGGAGCGGTCCGCCATCCAGACACTCGCGGCGGCCGACCTCGGCTTCACCATCAACAAGCAGAGCTCCGACAACCAGCTGCTCGTCGCGGACGGCGAAACCAGCGTGATCGGCGGCCTGACCGTCACCACCGTCACCAAGAGCCGCTCGGGTATCCCGCTGCTTTCGGGCCTCCCGATCGTCGGCAAGCTGTTCAGCTTCAGCTCCGAATCCGAGAACCGGCGTGATCTGATTATCTTGGTCACACCCCGAATCGTCGACGACGGCGTCTCGACCCCCTGAGACGCGCATGACCAGATCTCCACACGAGCCCGGCGGTCGCCGGGCTCGTGTGCTTTCCTAATGGGGCGGCTGCCGTACCGGGGCGGAGGCTACGATGAGGCTGCGCTTCACGACGGCGGGCGAATCGCACGGCAAGGCCCTCGTCTCGATTGTCGAGGGGCTGCCGGCGGGACTGCCGATAACTGCCGAATGGGTGGACCACGATCTCGCGCGCCGCATGCAGGGCTACGGGCGCGGTGCGCGGATGCAGATCGAGCGAGACCGGATCGAGTGGCTCGCCGGCGTTCGCGCGGGCGAAACGATCGGCTCTCCCGTCGCCATGCTGATTCCGAATCGCGACTGGGCCAATTGGCAGGATGTGATGGCGCCGGAGGGGGCGCCGGGCGAGCTCCGCCGCCGGCGGGTCACCCGCCCGCGTCCCGGCCACGCCGACCTGGTGGGCGTGCTCAAGTATGACCGGCTCGATGCGCGGGACATCCTCGAGCGGGCGAGCGCGCGGGAGACGACGGCCCGGGTCGCGGCCGGCGCCCTCGCGCGGCGCCTGCTCGAGGAACTGGGTGTGGAAGTCGGCAGCCACGTCGTGTCGCTCGGCGGGGTGCGGGCGGCGCCGCCGGCGGCCCTGCCGGCGCCACTCAACCCGGCGGTGGACCGCTCCGAGGTCCGGACCCTCGACGCCTCAGCCGAGGCACGCATGATTCAGGCGATTGACGCGGCCAGGGCGGCAGGCGACACCCTCGGCGGCGAGGTCGAGGTCGTCGCCCGCGGGGTCATGCTCGGTCTGGGCAGCCACGTCAGCTGGGACCGGAAGCTCGACGGCCGCCTTGCCGGGATGCTGATGTCGATTCCGGCGGTCAAGGGGGTCGAAGTCGGGCTTGGCTTCGAGGCCGCCCGGCGTTCCGGGTCCGCGGTACACGACGCAATTCTCGGGGACGGAGACGGGGCCGGGCCAACGCGCTTTCGCCGGCAGAGCAACAACGCCGGCGGTCTGGAGGGCGGCATGACGACCGGGGAACCGCTCGTTGTTCGGGTAGCGATGAAGCCGATCTCGACGCTCATGGCGCCGCTGCGCACGGTGGATCTGGCATCCGGCGCCGCGGCCAACGCGCAGAGCGAGCGATCGGACGTGACCGCGGTGCCGGCCATGGGCGTCATCGCCGAGGCGCTGGTTTGCCTGGTGCTGGCCGACGCGGTGCTCGAGAAGTTCGGCGGGGATTCGCTGACCGAATTGCGACGGAACGTGGACGGTTACGTCGCGGGCCTCGGCGCGCGCTGGACCGCGCTCCGCGCAACCGCGGAGCCGGTATGAGCGACCGCCGCCACGTCATCCTCATCGGCCTGCCGGCCGCAGGCAAGACCACGATCGGCCAGCGGGCAGCGGCGGCGCTCGGTGCACCGTTCGTGGATATCGACGCCGTCATCGTCCGCCAGCAGCAGATGCCCATCGCGAGCGTGATCGGCGAGCTGGGCGAGGCGCGTTTCCGCGAGCTCGAACGGCAGGCGGTACGCGCGGTCCTGACCGGCGGCACACCGACCCTCATTGCGCCCGGCGCGGGATGGGCCGTCCAGCCGGGGCAGATCGAGGTCGCCCGGACGTCGGCCCTGCTGATCTATCTCAAGACGATGGCGACGAGCGCTTCCAAGCGGATCGGCAGCGATGCGTCCCGGCCGCTCCTGGCAGGCGACAATCTGCTCGAGCGGCTGCGTGATGTGCTGGCGGCGCGGGAGCCGTTTTACGCCCGCAGCGACCATGAAGTGACCACCGATGGCCGGTCGGTCGAAGCGATCACCGACGATGTCGTGGCGTTGGCTCGCCTCGGCGCCGGCTGGTAAGTGCTGAAATAACAAGAAATTACGGATGACGTCCTTGCCAGCCCCGGACCGCCGCGTTTTCTTGGTACCTCGCATCGTTTGACATTGCATGCTCCTCGCTGGCTATTCTGGCGGTATGGCAACCACGAAGAAAACACGCGCGACCAAGGCCACGAAGGCCATCAAAGCCACGAAAGCCGTCAAGGCCACGAAGGCCCCCAAGGCGACCAAGGGCCGGGGCGCTGCGGTGCGGAGCGGGGACGCGCTGGTCATCGTCGAATCGCCCACCAAGGCCAAGACGATCGGCAAGTACCTCGGCCGGGGCTACTCCGTGAAAGCGACGGTCGGCCATATCCGCGACCTTCCGACCCGAAAGCTCGGGGTCGAGATCGAGGGAGGTCGCTTCACGCCCGAATACGTGATCATCAAGGGAAAGAGCGCGACGGTTTCCGAGATCAGGCTGGCCGCAAAAAGCGCGAGCCGCGTCTATCTCGCCACCGACCCGGACCGCGAGGGTGAGGCGATTGCCTGGCACGTGGCCAGCCAGATCGGAGCCGGCATCCCGATGCAGCGGGTGCTGTTCCACGAGATCACCAAGGACGCGGTGCAGGACGCCATCGCCAACGCCGGCGAAATCGACGAGCAGAAGGTCAATGCGCAGCAGGCCCGCCGCATCCTCGATCGGCTGGTCGGCTACAAGGCGAGTCCCATCCTGTGGAAGAGCATCAAGACCGGCCTGTCGGCCGGGCGGGTGCAGACCGTGGCGTTGCGCCTGCTGGTCGAGCGCGAACGCGACATCCGTGCGTTCACCGCCCAGGAGTACTGGAGCATCGAGGCGCTCTGCGCCGCCGGCGGGCAGACGTTTGAGGCCGGGCTCCACAAGGTGGACGGCCACAAGCCGCAGCTCACCAGCGCCGCCGAGGCCCAGGCGGTGGTAGACGCGGTGCGGGCGCTGCCGTTCGTCGTCACCAGCGTCGAG
>JBBQFH010000049.1:0-14121 GCA_038321865.1 Gemmatimonadales bacterium
GCAGGCCACGGCGGAGAAGGAGATTACCGCGCGGAGCGACGTCTACTCCCTCGGCAGCGTGCTCTATGAGATGCTCACCGGCAATCCGCCCCACACCGGTGCGTCGGCCCAGCAGATCATCATGAAGATCGTGACCGAGGAGGCCGCGCCGGTCACCAAACTGCGCAAGGCCGTGCCACCGAATGTGGCCGCCGCCGTGGCGAAGTCGCTGGAGAAGCTGCCGGCCGACCGGTTCGAGAGCGCCAGGGCATTTGGTGAGGCGCTGGTCAATCCGGGGTTCCGACACGGCACGGTGCTGCTCACCGGCGTCCCGGGACGGCAGGGCGGTTCGCGCTGGCGCGACCCGTTCACGCTCGGTCTCGCGGCGTTCGCCGTGGCCGCCGCCGCCGTCGCGGCCTCGGCGATGCTCCGTTCGACCTCGGCCGGCAATGGTTCGGTTGGACGATATGCCGTTGTTCTCGACAGCACGGCTCCACTCGTGTTCCGGGGCAACCTGGAACCCGGACGCCTGGCCCTGACGCCCGATGGGCAATCCCTCGTGTATGCCGGCTATCATCCCGTCGCGCAGAACCAGTCACCCGCCAGCGTGCTGTTCGTGCGGCCACTCGGCAGCCTGGCTTCCCGGGTACTGCCGGGCACGGAGCGCGCCGTCCTGCCGGCGGTCTCATGGGACGGGTCGCTCGTGGCCTTCGAGACGGGAGCGCAGGGCGGTATCAGCGCCGTCCCCCTCGGTGGCGGTCCCGCCATCTTCCTCACCGATTCGTCCGTTGCCAGTGGCCCCGCCTGGGGTCCCGACCGTTTCGTGTATTTCCTCACCGAGTCCGGAGCGATCCGCCGGGTCTCGGGGAATGGGGGGCCCGTCGAGTCCGTGAGCCAACTGCCGCCGATTCCCGGCGGCGGCACCTACGAGTGGCTCATGATCCTTCCGGATGGGCGGGGCGCCCTGGTGGGCCAGCGGGGATCAGAGCAGGCCGACGATGCCCGCTTCTCGCTGCGGACGGTGGATCTCGCGTCCGGTAAACTGGGCATCGCCCTGCCGGGCATCGCGGCCCGCTATGTGGCCGAGGCGAAGGCACTGGTCTACATCACGTTTGACGGGTCCCTGATGGCGGTGCGGTTCGATCCGGTTGCGCGCAAACTGCGGGGTCGTCCGCAGGCGATGGCCACCGGTGTGACCACGCGGGGAAGGGGGCAGACGGACTTCGACCTCGCGGGCGGGAATCTCGCGTATGCCCTCGAGGGCACCAACGGCACCGAATACATCGCGTGGGTCAACCGCGCCGATGGCGGCATGGCCGCGGTCGACAGCGCCTGGCGCGACATCGAATTCGAGTCGTTTGCACTCTCGCCGGACGGAACGCGCCTGGCCATCTCGATCGACGGCGGCGGATTTGGCGGGAGTGTCCCCAGCAAGGCGCGGCAAGACATCTGGGTCAAGCAGCTGGATCACGGCCCCATTACGCGCATCACCTTCAACGGGGATGGCAACAGCGATCCTGCCTGGTCGGCAGACGGCCAGTTCCTGAGCTACGTCTCGATGCGGGGTGGGCGCCGCAGCTTGTGGCGGCGACGGGCCGACGGGGTCGGCGAGGAGCAGCCCGTCGCCTCGCTTCCCCGCGACATCATCGAGTCCCGGTGGTCGGGCGACGGCGCGTGGCTGGTGGCGAGCGTCGCCGGCGGGAGGTCCTGGGACATCCTGGCGATGCACCTCGGCGTCGACAGCACCTTGCGGCCACTCCTGGCCGCGGCGTACAACGAGTGGAAACCCGATCTCTCGCCGGACGGCAAGTGGCTGGCCTACGTCTCCAATGAGTCGGGCGGCAGCCAGGTCTTCGTCCAGCCATTCCCCGACGTGCAGCAGGGGAAGTGGCAGATCTCCCTCGACGGCGGCACCGACCCTGTGTGGAGCGCCGACGGCAAGGAGCTCTACTTCCGTTCGGAAGACGGCAGCCAGATCTTTGCCGCCGACATGTCGCGCGGGCCGGGGCTGGCGGAGCGGCGGAAACTGTTCAAGGCACAGACGGTGAACAGCTTCGAGGTCAACCGGCAGGACCGGATGTTCAGCGTGTCACACGACGGCCAGCGGTTCCTGGTGTCGGCCAATCGGGACGAGGACCGATCCGGCAACCTCGTAATCGTGCAGAATTTTCTCACCGAGCTCAAGGCGGCGATGGCGGGAGACAGGCGGGCGCCATGAATATCGACGGGCTCACGGCCGCCCTCGCCGACCGCTACCGCATCGAGCGCGAGCTCGGGCAGGGGGGCATGGCGACGGTCTACCTCGCGACCGACCTCCGCCACGAGCGACAGGTCGCGATCAAGGTGCTCCGGCCCGATCTCTCCGCCTCGATCGGCAGCGACCGCTTCCTCCAGGAAATCCGGATCGCCGCACGCCTCAGTCATCCGCACATTCTTCCGCTGCATGACTCGGGCGAAGCGGCCGGTCTTCTCTTTTACGTGATGCCGTACGTCCCCGGCGAATCGCTGCGCCAGCGCATCGCGCGCGAGGGCGAGCTGCCGGTGCCGGACGCCGTGAGGATTCTCCGTGACGTGACGGATGCGCTCTCGTACGCCCACGAGCACGGCGTCGTCCATCGCGACATCAAGCCCGAGAACATCCTCCTCAGCGGGCGGCACGCGCTCGTCGCCGACTTCGGCGTCGCCAAGGCGGTCAGCGAGGCCACCGGCCGGAGCCGGCTGACGACCGCCGGCGTGGCGCTTGGGACGCCGTCCTACATGGCGCCCGAGCAGGCGGTCGCGGATCCGCATGTCGATCACCGGGCCGACATCTATGCGGTCGGCATCGTCGGCTATGAGATGATCGCCGGCGAGCCGCCATTCACCGGCAGCTCGCCACAGCAGATTCTCGCCGCGCAGGTGACCGAGGCGCCGAGGCCGGTGACGGCCCGGCGCCCCGCCGTCCCAACGTTGGTCGCCGACGCGGTCATGCGCTGCCTCGAGAAGAAACCCGCCGACCGCTGGCAGAGCGCCGGTGACCTGCTCGCACAGCTCGAGGCGGCACAAACGCCGACCGGCGGCAGCACGCCCACGGACACTCGGCCGATTGCCGCAACGCGCGCGCGCCGCTCCCCACGGCTCGTCGCCGGTGCGGCCGGCCTGCTGCTGGTGGCAGCCGCCCTCGTCGTCTGGCGCCGGAGCTCGTCGTCGCGCGCGCCAGCCGCGCCGGCGGTGTCCGTGCGTGATCGGACCCAGCTCACTTTCACCGGCCACGTGCAGTCGCCGGCGATCTCACCCGACGGCAAGCAGCTCGCCTACGTCACCAAGGAATGCGACGAGACCCGGTGCGCCTACGGGGTCGATGTGCAGGATGTGGGCGGGACCACCACGCGCCGTGTGCTCGCTGGAGCGGCCTCGGCGTACTTCGTGGAGTGGAGTCCCGATCGTCGCAACCTGCTGGTGACGGGAACCATGTCCGGCCGGTGGGGCACGTGGCTGGTGTCGCTCGTCGGTGGGGCACCACGATGGGTGGGAACGGGCGGTGGTGTGTCCGGTGGCGGCGTCGCGTTCTTTGCCGGGGGCGACTCGCTCCTCGTCTCGCCTGGCATGGGCATCGACACGATTCAATATGTGCGGGTCGCCAGCCTGTCCGGCCTCGTGCGCGACAGCATCGCCGTGCGCAGCGCCGGCCTCCGGTTCGCCGGCGTCGGGGCGATTCCCGGCACCAGCTGGATCGAGGTGACGTTCATCCGCACGGGAACGAACCGGGGCGAGCGGCGCATCATCGACCGCAACGGCCGTGAAACCGCTCGGGCGGCAATTCCACTCGGCGCAAGCCGAAACAGCGCCGACGCGCTGTGGATTTCCGATGAAGGACCGGCGGATCAGTCGGTCATCACCCGGGTCGCGTTCGATCGTGCCCGCGGGGTGCTCGCGTCGCAGGTCGACACGGTGTACGTCGGCCGTTTCACCAGCTTCTCGGTGACCGAGGATGGCGCGGCGCTCGTGGTGGACGACGGCACCTATCAGCACAGCGTGTACGCGCTCAGCATCGCGGATGCGCTCGCCGGTCACTTTCCCGATCAGCGCCGCCTGCTGCAGGGGTCCACCAATGTTCGCGCCCTGATTTCACCCGAAGGCGGTCGTGTCCTGCTGGGACGCACGATCCCGACCACCAGCGGCCGCCCGGACTACCGGTGGACGCTCATGCCGTTCGACGGCGGGCCGGAATCTCCTCTCGCCGTGCCATCCAACACGCAATCGGCGTTCTGGGTCGATTCCGCGACCGTCGCCACCATCCGCGCCGAAGCGGGCCGGTCGACATTTGCCCTGGTCAACGCCGCCACCGGGGCCGCGCGGTTCGAGTTCTCCCCGCCGGACTCCACGGTATGGGACTTCGCGCCGCTGCGCGACGGGGGCTGGGCGTGGCTGACCGGGAACGGGTCGATCCAGGCCCGGGTCGGCGGGCGAACCGTCGCGCTGCCGAGGCCGGCGTGGTACGAGGTGATCATCGGCATGAGCACGTCGCCAGCCGGCCGGATCGCGTATCGCGGCTGGAACGCCGGCACCACCGATACGATGGGCGTGAGCGCGGTCTCGCCACCGGACACCGCTTCGGCGTCATGGTATTCGCAGTTCACGGACGACGGACGCGTGCTCTCGCTCGATGACGGCACGATCCTGTTTCTGGCCTGGGAAACGGCAGAGAACGTGACGCTGGTCCACCTCTCTGCGCCGGGCACGGCCCGGCGCCTCGGCACGATTCCGCGCCCGGTCGTCAGCGTTGGTGTCTCGTCCGATCTCAAGCGCGCCAGCGTCACGACCCGCGACTACTTCGGCGATGCGTGGATGATGCGGGTCACCGGGCGGGCAGCGAAGTAGAGCGGGAGGCCAACTTCCGGTTGCTCCCCGCCGATCCGCACCGTACCTTCTCCCCACCTCTCCCAATGGCCCCGCATGCCCGCACCCGAACGGCTGACCCAGAGTCTCGCCGAGCGCTATCGCATCGAGCGCGAGCTGGGGCAGGGTGGGATGGCGACGGTGTACCTCGCCGCCGACCTGAAGCATGACCGCCATGTCGCGCTCAAGGTCCTCAAGCCCGAGCTGGCCGCCGTGCTCGGCGGCGAGCGGTTCGTCGTCGAGATCAAGACGACGGCGGCCCTGCAGCATCCGCACATCCTCCCGCTGTTCGACTCCGGCGAAGCCGGCGGCTTCCTCTATTACGTGATGCCGTACATCGAAGGGGAGACCCTTCGCGACCGGCTCACGCGGGAAACCCAGCTCGCCGTGGACGACGCGGTGCGGATCGCCACGAATGTGGCCGACGCGCTCGACTACGCGCACCGCCACGGCGTGATCCACCGCGACATCAAGCCCGAGAACATCCTGCTGCACGACGGCCGTCCGATGGTCGCCGACTTCGGCATCGCCCTGGCACTCAGTGCGGCGGCCGGCGGGCGCATGACCGAGACCGGCATGAGTCTCGGCACGCCGCACTATATGAGTCCCGAGCAGGCCACCGCCGACAAGGACATCACCAACCGCGCCGACATCTATTCGCTCGCCGCCGTCCGGGCGTTGCCCGTTATGGCCTCGCCTTTCCGGCCGGCCAGGAGCTGTTCGATGGCGCCTGGCGTACGTTTGCGCTGGCACCGGACGGCTCGTGGATTGTGTACGACGGTCCCGCGACGGCGGCCGACCACCAGCTCTGGATCAAGCGTCGCGACGCCTATCAGGCGACGCCGCTGTCGGGCACGGCGCACCGTGGCGCCAGCGCGCCGGTGATTTCGCCGGACGGGAAGTGGATCGCCTTCAGCAGCAGCCGCCAGCTCCTGAAGATCGGCCGC
This sequence comes from Gemmatimonadales bacterium, assembly GCA_038321865.1. Lineage (GTDB taxonomy): Bacteria > Gemmatimonadota > Gemmatimonadetes > Gemmatimonadales > GWC2-71-9 > JAICUF01. Next base: position 5,805 of record JBBQFH010000049.1, read on the forward strand.
GACGGCGGCTCGCCGATCAAGCTGGCGGATTCGCTTGGCGCCGGCAGCGCCGGCGCCGCGTGGCTCGATGACGGCACCATCGTCTATCGCGACGTGCACGACCGGTTGATGCGAGTCCCCGACACGGGAGGCGAAGCGACCGCGGCGTGGGCGCCGGGCACAAGTGGGATGCGCGCGTTCGCGCCTACGCCGTTGCCGGGTGCGCGGGGCGTTCTGGTGGTGCTCTGCAAGGATGCCGGATGCAGCCGCAGACCCATCGCGATGCTGGACTTCAAGTCCGGCCAGATGCACGAGCTGGTGCCGGACGCAGCGGAGGCCTGGTACGCACCGACCGGGCACCTGGTCTTCGTCCGCCGGGATGGTGGAGTGTTCGGCGCGCCGTTCGACGTCAAGCGGGAGCGGCTCACCGGGCCATCCGTCCCGCTGCTGGACGGTGTGCAGGTACGGGCGGTTCCTGCATTCGCCGTCTCGGCATCTGGATCGATGCTCATGATCGCCGGCCCGGCTGATGCCGCGACCGGAACTCTGGTTGAAGCGGTCTGGGTCACGCGCGACGGCAAGGTGACGCCGGTCGACACGGCATGGCAGTTTCGGACCGGAGGCAACGCCGGACGCGCCTTGTCACCCGACGGACGGCGTCTCGCGCTCACGATCGCAGCAGAGGGTGGCAACGACATCTGGGTGAAAGACCTGGACCATGGGCCGCTGTCGCGCCTGAGCAGCGATCCCGGACCCGAAATCCGCCCTCGCTGGACTCCGGACGGCCGCTCGGTACTCTATATATCGTCGTCCCAGATGCTGCTCCGCCGCCGGGCGGACGGCACGCTTCCGCCGGACACGCTGCTCCGGCTGCCGGAACCGATCTTCGAGGCGCAATGGTCGCGCGACGGTGCGTGGATTGTGGTGCGAGTCGGCGGCCAGGATGGGACCCGGGACATCTGGGCCCGGCAGGTCGGGAAAGACAGCACGGCACGGCGGGTGCTCGCCTCGCCCGCCGACGAGAACGCGGTGGCGCTCTCGCCGGACAGCCGATGGATCGCCTACCAGTCGAACGAAACGGGCACGCCGGAGGTGTTCGTGCGGCCGTTTCCCGATGTCTCAGCAGGGAAGTGGACCGTGTCGCTCGGTGGCGGATCGGAGCCGATCTGGTCGCACAGCGGAAAGGAGCTGTTCTACATCGACGACCATCAAAACATGGTCGCGGCCCGGGTGCGCAGCACCGGTTCGACTGCGTTCGAGGTGACCGAGCGGAAGGTGCTGTTCTCCACCGCTCCGTTCATGCTGACGGTGAACTACAGCTCACACGATGTGACACCGGACGATCAGCGCTTTCTGATGGTTCGCCGCGCCGGCGTGACGGATTCGGTCCGCACGGCAATCGTGCTGACGGAGAACTGGTTCGAGGAGTTGCGGGCGCGGATGGGGAAGTAGGCATGGACGGATCAATGGGCGCACGCCTGAGCTCGGCCGTTTCCGACCGGTACCTGATCGAGCGCGAGCTCGGCCGGGGCGGCATGGCCACGGTGTATCTCGCCCAGGATCGCAGGCACGACCGGCTGGTGGCGCTCAAGGTCCTGAAGCCCGAGCTCGCCGCCGTGCTCGGTGCCGAGCGCTTCGTACAGGAGATCAAGACCACCGCGGCGCTGCAGCACCCGCACATCCTTCCGCTCTTCGATTCTGGCACCGCCGACGGCTTCCTCTACTACGTGATGCCGTACATCCAGGGCGAAACGCTTCGCGGCAAGCTCGATCGCGAAACCCAGCTCGGCATCGAGGAGTCCGTGCGGATCACGACGAACGTCGCCGACGCGCTGGATTACGCGCATCGCCACGGCGTGATCCACCGCGACATCAAGCCCGAGAACATCCTGCTGCACGACGGCCGGCCGATGGTGGCCGACTTCGGCATCGCCCTCGCGCTCAGTGCCGCCGCCGGCGGGCGGATGACCGAGACCGGCATGTCGCTGGGCACGCCGCACTACATGAGCCCCGAGCAGGCCACCGCCGACAAGGAGATCTCCGGTCGCTCAGACATCTACTCGCTCGGCTCGGTCCTGTACGAGATGCTGACGGGCAATCCGCCGCACACCGGATCCTCGGCCCAGCAGATCATCATGAAGATCGTGACCGAGGAGGCGGCTCCAGTCACGAAGCTCCGGAGAGCGGTGCCGCCGAATGTAGCGGCGGCCGTGGCGAGGGCGCTGGAAAAGCTGCCCGCCGACCGGTTCGACAGTGCGCAGAGCTTCGCGCGCGCGTTGAACGACCGCGCATATCGTCCGGCTCGCGCCACCGCTCGCTGGTCGGTTCGTACGATCGTGCTCACCGGCGCGGTCACCCTTGCGTGCGCACTGGCTGTTGTCGCGGTGAGTGCGGCATGGGTGAACCGTCGAGCCGCGCCGGACCCGTCGCCGGGACGGGTCCAGTTCGTCGTCACGGCGAAAGGCGCGGCCGAGCCAGTGTACACCCTGACCTGGCCCGCAGTCGTTTCGCCCGATGGCCGCGCGATCGTCTACGCCGGCGCCGCCGGCAATGGCACCTATCAGTACTATTTGCGCGACGCCGGCCAGCTCGACTCGCATGCCATCCCCGGCACGATTGAGGCGTCGCTGCCGACCTTCTCGCCGGACGGACGGTGGGTCGCGTTCCAGGCGCAGGACGGCCGGGTGAAAAAGGCCCGCCTCGATGGCAGCGCGCCCATCGCTTTGGCCGAATACCACCAGGGCAACGGCATGGCGTGGTCGCCGCGCGGCGTCATCGTACTCGGCGCCGGCAGCAAGTGGCTGGGTCTCTCACGCATGTCCGAGAACGGCGGCGCCCTCGCACCACTCACGACGCCGGACAGCGCCCACGCCGGCTGGCACATCTGGCCGGTCGTGCTCGCCGACGGCAGGACGATCGTGTTCTCGGTGTGGAACTCGATGGATCCGACCCAGGGCTCCGAGCTCGCGTTCACATCGCTCGACGACCCTGTCGTCCACCTGACCGGCCTGCATGCGTTGCGTGCGCTGGGCGCGAGCGGTGAATACCTAGTCTACATCGCCGCTGACGGCGTCGTCATGGCGACGCGGTTCAATTTCCGGAATCGTCACGCCGTCGGAAGCTCGGTCGCGCTCATCGATTCGATTCCGGTGTGTCCGGTCTGCAACGGGGATGCGGCCGTCAGCCTGTCGGCGGGCGGAGCCCTCGCGTACATGCGCGGCGGCCCTCGCCGGCGCCTCGTGTGGGTGAATCGAGACGGCACCGAGACGAACGCCGGCCCCGACGCCGCGCTGATCCTGACGCCGCGAATCTCGCCGGACGGGAGCAGGATCGCAGCGGAGATCGACGCCGCGGGGCGGAAGGACATCTGGGTCTACCAGATCGCCACGCGCACGATGACGAGGATCACGACCGACGGCGACAATTCCGCCCCCGCATGGGGGGCGGACGGTCGCAGCATTCTCTTCCTCTCGGCGCGTGCGGGGCGTACGGCATTCGTGCGGCAGCCGCTCGATGCGAGCGCCGATGCAGCGCCGATCCTGAGCGGCATCGAAGGGCTGGAATGGGGCGCCGCGCTGTCCCCGGACGAGCGGCACGTCATCCGTCAATCCTCGACCGGTGCCACGATCAGCCTGGTGACGGCCGCCGTCGGTGGAGATTCGCAGCGGACCTTCGTTTCGGGCAACTATAACGCATGGGGCGCGCGATTCTCGCCCAGCGGCAGGTCGGTCGCGTATGCGTCGGACGAGTCCGGACGGACGGAGGTGTACATCAGGTCGTTCCCCGGTCCGGGAGTTCGCGTCCAGGTATCCGCGGGTGGAGGGTCGGAGCCGGTATGGTCCCGCGACGGACTCCGCCTGTATTACGCGGCGGGCAACCAGATGACGAGCGCCACGCTCGCGCCCGAGCCGAACGTATCGGTCGTCACGCGCGACTCGCTCTTCTCTGCGCCATTCTTCGGCACGTACCTGACGCCGGCGACGTACGACGTCGGACCCGATGGCCGACTGCTCGTACTCAAGCCTGATGAAGCGCACCTGCAGCTCGTGGTCGCGCTGAACTGGACCTCGGACCTGGGCGCTCGGGTCGCCGCGCCCACACCATGACGGTGCCGAATGTCGCGCTGACCGTCGCCCTCGCCGACCGCTACCGCATCGAGCGCGAGCTCGGCGCCGGCGGGATGGCGACGGTCTACCTGGCCGAGGATCTGAAGCACGGCCGGAGAGTCGCCATCAAGGTGCTTCGGCCCGAGCTGGCCGCGGTCATCGGCGCCGAGCGATTCGTGCGGGAAATCCGGACGATCGCGGCGCTGCAGCATCCGCACATTCTGGGGCTCATCGACAGCGGCGAGGTGGAGGGGACCGCCTGGTACGCCATGCCGTTCGTGGAAGGGGAGAGTCTCCGCGACCGGCTCACGCGGGAGAAGCAGCTGCCCATCGCCGACGCGGTCCGCCTCGCCGGCGAGGTGGCCAGTGCGCTCGACTACGCGCATCGGCACGGCGTGATCCACCGCGACATCAAGCCGGAGAACATCCTGCTGCACGACGGCTCGGCGCTGGTGGCCGATTTCGGGATCGCGCTCGCGGTCTCCAGCGCGAGCGGCACCCGCATGACCGAGACCGGGATGAGTCTCGGCACCCCGCACTACATGAGCCCCGAGCAGGCGATGGGCGAGCGCGAGATCACCGCGCGCTCCGACGTGTATGCTCTGGGCTGCGTGACCTACGAGATGCTGGTCGGCGAGCCGCCCTTCACCGGCCCCACGGCCCAGGCCATCGTCGCCCGGATGATGACGGAGGCGCCGCGTTCGCTTGCGGCCCAGCGGAGCACCGTCCCGCCCGCGGTCGAGGACGCGGTGATGACGGCGCTCGCCAAGCTGCCGGCCGACCGGTTCGCCTCGGCCGCGGAGTTCGCGGCGGCGCTCAGGAGTGATACGGGGCCGCGGCGGACGACGGCGATGCCCGCGCCCGCTCGTCGGAGTGCCCGCCCGGCCCGGATCGCCGCCGCCGCCGCCATCCTCACCCTCGTCGGCCTCGCGGCGTGGGGCTGGCTCCGCCCAGCGCAATCGGTGCTACCGGCGACCCGGCGCGTAGACGTGGCGCTCCCCGATTCGGCGCCGATCGAGTTCGTGGGTGAGGCACCGATCGGCGTCGGCCAGACCGCGCTCGCGCTCTCGCCCGACGGCCGGACGCTGGTATACGTCGGTGGCGGTGCCGGCCGGCGCACCCGGCTGTTCGTTCGCCCCCTCGACCGCTTCGAGGCCACGCCTCTTGCGGGCACCGACGGCGCCTACGGGCCGTTCTTTTCTCCCGACGGCGACTGGATCGGCTTCTTCGCCGAGAATCAGCTGCGGAAAGTGTCAGTCAGCGGCGGGGCCGTGTCGGTCCTCGCGGATGCGCCGGGCTCGACCGGCGGCGCCTGGTCGGAGGACGGAAGGATCGAGTTCCTCACCGCAGCCGGTGCCGACTGGAACGAGGTCGCGGCGGCGGGCGGGAAGTCGCGCGTCGTCTCGCACCGGCATTCGGGAGCCCTCAAGCCCCTCGGCTTTCTGCCCGGTGGACACTGGCTCCTCTGCACCACGTACGTGGACGAAGGGTTCTACATCCTGGTGGCACTTGCCACCGACGGACGGGACGCGCGCGTCCTGGTGCGGAACGGCGCCGCCCGGCCATGGCATGAGGGCTCGATCGTACCGGACGACGCCCTCCTCGGTGCGTCGCCGCAGTACGATCGCCGCGGCTCGCTGCTCTACACCCGCGCCGATGGCTCGCTCATGGCCGTCCGCTTCGACGCGAGCCGCCTCGAGGTGCAGGGTGAGCCCGTCACCGTCGCCCTTGGCCTTCGCCGCGAGTCGTGGACCGGTCACGCGCAGGTCGCGCTCGCAGGCGATGGGACGCTGGCTTATGTCACGGGAGCCAACTCCGACGTCGGCCCGCTCGCCTGGCTCGACCGGAGCGGCCGGCTCGACACGCTGCCGTTCCCAGTCGTGGGCTCGCTCGGCACCGACGTCTCGTCCGACGGCAGAAGCCTCGCGGTCGCCATTCCGGCGATCGGCGGGAGCCTCGAACTCTGGGTGTATGATTTTGCGAGCGCCCAGCGGCAGCGGGTACTCGGCGGGCTCTGCGCGTCGGAGGTGCGCTGGTCGGCCGATGGCCGGACGGTCCTGGCCTGCCTCACAGGTGTCGGGCTCGTCCGCCTCGATCCGGCGCGGCCCGGTCGCATCGACACGCTCGCGCCGAATCGGGTCAATCCATCGTCGCCATCCCGTGACGGCCGCCTGCTCCTCCTGGGATCAGTCGATACCGATTCGGAGTTCGTGCTCGCGCTGGACGGGCGGAGCCGGCCGACTTCGGTGCCCTACACCACGACCGGCCCGTATCAGCCGAGCTTTTCTCCGGATGGTCATTGGGTGGCGTCGCTGGGACAACAGAACGGGGTATTCGTCGAGCCGTATCCGGTCACCGGGGAGGTCTACCGTGTCTCCGGTCAGCTCGAGGGCGATGTGCCCTCATGGTCGCCCGACGGACGCGAAATCATCTTTCCGTCGGCCTCGCAGCTCTACGCCGTGGCGGTGCAGCCCGGCCCGACGTTCCGCTTCGGCGCGCCGAGGCTCATCGCGGCGCAGCGGCTCGCCAATATCTCGGGGAGACCGTATGCGATGGCCCCCGACGGACGGCGGTTCCTGATTCGCGTGCCCACCGCGGAGCATGCGGCGCGGTCCATCCATCTGGTGTTGAACGGCGGCCCGGCGGCGGGACGGTGAGCCAGATCCCCGGCCGTCTCGCCGCCGCCCTCGCCGACCGCTACCGTATCGAGCGCGAGCTCGGCCAGGGCGGCATGGCGACCGTGTATCTCGCCGAAGATCTCAAGCACAAGCGCCGCGTGGCGGTGAAAGTGCTCAAGCCCGAGCTCGCGGCGGTCCTCGGCGCCGAGCGGTTCGTGCAGGAAATCACGACGACGGCGGCGTTGCAGCACCCGCACATCCTGCCGCTGTTCGATTCCGGCGCTGCCGACGGCTTTCTCTACTACGTCATGCCGTACATCGAGGGTGAAACCCTGCGCAGCAAGCTGGACCGGGAGAAGCAGCTCGGGATCGAGGACGCCGTGCGGATCACCCGCGACGTCGCTGACGCGCTCGATTACGCGCACCGACGCGGCGTCATCCACCGGGACATCAAGCCGGAAAACATCCTGCTGCACGACGGCCGGCCCATGGTGGCCGACTTCGGCATTGCGCTGGCACTCAGTGCGGCGGCAGGCGGCCGCATGACCGAGACCGGCCTTTCCCTGGGCACGCCGCACTACATGAGCCCCGAGCAGGCGACCGCCGAGAAGGACATCACCGCGCGTTCGGACGTGTACTCGCTGGGCAGCGTGCTCTACGAGATGCTGACCGGCAATCCGCCGCATGTCGGTGCCACGGCGCAGCAAATCATCATGAAGATCGTCGCCGAAGATGCGCGGCCGGTCACGCAGCTGCGCCGCTCCGTCCCGCGAAACGTCGCGGCCGCCGTCCGCAAGGCGATCGAAAAGCTGCCGGGCGACCGCTTCGAGAGTGCTGCCGCCTTTGGCGCGGCGCTCGGGGACGTTCACTACGTGGATCCGGCGGCAAAGGCGGCCGCCGTGCCGCTCAGACAGAATCGCCCGGCCCTCCTGATGGCGGGCGTCGCCGCGCTGGCGGTGCTTGCGACCGGCTGGAGCTACGTCCGCCGGCCCCGCTCCGCGTCACCCCGCCCGCTCGCGCGGCTGGTCGTCGCCCTCCCTGATTCCCAGCCCCTGACCGCGTCGGCAGGCCGCCGAATCGCGTTCACGCCCGACGGCCGCGCCTTCGTGTACGTCGCCGACGGACCGGCCGGGACGCGGCTCTTCCTGCGGCCGCTCGACGCAATCGAGTCCACCCCGATTCCCGGCAGTGAGGGCGCGACGAACCCCGCGTTCTCACCAGATGGAGAGACGATCGCGTTCGTCGCGTTCGGGCCGTTCGCGATCCGGACGATCCCGCGGGCGGGCGGTGCCGCCACGACCATCGCGAGCGGCACGAACCTGGTGTCCGGCGGTGGGGTGGACTGGGGAGCTGACGGCTGGATCTATTTCGATGGCGGCACTGGTATCACGCGCATCCGTCCCGACGGATCCGGGCGCGAGGTCGTGGCACCGATGAAGCCTGCGGAAGCAGCCGCCTGGCCGACGGTGCTCCCGAACGGCCGTGCCGTACTGCTCCGGGTGCGGCGCACCGGTGAAACCGAGCAGCAGTACACGATCGAGGCCGCTGATCTGCGAACGCGGGTCCGGAAGACCCTCGTCCGTGCGCTCGCCGCGCGCTACGACCCTGCCGGCT
>JBBQFH010000050.1:0-13995 GCA_038321865.1 Gemmatimonadales bacterium
CGCCAGTCGGCCCGCTCGAACCACAGCTTGCCGGCAGAGAATGCTTCGATCTGCTTCCGACAGACCGCGTCGTGTCCGCCCGACTGCCAGGCGCGCCGCAGCACGTCAGCTGATGCGCCGGCGCGGGTCGAATTGGCCGCGAGGCGCTCCTGCGCCGCGAAGAACGCTGCCGTGTCGCCCCGCGCGAAATACATTCGCGCAATCGTGCGGAGCGCGAGCGGCAGCGTCGGATCGAGTGCCAGCGCCTTCTGCATCGAAACCAGCGCCTGAGCGGTATCGCCCCGGGCGAGGAAGATTCCTCCAAGATTGGCGTTGGTGATGGCCGAGAGCGGATCCAGTTGCAGCGCTCTCGTGAACGACGCCAGCGCCTGGTCCGTCTGCCCCGCGGCGTTCAGCACATCGGCGTACCATTTGTGAGCGTTGACGTACCCCGGGCTCAGCTGGATGGCTCGACGAAAGGCGCTGTCCGCCTTCGGCAAATCCCAATCCTGCAGCAACAGCAGGTAGGCCCTGGACGTCACGGCCGCGCCGAAGTCTGGGTCGATGGCGAGGGCCCGATCGGCAGCCGTCCTCGCCTGGGCGAGGGTGGCGACGGAGGGCACGTTGGAGTAGAAGGCGAGCACGATGTAGGCGTCGGCCAGACCGGTCCAGGCCTGGACGAAGAGGGAATCGCGCGCCAGCGCCTGCTGGAACAGACCGATTGCCCGTTCGACGTCGATCGTGGTGCGCTTGGCCTGGTAGAAACGTCCCTGCAGGTACAGGTCGTACGCCTCGGGATCGCGGGTTGCGGCTGCTTCCCCACGGACGGTCCTGGCAAGGACTCGACCGCGAAGGGCCGCGATCACCGCGCGGGCGACTTCATCCTGGACGGCGAAAATGTCGGTGGTGCTGCGGTCGAACGTCTCCGACCAGAGGCTGACGCCGTCCGCGGCCTTCACCAGCTGGGCGGTGATCCGAAGCTTGTCTCCGGCCCGCTGGACGCTGCCCTCGAGGACGGTGGACACGCCGAGCGATGTCCCGATTTCCCGCACGTCCACATTTTTTCCGCGAAACGAGAACGCCGAGGTCCGCGCGGCCACGTCGAGGCCGGGCACATTGCCGAGCGCGCTGATCAGGGTTTCGGCGATCCCGTCGCCAAAGTATTCGTTGGTGCGGTCCGGACTCAGATCGGAGAACGGCAACACCGCGACCGATGCGTTTCCGGCTGGCGGCGCACTTGAGCGGGCAGGCCGCCAGAAGATCACCGCCGTGACGATGGCCACGACCGCGATTCCGGCCGCGATGAAACCGAGCCACCCTCGGTTCCGGTCCGCGACCGTCTCCGGCGGCGGTGGAATCCTTTCCTCCCGAGTGGCGAGTGCCCGGGCGAACTCGCCGCATCCGGCCCACCGATCCGCCGGCGCCTTTGCAAGGGCGCGCTGCACTGCGGTGTCGACCCCGGCGGGAACCTCCGGGCGGGCGCTCCGAATCGGCCGCGGCGTCTCGGTCATCAATCGGGAGATGATGACTCGTGCCGTCGCGCCGGTGTGGGGCGGTTCTCCGGTCAGCATTTCGTAGGCTATGGCGCCCAGCGCGTATTGATCGGCCCGGGCATCGACGCTTCGCTCCCCTGTTGCCTGCTCCGGGCTCATGTAGAGCGGTGTGCCCAGCGAGAGGCCGGTCTGGGTTACCCGCTCGCCGCCCGCTTCGGCGACGGCGAGCGCAATGCCGAAGTCCGCGATGACGGGCTGCCCCGACTGGAGGAGAATGTTCTCCGGCTTGAGGTCGCGGTGAACAATGTTCTGGGCGTGGGCGTAGTCGAGCGCGTTCGCCAGCACTCCGATCAGGCGGACCACTTCATCGACGGGCAGCTGGGAGGCCGCGTCCAACCGGACCCTGAGGGTTGGCCCTTCGATATAAGGCATGACGTAGTAGAGGAAGGAACGAGGCCCTTCGCTGCGCTCGGAATGTTCGACGAGCACTTCGCCCGAGTCGAACAGCGGAAGGAGATTGGGATGCCGTAGGTTGGCGGTGACCTTGATCTCAGCGAGGAATCGCTCGACGCCGAGCACGGCGGCGAGCTCGGGGTTGAGGACCTTGATGGCCACCTGGCGATCGTGCTTGACGTCGTGGGCCAGATAGACTGTGGCCATGCCACCCTGGCCGAGCTCGCGCTCGACGGTGTAGCGGCCGGCGAGCGCCGCCGACAACCGTGCGAGCGGGTCTGTCACCGGGCTCCCTTCAACTTCTCCGCGACGAATCGCGGAAAGTTGGTGAGAACGTTCAGGTGGGTGGCGCGAACAGCCGGCACACCCATCAGCAGCAGGAAGCGTCCATCGGGACCCAGGTCCCAGCTCGCCTTTGCCTGGTTGTACTGGCCCTCGAAGAGCAGCCGGGGAGGCTCGGGCGTCTCGCCCGGTGCCGGGACGCGAACGGCGAACCACTTGTTGGCCGCGCGATAGGTCAACGTTTTCCCGTCCCGGCTCCAGCGCGCCTCATTCACGACGCCCGAGGCGTACTTCCGCCGTCCGCCCGCGTCCGTTCCGTCCAGCGCGGCGATGTACCCGCCATCCGAGTTGTCCCACGATACGGTCTTGCCATCGGGTGAGATGCGGCACCAGTTGAGGCCGCGGTCCAGCCGGACGGAGTCCGCCCCGGACGCGGACCGCCAAATGATGCCGCCGTTGCTGCAGCGCACCGAGCCGTCGCGCGCCTCGTCCATGATCGGCGGACCGGCCGTGTCGATCGAGAACGTCGCGCCGGCTACGTGAACGATCGCCTCCCGGGTGTCGGATCGCACGGTGAGGTCCTTGCCGTCTCGAATCCAGTTGAGCGGCAAGGTGCTGACCGGGAGCCGCGCTTCATCGGTCACGTGACGAACGAGGTCGGCCACCAGGAGAACCGATCCGAGCACGGGATCGCGAACGGAGTAGGCCAGGCGGTGGCCATCGGCGGTGAGAGCATAGCTCTCGAGCACGGCCGGGGGCAGCGGCAGCGTGTCGAGCACCTTGCCCTGGGGACTGACCCAGACAAAACGGCTGATGGCGCCATCGCCGCCGGCCGTCCAGACCAGGGTGCCGCTCGCGCTGAGCGCGAGATGACCCGTTCCGGTCCAGGCCTCGATCCGTACGTTGCTGAGGATCGGTCGCGGAGCGGCAAGCAGCTTCCCTTTGGCGAGGTCGATGGCTGCCCCGTACATGGTACTGTCGCGCACGAAGACGAGATACCGGCCGGCCACGACCAGCGGATGCGCGCCACGAACGAGTCCGTCGGGGGAGATGGTGTCGTGGGCGGTTGCGGTCGTGATCGGGATGGTCCAGCCGGTCTTTCCGTCGAGCAGCTCCAGCCCATAGCTCCGCCCGTTGATGCCGACCAGGGTGCCGGGGCTTCCCGCAACCGGAGTCAATTGATGCACGCGAGGGCATGGCGTCGACAGGGGCGTGGGGTCACCACCGTCGGCAGGAACGGCAAAGGCACAATTGTTGTAATGGCCGCCATAGAGGCGATCGTCCGCGCCCCACGTCAGCGAGGTCGGCAGGATGTCTCCGGCGACGCGGGTCACGCTGCCATCGGCGAAGGTCAGCCGTCGGAACTGGGTATCGACGGCGAAGATCGCCGAGAGTCCGTCGGGAGCGAGGACGGGAAGGCGCGCGCCGGCGGTGTTGGGGAGAGCGGAGATGGTACCGTTGTCGGTGCGCACCAGCATCAACCGGGATCCGGCCTGGGTGCGCGTGGCGTAGATCACCTCTTTGCCATCGGCCGAGATGTCGAGCGACCGGACCGCCTCGTCGTAGAAGCTCCGGCCGGCGACCAGAGGCGCCGAGTCGGGCAGCGCGATCGACCAGAACCTCGGCTCGGCGTTGTCGGTCGTCGAGGATGAGCCGAGGCGCGACCAGGCAAGTGCCCCGACGGCCAGCCCTACCAGCAACATTGCGCCAAGTTGCCAGGCGGCGGCGCCACTCAGTGCGGCCGAGAATTGCGCGGCAGTCGCCATCCGATCGGCCGGCAGCTTTTCGAGCGCGGTCAGGACGGCATCCTCGACATGTGGCGGGACGCGGTCGCGTCGGGCAATGATGCTGGCCGGCTTCTCGGTCATCACCTTGGCGACGATGGCCTGCGCCGTGGGCCCGCTGAAGGGCGGCTCACCGGTGAGCATTTCATAGGTCACGCAGCCGAGCGCATAGATGTCGGTGCGGGCGTCGAGATCCCGTTCTCCCATCGCCTGCTCGGGTCATCCGCTTGCCGCCGGTCTTCGAGGCGGCGAGCGCAATGCCGAAGTCGGCCACCAGCGCGTGGCCGCCGTGCAGCAGGATGTTTTCCGGCTTGATGTCGCGGTGGATCACGCCGTGCTGGTGGGCGTACTCGAGCGCTTCCGCCACCTCGCGGGCAATGCGCAGCGCGTCATCGATGGGAAGCTGCTTCTCGCGGCTGATCCGGTCGCGCAGCGACTCGCCCTGGACGTACGGCATGACGTAGAACACCGTCCCGTCGACGGTGCCCGAGTCGAAGAGCGCAAGGATGTGCGGGTGCTGGAGGTTGGCGGTGGTCTTGATCTCGGTGAGGAAGCGGTCTGCGCCGATGACCGCCGCGAGCTCGGGGCGCAACACCTTCACCGCGACCTTGCGATAGTGCTTCAGGTCTTCGGCCAGATAGACGGTGGCCATGCCGCCGGCGCCGAGCTCGCGTTCGAGGGTGTAGCGGTCGGCGAGGGCCGAGGCGAGGCGCCCGGGAACGCCCGTCATGCCAGACCCGTCGTCGGGCACGTGGAACCTCCGCTCATTGCCCAGCCCTGAGCACCTTCCGCACATCCACGCGGGCCATCGTGTTCGCCTGGGAAAACATCGCGAGGACGGCCAGGGAGCGGTCCCGGGCGGAGCACCTTGATGGCGACGCCGCGAGCGGAATTCACAGTCTCACGTCCCGGCCGGCGGCAGGATCCACGCCCCCAGGGCCTTGAAGCGAGGATCCTCGCGGACCGAATCAAAGACCGGATCCATCAGATACGAGCCCGGTTCGTGTGCGTTGGCCGACCGCTCGAACCAACTGAAGAACTTGTCCCGGTCACCCAATCCCAGGTAGAGCCACGCAATGTACCATGCCGGAACGCGCGTCTCCCCACGCGACTGCTCGAGAAGTTCAGCCAGCATACGCTGCGCCTCGGGCCGCCGGTTGCAGACGGCATAGATATAGCCGGGAGGTGCCAAGGTGGTAGCCCCGGCTCGGATCCCGGCCGCGGTCTCCGCCAGCGCCGCATCGCATCGCTTTTGCTGCACGTACACGTAGGCGAGAAGGGTGTGTGCGGCCGCGGCCGCCGGGCCCAATTCCAGCGTCCGCCTGAACTGCGCGGCCGCCGCGTCGTAGTTGTGCGCGAAATAATACATGCTGCCGAGCCGCATGCTGATGATGATCGACCGGGGAGACAGCCGGAGCGCCTTCTGCGCCTCGGCGATCGCCTGGGGAAACTCGTCGCGAAGCGCGTGACTCCAGGCCAGGAAGAGATGGGTGTCCGCGTAGCTCGAGTCCAGGGCGAGCGCGGTGTCGAGTTGCGCCCGCGCCGTCACATCGTTCCGTTCCCCCTGCTGCAGGATGATGGCGAGCGAGGTATGCGCCTCGGCGCTCGTGGGATCGAGCTCGAGCGCCCTGAGCACCGCGGCCTTGGCCACGGGCAGGCCGTCATTGGGCTCCAGACAGCAGAAGAAGGACATGAAGGCGTAGACGTCCCCCCGGCCAGCCCACGCCTTGGCATACGCCGAGTCACGTCGGATCGCTTCGTCGAACGACTTCAACGCTTCGTCGAGGTGCTGCCGGCTCGCGAGGATCAGGCGGCCGCGGAAGTAGGCCTCCTGCGCGGCGACGTCCGTGGTGCCGTGGTTCACGACGAGCTGGCGCGTCCGCTCCGCGATCCGGCCCTGGAGCGCCGTGACGATGGCGAGTACGATGGAGTCCTGCAGCGCGAACGACAGCGATCCCTTCGCTTCGTAGTGGCCGGTCCATTCCTGACTGCCGTTGGCGGCATCGAGCAGTTGCGCGTCAATCCTGATGCTGTCGCCGGTGCTCGTCCGTCGGAGCGTGCCGGTCACCAAGCGCCGCACGTCGAGCGCCCGCCCGATCGAGTCGAGTGAGACGGCGGTGCCTCGGAACGAGAACGCCGCCGCCGGGGCGGCCACGCGAAGGCCCGGCACCTTCCGGAGCTCCGTCGCGAGCTCCGCGGCGAGTCCCCGGCTCAGAATACTGTCGCCGGCAACGGAACTGAGATTGTCGAAGGCCAGGACGGCCAGGCCGCCATTCGACGCCCCGGATCCGGCAGCCCGACTGGATGAGGGGCGATGTGTCAGTTTGTATGTCGTCACCGCGACGCCGCCGACGAGCAGCGCCGCAAGTGCCGCCCCCATGACGGTGCGCGAGCGGCGCCGCACCGGCGCCGGGTGCTCGCTCGTGGACGGCTCCGTGACGCCCTTCGTCAAGGCCTCAGCGAATGCGCGCGCGGTCGGGAATCGATCGGCCGGCGCCTTCTCCAGCGCCCTCCGCACCGCCCGCTCGACGGCCACCGGGACGCCGCGGCGCACCATGCAGATCGACGGCATCGGCTCGAGCGCCCGCCGGGCGGCGATCGCCTGGCTGCTGGGGCCGCGGAAGGGAGCCTCGCCGACCAGCATCTCGAACATCACACATCCCAGCGCGAAGACGTCCGACCGGCCGTCGATGGCGGACTCCCCCGCCGCCTGCTCCGGGCTCATGTACGCCGGCGTGCCGATCGCGAGCCCGGTCTGCGTCAACTGCTCATCGTCCGCCGCCGAGAGCGTGCGGGCAATGCCGAAATCGGCGACGAGTACTTCGCCGTCGGCGAGCAGGATGTTCTCCGGCTTGATATCGCGGTGCACTACGCCGTGGCTGTGGGCGTATTCGAGCGCGGAGCAGATCGCGGCGGTCAGCGCGACGGCATCCTCCACCGGCAGCTGCCGCTCGCGGTCCATGCGGGCGCGGAGCGACTCGCCCGCCACATAGGGCATGACGTAGTAGAGGAGGTCACCGGCGGTGCCGGAGTCGTGGATGGCGAGGATGCGGGGATGGGTCAGGCGGGCGGTGAGCTCGATCTCGCGGAGAAACCGCTCGGCGCCGAGGGCGGCGCAGAGCTCCGGCCGCAGCACCTTGATCGCGACCGGACGGCGGTGCTTCAGGTCCTGGGCGAGATAGACGTAGGCCATCCCGCCCCGGCCAAGCTCACGCTCGAGCGTGTAGCGGCCCTCGAGGAAATGATCGAGCGCTGCCGAAATGTCGGTCACGAACGCTCGCGTGATGCGCTCGTCGCCGACGTCATGATCACCGCACCCCATCCACCACGAAGAGCGTCGACGCATAGCCGAGGGCAATGACTGCGTACGTGCGCCCATCGTCCGCGAGCCGCAGGTACTCGTATTGTCGCACCCCGGCGCGTCCCGGCGGTGCAATGTCGATGAGCGGCCCGCGTTTGCCAGTGGCAGGGTCAACTCGCTCGACACGCACCGCCAGGTCGCCGGGCCGCCAGACCCAGAGCTCGCGTCCATCCGGACTCCAGCGCACCAGATGATCGCGAGGACGCAACCCGCGCACCGGCTGTGGCGGGCCTCCGGCAACGGCGAAGAGCAGGAAGCTGTCCCGCACCTGCGCGGCGATGCGCGTGCCGTCTGGGGAGAGCGCCGCCTGGATGGTGCCTTCCGGCGTGACCGGCGTGAACGTGCCGCCGGCGCTGCTCGCGATGTAGCATCGCACCGAGTGGCGTACCACGCTGCCGCACATGAAGACGTGCTGGTCATCGACGAACTGCCCGGTGACATACGATATCGTTTCGAACTGTCCCTGATCCAGCCGGCGTGGTTCTCCCGGCCCGGTGGGATAGATCATCAGCCGCGGCGGCACCGAGGGCACGATCGCGAGCACCGATTGCCCGTCGCGCGACAGTGCCATCGGCTCGCCGTCGCCGAGCCGCGCCGCCGGCGAACCGTCGGTCTTGCGCAGCAGGAGGCCGTAGTTGAGGCCCCCGGTCACACCCTGATCGGCGAACGCAACCAGCTTGCCATCGGCGCTGATCACGGGCGTCTCCGAGACATCCAGCCAGCTCAGGTCCCGTTCATGATCCGGCTCCGGACCACCAACGAGCAATCGGTAGGGCAGGTCATCGTGCGTGACCAGCCATCGGTTGCTGGCCGAGATGTCCTGCAGCGTGATGCCGCCGGCGCTGGCGAGTGCGAGTTGCAGGCGGCCATGCAGGTCCATCGAGTACGCGGTCAGCGCGGTGTACGATCCGTTCGTCGCCGTCGACCCGGTGAACATCACGCGATCCTGCTCCCGTGACCATGCCAGCCCTTCCAGCGCCCAGTGCACCGGCGACCGGGCGAGCACGGCACCGGTGCGACCCAGGATCACGACGGTGCCTCGATCGTCGTACAGCGCCTGGTGGTCGAAGAGCGCCACCTGGTCGCCAGCAGGCGACACGCGGATGTCGGAGAAATACCCGGCCGAGCGAGCCAGTACCGTGCCGATGGGATACTCCACCCGGTCCTCATCGTTGACCCGATGGACGATCGCGAGTGTCTTGCCATCAGGCGACCAATCCGCCTCGCGAACGCCAGCGAGCAGCGCGCGCGGCGCCCCGGGTCCGAGCGGCAGGGAGGCGAGGGTGCCCTCGAACAGGCGGTGGTTCGCGTAGACCGCACCCGTGAGGACTGCCAGCGTGCCGGTCGACGAGATCGCCAGCAGGTGCATTGAGTCCGGGCCCAGCGGCTGTGGCTCGGGGTAGTCGGGGCGGATGACGTACAAATGCGGTACGGTGCCGCTGGCGCCGGTCGAACTGAAGACGACGGTCCTGCCGTCAGGGGCGAACCGCGCCGTGATAATCGCTTCCGGGCGGTACGTCTGCTGCGTGAATCGCACGTCGGTCAGGGTACCGGCGGCGCGGCGCTGCGCCAGCATCACGAGCAGCAGTGCCGCGACGATCGCGGCCACGCCCCACGACCAGGGATTGGCCAGCCAGGCGGCGAGTCTTCGAGATGGCGCGGTGACTGCGCGGCCCGCGGGGGTCCGCCGGGCCGCCAATCCCGGGGTACCGAGCGCATCGGCGAATCCCTTCGCGGTCTCGAACCGATCGGCCGGGAGCTTCTGCAGTGCGACGTGCACCGCATCGGCGACGTGCGCCGGCACGGTGCGGCGAAGGGTGGTGAGCTCCGGCGCGTCGGCCGTCATGATCTTCGCGACGATCGCTTGCGCCGTCGGACCCGAGAACGGGGGTTCGCCCGCCAGCATCTCGAACGTCACGCAGCCGAGCGCGTAGATGTCGCTGCGGGCGTCGAGCTCGCGCTCCCCCATCGCCTGCTCGGGCGACATGTACTGCGGCGTCCCCAGCGACATTCCGGTTTCGGTCATCCGGCTGCCCGCAGTACTCGCGGCAATGGCAATCCCGAAATCGGCCACCAGCGCGCTGCCGTCGTGCAGCATCACATTTTCCGGCTTGATGTCGCGATGAATCACGCCGTGGCGATGGGCGTAGTCGAGCGCGCTGGCCATCTCGGATGCAATGCGGACCGCGTCGCCAATCGGCAGTTGCTTTTCGCGCGTGAGACGGTCGCGCAACGATTCGCCCTGCACGAACGGCATCACGTAGTACAACACGCTTCGGGGTCCCTCAACTCCGCCGGCGTCCGGATCGCCCGGCTCAGGATGACCCAGGCGAACCGCTCCCGAGTCGAAGAGCGGCAGGATGTGCGGATGCTGCAGGTTCGCAGTAGTCCGGATCTCGGCCAGGAAGCGCTCGGCGCCGATCACGGCCGCGAGCTCGGGCCGCAGGACTTTCACCGCCACCTTGCGATCGTGCTTGATGTCGTGCGCGAGGTAGACCGTGGCCATGCCGCCGGCCCCGAGCTCGCGCTCGATGGTGTAGCGGCCGGCAAGCGCGGCGGTAAGGCGCTTAAGGGCGTCGCTCACCTAGTGGCGCCGGATGGGAAACGGCCAGGTGCCGACGGCCGGACAGATTGCCGCTCCAACCTGTTTGGCGGCGGCCACGAAGTCCGGGTGGGTCTTGATGGGATCGAAGAGCGGCTCGCAGGACCAGGCGTAGCCATTGAGCATCGGCTCCCTGTGATCCACCGATCGCGCGACGGCGGCGGCAGCCGAGTCGTAGGCGCCGAAGGCGATGCCGGCCATGGCGCGAAGGAAGTCGGGCGAATTGAACGGTTGCCGCAGGACGGCACTGCGTTCGCGCTCCGCGTCAGGCCAACGGCCGGCGGCCGCATAGCCCAGCATGGTGAAGCTGCGCCCGCCGAAGGCGGTGGAGTCGAACGCGACGGCCTGCTCCATCGCACGAACCGCACTGTCGGGCTGACCGGCGAAGATGTACGCGAGTCCGAGGTTGCCATACCCTGCGACGCTCCTTGGGTCGAGTTGCAGCAGTCGCCTGGTCACGTCGATGGCGTCGCGATTTCGGCCGATGGCATAGAGGAAATACTGGGTGGCGGTGAGGAGCGCGGTGTTGAACGGGTCCAGTTTGGTCGCCAACTGCAGTTCGGCAAGCGCCTCGCCGACCCG
The DNA here is from genome assembly GCA_038321865.1 of Gemmatimonadales bacterium. Taxonomy (GTDB): domain Bacteria; phylum Gemmatimonadota; class Gemmatimonadetes; order Gemmatimonadales; family GWC2-71-9; genus JAICUF01. The sequence continues at coordinate 10,537 of JBBQFH010000050.1, forward strand.
CCCGCACAGGCCCAATGCAATGGCATGATCCCAACGCAGGTCGACGTTGTCCGAATCGGCCTTCGTCAGCTCCGCCAGGGTCCGCTCTGCCTCGGAATATTGCATCTGCATGATCAGGATGGACGCCCGGGCCCGCTTCACGTCGACCAGGGTGGCGTCGAGCGTGGCCGCTCGCTCGACGCTGGCCTCGGCCAAATCAAGCGTGGAATCCGACGACCCGATTCCCCCCAACGCCATGTAGGCATACCCGATGGCGAGCCACGCATGGGCGCGGGCAAAGTCGGGATCGCGCGCGACGGCCTGCTTGAGATAGCCGATGGTTCCGTCGAAGTCGAATTGCCGAAACCGGAAAATCCCCTGCAGAAAGTAGGTGTAGGCCTGTTCGTCCCTGGTACCACGTCGGGCGAGCACATCGGTCGCATCGGCCGCATGGTGATAGTGGAGCGCGGCGGCGATGGCGGCGGTGATCGAGTCCTGCGCCGCCGCAAGATTCGCCCCCGCCGGCCGGACGAACTTGCCGCTCCAGAGGGAGGTCTCGTCGGTGACGGAGACCAGGTCGACCGTAATGGTCGTACTGTCGCTGGCGCGCCGCACGGTTCCCTGCAGGACGAGATCGACGCCGAGCATAGCGGCGACCTCGTGAATCGTGCGACCCTTGGCGCGAGCGGAGGACGTTCGCGCCTTGACGCTCAACGCCGGGATCGCGGCCTTGATGCCGCTCCGCAGGTCGTCGGCGATTCCGTCGGCGAGATAATCGAGCGCGCTGTCGCCGGTGGTGTTGTCGAAGGGGAGCACCGCAATCGCATGCGCGGTCGTGTTCACACTGCCTCCACGCCGCGACCGCCAGATGCCGAAGGTGGCGGCCAGGAGCACGACAGCGGCACCGGCAGCCCAGAGCATTCGTCGATTCCCGCCGCCGGCGGCTACTGGGCGCGTATGCGTGGGCGTGATGCCGGTCGACGGCGTGGCGAAGACCTCGAGCGCGTTATGCAGCTCGTCCGCCGTCTGCCAGCGATCAGCGGGGCGCTTGGCGAGGCAGCGCATGATTACCGCGTCGAGACCTGCCGGCATACCGGGGCGACGGTTCCCCACCGGGTCGGGCGTTTGCGTGACGTGCGCGGCGAGCACCGACTGTGGTGTGGCGCCCGCGAACGGCGGCTGGCCGGTGAGCAGCTCGTACGCCATCACGCCGACGGCGTAGATGTCGCTGCGATGATCGATATGCGGATCGGCCGCGGCCTGCTCGGGTGACATGTAGGTCGGCGTGCCGACGGCAACGCCCAGTGTGGTGACGGTGTTGCGCCCGGTGGCCTCGCTCACCGCTTTCGCCACGCCGAAGTCAGTCACGAGCGCATGCCGCCCCGAGAGCATGACATTGTCGGGCTTGATGTCGCGGTGCACCACGCCGTGGTCATGCGCATGCGCGAGTGCGTCAACCACTTCAGTGACCAGTCGCACCGCCTCGTGCACCGGCAGCTCACCCTCGCGGGCGAGCCGATCGCGCAGCGACTGGCCGGCGACGAAGGGCATGACGTAGAAGAGGAAGCCGTCAGCCTCGCCGGAATCGAGCAGCGGCAGGATATTCGGGTGCTGCAGCTGGGCCGCGATCCTGATTTCGCGCAGGAAGCGGCCCCCGCCGAGCGAGGCGGTGAGATCCTCGCGCAACACCTTCACGGCGACCTGACGGTCGTGCTTGCGATCCTGGGCGAGGTAGACCGTGGCCATGCCACCCTGGCCGAGCTCGCGCTCGATGGTGTAGCGGTCGGCGAGGGCGCTGGCCAAACGGCCAACTCCGTTCATGGACGGCGACGGCGGAACCGGAGCGGTCACCGCACCCGCCCGAGATATTTGTCGAACCACTTCAGCGTCTCGGAGATCAGCGCGGTGCGCGGGACATCATGGCCGCCCTCGTAGACGATCCACTTCTTCTGGTCCGCGGGGGTGCCGAGCAATTCGAAGAACGGCTTTTGGGCCAGCTCGAGCGGGAAGAAGAAGTCGTACTTGCCGTTGAGCATCAGCACCGGCTGCCTCACGCGAGGCAGGAAGTTGAGCGGATCGACCTCGGGCCGCCCGAGCTCCATGGTGAGGCCCGCCACGTAGAGCACCGCCGCCTTGAAGCGCGGTTCGATTGCCAGGTTGATCGGTGCCTGGTTGGAGCCCCAGCTGTAGCCGAAGTAGGCAAACCTGGTCGAGTCCATGTCGGGCCGGCTGGAGAGGTAGTCCAGCGTGCGGCGCATGTCCTGGGTCCACATCACCACGTGCTGTCGCCAGAAGATCGAGCTGTCGGGCAGGTCACTGTGGAGCGAGTCGCGCCGTTCGTAGGTGCTCTTGAGGATCGGCAGGATGAAGGCCCGGCCGTTCTGCGCCAGGAATCCCGGCACCAGGTCGCTTCGCGCCACGCGATCGCTGAAGATCACGCCTGAGCCGGGAAACTCGACGACCGGCTGCAGCGGCTGGTCATGGTGCTTCGGCGTCAGGATCACGGCCTCGACGCGTTCACCGCCATAGGCCGCGTCGAAGCTGACCCGCTCCGTGTTCCACTCTTCCTCGGTGGTGTCGCGCGATTCAATCCTGGCGTTCAGCGGCCGGCGGTCGTAGTCGAAGATCGGGCGGTAGCTGGCGAACACCGCATCCGATACCGGCTTCTCCCTGGTGTAGTCACGAAAGGCTCGGTTCATCGGCAGGCGGGCCCTGGCGAGGGCCGAGTCGTCGTCGCGGTACCGCACCAGCCGAATGCCGTTGATTGCCGAGCGGTCCATCGACGCCTGGGCGTAGCCGTCGGTGAAGCCGTACTTCGGGTCGCTCCACCCACCACCGAGAATGTAGTGCTCGTCGCCGCCCGCACCGTTCTCGCACCACTCGCGCACGTTGCCGGCCATGTCGAAGACGCCGTAGAAGCTCAGGCCGCGCGGCGTGGTGACCGGCATCGGCCCGGTGCCGCCGAGGTTGCTCCCCGGCACGACATACTTGGCGGCGGCAATGTTGGCGGCGCGCGCCCAGCTGTAGATGGTCGGCAGCGACTTGCCGGCGAACTTGGCGTAGGCGGCCGCCTCGTACCAGCTGACGCCGCCCACCGGCTCGTCACCCTGATCCTTCGGGTAGCTGCCCGCCTCCCAGGTGGACGGGCCGGGCTGCCCGGTCTTGTCGCGGAACAGGGGCACTGCGGCGTCCCAGGTGAGCCGCTTCGCGCCGTCCGGGAACTCGGTCGGCCAATACTCTCGGCTGCTGTACCCACCAGCATCCACAAACACCTTGAACTGCCGATTACTGATCTCGTGCAAGCCCATCCGGAAGTCGGCGAGGGACAGCTCGTCATGCCCGTCGAGCCCGACCAGGAAGACGCCGTAGGTGCCGGGCGAAAGGTGCACCATGTCGCTGTCGGCGGATCCCACCGAGTCGAGCATGAAGGTGCGGTTGCCGTTGCCGATCAGTCCCCGAAAGGCCCGGAATCCCGGCTTC
>JBBQFH010000051.1:0-13502 GCA_038321865.1 Gemmatimonadales bacterium
CTACCGCGGCGGGCTCCACCGAGCGGATGACCGGCTTGAGCCGGTCCTCATCCAGCCGGCTCAGGTCGAGCAGGTCGTTGATCAGGCTGACCGCCTGTCGGGCTGAATCGAGCACCTCGAACGCCGCGCGGGGCACTGTCGCCGGATCCTTCTTGCGTACCAGCAACTCGGCCCAGCCGAAGACCGCCGCCAGCGCGTTCCGGAGCTCGTGGTTCACCATGGCGAAGAACCGCTCACGGGCCCGGTGGAGCTCCTGCACTTCCTCGATCAGCCGGGCGCTTTCCTCGTGCAGCCGGGCATTCTCGACCGTCGCGGCGGCCGCGGCGGCGAGCAGCACGGCGATATGCTCGTCCTCATCGCTGAACACCTCCGCGCCGAGCTTCTCGGTCAGGTAGAGATTGCCGAACACCCCCCGGCGCCCGACGATGGGCACGCCCAGGAATGAGTGCATCGGCGGGTGGTGGGCCGGGAAGCCGTAGGAGTCGGGGTGCCTGGCGAGATCAGGGAGGCGGATCGGGCGCGCTTCGCGGATGACGAGTCCCAGGATGCCATGCCCGCGAGGCGGGGGCCCGATCAGCTCGCGGTCCTCGGAAGAGATGCCGTAGGTGGTGAAGCTCTCGAGCACGCGGCCATCGGGGGCGAGCACGCCGATCGCGGCGTAGCGGGCACCGATCACCGACGCCGCCACCTGGACGACGCGCTGGAGCACGCCCTCGAGCGCAAGCTCGCCGATGAGGGAGGACGTGGCGACGACGAGGGCTTCGAGCCGCGCCTCGGTGCTCTGCAAGTGCTGGCCGGACCGGTGGGGCATGCCGGAAGGTAGGGTCGGAGTGCCGGCACGGGAAACCCCTCGCCTGAAGGAAGCTTCACCCCAGCCTCATGCCCCGCCGCCGGTGTCTCCGACGATCCGGAGGCCACCGACGTGCTCGACGAGCTCCGGGCGGCCTACGCCGGGCGCCACCCAGCGGTCCAGGACAGGAGGCGTAGACCGGATGCTTCGCGTGCATATCGTGGCGAGCTTCGCCGAGGGAACCCGATCCTGATCGGCGGCGTGAGACGACGACTTGGTGGCGGAGAGTTTCACGCTGACTTCATCGCGGCTTCAGGGCGGCGAAATCAGACTGGATCCCGGTCGGGGTCGGTGCGAACGCGCCGGCCATCCGTGCCGAACCGACGAGTGGACATCATGACGCCCATCCCAACAACGGAGGCGCGGGCGGCTTCCAGACAGCATCCGCTCCGCCGCCTGCTGGAGCAGCTGGACCGCACCTTCACGACCGAAGGGCACGAGACGGCGCTCGGGGTCGTGACCGAACTGCTGGAACGCCTCGACGATGACACGCTGCGGGCCTACGCGTACCGGCATGGCATCCGGAGCGAAGACGAATTCGAGGAGGAGTCGGGGCCGGATCGCGGCATGTCCCCGAGCCCCACGACATGAGCACCGTCCCGTCGCCGAGCATTCTGGTGCCTCTGGACGGCTCGGTGCTCGCCGAGCAGGCGCTCTGGGTCGCCGCCCGCCTGGCGCGGCGGCGGCATGGGGTGTTGCATCTCGTCACGGTCCGGGTACCCACACCCACGGCCGGCGACAGGGCGGCGGCGCCAACCGCGGGCGCAGACAGCGGGCGCGAGATCCGGCACGATCTGCGTGAGTACCTGGAGGGCAAGGCCGAGGCGCTGGCCACCGCGCACGGGGAATGCTCTTCCTGTGGCGTGCTGCACGGCTGGCCCCCCGACGCGCTGGCGGACTACGTGCGGACGAACCGTATCGCGCTCGTCGTCATGACCACCCACGGCCGGAGCGGGGTGAGCCGCCACTGGATCGGCAGCGTCACGGACGGACTGCTCGCGCGCGTACGCGCCCCGGTCCTGGTCCTGCGTCCCGCCATGGTGGCATCGACTGCGCGATTCCAGCGGATACTGGTCGCCCTGGACGGCTCGGCCGGGTCCAAGAAGGTCCTGGCGGAGGCCGTCGCGCTTGGTTCGGTGGAATCGGGCACGGAGTTCACGCTGGTGGAGGTCGTCGAGCCACCGACGCCGGTTCCCCACCATGGGCCGGTCCATCCCGGGCCCGATTCGGCGGGCTCGCTCGGGCGCCGGCGGGAGGCGGCCGCGCAGGATCTGGAACGGCTGGCAGAACAGCTCACCAAGCGTGGGCTGGCGGTGACGGCGCAGGTGCTCGTCGCGCAGAGAGTTGCGGAGGAGCTCCTCACCCTTGCCCAGAGGCTCGGCAGCGACCTGATCGTCGTGGGCACTCAGCGCCCGCGGACGACGGAGCGGCTCCTGTTGGGAAGCGTGGCGGACAAGGTGGTTCGGGGAGCGAGCCAACCGGTGCTGGTGATTCCGGTCAGAAAGCGCCGGTCGCATGCCACGAGAGGGCCCGTTCGGCGGAGCGCCGAGCCGGGGAGGGCGGCGGCCAGATCAGCGCGTGCTGCCAGTCGGCCAGGGGCGGTGGCGCGGTCCGGGCCGTGATCTCAATGAGGAGACGTGGTCCTCAGGGTGGTGGGTCGCATTCTCATGCCGTATTCACGGCCCGTTCATGGGGACACCGCTAACGTATTGGCATCGCCGTACAGAACGAGCTCGAGCGCCATCGAGCACGACGGAGAACTTCGAGGGGAGGCACACCATGAGAACCGACACCGAACTACGCACCGACGTCATCTCGGAGCTGAACTGGGATCCCAGCGTTCGCGATGAGGACATCGCCACCGCTGTGAAGGACGGCGTGGTGACGGTCGCCGGCATCGTCGACACCTATGCCCAGCGCTGTGCGGCCGAGCATGCGGTGGAGCGGGTGCTTGGGGTCAAGGCGATCGTCAACGACCTGACCGTCAAGCTGCCCGGCGCCCTGGAGCGCTCGGACACCGACATCGCCCATGCCGCCGTCAACGCGCTGCGTTGGCACATCGAAGTGCCGGACGAGCGGATCCAGGTCAAGGTGACGAATGGCTGGATCACGCTCGAAGGCGAGGTCGACCGGTACTTCCAGAAGGAAGCGGCCGAGCGCGCCGTCCGGTTTCTGATGGGCGTCAAGGGCGTGGCCAATCTCATCGCCCTGCGGGCCACGCCCACTCCGGCGGACATCAAGCAGCGCATCCGGGCCGGCATCAAGCGCCACGCCGAGCTCGACGCGGAGCAGATCGCGGTCGAGACGAGCGGATCCCAGGTCACGCTGCGGGGCACGGTCCGCTCGGTGGCGGAGCGGCGGGACGCGGAGCGCGCGGCCTGGAACGCCCCGGGTGTCCAGAGAGTGGACAATGACATCAGGGTCTCGGCGCCCGTCATGGTTATGTAACCTCGCGCACGTGCATTACGACCCCTGGGGCGATGCTCATCGACCCAGGGGCCGTTGTGCGCCCCAATGCTCAACTTGGCGGATGGTGCCCCGCGTGCCCTGCGCTATCGGCGGGAGTCGAGTCCGCCCCAGGGATCGGCGCCGGGTGCTCCCCGGCCTCCGGCTCTTTCATCATGCGCATCATCCCTTCCCCGGGCTCCATCATCTTGCGCATGTGCTCCTGCATCACCTTGCGCTGGGCGACCAGCTCGTTGATGACGGCGGCCATCGCCGTGACCTTGCTGTTGCCGGTCGCCCGGTTCATCCGGCTGACCAGGGTGTCCAGCCGGGCATTCAGCGAATCCATCACCTGCATCTGCGCCGCCATCCCCGACTTGCCCGCCATGCCGCCGGGTCGGCGGTCCGGCTGTGGTGGCGCTGTCGGCTGCTGAGCGGCCAGTAGATGTGCGCTGAGCATTAGTGCCGCCAAGCCTGCTCCGAATCGAACGGTTTTCATGATGACCTCATTGTGGGGAACTGATTTCCTCGCGCTTCCTCCACCTATAATAATGCGCAGCGGACGTGGGCGAGCTCCTCGCGCCGATGGCGGGAATCGGTGTTGGTGAAGAACTGTTCACACACCCTGTCGGCCAGGGCGATGCGTTGCTCATCGATGCCGACCGCGTGGCGGTCACGAGCGCCGCGCACCACATCTTCACGCTCAACATCGGCGAGCTGGCGCCCGGCATCACGTTGCGCCAGGGCTGGTCCGAGGCGGACGCGAGCGTCGGAGGGCGGCGGGTAATCATCTCCAGCACGCACCCGGAGTCGAACTTCGCACCCGCAGTGCAGGGTGGGTCCTGTCACCGCGCCGAGCCTTCGGCAACCGATACGCCGTCGCTGCCGTGGCGCTGGCGGTCCGGCTCCAGCTGCTCGCCAGGTTGTTTGCCCCGCTCAGCCGGGTACTCGACGTCGTGCCGCTCTCCCCGATGGATGGGCTGATCGTGGCCGCGCTCGGCCTGGTGCCCGCCGTGGTGGGCCAGACCGTCAAGTCGGTCCGCGCGCCTCATCCCGCATGAGGTTCGCTCTCGCGATCCTGGGCCTCGCCCTCCTTTCGGCTCGCTCCGCGGCGGCGCAGGATACCGTTGGCGCCCACATCCGGACCATGATCGCCGTGGCCCGCCACCCGTGGGCCCGGCGACCGGATTTCCCCCGCCTCGTAGACGTGGTGGCGCGGCTTTATGCCTCGCGCGGCGATGGCCCGGTCTGGCTCGCGGGGCGGCGCCTGTCCCAGGCCGGCCGCTCGGCCGTCGCCTTGCTGCTCGCCGCGGGCGATGAGGGGCTGGTGCCGGCCGACTACGATGCCGCCACGCTCGACGGCCTCGCGCGAGGGCTCCCGCATCCGTCCTGGAACGCGGTGGCGCTGGCGCGGTTCGACCTGCTGTTGAGCGTCGACCTGCTGCGATATCTCGACGATCTGCGTAGCGGCCGCGTGCGGCCGGGGCCCTTCGGCCAAGGGCGAGCGCCAGCGGGTCTGGATCTGGCCGTGAGCGTCGCGGCCGCGGCGACCGGTGATTCCGTCGCCCGGCTCGTGGGTGCGCTCGAGCCACACCTGGCACAGTATCGAAATCTGCGGATACATCTGGCGCGGTACCGCCGCCTCGCGGCGGACACGCCCTTCGTTGCGCTGGAGGCGGACCGAGTGGTGCGTCCGGGCGACCCGTACTCCGGCGTGGGCGCCCTCCGCCGCCGGTTGATCGTGCTTGGGGACCTGGCACCGGCGGTGGCTGGCGACACGGGCGATGTCTACACGGAATCCGTCACGAGTGCAGTTCGTCGGTTCCAGGTCCGTCATGCGCTGGAACCGGACGGGGTGCTGGGGCGCGGGACGCTCGCGGCGCTCAACGTCCCCTTTACGGCCCGCGTCGAGCAGATCGCACTGGCCCTGGAGCGTCTCCGGGCACTGCCGCCGATCGGCCGGCAGCGGTTCGTCGTGGTGAACATCCCGTCGTTCCAGCTCTTCGCCTTCGACTCAGTGGGTGGGGCCGGAGCGCCCGTGCTCCAGATGAGGGTGGTGACGGGCAAGGCCCTCGATACCCGGACGCCCCTCCTGTTCGAGGAGCTGCGGTACGTCGAGTTCTGGCCGTACTGGAACGTGCCGCGCAGCATTCTCGTGAAGGAGATGCTGCCGATGCTGAGGCGCCGCCCGAGCTACCTCCGGGCCAACCAGATGGAGGTCGTGGGCCCGCGCCGGGCGGTGCTCGGGGACGACGTCACTCCCCAGATCCTGAGGCGGCTCGCAGCGGGTGAGCTGAGCGTACGCCAGCGGCCGAGGCCGTGGAACGCGCTGGGCCTGGCGAAATTCGTGTTCCCGAACTCAGCCAACGTCTACATGCATGGGACACCCCAGACCGAGCTGTTCGCCCGCACCCGCCGGGACTTCAGCCACGGCTGCATCCGGCTCGAGGATCCGGCGGCGCTGGCGGCGTGGGTGCTGCAGGACCAGCCGGCATGGAGCCGCGCGGCGATCGAGCTAAGGATGGTGGCCGGCGTGAACACGCGGGTGCTGCTCAGCCGGCCGATGCCGGTCGTTGTGTTCTACACTACCGCGGTGGCGGCCCCTGACGGCACGATTCGCTTCTATGAGGATGTGTATGGCCACGACCACTCGCTGGTAGAGGCCCTGCGCTCCGTCACGTCGCCCCCGTGAACGGTTGCGGGCGCGCGGACCCGCAGGTTACTCTGATCGCATGCTCCCGCCCACCAGCGCTCGCATCACCATGCTCGTCCTGGCGTCGCTGACGACGTTCGGGCCGCTGCGCGCCGCTCCACGTCCGAACCGCGCGGAGCCGCTGGACGTCATCGCCCTGGCCCACGCCTCCCAGCGCGCGGGGCTCCGCCCCGAAGTGCTTCGGCTCGCACTTCGGGCCCGGGACCGCGCGGCGGCGAGCGGTCTATCGGCTCGTCCGGTGCTCACCGTGATCGACTACAGCCTTCCTTCGCGCGAGCGTCGGCTCTGGGTGCTCGACCTGGCGCACGCCCGCGTCCTCGCGCGCGAGCTGGTGGCACACGGGCGCGGGACCGGTGACGATCGCGCGGTCCGCTTCTCAAATCGGCCGGGCAGCCTCCAGTCCAGCCTCGGCACGTTCGTCACCGGCGCGGCGTACTGGGGCAAGCACGGGCTCGCCCTCAGGCTGCGCGGGCTCGACCACGGCATCAACGACCGGGCAGAGGCGCGGGCCATCGTGATCCATGGGGCGCCCTACGTCAGCGAGGCCGTGGTCGCGAAGCTCGGGCGGCTCGGTCGCAGCCAAGGCTGCCCCGCGTTGAGCCCGTCAGCGGCGGCCCGGGTCATTGGTCTCATTGGCGAGGGCACGGTCGTGTTCGCCTACCATCCGCGGCGTTCCGAGCACGCCGGCAAGACCGCCGGGCGCCAGTAGACCCTGCCTCCGTGACGGCGGTCGTGACGATCGGGCTTCCGTTCACGCCGGGCGGCCGGCGGTACTTCGAGCTCATCGCGCCGCCGGGCCACGTCGTGGAGCTGGTCGTCCTCGTGCTCGTTACCTAGCCTAGTTGGCTTTGTCGAGCCGGAAGTTCACGGTAGCGTCGGCCCCGCTGTAGATCACACGGACCGTCCACGCGCCAGCGGTCCCGGCGCTGCTGGAAAACGTGCTGTTGTCGGCAAGCGAGCGGCTATAGACCTCCACCCCATTCGCGTCGCGGAGAACCAGGTTCACCGAGCCGGCCGCGACTGCCGCCGATTGGTTGACCGTCGCGGTCGTGCCGGAATTTTGCCAGCTGTAGACCTGGGTGCCCGAGAAGTTCTGGATATCAGTGATCTGGTACTGAAAGTTATCCGGCGTGTTGATGATCTCGGGATCGCGCCCGGGCGCGGTCGTACTGTCGCCGCACGCCACCAGAGGGCGGCGCCGGCAACCAGCCGCCGGCGCATGCTCTGCAAATGGAGAACCCTCATCGTCCACCTCCTGATAGGGAAGGATGGCCGCCGGGGGTCGGCAGCACGGCAGGCCATGGAGGCAGGAGGAATGCCGACCGCCTGGCCGACGGGTTCCTCCACTGGGGCAACGACTTGGCGAGAGGCGCCGGGGTCGCGCTGTAACGCAACGTGTCGACGCTGTATCGTTTTGTGCCAACGCTCCTAGACCGTATCGCCGGCCGGCACGGCGGCGGCCGACGTGGGGATCTCGGTGGACTCGGGGACCGACATCGCCAAGGACGCGTCGGACGTGATTCTGCTGCAGAAGAGCCTGGACGTGCTAACCGGAGGGATCGTCGAAGGCCGGAAGACCTTCGCGAACATCACTAAGTACATTCTCAACCACCATCAGCGCCAACTTCGGCAACATGTCGACCGTAGCGGTGTCCTCGCTCTTCCTGTCGTTCATCCCACTCCTGCCGTCGCAGATCCTGCTCAACAACATCCGAAGCGACGTCCCCCTGATTACGGTGGCGACCGACCGGGTGAATCCGGAGCTGAGGCAGCGTCCCCGGCGCTGGAAACATCGGCGCGATCGCGCGGTTCATGGTGATCGTCGGGATATTGAGCGCGCTGTTCGACCTGCTGCTCATCGGTGCGCTGCTGCGCTGGCAGACCTCGGTCGCCGTGTTCCGCACAGCGTGGTTCGTGGAATCGGCCTGCTCGGAGGTGCTCGTCACCTTCGCGATCCGCATCCGGCTGCGGTTCTGGCGGAGCCGGCCGAGCGGCTGGCTACTCTGGAGCTCGCCGGCGACGGCGATCGTGGCGTTCGGTCCTCCGTTCACGCGCTACCTGCACCATACGCTGGAGCACCCCGTCGAGCGACAGCTCCGTGATCAAGGCTGAGGTGGCGTAGATCAGGCGCTCGAGAAATCGGCCGTCGGCGAAGCGCTAAGCGCCCTTCACGAGATCGCCCACCGTCCGGTCCCGAAAGAATTCGGACACCCGCTCACTCGCCGCGCGCCACTGGTGATGGGCGGGGCACGGGTTCCGGTCGCTGCACTGGGGGCGGCCCAGGAGGCACCGGCGCTCGCCGGAGATCTGGTCGAACGGCTCGACCACGCGCAGCAGTTTCAGTCGGTGCGGGTCTACCGCGAGCCGGAATCCGCCGCCCTTGCCTCGGGCGGAGGTCAGCACCCCCTCCTGAGCCAGCCGGTACAGGGTCTTGGAGAGATAGTTCCGAGGCACCTGCAGTTGCTTGGCGATCTCGTCGACGCTGGCGGGTTCGCCACGATCGGCGAGGAAGAGCACGGCACGTAGGGCGTATTCGGCGGTATGCGAGAGCACGGGGGCCTCGGCTGCGGGAACGACGTTTCACAGGCTATTAATCATATATTCATGATAATATCCGATTATACGAGCAGCCACAAGAAACGGGGGAAGTCTGAAGGAAGCTTCACCCAGGTTCCACCGAGGCGGCCGCGCGGCGGCGCCAAGTTTCCCTCGTAGCCCCCACCGATTTCCAGGAGAACGACCCATGTCGCCCACGACCGTGTTCCGCTTCCGCCGCCCCGCTGCTCTCGCGCTCTTGATGTCCGGCGCCGTGGCAGCGGCCGGCTGTGCCCGGTCGAACGCCTCCCGGCTCGGCGAGACCGGCGATGCGGCAGAGCGGGTGTACGTGGCTCCCGGGAAGTACGACGAGTTCTATGCCTTCATGTCCGGCGGGTTCGACGGGCAGGTGGGCGTCTACGGCCTGCCGTCTGGCCGGCTGCTCAAGCACGTTCCCGTCTTCTCCCAGAGCGCGGAGAACGGCTGGGGCTACAGTGAGCAGACCAAGGCGATGATGAACACCAGCTACGGTTTCGTGCCGTGGGACGACGCGCACCATCCGCAGCTCTCGCAGACCGCAGGCGTGCCCGATGGCCGCTGGCTGTTCATCAACGGCAACAACACGCCGCGCATCGCCCGGCTCGACCTGACCCTGTTCGAGACCGAAGAAATCCTCGAGATCCCGAACTCGGGCGGCAACCACTCGTCGCCGTTCCTCACCGAGAACAGCGAGTACGTGGTCGCGGGCGGGCGCTTCAGCGTGCCGGCCCCGCAGCGCGACGTCTCCATCGACGACTACAAGGAGGCGTTCAGCGGCATCCTGACGTTCGCGACGGTTGACAGCGCCACCGGCCACATGGCGATCGCGTTCCAGATCCGCATGCCCGCGTTCGACTACGACCTCTCCCACGCGGGGAAGGGGCCGTCGCACGGCTGGTCGTTCTTCACCAGCTACAACAGCGAGGAGGGGAACACCAAGCTCGAGGTGAACGCCTCCCAGAAGGACAAGGACTACATTGCGGCGATCAACTGGAAGCGGGCCGAGCAGTGCGTGGCCCAGGGCAAGGCGAAGACGGAGCCGGCCCGCTACGCCCACAACCTGATGGGCGAGGACGGGATCGCGCGCACCGAATGGGGTACCAGCACCAAGGTGCTCGCCCCGGCGGACTGCCCCGGTCTGGTCTACTTCCTCCCGACCCCCAAGAGCCCGCACGGCGTGGACGTGGACCCGAGCGGCGAGTTCATCGTGGCCGGCGGCAAGCTCGCCGCGATCATCCCGGTGCACAGCTTCTCGAAGATGCTGAAGGCGATCGCGGACAAGGCATTCGCGGGCGAGGACCACGGGATCCCGGTGCTCAAGTACGAAGCCACCATCGCCGGTGAGGTGCAGAATCCCGGCCTAGGCCCGCTGCATACCGAGTTCGACGGCAAGGGTAACGCCTACACCTCGATGTTCCTGAGCTCGGAGATCGTGAAGTGGAGCCTCAAGGACTTCAAGGTGCTCGACCGCGCGCCGACCTACTATTCGATCGGCCACCTGATGATCCCCGGCGGCGACAGCCGGAAGCCGTGGGGCAAGTACGCCCTGGCCCTCAACAAGATCACCAAGGATCGCTACCTGCCCACCGGGCCGGAGCTGGCCCAATCGGCGCAGCTCTACGACATCAGCGGTGATCGGATGAAGCTGCTCTTGGACTTTCCGACCATCGGTGAGCCGCACTATGCGCAGGCGCTGCCGGCGTCGATCCTCAAGGACCGCCAGGTCAAAATGTATCCCTTGGCGAAGAACGCGGATCCGTACGCGGCCAAGAACGAGAAGTCGACCCGGGTGGACCGGAAGGGCGCCGTGGTGCATGTGAGCATGACCTCAGTGCGCAGCCACTTCATGCCGGACAAGATCGAGGGGATCCAGGTCGGCGACTCGGTTTTCTTCCACGTCACCAACCTGGAGCAGGACTGGGACGTGCCCCACGGCTTCGCGGTGCTGGGCGCCAACAACTCCGAGCTGCTGATCATGCCGGGGCAGACCCGGACGCTGGTCTGGGTCCCCAGTCGGGTAGGCGTGTTCCCGTTCTACTGCACCGACTTCTGCTCGGCTTTGCACCAGGAGATGCAGGGCTATATCCGGGTGTCGGCGAAGGGATCCGCGGTCGCGGTCAAGTGGAATAGCCCGAGCTACCGCGAGGCGGGCGAGCACGAGGCGGGCGAGCACGGGGCCGCCGAGCACGGAACCAAGTGACGCGCGGGCCGGCCGGGGACATCGACGTCCTCGCCCGGCCGCGCCCTGAACCACGAGACCATCGCATGCGCCACTCTTCCCGCATTGCCGTTGCCGTCGCCGCGTTCCTGCTGCTGGCGGTCTATTTCGCCCCGCTCTGGCGGATCGAGCTGATCGCGCCGCAGTACCCGGAGGGGCTCGGACTGCGGATCTGGGTGAACCAGATCACCGGCCTCAAGCCGAACGACCTGAACAGCATCAACGGACTGAATCACTATATCGGGATGCACGCCATCGAACCGGACGAGATTCCCGAGCTCCAATTCATGCCCAAGCTGCTCGCGGTCGCGATCGGGGCTGGCCTGCTCGTCGCGCTAATCGGCCGCCGGGTCCCGCTCTACCTCTGGGCCGCGTCGTTCACCGCGGGCGCGGTGGCCGGCCTCGGCGACTTCTGGAAATGGGGCTACGAGTACGGCCATCACCTCGATCCGCGCGCCGCGATCCGGGTGCCCGGCATGAGCTACCAGCCGCCGGTCATCGGCACCAAGCAACTGCTCAACTTCCACGCGACGTCGTGGCCGGACATCGGAGGCTGGATTCTCATCGCCTCGCTCGCCTGTGTGCTGGTCGTAGCGGTCCTGGAGTGGCGACGCGTTCACGCGTCACCCGCCCGGGGGATCGCGGTCGGTGGGCCGGTCGCCCAGCCGTTGGCGTGACGCGGCCGCCGGTGCGGAGGCACGATGGGTAGCGCAGCTCTCGCGCTCGTGCTCAGCCTTGCCGGGCCGCCGGGCCCGCGGCGGATCGTCGTGGCGCCGAGCGGCCCGGTACCGACGTTGACCGCGGCTCTCCGCCTGGCACGCGCCGGCGACACGGTGGTGGTGACCGCCGGGATCTACCGGGAGCCGCGGATCATCGTCAGCGTCCCCGTCGTCATTCTGGGCGAGGGCACGGCGGTGCTCGACGGCGGCGGCACGCATGAGGTGCTCACGCTCCGGGCCGATGGCGTGACGGTCCGCGGCCTGACGGTGCGGAACGTCGGCGTCAGCTTCACCGAGGACCGGGCCGGGATCCGGATCGATGGCGTCAGCCGCTGCGTCGTGGCGGGCAATCGCCTGGTCGACACGTTCTTCGGGATCTACGCCGCGCGCGCCACGGACTGCCTGATCGAGAACAACTGGATCGAGAGCCATGGCCGCCAGCAGGCTGCCGCAGGGAACGCCATCCACCTGTTCAACTCCGCCGGGTTCACCGTGAGACGCAACCTGATCCGCGGGCACCGGGACGGCATCTATCTGGAGTTCTCCCGTCGGGCCACCATCGTCGAGAACGACAGCCGCGGCAACCTGCGGTACGGCCTCCACTTCATGTACTCCGATAGCTGCGAGTACCGCCGCAATGTGTTTGCGGCGAACGGCGTCGGCGTGGCGGTGATGTACAGCCGGAGCGTGACCGTTGCCGACAACCGGTTCGAGGACAACCGCGGCTCGGCGGCGTACGGACTGCTGCTCAAGGAGATCAAGGACAGCCGCATCGAGAACAACCTGTTCGCCCGGAACACCGTCGGGATCTTCGCCGAGGGCGCCGACCGGATGGTGGTCGAAGGGAACCAGTTCATCCGGAATGGCTGGGCCCTGCGTCTCATGGCCGACGCGGTCGACAACATTTTCCGCCGGAATCGGTTCGAGGGAAACACGTTCGACGTGGCGACCAACAGCCAGGCCAGCAGCCCGAGCAGCTTCGCCGGGAACTACTGGGACGGCTACGCGGGCTACGACCTCGATCACGACGGCTTCGGCGATGCGCCGTTCCGGCCGGTACGGCTGTTCTCGGTGCTGGTGGAGCAGCACGAGCCGATGCTGATCCTGCTGCGCAGCTTCTTCCTCGACCTGCTGGAGCTGGCGGAGCGGCTGGTGCCCGTCATCACTCCCGAAGCGCTGGTGGACGCGCACCCCCTGATGCGATGGAGGGCCTTGTGACCGCCGCTCTGGACACGCGCCCGCTCCCGCTGCCGGTGACGGTGGTGTCGGCATCGGGGCTCACCAAGCGGTTCGGCCGGCTGCAGGTGCTCCGTGGGGTCGACCTCGCCATCAGGGCGGGCCGCGTCACCGCGATCCTCGGGCCCAACGGGGCGGGGAAGTCCACCATCATCAAGGTGCTCCTCGGCCTGACCCGGGCGGACGGCGGATCGTTGGCCGTGCACGGCCAGCCGGTGGACGGCGACCCGGCGTATCGCGCGGACCTCGGATACATGCCGCAGCACGCCCACTTTCCGGAGAACCTCACCGGTCGCGAGGTCATCCGCCTGCTCCGCGACCTCCGCGGCGACGCGGTGCCCGAGGACGACGAGTTGTTCGAATCGTTCGCGCTTGCGGCGGAGCTGGACAAGCCGGTGCGGACACTCTCGGGCGGCACCCGGCAGAAGCTCAACGCGGCAGTCGCGTTCATGTTCCGGCCGGCCTTGCTGGTGCTGGACGAGCCCACGGCGGGACTCGACCCGATCGCGAGCGGTGTGCTCAAGGACAAGATCCTCCGCGCCCGGCGCGCGGGCACATCCATCATCCTCACCTCGCACGTGCTGAGCGAGTTGCAGGAGCTGGTGGACGACGTGGTATTTCTGCTGGACGGCCGGGTCGAATTCGAGGGCTCGCTCCGGCACTTGGCCGAGGCGACCGGCGAGACCCGGCTGGAGCGCGCCATTGCCAGCCTGATGCGGAGGGGTCCGCGATGACGGCCGTGAAGGT
>JBBQFH010000052.1:0-13447 GCA_038321865.1 Gemmatimonadales bacterium
CACCGCTCGAGAGGGCAGGCATGAGGGCCTCGGCTTCGATCCCCAGACCGGATGGCCGTCCCATCTGGTTCGTCGCCGTGAGCGCTGCGAGTCAGGCCGAGTCGCGGACCGGCCATTCGCACTGCATCCCGAGGCGCAAAATCGGGGTGGATGAAGCACGCGACTGGCTTCACCTGCTCAGACGGAGTGCACCTGGATCAACGATCGCCTTGGCCCTTGGAAGCGTTGGCGGTCTCCCCTGACGTTCCATCCGAACCGTCCGACGTGTCGCCGCTGAAGCCGGGGGCCGCAGCAGGTATCCGACTGACGTGCTACAAGATAGGCACCTGCGAAATGCTCGCAAGTGCCTGATTTCATTCGGGTTACGCGATCTGCTTGTGGACGTCGTGTGGAGAGTTAAGTCCTGCGGCGGCCATGCTCTTGGCCTCTTCCTCCACAATTTGTGGAGATGTGTATCCACACCGATCGTCGGCCTGTTTACATCGGCACCGGGTTCGGGCGGGCTCCGATCGGCCGCACTTCGATCCCCCAGACCGCGAAAAACCGGGAAAGCGCGTCATCATAGCGGCCGAGTTGGGCCAGGATCGGCTCGGCGCGGCGGTTGCCGTATCCGCGCACTTCCTCGCCGTTGCCGCGCCCGCCCATGGCGGAAAACTCGTCTCCGCAGCGCGTCATCGTCCCGCTGAGCGAATCGAGGCTGCGGACGAGCGCCGCCTGCTCCCGTGCCTGCACCGGCGTCGCGGGGCTGGCCGAGGCGACCGCGCTCCGCGCCCCAGGGATGACGCGGGCCGAGCTCATGCACGCGGCGCCGACCAGACGCGCGCGCGCGGACAGCGCGGCGGCCGACGTCGCGCGAAAGTCCCGCTGCAGCCGTGCGGCGCTGCTGTTGACGGCATTCAGCGAATCGCGCAGCATCAGCAGGCGGTCGCGGATGCCGGCGCGGCGGGCGTCGATGGGAGCCGCCGGACGGACAAATTCCTGGGCCCGGAGCGCGAGCGGCGCCGATCCGGCGAGCGTGATGATCAGCAGCAGGGTTCGTGTCATGATTCCAGACCGACCTCGATGTACCGGTAGGTCGGCTCGCCTTCATTTGAGGTGAACAGGCACCCGGCGGCGCTGGCGGCAAACCATCCGCCGACGAGTGGCCGGGGTGCATCAAGCTCCTTGACGATCGCCGGCAGCCAGCGGCGCATGTGCCGAAGCTCCGGCGCCCGCCGCCCCAGCAGTGCGAGCAAGGCGCCGGCTCCCGCGGTGGCTCGCAGGAAGTGCGCCAACGCGTGTGCCCGTTGGCTGAACTCCACCGCCTTGACGCCCGGCTCGTCGAACAGCACGGCGCCTTCGAACACGTCCATCGGCGGAGCGTCCAGCCGGGGCCCGAGATAGACGTACCGCCGGCCCTTCTCGGTCTTCCGCTCAACGACCGCGGCCGCCGTCTCGCTGGTGAGCCGGCCGGCGTGCAGCAGGTCGTCGTCCAGGAGAATGCCGACGGCGCCCGTCCACTCGAGCGCCGAGAGGGCAGTCTCGATCGGACAGCCGAGCGTATCATCGAACGCCAGGAGGCGAGGAGCCTCGCCGGCGTGCAGCAGCAGGTGCGACAGCCCCTCGGCCCGATCCGTAAAGGTTCGGACGACGAGGGTGGTGGGAATGGCCATGCTCAAATCTACTCTGTCGGCACGGGGCCGACGAGGGTGATCTCAGGGCGTGAGCTGAGACCTGGCATCCACCTTCACGATCCAGAGTCCGCTGTTGATGTCTGGAACGTATATGAACCCGTCCCGGTAGATCGCGCCCCAGGCGTTGGCCGCATTGGGCACGCTCCCCTTGTTGTCACCCGTCACCGCGTGGGCGATCTCCCGCCCCTGCGCCTGCAGGTCTCCCCGCAGCTCGCCCGAGATGTCCAGCACCCGGAGTCCCCCCTGGTAATCGCCGAGATAGAGTGTGTCGCCGGCCACCCAGACGTTGTGGGTTCCCCCGTCCGTCGGCTCGTACCACGCGACCTCCTTCGGCTTCGTCAGGTCGGACACGTCGATTACATGCAGACGGCCGAAGGCACGGCCGAGTCCGACGACGCCACCGCCATCGGTGGGACGCGGCTTGGCGGAGAACACCTCGTCGCCGACGAACACGTACTTCCCGGCACGCCAGGCCGTATGGGTGCCGCGGATGAAGCCGGGCCCGCCGACCGCCTCGACGTTGCGGTACAGCGTGTTGAGATCATACTTGAACTGGGACACCAGCTGCGGCTTGTCCGGCGCTCCGCCCTTGACGCCGTTGCCGACGTCGAGGATGACCAGCCCGTCGTTCCAGTAGCTCAGGTACGCGAGCCCATCCTTGACGTCGATGTCGTGCAGCATGCGCCCCGCCTCGGAACGCGGGGTTTCCCAGCGGCCCACCTGCTTCGGATGGAGCGGATCCCGGATGTCGATGACCCGCATGGAGCCGGTCGCATCGTCGGTGAGGTACACGTAGCCGCGGTAGATGTAGGTACTGTGCACGCCGCCGGTCACCGTCTCGGTGAACTCCGCGATCTGCTTCGGATGTGCCGGATCGGCAAAGGAAAGGATCACGATGCCGTTCTTTCGCGTCGAGGCGCCCTCGCGCGTCATCACGCCGTACTGGCCGTCCTCGGTGGTCATCAGATCGTTGATGGTGCGCGCGTCGGCCATGATCGAATCGGTGATCACCGGCGCCGACGGGTTGCTCACGTCGATCGCGTAGGTACGATCCCCGATCGTCGTGAGATAGCCGTGCTTGCCGTCGGGGTGCAGCCAGAACTCGGCGGCCTCGCCCTTGATCGGCAGCCGGCCGACGAGCGTCGTCGGGCGCCGTACATCGCGCGGCCGCACCTCGACCACGGACTCGGCCGTGCGTCCGGCAAAGCTGGCGAGCACGCGGTAGCTGCCGGGCTCGGATGCCACGAACGCCCCGTCGCCGCCGATCTGGCCGCTGCCGGGAGCGATCGCCCACTCGGGCGTCACGCCGGTCACCGGCCGGCCGGCCGCCGTGCGTGCCGCAAAACCGAACCGGACGACATCACCGGTTCGCACCGAGGCGGTCGCCGGCGTGAGTTCCACCGCGGCCACCGGGTTTCGCTCCACCGTCACCGCAACCGTTCTGGTGGCGCGTCCCGCTCGTGCCGTCAGCACGGCGCGCCCCGGACGCCCCGCGACGAACCGCCCGCCGCTCGCGATGGATACGACCGCCGGCTGGTCCGACGTCCACGCCACCTGGTCCGACCGCCGGTCGTCGTTGGCGGCGTACGGCGTCGCGTCCACGGTAATGGACTGGCCGGTATACATCCGTGCGACCACGGGCTCGAGCACGATCTTCGACGCGGGCTGGGGCAGGACGGTGACGCGGGCGAATGCCGTTCTCGGTCTGCCCCCGGCGGCAGGGCTCACCGCCGCCGAAAGCGTCAGGGTGCCGGTCGACCCCCCGGTGACCAGCCCGGTGGAATCGACCGACCCCTCGAAGCGGCCGCCGCCCAGGAACCAGCGTACCCGCACATCGGGCATGGCGCGGCCGGCCGTATCGTACGCCGTGACCCGCAGCCGCAGCGTGTCGCCGACTTCGAGCGCGGCCTCGGCGGGGACCACGGCGACGCGTGCGATCGGCGACACCGCGATCGCGGGGGTTGGCGGCGTGGCGGGCTGTTGCAGGAGCGCGAGCAGAGGAAGGGCGACGAGCATGGCGACCTCGGGCCGTGGTGAGCGAACGGCTGGATTCGGAGCGCTCAATGTAGCCAGCGGCTCGGCCGCGGGGTACCTTTTCGAGGGAAGGGGCGGGCACGCCGATTCAGCCGCGGAGCGTCGATGCGGGTCGAGTGGAACAGCTACCAGTCGCCGATCGGCCCGCTCACCATCGTCGAGTGCGACGCCGGGCCGCTGGTCGTCGAGTTTCCTCCGCGCACCCCGCGAATTCCCTGGGCCGTCCGCCTCCGGGCGACACTGCCGAAGATTCACGTCGCCGAAGGACCGTGCACGGTCACGCGTGGCTGGCTCGATGCCTACTTCGGCGGCCGGGTCCGGCGCTTTCCGTATCCGGCATATCGCAGCCGATGGCTCGAGCTGTCCCCGTCGCAGACGCTCGTCTTCCGCGCGATCCGGCGGATACCCTCCGGCGAGACCCGCTCCTACGACGATCTGGCCCGCGCCACCGGGCTGCACCCAAGACAGATCGGCCAGCTGGTCGGATCGAACCACCTTGCCGTC
Organism: Gemmatimonadales bacterium; assembly: GCA_038321865.1. GTDB lineage: Bacteria > Gemmatimonadota > Gemmatimonadetes > Gemmatimonadales > GWC2-71-9 > JAICUF01. Next base: position 4,212 of record JBBQFH010000052.1, read on the forward strand.
CTCATCCCCTGCCATCGTGTGGTGGGCAAGGACGGCTCGCTCGTGGGGTATGGCGGCGGGCTCAAGGCCAAGCGCTGGCTGCTCGATCACGAGCTGCGGCGGGCCGGGGTCGTTCTGCGCTAGGCCGGTCGCGGGTGTTATTGACAAGACCCTTTCCCCGCCGCACGTTAGGCAATGCTTTCGCGGTCCCGGTCTCGACCATAGCCAGCGCTCAACTGCCGCTCGGATCCTCCAGGGTCCGGTCGGTTTTTTTCGCCCGGTCACTCCGACCGGGAGTTTTACCGGGGCCCCGGCCCCCCACAGAAGAGGTTGCGGCAATGGCGAAGGGCACCGTCAAATGGTTCAACGACGCTAAGGGCTTTGGTTTCATCGCGCAGGATGGTGGCAAGGACGTGTTCGTGCACCACACCGCCATCGTGGCCGAAGGCTTCCGATCGCTGGCCGAAGGCGACCAGGTCGAGTTCGAGGTGGTCGAGGGGCCGAAGGGCCTTCAGGCCTCGAACGTCCGGAAAGCCTGACCAGGGACCCGGCGCCCACCCCTTTCTCCAGCCCAGTCGCTCAACGGAAACCCACGGGCCAGCCGGCCCGTGGTGGCGGCGTGTCTTTTGCTGGCCCCGGGGCGGTCCGCCCCTCCGACCGAGGACCTTGCCCGTGAATCGCACATCTCCCATCCGCAGCGGCCTGATTGGCCTCCTGCTCGCTCTCGCAACCCACCAGCTTGCCGCGCAGACCGCGGCGCCGCGCGATGGCGGTCTCGCCTTCTTCGGCTTCCGTCCCGGCGTTCGCCTCGGCGAGGTGGCTGCGCGGCTCGACAGCCTGGACGGCAGCCGCCTGCGCTGCGATCACGCCAAGGCTGACCGGCACATTACGGAATGTCGCGCCACCGTCGGCGATCCGTCACTTGGCGGCCCGGTGAACCTGTGGATCTCGGCGATGGACAGCGTGAGCGGCGTGCTCACATTGTCCGGCGACGTCTCCGCCGAGCAGCTGGACAACTGGCGAGCCGCCCTCGAGGACTCCTACGGACGAGTCGGCGCCCACGTGCAGGGCACCCAGTGGATGATGCAGTGGGTGCGCCGCGGGCGGATGATCCGGCTCACGTGGCGGCTCGACCGCGGCAATCGAGTCGCGTCGGTCAGCCTGATCGACGGCAGTGTGCTCGATTCCTGGGGGCGGGCCCGCGCCCACGCCACCCGCGGCAGCTGAGCCGCGGAGAGTACGCCTCTTGCCTTTCCGGTAGCAGCCAGACCGGAGGCCAGCAGCGTCCGCCACGCGTCGCGCGGGACGGACGCCGCCGCGAGTGAAGTCTGCAACTCGTTGACTCCGAGACTCTTACATCAGGACTTGAGGTTGCAGGCGCGCCCGAATTACGGCGCGCCCGTGGGCGCCGCCGCGGACTGGCCGGCGCATTCCGCATGGGAGACCGCCGTGGCATTGTTCGAACGTTCGACGCTTTTCGCGTTAGTCGGGCCCGCGCTCGCCGCCGTGCTCCTGGGCTGCGCCAGCGGCGACACCGCACCGATCCGCATCGGAGTCGCCGGAGCGTTCGACGACCCGATCGGACGGCCGATGCGGCTCGCCGCGGAACTGGCCGCGGACGAGATCAACGCGGCCGGCGGTGTCAACGGCCGGAAGATCGCCCTGGTCGAGAAGAACGACTTCGGGGATCCGGATTCGGCGGTCGTCGTCGCGACAGCATTGTACCAGTCGGACGTCAGCGCCGTCATCGGCCATCTCTTTTCCGGCACCACACTCGCGGCGGCACCGGTCTACAACGCCGGCAGCAACCCGGTCGTGGCCATCTCCCCGTCATCGTCGTCGCCCGAAGTGTCCGGCGCCGGCCCCTACACCTTCCGCGTCTGTCCCAGCGACGATGCGCATGGCGCCGCGCTCGCCCGCTGGGTGCGGGACCGCCTTGGCCTGCAGCGCGGTACCGTGCTCTATCTGAATAATGAATACGGCCGAGGAGTGCGCCAGCAATTCATAGACGAGTTCGTCCGCCGCGGCGGTGAGGTGCTGGCCGAGAGCCCATACCTCGGCGATCGGCCGGAGGTGAGCGCGTACCTCGACCGCATGGTGAAGGACGGCCACTCGCAGTTCCTGGTCGTGGCCGGCAACCGAACCGAGGCGGAGGAGATCCTGCGCCAGGCCCGGCATCGCGGTCTCACCATCCCCGTGCTCGGCGGCGACGGTCTCGAAGGGATCGAAGAGGCGGGGGCGCTGGCCGAGGGGGTCTACACCTCCATGGCCTACATCTCCCTGCTCGAGACGCCGGCCAATCGGAAGTTCGTGGCGGCGTACCGCGCCAGGTATCCCGGCGCGCTGGCCCCGAATCAGCCGGCCGCGGCCACGTACGATGCGGTCTACCTGCTGCGTCAGGTCGTCGCCGGGTCGGGAACGAGCCGCCGGGCGGTGCGGGACGGTGTGCAGCGGGTGAACCTCGCGGCCCCCTTCACCGGCGTGACCGGTGCGATCGCCTTCGACTCCCTCGGCGACGTGCCTACCCGCCAGGTCTATATCGGCGTGGTCCGCAGCGGCGCCGTTCAGCTCGCGGAGGGCCAGTGATGCTCCGGAGCCTGCGCGCCAAGGTGATCGCCACGATGGCGCTGCTGATCGCGCTCGTGTTGCTGATCTCCGTGATCGGCGTCAACTCGATCGGCGCACTCGACCGAACGGTCACCCGCCAGATGAACCTCCTCCTCGCCGGCGAGGAGTTGAGCAATGGCCTGGTCGGCACCGCCACGGCCGAGATCCGCGCCGGGGAGCAGTACCTGGTACGGCCGAGCGATGCACTGAAAGCCGAGTTCGTGCGCAGCGGCGATTCGGCGTACGCCCTGCAGCACCGCTACCGCGACATCGGCGAGCTGACGACAGCCGACCGGGTGACCCTCAATCGCATCGCGGCGTCACAGGCGCAGGCGGAGGTCGCCTACGCGACGTCACACGCGCTCGCCGACCTCGGCCGGATGGACGACGCGCGCATCGCCGCCGAGCGCGCGCGCGGACCGTCCGACACCCTGGTGGCCGATGTGCACGCACTGTCCATGAGCCAGGCGTCCCGCGTGCGCGCCCACGCCGATGCCCTGGGGACCGATGCGGCACGGCGGCGCTCGCTCCTGTGGGCGCTGTTCGCGGTCGTGCTGCTGATTGCCGCCGGCGCGTCGGCCGTGACGGTCCGCTCCATCGATCTGCCACTCCGCCGGCTGGTCGGCGCCGCGGACAGCTTCGGAGCGGGCGATCTGCGCCCGGTCCAGCTGGGCGAGATGCCGACCGAGCTGGGACTGCTGGCGGGAGCGATGGACAACATGGGCCAGCGGCTCCGCACCGTCGTCGAGGCGGTGGTCAAGGAGGCGACCGACATCGGCAGCAGCGCCAGCGACTTTTCGGCGATGAGCCAGGAGCTGGCGGCGAGCAGCGGCGAGATCTCGACCGCGATGGTGCGGATCGCCACCAGCGCGGACCAGCAGCGCCGCGGGATGGACGAAGCGGGCATGCTGCTCGCCGGCCTCAACCAGGCGGCGAGCACGAACGCCGAAGCCTCCCGAAGGCTGGTGGCGCTGGGCGACCGGATCCGCGACCTCGCCGCGCATCACCGGGCCGATGTCGGCGCCGCCGGCCGCACCCTGCTCGACGTGCGCGAAGTGGTCACGACCTCGGCCGGTCAGGTGAAGGAGCTTGCCGAGCGGAGTGAGACGATCACCGAGTTCATCGACCTCATCAAGCAGATCTCGTCCCAGACCAACCTGCTGGCACTCAACGCCGCCATTGAGGCCGCCCGGGCCGGCGAGCACGGGCGCGGCTTCGCGGTCGTGGCGGAAGAGGTGCGCCGCCTGGCCGATTCGAGCGCCCGCGCGGCCGAAGACGTGACCAAGACGGTGGAGTTCATCCGCCGGCAGGTGCGCGAGGTGTCCGCGACCATGGAGCTGGGATCATCGAAGGTGGCGGGCATCGAGAACGTGGCGCATGCGGCGGCAAACGCACTCGAGGAGATCACGCTCGCCGTGCAGGACGTCTATACCGCCGCGACCGAAGTCGCCCGCGAGGCGGACGACAACCGGCTGGTGGTGGACGAGCTGGGACGAAAGACGGTCGAGGTGAGCCAGGCGGCCAGCGAGCACGCCTCCGCCAGCGAGGAAGTGACCGCGGCGGCCGAGGAGCAGAGTGCGTCGACTGAGGAGATGGCTGCGTCGGCGGGAGACCTGCTGCATGGCGCCAACCGGCTGACGGCGCTCATGCAGGAATTCCGGACTTAGACGCTAGCGCTTGCGGCCCTTGACCGGTTTCCTGGCCGCCCGCACCGGCTTGACTGACTTCTTCCCCGCCCTGGCCGGCTTCGGTTTCGACTGGGGCTTCGGCTTGGGCTTCGCTTTCGCCTTGATCTTCTGGGCCTTTACCCGGTCGGCGGCCTTCTCGATCCGCTTCTGCTGAGCCTGCTGCACGTCGAGTACGATCCGGTCCGCCTCGTCCCCGCCCATCAGGCTGCGCCGTACCGCAAACCGGGTCAACTCCTCCGCATCGGCGATGCGGAATTCCTCCAGTCGCGCCGCCGCCCGGATCACGTGGGCGAGGGCATCGGCCACCGGGCTGCGCAGCACGGTGGCGATGCCGGGAAGCGTTTCGAGCAGGGTCGAGATCTGCGAACTGCCGAGTTCAGTGCCCACCGGCGCCCTCCTTGGCGTAGGGCGGGAACGTATGCGCTCGGCCACGCCGCGTCAAGCAAACTGCCCAGATTCAACGACGTAAAGTAGTAGTTGTTAGCACAACCACTGCGTGCCGGCAGGCTCGGCTCAGCGAATGCTCAGCACGCCAGCTTCGTCATAGGCCCGGTGTGCCAGGCAGTAAAACCGGTACTCGCCTGCCGGAAGTCGCGGCAGGACAATGCGATACTCCGCCCGGGGGCCGAGGATCGGACCCGCCAGCTCACCGACCCGGCGCGGCATGGCGGCGCCAAGCGCGCTGCGAGCCGCGGCGGACATGCCGTCCTCAAAGACAATGCTGTGATCGCCCCCGCCGGTCACCTTGAACACGAGCACGTCACCTGCGTGGGCCTCGAGCTTCGTCGGAGCAAACCGGTATTCCCCGGCGACGGCGTCATGCTCCAGGCGGATCTCACGAACCGTCTGGGCGCCGAGCACGCCGGCGGGAAGCAGGAGCGCCACCGCGAACGGCAGAACGAAGCGGGTCATGCACCCTCCCTGACGGCCCGGCTTTCGTCGGGCCCGATGCGTTTGTAATATTGCTGGTGGCGGGACTCGCCCGATCGCGGGCCATTTTTCCCTTCCCGCCGAAGGGGCGGGCCGTGGGACGCAGGGGCATCAAGGAATATCGAGCACCCGAAGCCCTGATCCTGATTGCCGCGGATCGAGAGCACAAGGTGCTCGTGTGCCCGTCCTGCGGCTCCGCCGAAGTGGAGCGCGTGCCGCGGCGTGGCGGCGAGGATGACGCGCCGGCCGGCAAGGTGACGCTGCACTGCGCCGCCTGCGGGCGCAGCGCGGTTTACATCGATCGGTCACCTAGCCGGGATTCGCTTCCCGAGGCCCCCCGCCCCCACGAGGGGTGAGGCGCACGGCCGCTAGCGCAGTCCGGTGAAGATCCGTCCCCAGCGCACCGCCGTGACGAACGGGAGCGGGCGATAGCTCTCGGCATCGTAGCTGTAGTAGACGAACATCGGGCTGCCGCGGATGTTCCCCCTCGGCAGAAAGCCCCAGTAGCGGCTGTCCAGCGAGTTCTCCCGGTTGTCGCCCATCACGAACAGCGAATCCCGCGGCACCACGATCGGCCCCCAGTCCTCGACATCCGGCGCGTAACCCGCGGTGTCACGGCCGACCACGTGCGGCAGCTGCCACTCGCGCATCCTGGCACGCAGATCGGGCGGCGCCGACTCGTCGAGATTGATGTGCTGCACGTAGGGCTCGCTCACGGGGCTGCCATTACGGTAGAGCTGGCCGGTCCGCATGGCCAGAGTATCACCCGGGGTCCCGATCAGGCGCTTGACGACCTTGATCCCCGCTTCTTCCACGCCGGCCATGTACTTGGAATCGAAGACGACGATATCGCCCCGGTGCGGCTCCCGGACGGCGGGCAGCCGCTTGTTGAGCAGCGGCACCTCGGCGCCGTAGAGCGCCTTGTTCACGAACAGCCAGTCGCCGACCAGCAGCGTCTTTTCCATGCTGCCGGACGGGATGTGGAACGCCTCGACCAGAAAGGTGCGCAGGAAGAACCACACGATCAGCGCCACGCCGATCGATTTGGCCCAATCCCACAGCCAGGCGCCGAGCGCCGACGATTTCATGCTCACTCCAGAGGGCTCAGGATGCGCCGCCAGCGGATCGCGCTGAACACCGGCAAGGCCCGCCAGCTGGCGGGATCGTAGCTGAAATAGATAAACATCGGGTGACCGCGAACGTTCCCGCGGGGGAGGAATCCCCAATAACGCCCGTCGTAGGAATCATCCCGGTTGTCACCCATGACGAACAGGGAATCGGGCGGCACGACGATCGGGCCCCAGTCGTGCAGATCGGGGGCATAGCCCGCCGGGTCCGCCTCGACGAGGTGGGGCAGCTGCCAGGCGCGCATCCGTTCCCGGTTGGCCGGCGACTCCGACCGCGTCGGATCGGCATGCACGGCGTAGGGCTCGGCGAGGGCGCGGCCGTTGCGGTACACGTCGCCGTCTCGCATGGCGAGCGTGTCGCCGGGCGCGCCGATCAGCCGCTTGACGAGCTTCCGGCCCGGCTCCTCGACGGAGTCGAAGACGATGAGATCGCCCCGGCGCGGCTCCCGGACCGCGGGGAAGTGCCGCTGGGTGAACGGCAGCTCCGCGCCGTAGAGCGCCTTGTTGACGAAGAGAAAGTCACCGACGAGGAGCGTGTTCTCCATGCTGCTGGACGGGATGCGGAACGCCTCCACGAGAAACGTGCGCATCACCAGCCAGATGCCGATCGCGATCAGGATCGATCTCGTCCATTCGCGCAGTACCGAGCCGGTGCCCGGCGCGGCTTCCGTCATTCCACCCAGTCGGCGATGAACAGGTCGGTTTCGCCCGCTTCATGCCCATGCCGGTTGGAGGCCCAGACGAGCTTCCGGCCGTCGGGGCTGAACATGGGAAACCCGTCGAACTGCGGCGTGTAGGTGATGCGCTCGAGCCCGCTCCCGTCGGCATTGATCAGGAAGAGATCGAAGTCCGGCCCACGCGGATTCAGGTAGTTCGACGCGAAGATGATGCGCCGGCCGTCGGGATGGAAAAAGGGGGCGAAGTTGGCACCGCCGAGCGACGTGATCCGCCGGGGATTGCCGCCGTCCACATCGGCGATCCACAGCTCCAGCTTGGCCGGGCGCACCAGGCGCTCACCCAGCAGGCGCTGGTAATCGACGGAGTCCGAGGCTGTTTCAGGATACTGGGCCCGCCACACCAGGTGCTTGCCGTCGGGCGAGAAGAACGCCCCGCCATCATAACCCACCCGATGCGTCACGCGACGCACGTCGGAGCCATCGGTGTTCATCGTGTACAGGTCGAGATCACCATCGCGGGTGCTGGTGAAGACGATGCGCCTGCCGTCGGGCGAGACGGTCGCCTCGGCGTTGTAGGCGCCGTTGCTGGTGAGCTTCCGCTGGTCGGTACCGTCGAGCTTCTGGCTGTAGATCTCGAAATGTCCGAGGGGCCAGACGTATCCCTTGGAGCGATCGACCGGCGCCGGGCACTCGCGCGAAAACTCGTGGGTCGAGCTGTAGAGCACACGGCGGTCGTGATCGTAGAAGTATCCGCAGGTCGTCCGCCCCGCACCGTTGGAAATCCGGCGCAGGTGGGAGCCGTCGATATCCATGACGTATTCCTGGTCACACCCCGCGTTGACCTGCTCCTGCCGCTGGAAAATCAGCTGGCGGCCGGACCCCGAGAAATAGGCCTCCGCATTGTTGCCGCTGAACGTGAGCTGCCGGACGTTCCGCAGGTGCCGCTCGGCGGGGAGCGTAAGGGAATCTCGGGCGGCGGACGTCGTCGCCGGGGCGGGGGCCGAATGGCCGGCGCACGCGGTCACCACGACCAGCGTGACTGCTGTGGGATAACGAATTGGATCCTCGACCGGAGAGTGAGTGTGAGGGACGCCTCAATATAACGGGGCCTACTGCCGCAGGTTTCAGCTCCGGATCAGGGCGTCACGATCCGGGTGCGCACCAGGTCGGGGACCTCGTCCTCGATGGTAAACGTCAGCTCCGGCACGAGCGCCCGGCGGCTTGGCGCCGGGATGGTCCGGCCGGGAGCACGAGCGAAAGCTGCCCACGCCGCGGCGACCGCAGGGTCGTCGAGCAGCGCCGCGCCGCCACGCGGGTCGATCGCGGCGCCCTCAAGGAGGGCCACCATGCGGGTTTCGTCCGGCACCGCGGCCGCCAGCGCGCCGATCAGCCGATAGCCGAGCACGTGCTGATCGTCGGGGCGCGTCCGGGCGATGCGCGCGCGCTTCTCCAGCTCGGCCACGCCGAGCAGCGGCTCGCGCGCGATGAACGGACGCAAAATCCGTTCGGCGCGCCACTCGGCCAGCCCCTCAGCGATGAACGGATCCACGCCGGGAAGCACGATGGGGCCGCCGGATGAATCGGCGGCAAGCAGCAGCCGGCGCTGAAAGAGCAGGTGCTGCCACTCGTGCACGACGGCGCCGAGCGCGAGCAGGGGGAAGTAGCCCGGGTCGATGGCGATCGCGTCACGCGCCTCGAGAAAGCCGTTCGCGTCCTGTCCGGTCAGGCCGCGCGGGCTGGCGAGCCGAAGCGTCTCGGTGCGCAGTTCCACCGTCGCGCCGGGGCCGTACTCGACGGCGACCCGGTGGAGCACCTCGAGAAACCCGCCGCGTCCATGCCGCCGCATCCACTCGCCGGCCGACCAGTTTTCTCGATGCACCAAACGCTCGAACAGGGCATCGGGTACGCCGTAGCGGGGGACGGCCTGCGGGTAACCGAACACGCGGGATTCGATCGCGGGAGTCGAGGCTGAGTCGTGCCAGGCCTCGCGAACGGCATCGCCGATGGAGTGCGCCGGGCTGCCCGGAAGCCAGGGTTCGTCGAGGAAGAAGCGGATCGCATCGGCGTACCATGCCGAGGCGGACTGGTAGCCGGCGAGGAGCCGGCTCACGGCCTGCGCCGACGCGGGCTCGAGCGCACGCATCCGCTCGACGATGCCGGCGGCCGCGGCGCTGTCGGAGGACTGCAGTGCGAAGAGCCGGTACAACGCGAGTGCGACGGTGCCGGCA
>JBBQFH010000053.1:0-13264 GCA_038321865.1 Gemmatimonadales bacterium
GGAGAGACGCCGCGTGATCAGCGGCCAATGCGGTCCACCGAAGATCGCCGCCGCCGAGAACGCAATCGTCGTAATCACGAGATCCCCGGCCGTCGCTCTCGCACACCATGCTGTCGCCCGCCAGAACGGCATCGACTGGATCGGTCGGAAAAGGCTGCCCTGGGCCATCTCCCATGCGAAGTGGAGAGCGACGGTGACGAGGATGACGGCAATCCAGCGCCCGGTTTCATGCACCATTTTGGTGCGGCCGGTCTCGTTCATCGAGCGCTCGCTCTCAGCCATCCTCCGCGGAATCCCGCGCGGCGGAGCCCGGTCACGATGACGGGGCACTCGCGCATCAGACGCCAGAGCAGGCCGGAGCGGTAATTCTCGATCATCAGGGCCACCGGTCCCTGGTCCAGCCCGTGGTGCTCCGGGGCGAGCCAACCTCGGTGGGCCGCGTCGCCGGTGTCGAAGCTGGGGTTGAAGCTGGTCAGGAGCCCGTCCTGGCTGACGGTTTCCGGAAACGCCTCCCGGAAGTGCCGGAGCGCCGCCAGGACCATCTCCGGAGCGAACGGCAGGGATGCGGCAACCGCCCAGGGCGCCAGGGTCCCATCATCGGGGCCGACCGGAACGCCCCGGGCCACATAGCCGTAGAACTGCCGCTCGATGCCCCCTTCCAGTCGCCGCGTCGTAAAGCCGGGGCCGAGGCCGGCGGTGATCCCCCAGGCGTTCTCCCCGTATCCCTTGAACCGCAGGGGGTTGCGCAGGGCGTACTGCTGCTGGACGGCGGTGGCCCGGCGGCTGTTCTCGAAGTAGTCGGACCGCTTCTCCCGCATGAACGCGTCCTGGATGCCGCGCAAGTCGAGCCAGACGTGTGAGAGCTGATGAATGAATAGCGGCGCCGCGAAGAGGAAATCGATGTCGTAGAGGTTCTCCCACTGATAGGCCTCGCACCACGCGCCGTAACTCTCCGCCGGCAGCGGATGGGTGGGCGAGCCCAGGCCGAGGACGTAGAGCAGCATCGCCTCGCTGTATCCCTCCCAGCCGTAGCTCAGGAAACCGGCCCCGGGCATCCATCTCATACGCACCGCGCCTCCGCCCGCGGTGGCCCAGAGCCACTCGACCCGCGCATACAGGAACCCGGCGAGCTCCCTGATCTCCACTTCGTCTTCCGCCGTAGCCGAGAAGTACATCGCGCTCGTGAGGATGCCGGCGATCAAGATCCCGGTGTCGATCATCGACAGCTCGCATTGCCACACACGCCGGCCGGACTGCATGTCGAGGAAGTGGTAGTAGAAGCCCCGATACCCGGTGGCGTCCGGCTCCTCTCCTTGGGGGCTGTCGCGGAAGAACCGCAGCGCGGTCAGCGTCCGCTGGGCCGCCTCGCGGCGCGGGAGGAAGCCTCGCTCCGCGCCCACGACGTAGGCGGCGAGCCCCAGCCCGGTGGCGGCGATGCTGCACGGGGCACCTTCCCGCGAGCTGTCGGCGATCAGCCCATTGACCGGATTCGCCGCGCGGAGGAAGTATCCGACGGCGTCGCGTTGCAGTCTTTCAAGTACCTTCAGGTGCGGTGCGGGCTCGCTCATGTGGGGGCGCCGCCGTCCGACGGCTCGGGTGCGAGCTCCAGCGTGACCACCGCGATGTTCCATTCCGTGAAGTAGACGGGCCGTTCGCGCGCGCGTTCACGCACCTGTTGCGCCCGATCCCGCATGAGATCGCGCGGGCTGTTGGCGAGCTGCTCCTCCGTATCCGCGCCCTCGAAGCCGAGTGGGTCGGTCGGGTAGATGTGCGTGCTGATGAAGTCTACCGGCAGCCGGTTCCGCTCGCAGTAGTCGAGCAACTCGTCGACCCAGGCGGCCATGGCGGTCGCCGGGCCGCCGACGCGAAGCGCCGCGTCGACGGTCTTGAGTTCAGCATCGTGCTTGCCGTACTGGCCAAGTTCACCTGTGCACTCTGCCTCACGGCGTATGCGGGCATTCTCTCGGCGCTCGGTGGGGGTTCGTGGCCAGCGAGCGAGGGCTCGCGGTCATGCTGATCGCGTCGCTGTGGAATTTTTGGGCCGCCCGGCGTCCGGCCCCCACGCTGTTGCAAATCAACGGCGCTCAAGGCGCCAATCACCCGTAAAATCCGGAGGATCCAATGGCGAAGCGTTCGGTCGAAGTATTCACCGCCGGCTGTGCCCTGTGCGACGAGGCCGTCGAGCAGGTGGAGCAGCTTGCGTGTTCGAGCTGCGATGTGACAGTCCACGACCTCCACACCGACGCCGGACTTGCGAAGGCGAAGGAGTACGGTGTCGTGCATGCCCCGACGGTGGTGGTCAACGGCGTGGTCGCCGATTGTTGCCGCCAGGGCGGGGTCAACGAGGCGACGTTGCGGTCGCTCGGCGTGGGCGTGCAGGCGGAAGCGTAGCAGACGCCTACCGCCCGGCGTCGGAGTGTCCGTGCCGGTGATGGATGTCGGGAAAGTGGGGGTGGACGTGCACGAGCGGAGCATGCCGGTGCCGGTGGGTGTGGGGCTCTCCGGCCGCGATGCCCGGTTCGTGCGGGTGCCGATGGTGCTCGTCGTGGACGTGTCGATGCTCGTGCTCCAGCGCTTCGTGCTGGTGCTGGTGGGCGTGGCGTTCGCTCAGGTGCAGCCAAAGGCCGAGCGCCATCAAGCCAGCGGCGATGACAAGGGGCGCTGTGACCCGCTCGTGCCAGACCACCAGGCCGACCACGGCACCCACGAACGGCGCCAGCGAGAAATACGCGCCGGTGCGCGCGGTGCCGAGCGCGCGGAGCGCCCGCACGTAGAGCACGAGACTGACGCCGTACGCGAGCAGGCCCAGCAAGAGCGCTCCGGCGAGGGTCGGCGCCGGCGGGAGGCGGGCCCCCAGTGAGAGCGCGAGCGCCGTGTTTACGCTCCCCGCGATGAGTCCCTTGAGCAGCGTGATCTGAAGCGGATCACTCGCGGAGATCCGCTGGGTCAGGTTGTTGTCGATCGCCCAGGCGAGGCACGCGGCCGCGACGAGTAGTGGGCCGGTGAAGCTGCCCCAGGCGAGGCGCCCCTGCCAGGAAAGGAGCACGCCGCCGGCGACGATGGCGGCCATGCCGATGGCGATGCGACGATCGACATGCTCGTGAAAGAGAGTCCACGCGAGGAGCGCAGTGAGGACGCCTTCGAGATTGAGCAGCAGGGAGGCACTCGACGCTGGCGTGCGCATGAGGCCCAGCATGAGGAGCAGCGGGGCGATCGCGCCGCCAAAGGCAATCGCGCCGGCGAGCCATGGCAAATCTCGCCGGGTGAGCCGCGCCTCCCCTGCTCCGCCCCCGCGGCGCCGGCGAACGAGCCAGGTAATACCGAGCCCGAAACCGGATCCGAGATAGAGCAACCCGGCGAGCAGTTGCGGCGGCGCGTTGCCCAGCAGCCCCTTCGCGAGCGGCGCGCTCACGCCGAACAACACGGCGGCGGCGAGTGCAGAGCCAATGCCTCGGCGCATCAGCGCGTGGTCCCGGCGACATCAATGATTCGCATCAGCGCGCGTCCTCCGGGCCCCCATGAATATGCATCCGGTGAATCGAGCCGGTGTTGGTGCTGATGAACCGGAACCGCAGCATCTCACCCACTTCCATCCACATGATGCAGGTTGACGGGCACGCCTCGCCGTCGATCGTAAAGTAATTAGGCTCGGCGCTGGGCATGCGCATGGCGGGATACGTCAGATCCTCCCACTTCAGCCATTCCTGCAGCCCGATGATTGGAGTCGTCTCCACGGTTTCCTGGCTCCGTACGAGCCAGAGTGGGACGAAAAACACGATGGTGCTCCCGGCGAAGCTGCTCGGGCACTTTCGCCGGCCGGGGCAGCAATCGTCGTCCGCCCGGTGGCGTTGTTGGGTCGCTTGCCAACCCGCGCGCGGCGCCACATTCTCCTGGTATGAATCAGTGGATCCCACCCGAAATCGTCAACGCATGACCGATAGCCCCGCCGAGATTCCCGCATGTGGCTGCAGCACGCCCGGGTCCGCGGCCGCAGCGACGTGTTACTGCGGCGTCGACGATCTGCTGCGCATCATCCGTCGCCGGTATTCGCTCGCCGTCCTCGACGCGATCCATACCCGGGGCACCGCACGCTACCATGACGTCGCGTCCGCGCTGCCGCAGGTGAGCAGCTCGACGCTCGCCGAGACCCTGCATGCGCTGGCCAGCGCCGAGCTGGTGATCCGCCGCGATCTGTCCCGTACCGCGGGTCCCCACACGACCTACACGCTCACGCCCTCGGGCACCAAGCTGCTCAACCGGCTGCGCAACCTCCTGGAGGAAGTCCGCCCCTAGCGGCACTTCGGGCTGCCGAAGTGCCCTTGCGCGCCCTCTCGGTGCCCGGTACCCTGCAACAGCATGCATCTCGATGGACGGGCAGCAGTTGGGCCCGCGGACAGCAGGCCGACACGAGGTATCGGATGGCCACGACCGCAGCTCCTCACCAGCTCAAGCCCAGCCAGCCTTCGATTCCCCAGACTGAACCGGAGCCGAAGGCGCAACGCCTTCCTTTGGGCCCTCTGCACACCATACACGTCTTCTGGATTGCCGGCATGAGCTGCGACGGCTGCAGCATCTCGGTCACCGGCGCCACCAATCCCGGCATCGAGGGACTTCTCACCGGCACCGTTCCGGCGATGCCCAAGGTCATCCTGCACCATCCCGTCCTGTCGGTCGAAGCCGGCGAAGCCTTCACCCAGCCGTTCAAGGACGCGGTGGCCGGGACGCTCGGCGCGCCGTACGTCGTCGTCATGGAAGGATCGGTCGCGGACGAGCGGATCGCCGCTCGCACCGGCGGATACTTCTCGGCCATGGGCATGGAGGCGATAAACGACGGCGACGAATCCCATCCGGTGCCGACAGCCACCTGGCTCAAGCGAATGGCACCCGGCGCCGCCGCGACGATCGCCATCGGTACCTGCGCCACGTGGGGCGGCATTCCCTCGGCGGACGGCAATCCGACCGGGTCGATGAGCGTGATGGATTTTCTCGGCAAGGATTATCGAAGCGCGTTCGGCCTTCCCGTGGTCAACATCCCGGGGTGTGCGCCCGTCGGCGACAACTTTACCGAGACCGTCTTCGCGATCCTGCTCTTCCTCCAGGGCCTGGGCCCGTTACCCACGTTCGACGAGCTGGGCCGGCCCGCGTGGCTGTTTGCCGAGACGGTCCACCGCGGCTGCACCCGCGCGGGATATTACGAGGAAGGCGTATTCGCCAAGGAGTACGGCGATCCGGAATGTCTGGTCGAGATTGGCTGCTGGGGCCCGGTGGTGAACTGCAACATCGTGAAGCGTGGGGCGATCAATCACATGGGCGGCTGCATGGAAGCGGGTGGGGTGTGCATCGCGTGCACGATGCCCGGTTTCCCGGACAAGTTTTCGCCATTCTACAAGGCGCCGCCAGGTGCGCTGTTCTCGACCGCGGCATCCGTAACGGTTGGCGCCGTCATCCGGCGGCTCCGCCGCCTCAGCAACCGCCACGCAAACCGGGAGGTTCGCTGGGACCGGCGCGATTTCGTGCCGAGCGGCTGGGGCAATCTCGAGGCGCAGACGCCGTCGCTCCAGGTGATGGAACTGTTTTATCAGAAGTGGCAGCACTTCCGCGCCAAGAAGCCCGGCCGGCCGCCCGGCACCGAGGAGTGGCTGTGGGGCGCAGATCGGCCCGGCCTTTCGAGCGACTACCACGATCGCAGCGCCACGCTCGAGGATTCCGATGACCGACGCTGAGCTCTGGAGCGCGTGGCGGCTCTGGATGGGCGTGGCGATTGCCGTCGTGCTCATCGCGGCAGGACTGCTGATCACGATCTGGCTCACCGCGCGCAGCATCCGCACGCATGCCGTGCGCGCGCTGCACGCCGCCGAGCGGATCCGGGCGCAGACGCAGCCGATCTGGGGGCTGCAGACCACCAACGACGTCGCGGTCGAGTTGCTCGCGACGGTGCGGAGCATCGAGGCGAAGGGCGGCAAGCTCGCCGAGGCCCTCGAGAGCCATACCGGCGCGGCGGGAACCCGGTGATGCGGAGACATAGCCCATGAGCGCGCCAAGCGCGGACGCGGTGACGCATCTCTGGATCACGACGCTCGTCATCTACGGAGTCGTGCTGATAGTGGTGGCGGTGCTGCTGACACTCATCGTGCACGCCGCCCGGCAGATCAAGGCCGGCGTCTCGGCCATCTGGACGGTGGGCCAGAAGATCGCGAACAACACCATTCACATCCCGCTGCTCGACACGACCAATCGCGTGGCCGGTGAGATTCTCGCATCCGCCGGCGGCGTCGTGGGCGCGACCGCCGCCATCACGGCCCACGCGGAGGGCTGCCCCGGCTGCCCCACATGCGTCATCGGGCCACGGTGGGCCTCATGAATACGATGGTGCTGCTCACGCTGATTTCGGTGGTCGGGGCCGCTGCGCTGTTCATCGCACTCGCGGTGTACCTGCTGCTGATCATTGCCGAACTCGAGAGCATTGGCGGGGAGCGCAAGGCGTACGGCAGCCCGTCCAGCTTCCTCTCGAAGATCCGGCTTGGAGTGCGGGCCATCGAGACGCAGACCGGCGGGCTGGCCCCCAAGGTCACCGCGCTCAACGGCGGGCTCGCTGCAATCCGGGACGGGCTCCGCGCAATCGACGACAATCTCGCCGGCCTGATCGCGGCGGTCTCACGGCAGGTGCTCAAGTGAGCGAGGAAGCGGCCGTGTTCCCGCCCGCGGTCTACACGATCTGGTGGATCGGCCTCATCGTCACGCTGGTCGTGTTCGTGCCGCTCGCGGTCTACCTGCTGCATCGCACCTGGCGCAACGCGCGGTCAATCCAGGGGTATGCCGCAGATACGCTCGCCGCCGCCGCCGGCATCGCCGCCAACACGAGCAATATCGTGGCGCTCGACACGACCATCGGAGTGGCGACGGAAATTCTGGGTACCGCGGGCGCGGTGGCCGCCAAACTCGACACCACGGCGAACGTGCTGGCCGGCCGGGCGGAGGGCTGACCGATGCTGCTGACCCTGACGCTCATCACCGTCGCACTCGTCGTCCTCGCGCTGGCCGGATTTCTGATCGCCATCGCGTGGGCGCTGCTGCAGGCAAAGCGCAGCGTGGCCGCCATCGCGGACGGGCTCGAAGCGGTGGACGGCCACACGCGCCCGCTGCCCGAGAAGCTCGCGACCATCAACGGCGCGCTCGGCGCGCTGCTTGACGGGCTCAGGGTGGCCGACGGCCATCTCGGTCGCGCCGCGACCGTGTTCAAGCTCAACTAGCCGGCGGGGGACGCATGTGCTTCAAGAATCTGCCGATCGATTTCGACTCGGCGGGAAAGCCTTTCCTTCGCGGCGGCGTGGCCGATCCATACAGCCAGGCGACGGCCGCGCCGATCGGCGCTCCGACGCAGCTCACCGCCGAACGGGTCGAGGACCTGCTCCGGCGGAACGGGCACATCAAATCGGTCGACTTCGATCCGGTCACGCGCGTCGCCGGCGCGCTCGCCTTCCATACCGTGGCCGACCTCAAGGCGCGCCGGGTGCTCGAGGCGCGTTCGGTCGCGACGCTGTTCCGCGGGTACGAGGTCATCATGATCGGCCGCGATCCGCGTGATGCGATCTTCATCACGAGCCGGGCCTGCGGGGTCTGCGGCGGCGTGCACGGCACCTGCTCGGCGCTCGCAACCGAGATGGCGATCGGCTGCTGCCCGCCGCCGCTCGGCGTCCTCATCCGCAACCTGATGCTGGCGCTGGAGTTCCTCTACGACAATCCGCTCCATCTGCATCTGCTGGCGGGCCCGGATTACTCGCAGGCAATCGTCGAGCCGACCAATCCGTCGCTATATGCTCGCGCGCAGAAGACCGAGGCGCCGCATGCGGAGGTGCACGGGTATCGCACGATGGCGGACCTGATGACGGACCTCAACCCGCTGACGGGGAAGCTCTACCTCGAGGCGCTCCACATGACGCGGGTGGCACGCGAGGCGTACGTGCTGATCGCGGGCAAGTATCCGCACCCCCAGACAATCGTGCCCGGCGGCGTGAGCTCGACGATCACGCTGACCGTCATGAACGAGATGTTCCTGCGGCTGGCGCAGTTCTTCGATTACTCGAAGAAGATCACCGGCATCTGGGACGACATCACCGATTTCTTCTACGAGGCCGATCCGCAGTACATGAAGGTCGGCGCCCGCCGCGCGCACCTCATCGACACCGGCATCTTCGACGACCCCGACGCATACGATGCGACGTACGCCAATGCCGCCGCATGGGGCAATCGCCGGTGGGCCACGCCCGGCGCGATCGTCGATGGCCAGCTGGTGACGACGGACCTCCACCGGATCAACATGGGGATCGAGGAATTCGTCGACCATTCCTTTTACGAGGGATGGACCGGCGAGGGCCGGACACCGCATTTCCCAACCGACAGCGAGGGCAACCCGCTGTCGCCGCATCACCCTTGGAACAAGATCACGAAGCCAAGGCCGCAGGGACAGAACTGGAAAGAGAAGTACACCTGGGACACAACGCCGCGGTGGGACCGAAACGCGATGGAGGCCGGCTGCTACGCGCGGCTCTGGAACACGGCCGTCGCGCAGCAGCTGCCGGACAACCCGTTCATCGAAGCGACCGGCCACTCGCTCAAGGTGCGAATGCCGCGCGGCGCGTTGCCGGAGATGGAGCTGGAGTGGCACGTGCCGAAGGTCTGGAACGCGTTCGAGCGTAACCGCGCTCGCGCGCATTGTGTGGCGTTCACGGCGATGGTCGCGATGAACAACTGGCTCGCGGCGATGGACCGCATCAAGAACGGCGACCTCCGGACCAGCACGAAGTTCGATATTCCCCAGAAGGGCGAGCGGGTGGGCGTCGGTTTCTGGGGCGCCGGCCGGGGATACCTCACGCACCATCTCGTACTCGACCGCGGGGCCGTCTCCAACTATCAGATCGTGACGCCGTCCACCTGGAACGCTTCACCAACCGACGCGTGGCAGCAGCCGGGGCCCTACGAGGAGGCGGTGCTCAACACGCCGCTGCTCGAGGAGAGCGATGACCCGGCAAAGTTCCGCGGCATCGACATCCTGCGCGCCATCCGGAGCTTCGATCCCTGCATGCCGTGCACCACGCACATCCAGTCCGAGGGGGGGATGATCACGCGCGAGGTCAACACCTGCGCCTGCGGGCTCGACGGCTGACGACCGGTGCGCACCATCATCGCGGGGATCGGCTATCGAAACCTCCGCGACCACTCGGTGGGACCGCTGCTGGTGGACCGGCTGGCAGGCCAACGTTGGCCCGACGGTGTGGCCGTCGAGGATCTGAGCTACGGCCCGATCGCGGTGGTGCAGCGCTTCGAGGATGACCCTTTAGACCGCCGCTTTGACCGGGCGGTGGTCGTTTCCGCCGTCCAGCGCGACCGCGAGCCGGGGTCTCTGACGGTATACCGGTGGGACGGCGTGCTTCCTTCCGAAGAGGGAGTGCAGCGCGCCGTGGTCGATGCCGTCACCGGCGTGATTTATCTCGACAACACGCTGGTGGTGGCGCGACATTTCCGTGCGCTGCCGGCCGAGGTGATCGTGATCGAAGTCGAGCCGATTCTGCACGAGTTCGGCGACGGGTTCAGCCCCGCGGTCGCCGAAGCGTTCGAGACGATGTGCCGGCTGGCCCGAACGCTCGCAACCGATTGCGCGTCCGGCGAGGCCATCCCGGTCGCTGGCCTGGGTGGCGGCTCCCCCGCCGCGACGACTGCGCCGTGACCGATTCGGCCGAGACCCGCCAGGACCTGCTCGACGAAATTGGCGAACTGGTTACGGCGCTCGAAGCGCACCCCGATGCGACCGTCCGCGAGCAGGTGACCGCGCTGCTGCAGGGTGTGGACGCGGTCCATCGTGTCGCGCTCACCCGCCTTCTCGAAGCAATCCAGGGTCTCGCCGGCGAAGCATTCGTGAATCGGCTCACCGCCGATCCGGTGATCCGCCTGCTGTTCATGTCCTACGACCTCATCGCCGTCGATCGCCGCATCCAGACCGAGGAGGCACTCGACGCGGTGCGCGGGCATCTCCACGCGCACGGCGTCGACGTCGAGCTGCTGGACGTGGTGGGAAGCGTGGTGTACGTCAAGCTGCACGGCCTTGGCGCGAGCGGCATCGCGCCGGACGCCGTGCGGCACGATCTCGAGGAGGCGCTGCGCCATGGGCTCATCGGCTTCCACGAGCTTCAGATCGGAGACCGGCAGACGGGCGCCGGCGGACTGGTGCAGCTCGGCGGCAAGCGGCCGCTCCGGGCGCCGGTGTATCGCCGGGTGCTGGACGCCGGCGCGCTCCTCCCGGGATCGATGGAGGCAGTGGATCTCGACGGAGATCCGGTTCTCATCGCGAACGTCGACGGCGAGTTCTACGCCGTGTCGAACCGCTGCGGGGAGAGCCCGCTGCCGCTGCACTTCGGCACACTCGCGGGCGCCGAGCTTGTCTGCAGCTGGCACGGCTGCCGGTATGACCTGCGGTCGGGGCGGCGGCTCGACGGCGGCAGCGACCGCCTCACGGTGTATCCCGTCGCCGTGGCCGACGGCGAGGTGCGGGTCGCGGTCGGCGCGGAGGCATAGCGTGCGGACGCTGATCGCCGGATTCGGCAACGCGCTCCGGGGTGACGACGGCTTTGGCGTCGAGGTGATCCGGCGGCTTCAGCTCGACGGGATCGAAGCGGGCGTGGAGCTCATGGATGTGGGGACCGGAGGAATCCGGCTCGCGCAGGAGTTGCTTACGCCGTATGATCGTCTGATCATCGTGGATGCGGTGAGCCGCGGCCAGGCGCCGGGAACGGTGTCGGTGGTCGCAATTGACGAGATCGAATCGGTTGCCGAAATCGACATGCACGTGGCAATTCCCGCGCGGGCACTCTCGGTGGCCAAGGCGCTCGGCGCGCTTCCGGCGGAGGTGTACATGGTGGGCTGCGAGCCGCTCGAGGTGGATGAGTTGCGCATCGACCTGTCGGCACCAGTGAGGGCCGCGGTCGAGATCGCGCTGCTGCGTGTGCACGAGCTCGTGGCGCGGCCCGCAATGCCGGCGGGAGGCGCGGCGCGATGAGCGGCGACGGTCGCGAGATCGAGCGCCAGGACGAAGTCCTCGAGCTGCTCTACTGGCTCGAAGGCGAAGGGTTCGCCGGCGCGGCGACGCTCGAGAGCATCACTCGTTTTCTCGCCGACCCGGACCATCGGGTAGACGACACGCTGCGACAGCTCATGAACCGGGGCGACGTCGTCCTCCACGAGGCGTCCGCCGAGTACAAGCTGACGGTGACGGGCCGGCGGGAAGCGGGCCGGCGGTTTGCGGAGGAGTTCAGTTCGATGCTGAGCCAGGGCCATGCCGAGTGCAATGACCCGGAATGTGACTGTCACACCAACCCCGCCGGCGCGGCGGAGTGCCATGCCGCGCGGGCGCACGGAGATCACCCACATTGATTCGCCTCGCCATTGCAGGGAAGGGCGGAAGCGGCAAGACGACGATCACCGGTACGCTCGCGCGCGTGCTCGCGCGGAGCGGCCGCACCGTCGTGGCCGTTGACGCCGACACCAATCCCAATCTCGCCACCACCCTCGGGATTCCGAACGCCGAAGCGCAGGCGATCACCGGATTGCCCCGGACGCTTCTGCAGCGCGAAACGCAGCCGGACGGCACCGCGAAGACCGTCTTCACCGAAGACGCGAACGAGGTGCTGAAGAAATACGGCGCCGTGGGACCCGACGGCGTCCGTCTCGTCGTCATGGGCAAGGTGAACCACGGCGGCGCTGGCTGAATGTGCGGAGCCCACGCCACGGTCCGTGGCCTTCTAGGTGAATTGGTGGCGCTGCCGGACGATCGGGACATTCTGGTGGACATGGAAGCGGGCCTCGAGCATCTCTCGCGGGGGACGGGCAAGCACATCACGCAGTTCCTCGCGGTGGTCGAACCGTACTATCGCTCCATGGAAACGGCCCGGCGAATCGTCGAGCTGTCCGGCGAGCTCGGCATCGGCCAGGTACAGGCGATCGCGAACAAGGTGCGCAACGATGCCGACCACGACGCAATCGTGGCGTTCTGCGCATCGCACGGCATGAACATCGTCGCGGAAATTCCCTACGATTCCGAGCTGGCCGATGCGGAACGGGTCGGCCAGCCCCCAATCGAACACGCACCGTATTCCCCCGCGATGCGCGCAATTCAGGAGCTGGCCACGGTGCTCGAGCGCTGAACGAGCGCCCCCCTCGGTCCGGAGTCTGCATGCCAGCATTTCGATCGTACCTCACGATTCTCTCGGCCACCGTCATCCTCGCCGCGCCGGGTTCGGCGCAGACGATGCGGCTCGTCGGCCGCTCCGATCTCGGCGGCAAGGGCCTGAACGGCGCGGTGGCGGTGGTGGGAACCACGGCGATCGTGGGGGCCGGGATGATGCCGGCCGCCGGGGTACACGCGCACTTCTACAATCCGTATCCGTGCCCCGCGGTGGCGGTGAAGGTGGTGGACCTCTCGCAGCCGAGTGAGCCGCGCGTCGTCGCCACGATTCCGGTGCCGGCCGGCGTCGTCGCGCAGGACGTGGCGGCACTGCGGGTGAAGTCGCCGGCGTTCACCGGCGATCTCGCCGCCATTGCGCTCGCGATGTGCAGCGGCGCCGGCAGCGGCGTCGAGCGTGGCGTGGCCTACTACGACATCACCAACCCCGCGTCGCCGCAGCTTCTCGGCCGCTATCAGGCGGACAGCGACAACGTGAAGCCGGCCGACCTGCCGTGCGGACCCGCTCCCACCGGGGCCGACGACCGCTGCGCCGCGTCTCAGCACTCCGTCACGCTGGTCCAGCGAACTGATGGGCGGGTGCTGTCGCTGTCGGTCGAACCCGGCGCGTCGGCATCAAAGTTTCCCTCGGGTGACCTCCGCGTCGTGGACGTGACCGATCCGCGCCATCCGCGCCAAATCTCGTCATTTCCGCCGGCGGGCGAGCCGATTTTCTCCTCCAACGGGTGCCGGCCGTTTCGGGCGGCCCACAGTGTGGGCACCGGCCGGGGCGGCACGGTGGCCGTGCTGCCGTTCTACGACGGCGGCTTTTTTGTGCTCGATCTCACGCAGCCCGAGGCGCCGGCCACGATCGGGCGATTCGAGCTCGCGGCGGACCGCGGGCTGGAGGGAAACTTCGGCTACGCGGCCTACGCCGATCTGGGTAGCCGCCACCTGGCGCTCGTCTCGGAGCAGGACTGGATCGCACCAAAGACGACGCTCCGGATCGAGCGCCCCGCAGCACTCGCGGGCAGCCGCCCCGCGTGCGAGGCG
>JBBQFH010000054.1:0-12346 GCA_038321865.1 Gemmatimonadales bacterium
TAGGGTGTTGATCTGGGGGTGGCCGTCCTGAGTGGCCACTACGGCTTGTGTGCATGCCTGGTGGGGGGTTGGGAGGGGGGGCGGGGGGGGGGGGGGCGGCGGGGTGGTCGCCGTGGTCGTCACAAAGTCGGAGACTAGCGCTTCCGCGAGCCGGTCCCCGGTGAGGTCGGTGATGGCGTCCCCAACGCTGAGTGTATAGGCGGTCGTCGAGGCGAGCGGCGCCGCCGGCACGAACTCGATGCCGACGCTCGAGCCCGCGAGCGGGCGCAGCGCCCCCGCCACCGGCTGGCCGTTCTGCAGCAGCCGGACCGTGCTGGAGGTCACCGTCGCCAGATCCACCGGCTCGCTGAAGATCACGGCGACCGACGCGTTGATCGCCACATCGGTGCGGCCGCTGGCCGGGCTGGTGCGCACCACACGCGGCGGCCGGCGGATCGGAACAACGGCCTTCGCCAGACTCACGCCGCCACCGGACAGTACGATCGTGATCGCCAGTGTGTCGCCGGCGGCCGCCGGGATCGCTACGGGATCGAAGCCGCCGTCGACCAGCGTGACCGGGCGCGAAGCGCCGCTCCGCAGGTCACGGATAGTCCCGGTCGTGCCATCGGGCATGGCACCTGGCGTGAGCGACACGAACGCGACTGGCTCAAGCGCTGAGACGTTCGCCGCCACGGCACCTGTGGCCATCACACCGCCCGCGGCCACCGTGTTCGATACGACCGGCGTAAAGCCCCCGGCTGGGACCGGCCCGGTCGCGGTCGGCGCATCGCTGCATGCGACGGCCGACAGCGAGATGAACCAGATCCAACACAGCGCCGAGCGTCGCATCAAGACTTCCTCTCCCAAGAATGTTGTGGTTCCACACTCCCTATCGCGGCAATAGTATCAAGCGCGCGGCCGCTTCCGCTGATCGACTCGGCTAGCGCCGCGAAGCAGGAGATGGATAGACCACCAGCCCGTCCTGGCCCAGCAGATACAACACATTTCCGTTCCATGCCATGCCGTCGCAGATCTGCGCCCAAGCGGCAGATACAGAGTGGATCGTCCATGTCCCAGTCAGCGGCTCATATTCGCCAAGTCCGTCATTGGAGGCCACATACACCCGGCCCGCGTGACCCGCGATGCATGCTGGTAAGATATTCGGCGAATTCCCCACGAGCGTCGGGGGCATCGGAGGCAGTGCGCTCCAGCTGTCGGTGGCGGGGTCGTACACACTCAACGCCAGATCGCCTTGCACATCGATCAGTCCACCTGCGACGTAGATCAACCCGTTCACGGCCACTGTCCCGCCTCCCGGATGCTCGATGGGCAGCGATGCCCGACTCGTCCACCTGTTTGTAGCCGGATCGTAGGCGTCAACCGTTGAATCGAAGCCAGAAGCCCCATAGCCGCCAACGGCGTACAAGATCCCATTCACAACGGCGATGCCAACGCCGGATTTCGGGTGCGGGAGTGGGGCCCGAGTCGTCCAGGTGTTCGAGATCGGGTCATAGGCCTCCACAACCGGCGATGGGGATGTGAACCCCAGCTCAGTGTAGCCGCCGACCGCATACAGAATCCCGTTCATCTCAACGATTTGCTCGGCATAGCGAGCCGTAGGCATCGGCGCGCGGGTGCTCCAGGTATTGGTGGCCGGGTCATAGGCCTCGACCGTTGCCACCACGGATGGGTTTTCGTCGGCCCATCCCGTGGAATGTTGCCCGCCGATCACATAGACGAGGCCGTTTACCACCCCGCCGCCCACCGAGAGCCTCACCGTTGGATAGGTTACCATGACCCCCGTCGGGCACTGCCCTGGGCAGATCCCAAATTCCTCGCTCAGAGCGGGATTGAGGCCGCTTCCGGTCGCCTTGAGGCGATGCCTGCCAGCCTCGGGAAACGTGATGTTCTCGAAAATTGCCCGGCCGTTCACGGCCGCGACCGTGGCAAGTTCACGCGTAACGGTCCAGGCGCCGCCGTCCAGCGTGTAGTTCCAGGTGAGGAGCGCCAGCGTCACCAGGCCAGTGTAGGCGGGAATCGTGGAGTGCGACGATACGCCCTCGACGGACACACGCAGCAGCGTCGGGATGCCGGGAAAGCCACTGCTGGGCTGGCTCGCGAAGACGAGCATCATGCCTTCGCCAGCGGTCTGGAAGTCGCTCACCAGCGGCCCTTCGAGTCCGTCGCCGGTGCCATCGGCAATCGTGTTGGTCAGCACCAGTTGATACGCCGCACCCGACGACAGGGGCTGCGCCGGCACGAATTCGACGCCAACAGCCGACGCGGGATCTGGTCGAATCACGCCGGGCACCGCCACCCCGTCCTTGAGCAGCTGTAGCGATTGCGAATTGACGGTCGCCAGGTTGATGGGCTCGCTGAAGATCACCGCGATGGTCGCGTTGATGGCCACATCCGTGCGGCCTGTGGCCGGGCTGGTGCGCACCACACGCGGCGGCCGGCGGATCGGAACAACAGCCTTCGCCAGACTCACGCCGCCGCCGGCCAGTGCGATCGTGATCTCCAGTGTGTCGCCGGCGGCGGCAGGGATTGCCACGGGGTCGAAGCCACCTTCCACCAGCGTGACCGGACGCGAAGCGCCGCTCCACAGGTCACGGATCGTCCCGGTCGTGCCATCTGGCACGGCACCTGGCGTGAGCGACACGAACGCGACTGGCTCCAGGGCGGACAGGCTCGGCGCCACCGCGCCGGCGGACGCCGCGCCCGTTCCAGTCACGGCGTTCGATACGACCGGCGTAAAGCCCCCGGCCGGGACCGGTCCGGTCGGTGTCGGCGCATCGCTGCATGCGACGGCCGACAGCGAGATGAACCAGATCCAGCAGAGCGCCGAGCGTCGCATGATGACTTGGCCTTCCTCAGAATGTCGCAGCTTCGTGAGACGAGGTTTACAACAACGGCGAGCGGCTATGCCACAGCTTCGAAAGGAGGACGCGGTGGGAAGCATTGTCCTCATTGCAACACCGCGCGCCCAACCGAGAACGCCGTAAGCTCCGACTGGGTCCAGCGATCGAAGCCGACCCGCGCCTCCACCCGCCACCAGTAAGCGACCCCCTCAGCCAGAGGCACGCTCGCCGGGACGGCCGCCGCGGTATCCGCCGTCGTGCCTTCCCACACGATGGACCCCTCGGCGTCGAACACCGTTACGCGATACTGGCGCGCCTCGGCCGTCGGCCTCCAGACGAGCCGAATCGGGCGGGACACCGCCACATCCGCTGGCGTCAGCACCACCGGACCGGCGGCCGCCACTGGAGACACGTCGCGATAGACGGTTTGACCGGCCGGCACGGTGCCTGGCGTCCGGGCGAGCAGCACAGCGACGGCGACGACGGCCGCGACTGCGCCGAAGGCGAGCGCATGTCGCTGCCAGCCATGGCGCACCGGCCGTTCCAGTCGCTCGATCTCGGCCGCCAGCGATGCCTGGCCCGTGGCCGAGGCCACGGCCGAGACTTCGGCGCGACACGCGGCGCACTGTGCCAGATGGCCCAGTTCAACGGCCGTGCCGCCGCCATCTGCCAACCGCGCGACCGTGAACTCGTCCAGGCAGTTTGCTCCGGTCCGTACCCCTTCGTCCGCCCACCGAAGCTCGTCAGCCAGGCCCTTGAGCTGTTCCAGCGCCGGCCGGCACCATTCACACCCGTCCGCGTGCGCGGCTGCGGCATGGTCATCGGCGCCCAGCGCCAGACGCATGAGAACGGCATCGGATGGACAGAACGGGTTGGCCACGATGAGCTCCGGAGGATTGGAATACGCCGAACGATGTCACATGAAACGGATTGGAGGGCGGGAATTGCTCGGGCGGGATGATGGAAGGGGCTGAGGGTCCGGCGCTACAGGTCTCCCGGCGTCAGGCCCGCTCGTCCGAGCTCCCCGCGCAGCCTGGCAAGCGCTCGCGAGACCCGGTTGTAAACCGCCTTCGGGTTGGGCCATCCGACGATCCGGGCGACCTCG
The DNA here is from genome assembly GCA_038321865.1 of Gemmatimonadales bacterium. Lineage (GTDB taxonomy): Bacteria > Gemmatimonadota > Gemmatimonadetes > Gemmatimonadales > GWC2-71-9 > JAICUF01. The sequence goes on from JBBQFH010000054.1 coordinate 3,946, forward strand.
GCGGCAGGCAGCTCGTCCACGACGAACAGTTGGACCGCCAGGCGGTCGGTCACGTCGAGCACCGCGAGGAGCCGGGACACCCGCGCTGCCCCGTCGCTGGCCACTGCGTTCTCCTCCGGCGACGGCACTGCCGATCCGACGAGTTCGGGCATGCCACGGCGGCCACCGCCGCCACGGCGGCCGGCCGCCCGGTAGGTCACCCGGAGCGCCTCGGCGAAATCGTGCGCGCTGACAGCGGGGCCATCGGATTGCTGCAGGCGTCCGAAGCACTCGTCGTGGGAATTTCCCTCCACGAAGACGGCCTGATACACGCGCTGCTGAAGTGCGGTGAGGTTCGCCGGAACCGTGCGTCGCGGCCGGCCGTCGCGATGGCGGAGCCAGTCGACGGTAAGGTTCCGGACGACAGCGACGAGCCAGGTAGAGAATCGCGCGCCGCCGGATGGCGCATCCGCATAGCGCCGAAGCCGCGCAAGCTCGTTACGACGCAGCGACTCACAGACGTAGGCGAACACGTCCATGACGTCATCGGCATCGGTGGCGAAATGACGGATCGCGGAAAAAATCAACCGGCGATACCGGTCGATGAAGAGGGTCCACGCGGCTTCGGCGCGTCCGGCCTGCAACTCCTCGAGCCAGGGATCCAAACGGCTCTCCAGGCTGGGAGACGCGCGGTGCGGCAGTCCCGCTAGACATACCGTGCGATGCCGATTGCCGCAAGCGGGCCGGGTGTGGTACCAGCGCTATGGCTGGTAGGCGAACAGCTGCCGGCCCAGCGCGGCGTACAGGACCTCATTCACGACGCCGACGGCTAGCGTCGTTGCTCCGAAGGGCAGCGGCGCGCCCGGCTGCCAGCTGTTCGTAGCCGGATCGTACGCCTCGACCGCGCCCTGCGAGCTGCCGTCGCTGCGGCTTCCGCCCACGACATACAGCAGATCGCTCAACACGGCTGCGCCCGCGTTGAACCGCGCGGTCAGCATCGGCGCCCGGCTCGACCAGATGTTGGCGGCGGGATCGTAGGCGTCCATTGTCTTGGAGTACGCCTGGCCAGTCCAGCCTCCCACCACATAGAGTTTCCCGTTCAGGCCACTCACCGCCGGACTCTCGAGCGGGGTTGGCAGGGCGGGCCGGGGCGACCAGCTGTTAGTCGCCGGGTCGTAGGCCTCGACTGTCGCAAGCACCTGTCCGTGACCATAGCCTCCCGCGGCGTAGAGCGTGCCGTTGACGACGCCCACTCCGGGACCCGTGCGCCCGGTGGGCATCACCTGCCGGGGCGACCAAATGTTCGTTGCCGGGTCGTAGGCGTCCATCGTCGCACTTTCATTGGAGCTGCCATCGAAGCCGCCCACGACATAGAGAATGCCGTTCACGACGCCTATCCCGAAGTTGCCCCGATCCGATGGCATGGGCGCCTTCGTGCTCCAGCTGTTCGTGGCCGGATCGTATGCCTCTACCGTGCGCGACGCAGGCGGGTAGTAGTAGTAGGAGGATGACTGGTCGTAGCCACCGACGAGATAGAAAATGCCGTTGATGACCGCTCCCACTGCTCCCGAACGCGCCGACGGCGGCGGGGCCTTGGGAATCCAGTGGCTGGCCGTGATTGCGAACGGGGTGCTGATCGTCCCCGTGACGCCGGGCTCCGCCGTCGACGCGACGAGCGTGTAACCGGTACCGGCCGTGCTCAGCCCGAGGTCGGAGAAGTCTGCGACCCCGTTGACCACCCGAACGGTCGTCGTGCCCGACAGCGTCGCGCCGGCAGGGTGGCTGCCCAGGGCGAGCGTGACGGAACCGCCAAACAACAGATCAACGTTTCCCGCGCCGTTCCGAACCGTTACGCGCACCGGCGGAAGTGCGAATCCGGCGATGCCGTCGGCCGGCTGCACGGTAAAGAAGAGCGCACTGTTCGATCCGAATGGAAAGCTGGTCGCGCCGGCCATTCCTGCCGCGGTCGCGGTAAGCGTGCAGCCGCCGCCGGCCCGGTCGATACGCAGGTCAGGGAAATTGGCGATGCCGCTGACCGCGACGACGTGCGTGGTCCCGGACAGGATGCCGCAATCGGGATTTGCCCCAAGCGCGACGGTCACCTCGCCGACAAACGACGTCAGCGTGACGCCGTTCCCGTCGCGAGCCCGCACCTGCAGGGCCGGCGTGAGGGGCGCATTGGGTACGAAGAGACCCGGCTGCACGGAGAACTCGAGCGCCGGCACGTAGGAGGCAATAACGCCACTTGCACCCGCTGCAAATCCTGCTGCCGAAGCCGTCAGGATATAATCGCGTCCGGCCTTGTCGATCCTCAGGTTGTCGAAGGTGGCGACGCCATTGACCGCATGGACCCGCGTCACGCCGGAGAGTACCGCCCCGGTTGCGTTCGGCCCCAGTGTAATCGTCACTTCACCCGAGAATGTATGCCCGGGGTCCTCGGGGTCCTCGGCGGTGACCTGGATCGCGGGGCTGATCGGGTCCCCCACCACGAACCCCGTGAGCTGTGGCACGAAACTGAGATAGGCCGCACGCACGACGTCGAACCGGGCACTCGTGGCGCTGCTGCGGGCGGGCGCGGTGGCCGTGAGCGTGTAGCCCACGCCGCTGGTCATCATGCGGAGCCCGGGAAACAGCGCGATGCCGCGCACAGCCTGGACGGAACGGCTCCCGCTCAGCGTGCCCGGCGGTGCGTTCTCGCTGACCGCGACCGAGACCAGACCGGTATAGCTCGCGTCGGTGTTTCCGTCGCGAGTGACGGCAGCGACCTGGACGATCGGGGCCAGCACCGACCCGGCGGGAATGGGCGACCCGGGCGACGAAATGAATACCAGCCCCGGCGCATCCGCCGCCGGCTGGGTGGGGCCCAGCGGTGTGTCGGCCCGGCAGCCGAGCAACTGTGAGAGGGTCAGGCAACAGACCATCGCGACAGCGCGGCTGGACGCACGACTGAGTGGCATGGTCATCTCCGGGGGGCCGAACGTTCGCCAGCGCCAGCCGGCGGATCGCGGACGCAATCCATGGGATATGAGACGGACCGTGGTGGCCGGATTGCTCAGACATACGGCCCGCCGCGCCGGGCCGCAAGATCAGCCGGGGCCCGTCAGGCCGCCGGGGCCACCCGCCGCATGTCCCGCGCAACGGTCCGCGCCGCCAGCAGCACCACCAGCCCGCCCGCCAGCGCCACGCTCGGCAGCACCAGCACCGCGCGGTCGATGCCGAACCGGTCGGAGAGCGCACCGACCAGCGGGAACGAGATCGTGTCGCCGGCGAGGTGGATGAACAGCAGGTAGGCACCCGCGACCGTCGCGCTGATGCGCGCTGGCACGACGTCGAAGATCACCGCGGCGATCGGTCCGTTGAACCAGGAGAGGAAGAAGAATGCCGCGCAGAAGATGGGAACGAAGTGCCCCATGTCGCGGACCGTGAGCAGCCAGATCGCCAGCGGCGCGCCGATCAGCAGCCCGGCGGAGATCGTCAGGACCCGGGCCATCGCCGTGTAGCGCCGGAGCCAGTCGGCGATGAGTCCGCCAAACAGCGCGCCCGCCGTTCCCGCCACCAACCCGTACGTTCCCAGCAGTACCGCCGCCTGGCTGACCGACAGGCCCAGCTCCCGTGACATGAACGTCGGCGCCCAGCCGACGATCCCGTTCATGCCGAACGAGATCAGCGCGCCGCCGAGGAAGACGTATACCAGCGTCGGCGTCCGGAGGACCGTCCGCAACGCGCCCACCAGCTCGTCGAACGCTCCTTCGATCGCCCCGTCGGCCGGGAGGTCCGAGCCGGGTGCGCGCCGGACGCGCAGCACCCACTGGCGGATGTTCAACGCCAATCCGACCGCCACGGCGGAGCCGAAGAGCGCGGCGTCGGCCTTGCTGTCGGCGTTGCTGCGGTTGAGCCACAGCGCGCCGATGCCGCCGACGGTCACCGCCACGATGAGCGGCAGGAAGTAGCGCGCCAGCGCGCTCAGGCCCAGCTCGAGATCCCGCACGTAGGTGCGGAGCGAGAGGGCGTCGAGCGAACGGGATGGGTCGCGGAGCCGGGCGGAAAGCACCGCCAGCAGGAATCCCGGCAGACCCACCACCACCAGCGCGGTGCGCCAGCCGTATGCGCCACCCAGTTTGCCGCCCAGCCAGATCCCCACCACGCCGCCCACGGTAATGCCGGCCGAGAGCACGCCCATGGCGAACGCCCGCCCGCGATGGGGGAAATAATCGGCCACGAGCGACTGCGACGCCGCGCCGAACGCGGCACCGCCGAGGCCGACCGCCGCGCGGCAGAGGATCAGTCCGCCGAATGAGCTCACCAGCCCGCTCAGCACGGTGAACACGCTCCAGATCAGCACGCCGCCGGTGACCACCGCACGGCGTGACCGGAGATCGCCCAGGACGCCGAACGGCAGCGCCGCGAGCGAGAAGACCAGCACGTACGCCGAAGCCACCCAGCCGAGCTGGGCGTCGCTGACGTGAAGGTCGAGCTTGATCGGTTCGAAGAGGGCGAAGACGACGCTGCGGTTGACGTAGCTCAGCAGGTTGAGCACGGCGAGGAGGCCGAGCGCATACATCGCGTACGGCCGCGCGGTGACGGGGCGCTCGCCGCTTGGGCGGCTCACTGATCCGGGTACTGAAAATCCGGATCGCCGGCCACCGGCACCTGCGGACGCTCCTCGCGCGCGCGGATGACGATGTCGGCCGCCTCCTTCGGATCGTCGGTCAGGCGGAACAGCGTCAGGTCGTTCGGGCCGACCTTGCCTTCCTTCAGTACCGTGTCCTTGATCCAGTCGATCAGCCCCGCCCAGTACTTCGTGCCGAAGAGGATGACGGGGAAATGCTTCACCTTGCCCGTCTGGATCAGGGTCAGGGCCTCGAAGAGCTCGTCCAGCGTGCCGAAGCCGCCGGGAAAGACGATGAAGGCCGTGGAATATTTCACGAACATCGTCTTCCGGACGAAGAAGAAGCGGAAGTTGATGCTGCGGCGAACGTACGGGTTGGTGCCCTGCTCGAACGGCAGTTCGATGTTGCAGCCGATGGAAATGCCGCCCCCCTCCACCGCCCCGCGGTTCGCCGCCTCCATGATGCCGGGCCCGCCACCGGTAATGATGGGGCACCCGGCCTCAGCCAGGAGCCGCGCCGTTTCGACCGCCGCCTGGTAGTGCGGATCGGTCGGGGGGGTGCGCGCCGAACCGAAGATCGAGACGCCGTCGATGATGTCGCCCAGATTGTCGAACCCCTCGACGAACTCTCCCATGATCCGGAACACCCGCCACGGATCGGTCTTGAGCAGCGCGTCGGGACGGTAGCGGGTCTGCGGCCCCTCGAGGAGAACTTCGTCCTCGGTGGGCCGCTTCATGTCACCGCTCTTGCGGTAGGGGCTGTTCGGAAAGCTCGAATCAGTCACGGGTCAGTCGCTCGATGGCGGCGCGGTGGTCGTCCCGCACGTTGTAGAAGTAGGGCGACACGCGAACGTGGCCGGGACGCGCGTCGGTGACGATGTGCGCATCGGCGAGGCGCTTCACATCGCGGTGGGGATCATCGCTCGGCAGCATGACGATCGCCGTCCGCTCGGCCGCGTCGGGCGCCACCTTGGGCCGGAGCCCCGCCGCCCAGGCGCACTCGATCAGATCCTCCGTCAGCTCCATGGTCCGCCGCCGGATCTCGGCACTGCCGAGCGCTTCGAGAATGTCCAACCCGCCCAGCTGCGCGTAAACCGGCAGGAGCGGCGGCGTGCCCGCCTCGAAGCGGCGAGCGTCGTCGTGGAACTCGAGCGAGCGCGGGTCGAAGCGGAACTGCTCCCGGTGGGAGAACCAGCCGGTGGCCTGCGGGAACGACGCCGGCGTGAGGTGCGGCGCGGCATAGAGGAACGCGACGCCGGTGCCGCCCAGCAGCCACTTGAGCCCGCCCGCGCAGTAGAAGTCCACCCCCAGCGCCTTGACGTCCACCGGAATCTGGCCGGCCGCCTGGTAGCCGTCGATCAGGGCGAGCGCGCCCCGCCGGTGGGCGATGCCGGCGATCGCCTTCGCGTCCTGGATCGCGCCGCTGGTGAAGAAGACGTGGCTGGTCGCGATGATGGCGGTGCGGTCATCGACCGCGCGCTCGATCAGCTCGAGCGGGACCCGGGTGTCGTCCGGACTCTCGATCACGACCACCTCGACGCCGCGCGCTGCCTTGGCCAGCCACTGGTACGCGATGGTCGGGAAGTCGAGACTGGTGACGACGACCCGGGGCCGCTTCGAGTAATCGAGCGACTCGCCCACCGCGGTCAGCGCCGAGGAGATGTTGGGATGGAGCGCGATCTCGGATCCCGGCGCGCCGACCACCCGGCCGTACCGGGTCCGCAGCTCATCCAGCGATGCCCACCACACGTCGTACCACGCGGCCGCACCCCGAGTCTCCCAGAGATCGAGGTACTCGTTCACCTTCGCACGGGCTCGACCCGACAGCGCGCCCAGGGAGCAGCTGTTGAGGTAGGTCGAATGCCGGAAGATGGGGAACTCGTCGCGATAGTTCCCCACTGCGGCGCCGGCCGGGGCGGTGGTCGTCATAGGGCCGGAATATACCCGAGTTGCCTAGCGGTGAAACGGCGGCAAGTTGCTGTTAGCTTGGTGTAGCCACACACCCATGGAGCCGCGATGGCCGACCCGACGCCGACGCCCGATCCCCGCTACGCGGGATCGTGGAGCGCACTTGCGTTCCGCCTGGTCGGACGCGCCATCGTGAATCCCCGGCTCGCCGCCGACCTCGTCAAGGCCGGCTGGGCCTTTCGCCGGCGAGGGTGGTGGCGCTCGCCGCCGTTCCTGCCGCTGCCCGATCGCACCTACCTCCGATGGCGCATGTACACCGCCTACGCCAGCGAGGACGCCGTGCCACCGGCCGACGACGTGACCCGGTTCGCGCGCTGGCGGCGGGAAACGATGGGCCTGTGACCCCCCGCGTCGTGGTGCTGGGAGGCGGATTCGCCGGCCTTCACGCGGCCAAGGGCCTCGGCGGGGCGCCGGCGCGGGTGACGGTAGTGGATCGCCACAATCATCACCTGTTTCAGCCGATGCTCTACCAGGTGGCCACGGCGGCGCTGAGCCCCGGCGACATCGCCTCGCCGATCCGCTCGATCCTCCGGCGTCAGAAGAACGCCGAGGTACTGCTCGCCGAGGCCACTGCGATCGACCTGGCCAACCGGCGAGTCGTGCTGGCGGACGGCCCGTCGCTGGAGTACGACTACCTCGTCGTCGCCACCGGCGCCAATCATTCCTACTTCGGACGGGACGATTGGGCTCCGTTCGCACCCGGGCTCAAGACGATCGAGGACGCGCTGGAGATGCGCCGCCGCGTTCTCCTCGCCTTCGAGCACGCCGAGATGGAGCCCGATCCCGTCAAACGGCAGGCCTTTCTCAACTTCGTAATCGTGGGCGGCGGGCCCACCGGAGTCGAGCTGGCTGGCGCGCTGGCGGAGATCAAGCGGTACGTGCTGCGCCGCGACTTCCGGCGCATCGATCCGCGCGAGGCCATCGTCATCCTGATCGAGGGTGGCAAGCGGCTTCTGCCGACCTATCCGCCCGAGCTCAGCGACAAAGCCAAGCAGAGTCTCCGAAACCTCGGCGTCGACGTGCGGACCGAAATGATGGTGACGGAGATCGGCCCCGACGCAGTGGTAGCCGCGGGGTGGCGCATCCCGGCGCACACGGTGCTGTGGGCCGCGGGCAACCTCGCCAGTCCGCTCCTCAAGACGCTGGGCGTGCCGCTCGACCGGCAGGGCCGGGTGATGGTGAATCCGGATTGCACCGTTCCGGATCATCCCGAGGTCTTCGTGCTGGGTGACGCCGCCAACTTTGCCCACGACCCCGCCGGCCCGGTGCCCGGGGTGTGCCCCGCCGCGATTCAGATGGGTCAGTACGCTGGACGCACGATCGGGGCGGAGCTGCGCTCCTCCGGCGCCCGCGGCGCGGCGGCACGCAAACCCTTCCATTACTGGAACAAGGGCGAGCTCGCCGTGATCGGCCGGGGCCGGGCCGTGGCCGATATCGGGCGGCTCCATTTCGGCGGGTTCATCGCCTGGCTGATGTGGATCTTCATCCACATCTTTTTCCTGATCGGTTTCCGCAACCGGGTCATCGTGATGCTGGAGTGGGCCATCTCCTATCTGACCTACTCGCGCGGCGCGCGGCTGATCACCGGCGAGGGCGCCGGGCCGGCCGGGCAGGAGCCGGCCCGCGGATGACAGTCCGAGCGGAAGAGGTTCGGACGCGGGCGCAGGAGCTGGGATTCATCGCCTGCGGCATCACCGACACCGCGCCCACCGCCCATGCCGATCGGCTCGATGCCTGGCTGGCCCGCGGATACGCCGGTACCATGCGCTATCTCCACCGCCAGGCCCGCCGACGAAAGGAACCGCAGGCGATCAGCATCGACGCGCGATCCGTAGTAGTTGTTCT
>JBBQFH010000055.1:0-12213 GCA_038321865.1 Gemmatimonadales bacterium
GAGGTCGCCTTGCTCAGTATCGCACGCCTCGCATCTCCTGAACAGCCCGCGCCGCCAACGCCGTCACCGTCGCGCCCGCGCAACTGCCGGTGCCCCGCATGCGAGGCATTGCCTCCGGGCGCCCCGTCCGTCTCGCGCGACAACCCCGGCGAGGCGCTGCGCGTCACGCCGTTCGTGGACGGCTGGTGGTGCGAGTGCAGCAAGAATCCCGTCTACGGGACGGGCGGCTCGCCGGGCTGCGCCCACATCCGCGCGGTCATCGCCTTCCGCGAGCACGACCGGGCCGAGTGCGCGATCGGAGGGTTGCGGTGAACGGGACGGATCGCAGTCACCGCCGGGCGCGCATCCTGGCCGAGCTGCGGCACGTGGCGCTGCGGCAGACCGAGTACGTGCGCCAGTTCGAATGTCGCTATGGCCCCACCCACCCCAAGACCAGGCGTCAGGCGGGGTTCCTGGAGACGACGACGCGCCAGGTGCGGGCGCTGGAATGCGAGGCGATGCCATGAGCGACACGCAGCGACGGCTGCTGCTGCTGGCGGTTCGGGGGTTCAGCGATGTGGAGATCGCGGCGCTGTGCCGCCTCAAGGCGACGGACTGGGCCGCCACGGGGCTGGACCGCGGCCCGCAACCGCCAGCGTCCGAGTTCCCGGCGCGCCTGGTCTGCCTGCTGGTGACGGGGTTGCTGTTCGGCGTCGTGCTGGGGCTGCGCGCATGAGCCCCGAGATGATCCTGGCCGAGACGAAGGAGCTGCTGGCGGTGGCGCGGCTCAGGGGCGGCGATCCGGGGCGCATCGCGTTCCTCGAGGGCGAGGTCGCGCGCATGACGGCGGAGGTGGCGCGGGCGCATCCGCCGGTGCCGCCCGCGGCCCGTGGCGAAGGAACGGTGGGGCACGCGCGCGCCGTTCGGGGACGGACCGCGGGCTTCGCGGTGGCGCGGGCGATGTTCGGGAGGCGCTCATGAGCGTCATGGCCAAGAGGCGGACGCCGCCCCGCTTCTCGACGCGACGCCCCGCGGTGGCGCAGCTCACGCGCCACCAGCTCAACGTCGACACGCGCGCCAAGAGGCGCGCCGCTGCCAAGGCGATCGGGGGCTCTTCGCGGTTGCCCACGTGGGGCTGGTCGCTGGTGGCGATCGCGGCGTCAATCGCATGTGTCGTGTTGTGGATAGCGGTATTTGGGGCGCACGGACTGCGCCCGGGAGCGTACTGAAATGAGCACCGATCTTCGCACCATCCCCAATGGCACGGCGCGCGAGCTGGCGCCGGTTGCCACAGATCTCGTCAAGGGTTTCGCACTGCTGGACTCCTACGCCGGCGGCGAGGTGGACGAGGCGCCGCGGCTGGACGCGCTGGCCACCATCAGCGCCGGCCAGAAGGTCACCAAGGATGGGAAGACGTTCCCGTCGCGAAGCCGTGACGGCACGATCGTCCTGCACGACGACGAGGGCCGGGCGCCGGGCCTGCGGGCGGCGCTCGAAGCGACCGGATACAAGCGGCTGACGATCGCGTTTCCGTTCGACGATCCGCGGCTCTTCATTCAACAGCGGTTCGTGCTGTACAGCGCAACCAAGCTGGAAATCTACGGCGACGAGCGAGAAATCCGCGTGCTCGGGCCCGCCGGAATGGTGACGCACCGTGCAGGAACCGCCGAGTACGAGGCCACGGCAAAGCGCTGCAAGGTGAGCGTCTCGGTGTACTTCACGCTCGCGGAATGGGGCGACAACGGGCCCGAAGTGGTACTCGCGGATGGCCTTGGGATGTACCGCCTGCGCTTCACCAGCCGCAATTCGCTCCGCTCCATTGTCGGGACACTGAAGCACGTCGCGAAGTTCAGCCACGGCCGGGTTGCGGGCATCCCGTTCGACCTGGTGCTGGTGAATCGCGACACGTCGGACGGGCAGGGAGTGCGTCGCGATATTTGCGTGTGGACCCTGGTCATGCGGCCTCCCGACACGCTGCGGCTGACGTCTCGCACGTTCGCCGACACGCTGGCGAAAGGGTTGAAGCAGGGCGAGGCGCTGATGCTGCCGGCCCCGAGCGCGGAGACGCTGGAATGGGCCGCTGCCGAAGGCCCGGACGTCGATCTGGACGAGGCGAGCGAGGAGGAGGCAGCCCTGATCGGGCGGGGCGGCGCCTGCAATCGCGACCACTGGCTGAAGCGATGGCACGCGCTGGTGGACGGCACGGAGTTGGACTCCGACGAGGCGCGAGCGGCGTTCCTCGACGACTACACCGCCCACGCCACGCGCTGGTCGGGCCCGCGCACGCGCAGCCTGGGGGACTTCTTGCTGCGCGCGACCGAGGAGGACGCGTCCGCGCTCATCGCGGAGGCGCTGGACTTCCTGCTCGCGCGCGGAGGCTCCGCCGCCGACGCGGACCCGCTGCGCATGGTGCGCCTGCAGCGGCAGCTCCTCGAGACGCTGACGGAGCCGCTCTCGCGCGACGCGTTCCGCGTGTTGGCCATGCAGCTCCCGGGCTTCGACGATCGCGCGGCCATCAATGCGGCCCTGCAGATCAAGGACTTCATGGCGTGGGAGGCGCAGGGGCGCGGCACGTGGGCGGACGCCTTGCGGATCCTGCACGCGCAGGTGGAGGCGCCGCCGGCGGCGGGAGAGCCGACCGTGATCGAGGGCGAGGTTCGCGAGGTGAGCGCCCCGGCCACGCTCGCGGGCCCGGTGCCCGCGGCCGGTGACGCGCCGACGGAGTCACCGGCCGAGCCGTCGAAGCGGGACCTGCAGCGATTCTGGATCCGCATGGGCGAGCTGGGCCTCAACCACGAGGAGGTGCACCGCATCCTGGGCGTGGCCAGCAGCAAGGAGCTGGCCCACCTGGCCGATGCCGAGGCGCGCGTGCGGGCCGCGCTGGAGGCGCGAGCAGAGGCAGAGGCCCAGGAGATCGAGGATCAGGAAGCCGCGGACGACGGCGGGGTGGGCGAGGTTGACCCGCTGGTGGAGGACGCGCTCGCGGAGATCGCGGCACTGCGCGGCGAGCAGTCCGCACGCCCGACCGAGGATCAGCTCACCGACGCGACCCAGCCGCGGCGCAACGAGGTCGGGGTCGCCCTGGCCGCGATCGGGCTCAAGAACGGCGAGGCCAAGCGCTTCGTTGAAGTCGTCTTCGACAAAGCCCCCGGCACCGTCCTCTCGGTCGCGCAGGCCGACGTGCTGGATGCGTGGGCGAAGCGCCAGGGCTCCGGGTACAAGGCCAGCAAGGTCATGGCCGTCTATGGCGGCCGCAGCGCCCTGGTGGGCTCGTGATGCGCATCTCGGTCGACTGGCGGCTCACGCTCCTGGTCAACGCGCTCCTGTGGGCGAGCATGTTCGCGATCGCCTTCGCGCGCGAGCCGCAGTCCGCGGGGGCCTCGGAGCCGTTCACGATGGACGACACCCTGGCCGCGGTCGACGGCGCCCCGGAGCCGATCGGCTGCCTGGTCTACCACGAGACCTGGCCGCACTGGGATCCCTACAGCGTGGGTGCGGCGGGCGAGCTGGGCGCCGCGCAGCTGCACCCCGGCGGGGAGCTCCCCGCCTTCCTGCACGGGGACTGGACTCCGCTGCCGCCGTCGGAGCGCGACCCCTTCAACCCGGACCAGGCAGTCGCCTACCTCGAGTGGTACGGCGCCACGCACGACGGCACCTACGAGCCCTGGAGCACCTGGAGGCTGTGCGCATGAGCGCGGATGAGCACACACCCACGTTCAGCGTCGCCCGGTTGGCGCGGATGTTCGGGTTCAGTTCGCTGAATCCCGTGCAGGCCTGGTTGGGCTCCGGCCTTCTCCGCGCCTCCAAGACGGGCGAGGGCAAGACCGTGCGGCATCTGGTCTCGCCAGAGTCCGTACTCGCATTCGTGCAGAGCCAGCCGGACGCCTACGACTGGCGAACGATCTCTGACGAGCGCCTGAAAGCGTATGCGCGGCGTGTGGAGGAGCGCGACCCGCTGGTGCCCATCGGCGAACTTGCGGCATCGACGTCGGCGTCCGAGCCGGAACTCCGGGGTTTGGCCCGCAAGGGCGTCATCCCGCTGGTGGCCAGGGGCAGCGGCGGCCGGGGCGGCGGCAAGCGATCGTGGTGGATCCGGCGCTCCAAGATGGCCGGTGCCGCGGCCGCCGTCTCGCAGGCTCGCCGCGTCGCAGATCCGCTATCCGCCCTGCATTCACTCCTGGATCGTGCGGAGCGGGTGCCCGCGCCGACCGCCGCGGGAGCTGCGGCGGTCGCCACCGCGCCGACGTCACGCCTGACCTCGGCCGCGGCCCTGCCGGCCATCAAGTGTCCCAGGTGCGGCAGCCGGATGATGCGGACCTTCGCCGACGAGCTCAGCGAGGATACCGTGGACAAGTGCCTGTCCTGCGGCCACGAGCTGCCGGTGCAGGCGAAGAATGAGGGACCGAAGGCACTCGCGGCCGCGGCGGGGTGGGCATGATCGCCCGGCAACCCTCCGCGGAGCTCGACGCGGCGATGTTCGACGAGTGCGAGCGGATCGTCCTGCGCAACCTGCCCGCATTCAAGGATGCCCTGGTGGCGTTGCGCGCGATCCAGCGGTGCGGGATCTCGGAGCTGGGCCGCCGCGGCTACACCTCGTTCGAAGATTACTGCGGGCGCCGCCTAGGGTGGGGCGACGTGGTCCACCTGGTGGAATCGTGAGAGCTGGCACGAGCGCCCAACTCCCGCCCGCCGAGGTCGGGGAGAGGGCTGCACCGCTGCGCATCCGCGGGCGTTGCGGGTCGTGCCATCGGCAGCGCAAGGACCCGGCAGACCGGTGGATCACGTTCGAGGTGTGGGACGACCTGACGCTCCCATGGGCCGAGCGTCGCTCGGTGTGCGGCGTGGCGTGCCTGCTGGCAGCGATCGGCGCTCAGGGGGTGGATTCCTGATGGCCCGGAGTCTCCTGAGCCCGAGCGGCATCTGTCCCAAGTGCGGCGCTCGCGTGGAGCGCAGCCGCGTGCTCGGCCGCCCGGTCGACGTGGAGGGCGTGGGCGGGCCGCACTGCTGCCGCCTCCCCGTCCCGTCGCTGCTGGTGCCCGTGGAGTGCACCTGCGGGGCGCGCGTCGAGCGCGACGAATCGGACCTGTCGAAATGGGAGCCGGACGGATCCCCGCACGACTGCAGCGTGCGGCCCGTCGTTCACGTTGGGGCGCGGGGGGACGAGGGCCCCCAGTCCGCGCGTGCGCGCGCGGCTGGGAACCCGGACGAGTCCCGGCCCGCGGCGACGCGGGCGAAAGCAACAACGGCGGCCCCGGGGTCTGTTGCGGCCGCCGCCCCCCGCGCACACCCCGCCAGTAAGCCTCTCGATCTGCTGCCCAGAGTGTTGGGTGGATGAGTGCGCCGACGTTCACGCGAGAGGGCGACGAGTACCACTTCGACTTCGAGGATGCCGGCGTGCGGCTGACGATCGAGCGGATCGACGAATCCGACGGGCGCCTCTCCGGCCATGTGTGGGCGCGGAGCATCCACCCGGATCGGCAGGGGTTGCTGTACTGGGGCTGGCACGGCCTGGACAGCCCGCGCAGCCGGGCCGACCTGGCGAAGGAGATCGCGGCGCGGACGCCGGCGGTGTCGCTGGAGGCGTGGCGCGACATGGTGCTGCTGGCCTGCATCGAGGCGGGCAAGGCCTATCGCGGAGCGACCGAGCACGTGGAGTTGGCCGACGTGCCTCGCCGGGTGGGGTTGCGCCTGCTGTTCCCGGGAATCCCGCTCGGGGAGACGACGACGATCTTCGCCGACGGCGAGACCGGCAAGAGCACGCTCGGCCGCCTCCTCGCGCTCGCCGTCGTCACCGGCAACCCGATGGGGGGCTTCACGCCGTCGCTCCAGGGGCCGGTGATGTTCCTGGACTACGAGACGAACCGCTTCGAATACGCCGAGGACATGCTCGCGTTGTGCCGCGGGATGGGGCTCTCGGAGATCCCGCGCGGGCTGCACTACTACGAGATGCAGCGCCCGCTCGCGCACGAGATCCCCTTCCTGCGCGCGGAGCTGGACCGCACGGGAGCGGTCTTCGTGTTCCTGGACAGCATCGTGGCGGCGCTCAGCGGGGCGGCGAAGGACGACGATGCCGCCAAGGCGCTCATGAATGGGCTGCGCGCGCTCGGGCCGGCCACCAGGCTGGCGGCCACGCACATCACCAAGGAGGCCGCGCTGCCGGACGGGATCCGCAAGGTGCCGGCGACGGCGTTCGGCTCGCGCTTCTTCCATGCGTACTCGCGCTCCCAATTCCAGATGGAGAAGACGGACGAGCACGACGACACGGTGAATCTGGTGCTGCTGCACAAGAAGATCAACCGCGGGCGGAAGCTCACGCCGATCGGCCTGGAGCTGACGTTCCAGGAGGGCGAGCACCCCGCGATCGTGTTCCGCCGTACGTCGCCGGCGGCCGCGGTGCTCACGCACGGCACCAATCCGGAGCGGATCCGCGAGGCGCTCCGCCGCGGCGAGGTGGACACCAAGAAACTCGAGGAGGTCACGGGTCTACCGGCGAAGACGCTCAGCACGACGATCGGGCGGATGCCCGACGTGGAGCGGGTCAATCGGATGGACGGCAGCGGCCGGGGCATCGTCGCGGTGTACCGGCTGAAGGAAGTCCAACACGTTGGACATACGTTGGACTTTTCTCGCCGCAATGTTGGACTTTCGGGGTCGCCAGTGAACGGTACGGGCCGCGAGGCCGGCGACGATACGGGCCCCGAGAGCTTCGAGGAGCAGGAGGCGGTGTTCTAGTGGTCGCAGAAGTCCAACACGCCGGAGCCACGACCAGGAGCGGGGAAGCCCAACAGGAAGTCCAACAAAAGCCCAACGTGTTGGACTTCTCTGGTTCGCCCCCCACACCCCCCACTCCTGAGTTACGACTCTCGTCACCCCCCTCCGTAGGTTCCCCCCACGCCGTTTCGGGTGGCGGTGAGGGGGAGGGAGGGCAGGCTTTCCTTGGGGCTGCGCCCCAAACCCCCGACCAGCTCGACGGCCTTCTGGTGAGCTTGGACCTGCAGGGCGTCTCGCTGCGGGCCGATGGGGAGCTCCTGCGAGCTCGCCCGCAGCCCAATCGGCAGCTCGACTCGGAGACGGCTGACCTGGTCCGTGCGCACAAAGCCGGCCTCATGGCGTGGGTCGGAATGGGATTGGCCGAGCGCACCCGGCGACTCGTGGCCGCGTTCGAGGCGGTGCTGCCGACGGTCGGTCGCGAGGTGCAGGAGCTCTACAAGATTCGCGGCCGGTCGCATCCCGAGGCGCTGGCGGCCGAACGCGGCTTCCTGGTGGCCCTGCGGCGCTTGGAGCAGCTGTACGGAGGGGAGGGAGCATGACGGCAGTCCTGACCGACGGGTCCGAGGCGCGGAAGGCGGCGCAGCCATTCCTGATGGCGCAGCACGCGCGACTGTCGAACGTTCGCATCGTGTGGGCGTTCACGGACGCCAAGCCCCCGAAGAAGTTCACCTGCAAGGCGTTCGCGAGCATCACGATCCTGACCCCGTTGCACCGGTACCTCTCGGCCGGTGGCGGCGGCGAGGAGGAGGCAGCGGACGTGGCGATCGTGCTGAATCGTGTGTTGTGGTACGCCTGCACACCCGTCCAGCAGCGGTGGGTCCTGGATGACGCGCTCGAGCACATCTGGCTCGACGAGGATGGCGCGCTCAGCTTGCGGGAGCACGACATCGAGGCGTTCAGCGGGGTCCTGGAGCGTCAGGGCATCCCGTTCGACTCGATGCGCCATGCGGCTCGCGTCATCCGCCAGCTCGGACAGGAGGCGATGGGATGAACGTGGCGATCGACGGCGGCTGGCCCGAGCTCGATCGGGCGAACGACAACACGCTCGCGTGGCTCGCGAACCGGCTCACGGATGCCGAGCGCGGCGCGACCTGGCCGTCGCGGGATGCGGCGACGCGCGCCATCCTCGACGCGCACGAGGGGATGCCGGAGAAGGACCCGCGCAGCGACCTGCTGCACCGCTTCTTCCGCGGCGGGAACTGGCGGCCGGACGCATGACCGACCTGCTCTTTCTGGATGTGGAGACAGGGGGACTTTCCCCGGCCACCGACGCGCTGCTCGAGGTGGGGCTGGTGCACTGGCGGGACGGCGCGGTGCTGGACACGCTGAACTTGAGCATCCGCTCCGACGGGCGCCGGGTGGATCCCGAGGCGCTGCGCGTCAACGGCATCGACGTCGCGGCGCACGATCGCACGGCGCGCCACCCGATCCATGCGGCCGCGTACCTGTGCACCTGGATCGGGACGCGCTGGCCGGGGATGCGTCCCGACCCCGCCGGCCACAACGTGCCGTTCGACCTGGGCTTCCTGCAGGTCCTGCTGGGTCGGGAGCGCTACGGCCGGGTGCTCGGACGGCGCGCGGTGGACACCTGCGCGATCCTCCGCTTCGTGTGCGAGGCGGAGCTCGTGACGCTGCCGCGGCACAGCCTGGACATGGCCTGCGCGCACTTCGGGATCCGCCGCGAGCGTGCCCACCGCGCGCTCGACGATGCGCTCGCCGCGGCCGAGCTCTACGGCCATCTGCTGGCCGTGGTGCGGGGGAGGGCGGCGTGAGCGACAACGCAAGACTTCGCCAACGGGACGGCGACCAGCAACTCCCCACTCCCGGCCGCGAGAACGTCTCCGAGGCAGTGAAAGCCGATCTGGATGCGCGGATCGCACTGGGCATCCAGCTGTACGGCACGCCGCTGCAGACCTTCAACGGGCGGGACGCCTTGCGCGACGCCTACGAAGAGGCGCAGGACCTCGTGCATTACCTGAAGCAGGCGCTCATGGAGCGCGACGCGGGAGGTGCTGCTTGACCGAGAAGACGCGCCGCTACCAGGAGGGGAGTGGTAAAATAGTGCAGCGAAATAGGTGTGCCCCCGCGCTGTTTGCACCAGCCGGGGGCGTGGCAACGAAGGAGTTATCTTCGATGCAATCTGAGTCTACCCCCGCGCCTCTCCCATGCGCCCACTGCGGCGCCGTGTTCACGAAGCGCAAACCCTCTCAGCGGCGGCGTTTCTGCTCACACCGATGTGCCGATAGCCATCGGACAGTGGTGGCGCGTGAGTCATTCTGGTCCAAAGTTGCGAAGTCGGCAGATCCGGACGGGTGCTGGCTTTGGACTGGTCAGCTTGGCGCAGGCGGCTATGGGAAGCTCACGCTTGGCGGCGAGCACCTTCTGGCTCACCGTCTTTCCTACGCACGAGCAGCCGGACCGATTCCCGATGGCTTGTGGGCACTGCATCACTGCCCGTCGGGGGATAACCCTTCATGCGTTCGCAACGACACCAAAAGCACCTACGTTCTTGATGGTGTTGAGCATCCTCTGTGTGGCCACTTGTGGCTCGGGACGAACGCCGACAACAACCGAGACATGCTGCTGAAAGGGCGTCAGGCCGCTGGAGATCGTAGCGGGTCGAGGCTGCATCCCGAATCGCGCAAGGGTCCACGAGGCGAACTGCAAGGCGCTTCTAAGCTGACCTGGGAAGCAGCCCGGGAAATCCGCCGTCTCTACGCGGCCGGCGGAATGAGTCAACGCGCTCTTGCCTCTCAATTCGGTGTCACGCAATCGACCCTCGGCAGCTTGCTGCGTGGGGAGACGTGGCAGGAACAGTCATGACGGGGGCGAAGCAGAGAATACCGCTGGCTCAGGCTGAGTACCTGGCCGCCGAACTGGTGGCGCTGCTGTCGCCTGCGTGCGTCAGGATCGAAGTGGCAGGGAGCATTCGGCGACGCAAAGCCACGGTCGGCGACGTCGAACTGGTGATGGTGCCCAAGCTGGAAGCTGAGATGGACATGTTCGGCCTGAAGCCTGGTGGCAGCCGCAACTTGCTGGACGAATTGGCCGACGCACTGTTCGTCAGCGGCACGCTCGAGGCGCGCCAGGACATCAACGGCCGTCCGCGCTGGGGCAGTCGCTACAAGGCCGCCATGTACCGCGGCTTCGCAGTTGACCTGTTCAGCGTGCTGCAGCCCGCGCAGTGGGGCACGATCTTCTTGATTCGTACGGGCTCGGCGAAATTCTCGCACCGGCTGGTCACGCAGCGGCGCCAGGGCGGCTGCATGCCCGCCTGGATGCAGGAGCGTGACGGCGCGCTGTGGAGCCACGGCGAGATGGTCCCCACCCCGGAAGAGACCGATGTGTTCGCTGCTCTCGGGTTGCCGTTCGTGCCGCCGGAGCAGCGCACCGAGTCGTGGCGCCCCGTGGGCATGGGGGCGTTCTCGTGAGCGTCGAGACGTACAGGCCCGTCTGGCTGAACTGGATCCCATTGCAGCGGTGCCTGACGTGCCCCCTGATGATCTGGCGGGGGTGGCGCTATCCGGCGGGGCCTCTCTGCGGCGAGTGCCACGAGGCCTATCAGCGAGACGAGAGGATGGCGAGTTGACCGCCGAGCAGGGTGCGCTGCTGTGAAGGCCCTGACCCTGACCCAACCCTGGGCAACCCTGGTCGCGCTCGGCGAGAAGAAGATCGAGACGCGCTCCTGGACCACGCGCTACACGGGGCCGCTGGCCATCCATGCGGCCAAGTCGTTCCCGGACTGGGCCATGGAGCTGGCGACTTCGTACGAGGTCTTCACCCGCGCGCTGCAGCGTCACGGCCTGTCCGCACACCAGCTCCCGCGGGGAGTCGTGCTGGCGACCTGCCGGCTCAAGGATGCGCTGCCCACCACGTCGCTCCTAGCACCCGGCTTGGCCACGCGGGAGTGGGCATTCGGGGACTGCTCGCCGGGGCGGTTCATGTTCCGCCTCGAGGACGTGGTGCCGCTCGAGCGACCCGTGCCGGCGCGCGGCTCGCTGGGACTGTGGGAGTGGGAGCCGTGAGGGCGGCCTGGCGCGGCGACGTGGTCACGCCATTCCTGCTGGGCATGGCGTGCGGGATCGTGGCCGCCACCGCGGTGCTGGTGGCCAATTACCTGAGCTGGTACGTCGGGCGGCGCACGTTTTGGGTGCGGTTGAAGATGGGGGAGGGCTAGATGACCACGGGGCAGCAGTACGTCCACAAGGAGGCGTTCTGCCTCATGAAATACCAGACCGAGGACGGCTCCGAGACCGAGTGGATCTGGAACAGCCGCGACGGCGTGACGCCGTTCGTCGTGATGTCCCGCTCCGGCCGGAAGATGCGGCACGTCGAGTGGGCCCGCGATCGGCAGATCCCGGAGTACCTGCCCCTGCCGGGCATGCGCATCTTCGCGGACCTGACGCCCGAGCGCGCGCGGATGATTGCCGAGAAGACGGTCGCGCGCGATTGGGACCGCGATTGGGACGATGCGGAGTACCCGATGCGCGCGCAGTGGCCGACGAAGGATGCCGCAGTCGCGGATATCGCGGCCGACCTGCTGCGGCAGCCGGGCACGCCGGACCTGATCGAGGCCGATCCGGAGGTACCCGTGCCCGGCGATGCAGATGTGGCGGGGCTGCGGGAAGGTCACGAGCGTTGCTGTGGTGAACACGAGGAGGGGCTTGCGACGTGCAAGCGATGTGGCGGGACGTGGCCCTGCTTGGCTGAGAGGGTTTGCGCCCGCCTCCAGCGGGCCGAGGCGCGGGCGGGGGAGTACGTCAAAGCGTTGCGGGCAGTGCGACAGCCTGTGGCAAACGCGTGGACGCATTCCCCGCTGGACTCGCGTGTTGAACTCGACCTGCACGAAGCCCTGCTGCGCGTGGATGCCGCGCTGTCTTCGGCAACGGCGGGATAGATGCCCACCCGGGCCCCCCGCAACCCCAACGCCGCCATCGCCGAGAAGGACTTCCAGAAGGGCGTGGTGCGCCTGGCCCGGCAGCTCGGGTACTCGGTCTTCCACCCTTTCCTGTCGATCCGCTCCGATCCCGGATTCCCCGATCTGGTCTTGATCCGCCCGGCCGACGGCAGGTACAGCGGGCGGGTCATCTTCTGCGAGCTGAAACGGGTGGGCAAGGAGCCGACGGAGAAGCAGCAGGCCTGGCTGGACGTGCTCGCCGCCGCGGGGGCGGAAGTTCACCTTTGGAGACCTGGTGATCCCGACGATCAAGAAATCTTGAACATCCTGGCGAGGTGACATGGCACTGAAAGACCCGGCAGCGAGGAGAGCGTGGAATTTGGCCTATAAGGCCGCTCGCCGAGCAGACTTGGCCGCCAAACAGCGCGACTACTACCAGAGAAACAGGGAGCGTTGCATGGCGGCCAACTTGGCGCGCATCGCCGCCAAGCCCTTCTGGTCTCGCGCCATCGTTTTCGCCAACATGGCCAATCGCCGAGCGAAGAAGTGGGGCACGACCGAGAAGC
>JBBQFH010000056.1:0-11275 GCA_038321865.1 Gemmatimonadales bacterium
ACCGGGTTGCTCGCCGCATCCAGCAGCTGACTTCTCGGCTGCGTGGCCAGCGGCACGCCGCTCGAGGCGGTGCTCGAAGGGGCGAGCGCGATGCCGAGGCTCGAGGCGGTGCCGGCCCCGATGGAAATCGCCGTCGAGGTGACGCCCGACAGGTTGGTGCCGGTGAAGTTCAGGGTGTAGGAACCGGTGGGTGCGTTCAGGCCCAGCCCGCTGAAGGTGGCGAGGCCCGCGTTGTCGGTCGCCGCCGTGGCGGATCCGATCAGCGAGCCGCCGGTGCCGGACGAGATCGCGGCCGTGACGGCCACCCCGGGCAGCGACACCGGGTTGCCGTTCGCGTCCCGGAGCTGCACCTGCGGCTGCTGGGCAAAGGCGACGCCGCTCTGGGCCGACGCCGACGGTTGCCGGGTGATCGTCAGCTGCCCGGCCGCGCCGACCACTGCCGTGGCGGCGAAGGTGAGCGGAGACCCGGCGAGTCCCGCGGCCGCCGCCACCGTGGACTGGGGGCCGGCCGCGGCGCCAAGGGTGCGGCTCACGGCGGCGCGCCCGTCGGCCCCGGTCAGGACCGTCGTCGAGCTGACGCTTCCCCCGCCCGTCACCGTCCAGCTGACGCTCACCCCGGCGACGGGGTTCGCCGCCGCGTCCGTGGCGATCACGACGAGCGAATCCTGCAGCGCCGATCCGGCCGTGCCGGTCTGATTGTTTCCCCGGACCACGGCGATGGTGGATGCCCCCGACGCCGAACCGGTCGCGGTGAACACCGCGATGAGGTTGGCCGGCGCGCCGGACCCCGTCACCTTCGCCTGCGCAGACTGCGCGCCCGCCGTGGTGCCGAGGACCCATCGGGCGCCGGCGCGGCCATCGGAATTGGTGTTGACCGTCAGCGGGCTGATCGTGCCGCCGCCCGCCGTCACGCTGAAGGTCACCGGCTGCGACTCGACCGGGCGGGCGCTCGCGTCGGTCACCCGGACGATCAGCGAGTCGGACAGCGGTGCGCCGACCGTCCCCGTCTGCGCGTTCCCCTTCACGATCGCAATTGCCGTCGGCACCGTATCCTGGGGCAGCACTAGCTTGTCGCCGCCGCAGGCGGCGGCGACGGCGCAGACCACAGTCAGCAGCCCGGATCGGTGGCGAGGTGAAGCGTGCACGGAAAACACTCGGTGTCTCGGATAGGGAGCGCGTCCGCCGGGTGGCGGACGCGCTTTGGAAGATACAATCCCGACCGGGGTCCCGTGAGGGCTATATCCCCCCGGCCTGGTAGGTCAGCGCAACCCCAAGCGCTCCGATCCGCTCGCGGTAGCCGCCGCCCTGGGCGCCGGAATAGTCGTGGTACTGGAAATCGAGGGTCGGGGTGATGGCCAGGTGGCGCCCCACCCGGATGTCGTACCCCAGGCCAACCACGCCGGCGAAGCCGAGGTCGCTGATGGTCGGGCCGCCCGAGTAGTCGAGGGCGCTCCGTCCGAGCCCCGCGCCGGCCTTGAGATAGAGCCCGGCCCGGGCCATCGGATAGAACTGCGCGATCCCGAAGATCCCCCCGACCGTCTCAACCACTTTCCCGCTGTTGTCATAGTACGAGTTGACCCAGCTCGAGAGCTCGCCGCCCAGGCGCAGGTGCGGATTGACGGTGCCGCCGAGCCGAAGCTGCACGGTCGGCTTGGTCAGTCCGTCGCTGTAACCCAGACCGTCGTCGGTCAGGTCCACCGACTCGGAGCCGGCACCCACACCCAGGGAACCCCAGAAGCCGTGGCGGTAGCGCCCGGAGACATCCACCAAGCCGTGGCGGCGTTGCTGTGCGGCGATCGACGGAACGAACAGGACAGGCAGGGCGATCGCGAGAATGGCTGCGCGGACGACGGGTCGCATGGTAGTCACCCAGGAAAGAAGTCGGACGGGCGCGCTCTGGACGCCAACTCGACTGGCAAGGAGTGGGCCGCGAACCATTCGAGCGTCTATCTTTTTATGCGACGGGGAGTTGTGTATTCGCGTCGCCCCGTGGTACCGCAGGTATTTCCCCAAAACGGACACTGCATGTCCTCTCGATCCCGGTTTGTGTTCTGCGGCGTGCTCGTGGTCGTGGCGCTGGTGTGCGTTCGGCTGGGCGTCTGGCAGATCCACAGGTTGCGCGACCGGCGCAGCGCAAATGCCGCCGCCGCGCAGGCACACGCCGCGCCGCCGGTGGACCTCGACACTGTGCCGGGCGACGCACGGAAGCTGGCTTACCGGCGGCTGCGCGCCACCGGCCGCTACGACCGGCGTCATGAGATCGTGCTGCGTGGCATGACCCTCAACGATCTGCCGGGGGTCCACGTGGTCACTCCCCTGCTGCTCAACGGCGGCCGCGCGGCGGTCCTGGTCAAGCGCGGCTTCGCGCCGGCTCCGGACGCCGTGTCCGCCCGGCTCGATGCCCTCGATGAGCCGGGTGAGGTGACCGTCACCGGAATTGCGATCCCGATCGACACGCGCGCGGACAGCGGCCTCCCCCTCGTGCGCCAGGGCGCCACCACCTGGGCCCGGCTCGACCTGCGTGCCCTCCGGAGCCGATCGCCTTACCCGCTGATGGCGATCTATCTGTTGCAGGCACCTGACTCCTCGCTGCCTGCGGCGCCCCGCCGCCTCCCCGCCCCGCTCCCCGACGATGGGCCGCACCTGAGTTACGCCATCCAGTGGTTCGCCTTCGCCACCACGGCACTGGTGATGGCGGCCATCTTCGCGCTCAGGTCGCCGGCGACGCTTTCGGGCCGTCCAGTGCCTCGATCGTCTTCGTAGACGGGCGCGTCGTCCGCTGCAGGCGCTGCGCGGTCGCCTCGGCCGCGTGCATGGCCCGCAGCAGATTGCCCCCGGCCAGCTTCGTCAGGTCCGCGTCGCTCCACCCCCGCCGGATCAGCTCGGCGAAGAGGTAGGGAAACTTCGACGAGTCCTCCAGACCGTCCGGCGTCTCGTCGACGCCATCGAAGTCGCTGCCGATGCCAACGTGGTCAGCGCCCGCGATGCGGCGTACGTGCTCGATATGATCGGCGACGTCCCCGATCGTCGCGTGCGGCCGCGGGTGAGCCGCGCGCCACTCGCGAAACAGCCGCCGCCCTTCCGCCGTGTCCGTCGTGGCGGCGCGGATTTCCGCCATCCTGGCATCGGCCTGCTGTGCCCACAGCGCGTTCCCCTTCGACACGAAGCTCGGCACGAACGTCACCATGACGACGCCGCCGTTCTTCGGCAGCCGGGCCAGGATCGAGTCGGGGACGTTGCGCGGGACGTCGGTCAGCGCGCGGGCGGAGGAATGCGAGAAGATGACCGGTGCCTGCGTGACGTCGAGCGCGTCGCTCATCGTGCCGGGCGAGACGTGTGACAGATCCACCAGCATGCCGAGGCGATTCATCTCGCGGACGACTTCCTTGCCGAACTCCGTCAGGCCCCCATGCCGGGCGGTGTCCAGCGCCGCGTCGGCCCAGTCGAGGGTGACGTTGTGGGTCAGCGTCATGTACCGCGCCCCGAGCGCATAGTAGGCTCGCAGCGCCCCGAGCGAGTTTTCGATGGCATGGCCGCCCTCCATGCCGAGCAGCGAGGCGATCCGGCCCTTCCTAAAGTCCTGCTCGATGTCTCCTGCCGTCAGCGCGAGGGCAAAGCGGTCGGGGTACTGTGCGATCATCCGGCGGGCGATGTCGAACTGCTCCAGCTGGATCCGCGCGTACCCGCTGTCCTTGACCTCGCCCGGCACGTAAATCGACCAGAATTGCGCCCCCACCTGCCCCTGTGCCAGCCGGCCGAGATCGGTGTGCTTGGCCGACGTCTGATGCAGGTCGTAGGCATCGACATCCCGCGGCGCCGTCTTCGACGTCCGGATTTCCCACGGCAGGTCGTTGTGGCCATCGATCAGCGGCGCCGACCGGAGGAGCCGCCGCGCATGGTCGAGCGCGGCATCGGGCGTCTGGGCGGTGCCGGCAGTGGTCATGGTCCCGGTGGCGATGAGGAGTGAGCAGCAGGCGGCGAGCGGCGCGCGGATCATGCGATACCTCGGCGAGAGAAAAAGTCGCGGCGGCTCACCGCAAGCCGATCTGCGTGAGCTCGGGCCGGATGACGAATTCCGGGCAGATAGTCCGATCGTATTCGTACGGGCCACCGGTCTCGGCGTCAGTCCACGGAAAGCCGCGACAGACCGCCGGATAATACGACTGCGCGTGGATGGTGCACACGTTCTCGCGCAGAAACACGCAGCGCCGGGCGCGGACCCGCGTGCGCCACTCGCCCCAGCGCGTGCGATACACCACGCCGGGGCCGTGGGCGGCGGTGATCGCCGCGGCCTCGTCATCGCTCAGCGTCACCCCGTAGGCACAGCAGGCCGAGGCATGGGGGCACGGATAGCAGGGCAGCGAGGGATGGCTCACGGGGATACGACCTCGGGAAGCGGGCGGCCGGTGATCCGCTCGGTCGGCCGCACGCCGATCAGTGCGGCGAGCGTGGCGGCAATGTCTTCGACGACGACGGGGCGCGCGTAGCGGCCGGGCCGGATTCCCGCGCCGGCGAACAGGATCGGTACCGCGACATCCTGCTCCAGTGGCGTGCCGTGATTGGCCAGGCCGGTCCGGGACCAGATCACACCGGCGATCGGCACCGCCGCGAACAGCCACCCCGTCCCGGGCGGAATCGTCCTGCGCCAGCGCTCGGCGTAGACGTCCGAGGCGGGAGCACGACCGAGCGACCTGGGGGTATACACCCGCGCGACACCAGTTCTGCGGCGCGCCTCCGCCGCCCAGGCCTCGCTCAGACTGTCCACGTCCACCCCGAGCGCGCGCAACTGCGCCGCGTCGGCCATCAGCAGTCCGTACTCGAATCGGAAACCGAAGCTTCGCCGGTAGCGCCGATCGAACCGTGCCCTGCCCTGGTCGGCGTAGTCGCCGAGCCATTGGCGCCCGGCCGGCTGATGCAACACCTGGGTCACGTACGCCGGCGCCGACTGCGCGCCGTGATCGGCCGTGAGCGCGATGATGGTACGCTCCCGCGGAATCACCACCGCCAGCGAATCCAGGAACCAGCCCAGCCAGTGATCGAGCCGGAGCAGCTGATCGTGCATCTCCCGTGAATCGGGCCCCCATTCGTGGCCGACCTCATCGGTCGCGGAGAGCGAGACGACGAGCAGGTCGGGCCGGTCACGCCGGCCGAGCCCGAGCCGGCGCACGCCCTCGAGCGCGAGATCGAGCGTCAGCGAGTCCATCCACGGGTAGAGCTCCAGCCGCGCCGCGAGCGAGTCCAGCCGGGTCGGGATCGTGTGCGGAAAGGTGGCGTCACGGCCACCCGCCTCGAAGGCGAGCGAATCCCGCTCCGCGTAGGCCGAATCCGGCCGGAGCAGCGTCCAACGCGTTCCGGCCAGGCGACCGACACCGCCACGCGCATTGAAGGCCTGCACCCAGCGCGGCAGCGAATCGGTGTAGTAGCGGCTCGTCGTGAACCCGCCAGCCGCGAACCAGTAGACATCGCCCCGCGCGCGGCCGACGGGCAGAATGGCACCGCGGTCCTTTCGCGAAACCGACAGCACAGTCGCCGACGAATCGCGCGCGAGCATCCAGTCGTACAGCGCACTGCCGCGGAAAGCACGCGGCGATGCGCCCGGGCCGTCCGGAACGCCGATTACCGGAAACGCCGGGTCCCCGACCCCATCGTCGTTGGTGACGATTCCGTTGCTCGCCGGTGGCCGGCCGGACAGGATCGTCGCATGACCTGGCGCGGTCTGCGTCACTGCGTGATCCTGCCGGCCATGACTGAAGAAGGCGCCGGTACGCCGGAGCCGGGCGAGCCCGCCGGTGAACTGCGGGCCGAAGCGGTCGAAGTAGTCCGGGCGCATCTGGTCGACCACGATCAGGACGACCAGCGCGGGGCGGGGCGACGTGGTGCTGGCCGCCGGCGCCCTGCCTGGCGCCAGTGCCAGCAACGCCGCAGCTGCAGCCGCCGGCAAAGGCGAGCGAAGTCGAAGCATGCCGGAAGCTAATCAGCGCGTCGGGCGGTCAGTACGCTGCGTCCGAGGTGTAGCGACCAAAGCGGACGCCGAAGCGGAGCGGAATCATCCTCACCTGAGCACCCGGGTGAAACACCGCCTGATACCGCAGCTCGACGAACGGGCTGACCAGTCCCATCCGGTACGCGCCACCCAGACCGAACTGCACGCCGAGGTAGGTACGCCCGAACGGAGCGATCTCGGGCGAGCCGCGATCGGCCTCGTCATAGTACGCACCGATGCCACCGAAACCCCAACCCCGCCAGCGCGACGGTTCCGCGGCGTAGAAATCGTATTCCGCGCTTCCGCTCAGGCCCCGGATCCGGCGCCGCGGATAGACGAACGTCGGCGCGGCCTTCCCGCGGAACTCGGCGTACTCCGCATCGAGCCGGACGGCGACGGGTCCCTCGCCGATCCGATACTTGAGCGTCGCGAGGCCGGCGACGCCGAGCTTCGATCCGACCTTGAACTCGTGCAGCGGAAGCGCGAGGCCGGCGCCGAAGCCGAGCTCCAGCCGCTGCGCCACAACGGGAGGGGCGACCGCAAGGCCGCCGGCATAGAGGACCGCGATTCGCCAGCGACGCATGGATCCAGGCCTGAGGTGGAGGAACCCGCATCCTAGCCGCTCTCCGACAAAGGTCAAGCGAACGGAGCGAGCTTCCGTCCGACGTCGGCGTACGCCTCCAGCGCTCCGCCAGGCTTATCGTAGCCGGTGGCCATGCGAGAGTTCGCTTCCGGACGCCACACGTTGCTCGAGTCGTTCATCCCGAGCGGCTTGAAGAGTTGTTCCTGCATGAACCGGTCGAACGGCCTCGAACAGCGGCCTAGGGGCGCCGACCACCAGCAGTTCCCGCCGCGCCTGGCCGAACGTGTAGGTGCCGACGTTGCGTCCCGGAAACTACCGGGAGGCATCGCCTGACCGTCCGAGCCGCAGCGTCAGCGGCCACGACACGGCGCGCGCTTTCGCGCCCCAGCACGCCGACAGCGCCGGCTCGAGTGCGGCGACGGGATCGAGATCCCGCGCGGCCTGGAAACGGGCCACGGCCGACCAGGTCCGGACGTACATGAGGAATTGCGGCAGGGTCCAGCAGACCGTCATCTCGAAGTGCGGAGGGTCGAGCTCCGGAAACGGAAATGGGAGCGTCCGATATCCGGTGTCCACCAGCCCCCGTCCTGCCGGCCAGAACGGCCCAACAGTGTCGCGGTAAAACTCCAGGAGCAGCGCATCGAGCGCGGCGTCACCGAGGCGCTGAAGCCCATAGGTCCAGACGGCGAGCACGCCGCCCGGTCGAAGCACACGTCGCGCCTCTCGGTAGAATGCCGGCACGTCGAGCCAGTGGAGCGCCTGCGCGACGGTGACGAGATCGATGCTTCCGGCGGCAAGACCGCTCGAATCGGCCGGGGCGACTCGGTACTCGATCCGGGGGTCGGGCGCCGCCGCGGCGATCTGCGCGGCGCTCGCGTCGGTGGCCACAACGCGAACGAAGTGGCCGGCCAGGCCGATGCTCGCCTGGCCGGTACCCGCCGCGCAGTCCCACGCGATCTCGTGACGCCCGGCGATCCCCGCCAGGTAGGCGAACAGCGCTTCGGGATAGCGCGGCCGCGCAGCCGCGTATCTCGCCGCGCCGGCGGAGAAGTGATCGGCGAACGGCGACGGCTGATCAGGGTTGGTCGAGGACGGCACTCGCGCCGGCCTATGACTGGCCGAGCACGGGTTCACGAGGCAGATTGCGGCGGGGACCCGCGCCCGCGACCGCGTCCGGAGGGAGCATGTCGAGCCACAACCTGAGTGATGTCGCCACCGGGCAGCTCAAGGCCGTGATTCTGGTCGTTGAGGATGAGGAGCTGCTGCGAGTGATACTGTGCCGGGAGCTGATGAATGCGGGGTATGTCGCGGTGGAGGCACGCGACGGACGTGACGCGCTGAGGGTGCTTCGGGGTGAGCGGCCCATCGACCTCGTGCTCACCGATATGATCATGCCCGTGATGGACGGCGCTGAACTGGCACTGGAGATCAAGCGGCGCTGGCCCGAACGCCGTGTGCTTGCGATGTCGGCGTATACCCCGACCGAGCTGTTCCGGTTCGGCATACCGCACATTGACGGGCCCTTTCTGCGGAAGCCCTTCACCGCGGAAGAGCTGATTGCGGCGGTGGGCGCCGCCCTGCCGGCCGCCGTCTAGAAGGCCGGAGCGCGCTGCTGCCCGAGGCAGCGGCGAACCTCCTCGATCAGCGCCTGAGGAGCAAACGGCTTCGGAATCACGCCGCACGGCGCGGCGATTCCCCGCTCCGCGAGTTGCGCCGCGCCGTAGCCCGACATGAGCACCACCGGCAGGCCGGGGCACAGCGTCGACATGCGCTCCAGCAATTCGACCCCGGTGAGATGAGGCATGATGACATCGGTCACCACGAGGTCGAGACTGCTGAATTCGCGCTGGATCAGGTCATAGGCCTGCCGCCCGTCCGCCGCCTCCAGGACCCGGTGCCCTTCCTCCGTCAGAATACGCGAGGCAATCTGCCGGACGAGCTGCTCGTCATCAACGACGAGTATCTGGGCCATCTGAACCCCCCTTATGCTACATGAGACAGGAGATCACCGTACCGGTACCGCGGGGCCGAACCCCGGGCACGGCGCGCCGTTTCCGCGCCGGGCCCACGTATACCTGAGCGGAGACACGAGCCGTGTCTCCGCCGTTCGCTCAGTCTGCTTCGTGATGTGCGTGAGAGTGCGCCGCGTAGGAATCGAACCTACAACCTAGTGATTAAGAGTCACTTGCTCTGCCAATTGAGCTAGCGGCGCGTGTTGGCCTGTCCCTGCTGTTCGACCATAGCCCCAAGGGGAGTCGAACCCCTCTCTGGACCTTGAAAGGGTCCCGTCCTAACCGATAGACGATGGGGCCGAACCCGATCGATAGCGCTAACGGGATTCGAACCCGTGTTTGGGCCTTGAGAGGGCCCCGTCCTAGTCCCCTAGACGATAGCGCCGCGCGTGCCAAAGGAGCACAGGCCCGGCAGGAATCGAACCTGCAACCCCCGGTTTTGGAGACCGGTGCTCTACCAATTGAGCTACGGACCTTCAGTTCGACCAGGGTGGCTGACGGGGATTGAACCCGCAACCTCCGGTGCCACAGACCGGCGCTCTAACCAATTGAGCTACAACCACCACGGGAGTCTCGGCTCCGTCGAGCGCGGGAAGATAGCGTTTTGCCGCCGGGTGGGTCAAGGCCAAAACCGTGCCGCCACGCGGCCGGTGAGTGGGTGCTGCGCGACCGCGAAACCGTCGAAAGTCGCCACCGGAACGACCCCTCGCGCGGCGTTGGCGGCGAACAGTCCCCGCGCGGGCAGCTCGCCCGGCGTCGCGCGCGACGGCTCGACCTCGCCCATCATCTCCTCGAGCCGCCGCCGGGCAACGCTACGTAGAATCCCGAACTCGATCGGCGGTCCACACAGACGGCCGTCCTTCCACCAGAACAGGGCCCAGACCGATGCCTCGGCCACCCAGCCCCCCGCCACCAGCATCACACCGTCGTCGGCCCCGGCGGCCCGGGCTTCGCGCTGGGCACGGTCGAATGGCTCACGTGCGGTCGTCTTGTACGGATAGGCGGAATGGCAGACCGAAGCGGTGACGAGCCGAAGCGGCTCCTCGGATCCGACCGGGCGTTGGCTGAGCTCGACCCCGCCCGAGCTCACCAGCAGACGGTGAACGCGATCCGGCGCACCTGATGGCGTCGCGAGTTCCAGCGGCACCGGCACTCCGACGGCCAGACACGACTCGACCAGGCGGGCAAGATGAAGACCCCACAGCGGTGCCACGCCGTTCCGGACCCGGATCGTTTCAATCAGTGCCGGCGCCGGCATCGTCAGGCGGCCTGCGGCATGGCCCGGGCATACAGCCAGGTCCGCAGCGTGGTCGCGGAGAGGATGACGAGGCCTCCCGCCAGGGCCCAGGCGCTCGGCCGCTCGCCGTGCACCAGCCAGGCGAACAGGGGATTGAGCGCGGGCTCGAGCAGGAGCAGGATTGATGCTTCGATCGCCGTCACCCGCCGGATCGCCGTCGTGACCAGGATGTAGGCGATACCGATCTGGAAGATGCCGAGATACGCGATCACCACGACGTCCGCCCCATGCACCGCTGCAACCGGCAGCGCGAACGGCAGCGTGACCAGGCACGCGGTGATGTTGCCCGACACGACCGCTGCGACGGCCGAGCCTCCGGTCTCTCCGCTGCCGATCCAGCGCAATCCGCACACGGTCAGCGCCCAGGTCACTCCACTCAGCGCCGCCAGCAGATTTCCCCGCGCCGGATCAGGTGCGGTGATCACGGGTGCGTCGTGCCCGGCGAGCACCAGGGCGAGACCCACTCCGACCGCCGCCATGACCAGGAGATCCTGGCGCCGCACCCGCTCCCGCAGCAGCAGCGGGCTCAGCACCACCATGTACAGCGGCGCCGTCGCCTGCAGAAAGATGGTATTTGCCGACGTGGTGAGCTTGTTGGCTGTGACGTAGAGAATGAGCGTCGCTGCGTAGGCGATTCCCACCAGCACCGCACGCCACGACCAGCCCCGCCGGGCATCGGACGAGAGC
The DNA here is from genome assembly GCA_038321865.1 of Gemmatimonadales bacterium. GTDB lineage: Bacteria > Gemmatimonadota > Gemmatimonadetes > Gemmatimonadales > GWC2-71-9 > JAICUF01. The sequence continues at coordinate 10,563 of JBBQFH010000056.1, forward strand.
AGCAGCACCGCGATGGCGGCGATCCCGGAACGGAAGGATGCCACCTGCCACCCGCTGAGCGACGTCGCCTTGATCGCGGCCCCGCCGGTGGAAAACAGCAGCGCGGCCAGGAGCAGCTTGAGGCGCGCGGCGGAGGCGGGAGTCGGCGACATGGGCCGAAAGTAACCCCACGATAACCCGGCGGACACATTGACCGCACTGCACCAATCCGACGTCAATGTCAAGCATCTTGTGCGCTAATTGCGACAACAGCCGATTCGGCCTAGCTTCGCAGGGAGAGGAGGTGGGTATGGCTGCCATCGCACTGACCGACCGGTTCTTCGCCAGCACGCGGGGCCGGATCGTAAGCCGGCTCCGCCGTGGCGAGGCCACCGTGGAGGAACTCGCCACGCACCTCGGCGTGACGGACAACGCGGTGCGGGCCCAGCTCGCGGCGCTCGAACGGGACGGACTGGTACGCCATGAGGGCGTGCGCCGGGGCATCGGCAAGCCGTCGCACCTGTATCGGCTGTCGGGTGAGGTCGAGGCGATGCTGTCGCGGCTCTACGCGCCGATGCTGGTTCAGCTGCTGGACGAGCTCAGCGAGCGCATGCCGCCGGAGGAGCTGCGCGACGTCATGGAGGGGGTGGGCCGCCGGCTCGCCGCGCTGCTGCCGTCCGCGCAGGGCGATCTGCACGCGCGCGTCGCCGCGGCGAGCGCCCTGCTCAACGCAT
>JBBQFH010000057.1:0-10585 GCA_038321865.1 Gemmatimonadales bacterium
GAACGTCCCGTACGTGTTGTTGTCCGAGAAGTAGGCTTCCTGCGCCGTCTCCAGGTTCCGGAGGTCGGTCTTGATCGAGGCCAGCTTGGCCTTGTCCTTCGTCGCGGCGAACTTCGGAATCGCGATCGCGGCAAGAATGCCAATGATGACGACCACGATCAGAAGCTCGATCAGGGTAAAGCCCTTGCGGTTCATGGTGCTTCCTCCGAATGAAATGCCAGTGCTGTGGGGCGAATAGAACGGGATCGGACTCGGAGTTGGGGAAGGCAATCGCTATGCCACCTGCGGACTTTGCGGCACAATGCATTACCGAGATGTGAGTTAGGCTCGCCGAGGGGGCCGCCAAAGCCTCCATCCCATCCCGGGGGTCAGCCGGATTTTGCAAGAGGTTCTCTGGCAGAGGCCCCGGGAGCTACTCTACGCGCACGCAACGCTTTGCAGGGATCGGAAATCGGCGGGAGGGAGCGCCTGATTGCGGGCGCTCCCGACTGCGGGGCTACGAACGCTCAGGCGCGCGCTTCGACCGTCACCTGTTCCTCATAGCGGCTGAGCTTGCGGTAAAGCGTCGAGGGATCGATGCCAAGCACTTCGGCGGCGCGGGTCTTGTTACCGCCTTCCACCTGCAGCACCCACATGATGTAGGCCCGCTCGATCACGTCGAGGGTGGGGTTCCGATACGAGCGCTCGGCCACCAGCGGCTCCTTCCGGCGCCGGGTGATGCGTTCCGGCAGCGCCGCCACGTCGATCAGGCTGCCCCGCGTCATGACGCCGGCGTGCTCCAGTGCATTCTCCAGCTCGCGCACGTTGCCGGGCCATTCGTAGACCATGACGGCGTCGAGCGCTTCCGACGCCAGCGCCTTCGGCTCGGCATCGGTCTCGGCGGCCATCTGCTGGAGGAAGTTCTCGATCAGCAGGAGCAGATCGTCCCGCCGGTCCCGCAGCGGCGGCAGGTTCAGCGCGATCACATTCAGACGGTAGAAAAGATCCGAGCGAAAATTCCCGCGGCGGATCTCCTCTTCGAGTTCGCGGTTGGTGGCGGCGACGATGCGGACGTCCACCGGGATGGACTCGGTAGCGCCGACCGGAATGACCTCCCGCTCCTGGAGCACCCGCAGCAGCTTGACCTGCAGCGACGGGGGCATTTCGCCGACTTCATCGAGGAAGAAGGTGCCCCCGCGCGCCGCGGCGAAGAGGCCCTGCTTGTCACGCACGGCGCCGGTGAAGCTGCCCTTCACATGGCCGAACAGCTCGCTCTCGAGCAGGTTCTCGGGAAGCGCGCCGCAGTTGATGGACATGAACGGCCCGTCGGCGCGCTGGGAGAGGTTGTGGATGTAGCGGGCCACCACTTCCTTGCCGGTGCCGCTCTCACCCTGGATCAGCACGGTGGAATCCGTCGGTGCCACGTGCTCGGCCAGCTTGAGCACGTCGAGGAACCGCTTCGACTTCCCGATGGGCCGGGTGACGCCGCTGCGGTCCTTCCGCCTGATCTCCTGCTTCAGCTGCTTGTTCTCCACCCGGACGGCGCGGTACTCGCAGGCCCGTCGCAGAATGGCGACCAGCTCGTCATTGGAGAACGGCTTCTGGATGTAATAGAAGGCGCCGGAGTTGACCGCGCCGATGGCGCTCTGCAGCGACGCCTGGGCCGTCATGAGGATCACCGGGGTCATCGGGTCCTGCTCCCGAGCCGCCTGGAGGATGTCGAGCCCGGACACCTGCGGCATGCGCACGTCGGACAGAATGATGTCGTGGGTTCCGCCGCGGATCTGCTCCAGCCCGGCCTTCCCGCCCTGGGCCGTGGTGACCTCGAATCCCTCGTTGCGCAGCAGGATGCGGAGGGTGTCGAGAATTCCCGACTCATCGTCGACGACGAGGACAGACGGCTTCTGGCTCATGCGAGTTCCTGCGCCACGCGCGTGGCGGGCAAGTAGATGGTGAACGTGGTTCCGGCGCCCGGTGCCGAATCGACCAGTACCAGGCCGCCGTGGGCTTCAACCGCACGCTGTACGATGGCCAGGCCGAGGCCGCTGCCGCCGGGTCGCGCACTGACGAAGGGCTCGAAGAGGTGTGCCCGGATCTCGTCCGGAATTCCGGGCCCGTCGTCGCGGACGATGAGCCTGACGCCGCCGTCGATATCGCTCCCGGGAGGCGCTTCCGCTTCCGTCACGGTCTCGAGGGAAACCGAGATGGTGGCTGGCCCGCGGGCGGCCTGGGCGGCGTTCAGCACCAGGTTCGCGATCGTCCTGTGGAGCAGGTCTTCATCCGCGTCGAGCACGATCCGCTCGCCGCTCACCCGGAGCACGGTGTCGGGGCGGCAGTCGGGATGCTCGCGGACGACTCGCACGGCGGCGGTCGCGACCTCGAGCAGGTCCACCGGCTCCGACCGGGTCGCCCGGACGCGGGAGAAGTCGAGGAACTCGCTCAGAATCCGGCTGAGGCGGTCACTCTCCCGCACGATCAGGGCGGCCAGCACGCGCTCGTCCTCGCCGGCATGCCGGCCCCGGGCCAGCTGCTCCACCGAGCTCCGGATCGACGCGAGCGGATTCCGGATCTCGTGCGCCAGTGACGCGCTCAGCGCGGCCACCGCTTCCAGCCGCTCGGCCCGCAGATGCAGTTCCTGCAGCTGCTTGGAATCGGAGATGTCGGTGAAGATCGCGGTCACCGACGGTGTATCCTGGGCCTGCTGCTCGAATGTCGTCGTGCTCAGGCCGATCGGGAACATCGCGCCGCTCTCATGCATCACCGTACCTTCGCCGCGGCTCACCTTCCGGCCGTTTCGAATGCCGGCGACCACCGCGGCCCAGAGCTCGGACGAGCGAAGTTTAAGCTGGTCGAGGACCGGCTGGCCAATGAGGGCCTCACCGTCGAGCTCGAGCAGCCGAGCCGCGGTCGGATTGATGAACGCCAGCCGGCCGAGCGGGTCCACGGTGAGGACACCAGAGCGAATGTTCCGGAGAATGTCGTCCGCTTCGAGCCGTACGCGCTGGAGCTCGGTCTGGAGCGTTTCCTGCTCCATGCCCGCCTCTCGCAGCCGGTGGCCCAGGAACGCCACGATCGCGAAGACGATGTTGAAGACGGCAAGCTGGGCCCAGAATGCGAGCGGCGAGCCGCCGCCGGCGTACTTCGTCGCCGCGAAGGCGTAGACGGCCGACGCGACGACGGCGGTGACGATGCCGGCTCGAAGCGGCATCAGCACGGCGTAGGTGGCGATCACCAGCACGTACACTGCCGGCGCGATCGTGCTCCCTGCGCCCAGGAAATAGACCAGCAGCGTGGCCAGCCCCAGGTCGGCGGCGGCCTGCAGCGGGAGAAAGGCCGAACCGATCTCCCGGCGCTTGACGAACACCACCCACGCCCCATAGGTGGTGATCGTGAACGCGACGATGACGCCCACGCTCACCAAAAATGCGGAATCCGGCCGCGCGCCGGAGGTGACACCGGCGGCGATGAGCATCGTCAGGGCGATGACCAGGCGACCGGCAAACAACCAGGACAACAGTGTGCGCTGGTCGGGGAGCGACTTGGCGGGCCTGCGGGACGCGGGAGACGGAGCGCCGGCCCGTGCGGAGGTCACGTCGGCGTGCATCGCACCTCGGAAACGAACAGCAGTGGGTGGGGAACGAGCAACAATATAGCATATTCCCCCCATGACGTGGCTCGTATACGTGGCGCGGTGCGCCGACGGCAGCCTCTATACCGGGGTGACGACCGACCTGGACCGGCGAGTGGCCGCGCACAACCGCGGACGAGGCGCGGCCTATACCCGAAGCCGGCGCCCCGTCGTGCCGGTGTACGTGGAGGACGCGCCCGATCGGGGAGCGGCGCTCCGGCGGGAGCACGCGATCAAGGCGATGTCACGCAGAGACAAGGCGATCATGGTGAGCAGCCACACGAGCCAGCCGCCCGGGCGGCCGGTGGGGTTCGCGGGGTTCGGCCCCCCCGCCCTCCGATTCTTCCGCGGCCTTCGGCGGCACAACGACCGTACGTGGTTCACCGCCCATCGAGCGGAGTTCGAGCTGCACGTGCGAGACCCCATGCGGGCGCTGGTCGAAGAGATGGACGCGCGCCTGGGACGCATGGCCCCGGAGCTGGTTGGGGATCCCGCACGGTCGGTATTCCGGATTCACCGTGACGTGCGCTTTTCGGCTGACAAGTCGCCGTACAAGACGCACGTGGCGGCACAGTTCTATCACCGGGACGCCGGCCGGGGCGCCGGCCGGGATGCGGTCGGGGCCGGCGCCTCGTTCTACTTCCATCTCGATCCCGCGGAGTCGTTCGTCGCCGGCGGGCTGTGGCTGCCGGCACGACCGGCGCTCGGCGCGATCCGGGACGCCATCGCCGCCGAGCCGCAGGCGTTCGAGTCGATCGTCCGCGCCCCGCGATTTCGCCGGCGCTTCGGCGCCCTCGAGGATGACGCGATGCTCACGCGCATGCCGCGGGGTTACGCCGATACGCACCCGGCGGCGCGGTGGCTTCGGCATCGGTCGTTCGTCGGCTATCGCGCGCTGAGTGAAGCGGAGGTGCTCGGGCCCGGACTTCCCCGGGTGCTCGAAACCGACTTCGCGGCGTTGCTGCCGCTGGTGCGTTGGCTCAACGCCGCGGTCGGCTACCAGGCGGCGAGCCGGCGCTGATGGTCAGCTCCCGCCCTCGCGCCTCGTCCCGACGCGCTCGGGAGCCCGCCCGGTATTCCCGTCCGCACCAGGATGGTGAATCGTATCCTCACTGTCCGCCTGGACCCGCCCGGAGATCGACGTCGGGTCGGTGCCGCCGGTGACCTCATGCGAGGCCTGGGCATCAGCCGCGGGCTCGCGCGGATAGTCTTCCGGCGCGCAACCGGACGACAGCATGCCTGCCAGAGCGAGCGACGCCACCGCGCCGGCCGAGCGCCGGCAGAGCTTCCATTCCGCCATCTTGACCTCACGTATGAGTGACCCGCCCCAAATGTAATGCGGGGGCGAAGCGTCATTGCGCATCGAGCAGCTCCCGGAGCCGGGCGGTAAGGCTCAGCGGCGAGAACGGCTTCTGCAGAAACGGCACGCCACGCTGGTTAAGCCCGCGCCGGACGACATCGGAACCGGTGTAGCCGGACATGAACAGCACCGGGAGACCCGGCCGCTGCTCCTGCAGGCGCTCCGCAAGCTCGACCCCTCCGACACCGGGCATCACGACATCGGTCAACACGACGTCCACCACGAGACCGCCCTCCAGCATCTGCAGCGCTTCGCCGCCATCGGATGCCTCGACGACGCTGTACCCCGCCTCGGTAAGGACGCGCGCGGCCAGCGACCGCACGGCGGCCTCGTCTTCCACCACGAGCACTCGTTCGGTGCCGCCCGCCGCGGGGAGCGGCTGGGGCGTCGCGGGCTCGGCGGCGGCCGCGACCTCGGGAAGCCAGATGGTGAACGAAGTCCCATGCTGCGGCTGGCTTTCGACCCAGAGGTAGCCGTCACTCTGCGACACGATTCCGTAGACCACCGACAGGCCGAGGCCGCTGTTCTGCGTCGGCGGCTTGGTGGTGAAGAAGGGCTCGAAGATTCGCGCTCTCGTCCCGGGCGCCATGCCCTCGCCCGTGTCCCTGACGACGAGCCGCACGTAGCGCCCGGCCGGCATGTCCATGCCGAACTGCCGGTACGCGGCGCCCTCGGCGAGCACCACCGAACGGGTCTCGATATACAGACGGCCGCCGCCGGTCATCGCATCACGGGCATTGAGCGCCAGGTTCATCACCACCTGCTCCAGGCGCCCGCGGTCGGCGCGCACCGCGCCCACCTCGGGCAGCGACGATTCCAGGGTGATGTCCTCTCCCAGAAGCGGGCGGAGCATCAGCTCCATGTCGCGGACGACGGCGTTCATGTCGACCAGCTGTGGGCGCACGAGCTGCTGCCGCCCGAACGCCAGCAGCTGGCGCGTCAGGGCCGCGGCGCGCTCCGCCGCCTTCCGGATCTCCTCGGCATCCCGACGGCGGGGATCGTCCTCGTCGATGTTATGGCACAGGAAGTCGGCAAAGCCGATGATGATCATCAGCATGTTGTTGAAGTCATGCGCGATGCCGCCGGCCAGCCGGCCCACCGCCTCCATCTTCTGAGCCTGGCGCACCTGCTCCTCGGCCCGGCGCCGCTCCCGGAGATCCTGCACGTTGGCGGCATAGTAGAGGAGGACACCGTCGTCGTCGCGGATGGCGGCCAGGTCGACCAGCACGGCCAGCTCGCGCCCCTCGCGGTCCACATGACGGGACTCGAAGACCCGGCGGCCCTCTTCCCGCACGACGGCGATCCGCTCCGCGAAGTCGATCGCATCGGGTGCGGCAAGCAGCATCGCGGGCGACTGTCCGAGCAGATCGGCCGGTTCGTACCCGTGCATCCGGGCGAACGCGGGATTCACCGCTTCGAAGGTGGTTCCGTCCGCGCTCACGATCACCACGCCCCACCCGGCGTGCTCGAAGATGTGCGCCCACTTGCGCAGGTCGGCCTCGGCCTGCGCGCGCTGGGCCAGCTCCGACTGCGCCGCGCGGTAAAGCCGGGCATTGACGACCGCGAGGCCAGCCCGCCCCGCGAGATCGCGGGCGAACGACAGATCGTCCTGGCTGTAGCGGCGGCCTGATTCGGCGAAGCAGAAGGTGATCGCGCCGAGCGTCCGGCCGTGGGCGGCCATCGGGACGCTGATGAGCGATCGCGGGCCCAGGTCGGTCAGGTAGGCCAGATGATCGGCGTCCCGCGCGATGACGGCGAGCTCGGCGGTCGTCATTTCGGGGATGAAGGTCAGCTCACCGGTCGCGAGGGCGCGGGAGATCGGATGTCCGCCCCACTCGGTCTGGGGTGCGTGACTCAGCGACACCGCACGCAGACGCGCCTCCTTCTCGGGCACCGCGTGCGCGAACTCGACACGCTGCACTTCTCCCGCATCGTCGAGCAGATCGACCAGGCAATAGTCGGCCATGCCGGGGACCGCCATGCGCGCGACGGCGGCGAGTGTCGCGGCATAGTCCAGCGACGAGTTGAGCGCGACGCTCGCGCCCGCCAGCGCGCGTTGCGCCTGCTCCTGCCGCCGCAGGTCGGCATTGAGCCGGCGAATCTCGTCCTCGGCGGCCTTGCGAACGGTAATGTCCCGCGAGTACGACACGACGCCATCGGCCGTGGGCGAAATCCGGACCGCGAACCAGCGGTCGAATGGGCCGGGATTGATCTCGATTTCGATGGCCCGCTGCTCCTCAACAGCCCGGAGCGCCCCCCGGTGCACGTCCGTCCCGGCGAGAAACGGCAGCGTCTTCCAGAGCACCTGCCCGATCAGGTCGTGCCGCTCGAGGCCGAGCACCTGGAGATATGGCTCGGCCCGGGCATTCACGAACGTGACCCGCCAATCCTGATCGCACGCGAGAAAAACCTCACGAATGCTGTCGAGGATGGCGGACTGGTCGGAGCCAACCGATGCGGGGCGCGTCGACATCGGCGTCGCGATCGCCGTCAGACCATCGTCCGCCGGGTAGAGCCGGACCTCGACGGCTGACCGATGGGACGTCGCGGGCAGGACCACGGTGGCCGGCCGGCGGCGGCGGCGCGCCAGCTCGATCGCGTGGGGCAGGATGGCCTCCACGGCCGGCTCCGCCAGCAGGCGGCGGGCGGCTTCGTTGGCACCGGTGACGACGCCGGCCGCATCAAGGGTGAAAACCGGATCGGTGATCCGCGTGACGGCGTCATCGAGCGGCTCGAGTTCCGGCATCAGCGGATGCCCACGCGACCGCTGTCGCCGGCGGTGAGCCCGTACAGCGCGCGATACATCTGCTGGTTCCGCTGGATGATGCGCACGTAGTCACGGGTTTCGCGGAAGGGGATCCGCTCGGCGAAGAGCTCCTCGTCATCCATGCCGACCTTCGCCGACCAGGACTCGACCCGCGTGGTGCCCGCGTTGTAGGCCGCGAGCACCCGCACCGGCTGGGGATAGCGACGGACCAGCTCCGCCAGATGGCGCGTGCCAAGATCGAGGTTCACGTCGGGCTGATACAGCAGCACCGGATCCCAGAGCGGGTAGCCGGCAGCGGCAGCGAGCGCCCGTCCCACGGCCGGCATCACCTGCATCAGGCCGCGCGCCCCCGCAGGAGATGTCGCAGCCGGGCTGAAGATGGACTCCTGCCGGATGAGCGCGGCGACGAAGGAGGGATCGAGCCGTTCGTCGCGGGCATACGCCTCGAGCGGCGCACGGGATGTCAGCGGAAACAGAATGCGGAATGTGCGAGCATCGCGAAGCGCGCCGCGCGCGAGGGCGCGCCAGCCGAGCTGAACCGCGCGCGACGCCAGCCCGTGGTCCCGAAAGGCCGCGGCGGTGGCCAGCAGCCGATCAACCGAACTGTCCGCCAGCCGGGCGAGACGGTCCTGCTCCCAACGGGCCTCTCGATCCAGGCCGAGCCGTCCGAGAACCTCGACGCGCGCCAGCGCACTGCCGAGATCGGCGAACCGCGCGAAGGAATCGATCGCGGCCGGGGGAACCCATTCCGGGCGCCCCAGTCGCTGGGACGCGGCCGCGGCGTAATACGAGAGCGGATCCCGCGCCGCGACGTCTTCCCATCTCGCACGCGCCCCGCTGGTGTCACCGGCGGCCGCAAGGGCACGCGCGGCCCAATAGCGCGCCGCGCCGGCATCTGCGTCCCCCGGGTAGCGACGCGCCAGACTGTCGAGCTCGCGCGCCGCGACCTGCATCTGCCCCGCGGCAAACGCGATGATCCCTGCCCGAAAGAGCGCCGCCGGAGCGTAGCGATGCCGAGGGTAGCGGTGCGCGAGCGACAAGAGCGCTTCGCGTGCGTCCGCATCACGCCGGTCATCGGTCGCCAGGTCGGCCAGCAGCAGCAGCGCCGGCGCGGCCGCATCGGCAAAGGCGCCCTGCGTTCGGACCAGTGCACGGAGCGCGGAGCGCGCCTCGGTCGTCTGTCCGGCGCGCACCAGGGCGCGGGCGCGGCCGTATGCGGCGTTGGCGGCGAGCGCGGGAGGCGTGCGCACCAGATTGAACTGGAATGCGGCATCGGCGTAGCGATCGAGATCGAACAGAGCGGTCGCATAGGCAAAGCGGTCCTGCGGGGCGCCCTTCCCCGCGGCGAGTGCGGGCGCGAGCCTGGCCGCGGCCCTCGCGGCTGGACCGGACAGCGCGAAGCTCCGCCCCACGACCAGCTCCTCGTCGGCGGTCAGCGGCGCGAACGAATCGAGCACACCGGCCGCGCTCCGGGCGTCGGCGCTGCCCGACCGCGCCTCGATGAAGGCTTTCAGTTCGCTCCGGAGCACCGTGCGCATCGAGTCCGACGAATCGGCGGCGTAGCGGAGCCGGAACGCATCGCCCGGCGAGCCGAGTGCGGCAAAGGCGCTGGCGGCTCCGCGAAGGTCACCGGCCCGCTCCCGCGCCTGCGCGCTGGCCAGCGGCAGACGTTCACGGGCCACGGGCAGCCCCACTGCGGCGGCGAGCCGCTCCCGCGCCGCGCTGTCGTCGGTCACGGCCACCGCCCGGAAGGCCAGCCAGGCGGCGACGGCCGGCAGGACGGTCGCGGCGGCGGCGTACACGCGCGCGGCGCTGTCGCGCTGTTCGAGGCGGTCGAAGGCGCGCGCCAGCAGGACCAGGCGGACACCGCGAGTGGCGGGAGTGGCGGTGGCGAGGCCGAGGCGGGCGTCGCGAAGCGCGGCGGAGTCCGCCTGGCGGGCAAGGGCGGCGCGCGTCAGCAATTCTCGCCCACGCCCGCCATCCGCGTCGACCCAGGGGGCGTCGGCGAGGAGCCGCTCGACTTGCGTCCAGCCGCCCCACGCGCCCGCCGCCTCGGCGGCGAGCAGCACGACGGCAGGCGTCCGGCGCACGGAGTCTCGGAGCAGCGGCGCGAGCAGGCGGCTGGCGCGCCATGGCTGGCCCGCCGCGAGTGCCGAAGCGGCGGTCCTGGCCACGGAGTCGCCAGAAGCCGGCAGGGGCCGCGGCTCCTGGGCTGTGAGAAGAGCGAAGCTGAGCGAGAGGAGCGTGATCACGGAGGGGTCCGCGTATACCTTGAGGTATGGGACGACATGACGAGGATCCGGCCGAAGACGGCGGCGGCGAACGTATCCGGCTCGACAAGTGGCTGTGGGCCGCCCGGTTCTTCAAGACCCGTGCACTCGCGGCCGACGCCGTCGAGGGCGGCAAGATCGAGCTCAACGGTGATCGGGCCAAGCGTGCCAAGCCGGTCCAGCCGGGCGACCTGATCCGCATCCGGCTCGGTCCGTACGAACACCATGTCGTAGTGCGGGCGGTGGCGGGCCGGCGCGGCCCGGCGAGCGAGGCCGCCGGCCTGTACGCCGAGACCCCGGAGAGCCGGGAGGCCCGCGACCGCCTGGCGCTTCAGCTGAAGACCGTCGCGCCCCTCTTCCACCCGGACAAGGGCCGCCCGTCGAAGAAGGATCGCCGCGATCTCGACCGGTTGAAGGGGCGCTAGCTCCTACATGTTGCCGATCATGGCGTCGGCAAACTCGCTGGTCCTGAGCAGCGTCGCGCCGTCCATCAGGCGCTCGAAATCGTAGGTCACCCGTTTCTGGCCGATGGTTCGCTCGAGGGAGCTCACGATCAGGTCCGCCGCCTCGTTCCAGCCCAG
>JBBQFH010000058.1:0-10063 GCA_038321865.1 Gemmatimonadales bacterium
CTTCCTGTTCATCGTCGGCGTGTCACTGACATTCTCGTTCGCGCGGCGGGCGGAGCAGGGCGCGAAGCGCGGAGCCCTGCTCCGAAAGGTTGCGATCCGTGCGGCGGCGATCTTCCTGGTGGGCCTCGCCCTCAACTTCATCCCGCGCTTCGACCCTGGGACGGTGAGGATTCCGGGTGTGCTGCAGCGTATCGCGGTCGCCTACTTCTTCGCCGCGCTCATATATGTCACCACCAGCGAGCGCACGCAGCGCTGGATCGCCGGGGCCCTGCTGCTGGGCTACTGGCTTGCCATGACGCTGATCCCCGTCCCCGGATACGGAGCCGGGGTGCTGCTGCCGGTCGGAAATCTCGCGCAATACGTCGACTTCCGGCTGCTGCACGGCCACACCTGGCGCCCCGAGTGGGATCCCGAGGGGCTGCTCAGCACTATTCCCGCGATCGCGACCTGTCTCCTCGGCACGATGACCGGCCGCCTGCTGCGCTCGGCGCTGCCACCGGTGGAGCGGACGGTGCGCCTGTTCGTGTGGGGCACCGCCGCGATCGTGGCCGGGCTCGTGTGGAACGAGTGGTTCCCGATCAACAAGAATCTGTGGACCAGCTCGTACGTGCTCTTCACCGCCGGGCTCGCGCTCCATCTGCTCGGCCTGCTCTACTGGATCATCGACGTCCGCGGCCGCGCGCGCTGGGCCTGGCCCCTCTACGTTTTCGGCTCCAACGCGCTGCTGGTGTTCGTGCTGTCGGGGCTCGCCGCCCGCCTGCTCGCGCTGTGGACGATTGGCTCCGGCGATGATGCCATGAGCGCCTGGCACTATGCCTACGTGCACGGGTTCGCATCGTGGGCCGGGCCGCTCAACGGGTCACTCTTCTGCGCAATGGCGTTCGTGCTGTTCTGGCTGCTGCTGATGGCCGGGCTGTATCGGCGGGGATGGTTCCTGCGGTTATAGGCGGTGCGCCCTCAGCTTCGCGCCGGTTCGAGGGCTTCGTGGAGGGCATCGCCCAGCAGGGTGGACGCGACCACGACGAGCACGAGCGCGATGCCGGGCGCGGCCGCCACCCAGGGGGCGTTGACCAGCGTGTCGCGCCCCGAGGCGATCATGCTGCCCCAGGATGCGGCGGGGGGCTGCACGCCGACACCGAGGAACGAGAGACCGGCCTCCAGCAGAATGGCGTTGCCGAATCCGAGCGCGGCGGCGACGATCGCCGGGGTGAGCGAGTTGGGCAGCACATGGCGCAGCAGCAGCCGCCAGCGGGTGGCGCCGAGTGCGCGCGCGCTTTCCGCGTAGGGCCGCGCCGCGGCCGAGCGTGCCTCGGCGTGCACCAGCCGCGCAACGCTCATCCAGCCGGTGACCCCAAGCACGACTACGACCAGCGCCGCGCTCGGCCGCCAGAGCGCCGCCAGGAGCAACAGCAGCACCACGCGGGGCAGCGCGAGCGCGAAGTCGGTCAGGGCCAGCAGCACCGCCGCGAGGCGGCCCTGCCAGACGCCAGCCACGGTCCCGATCAGCACGCCAAGCACGGTGGAGATCAGCACGGCGAGCGAACCGACGCCGAGCGAGACGCGCGCGCCCCAGACCAGCCGGGACCAGACGTCGCGCCCCAGGCGGTCGGTGCCGAGCGGGTGCAGCACGCCCTGTCCGTCGTGGGAGAGCGGCGGGAGAAACCGGGTCGCGACGACATCGCGCTGCACCGCGGGACCGATCGTCGTGATCAGGGGGGCGAACAGCGCACACGCCGCCGCGAAGCAGAGGAGGGTAATGGCAAGACGCGCCCGGCCGTCCCGCAGGAGCCGCATCACGCCGCGGGCTCCGCGCGGAGCCGCGGGTCCACCACGGCTGCGAGCACGTCGGCAAGCAGGTTTCCCAGGACGACCAGGGCGGCAATGACCGCGGTCGCCGCCATCACGACGGGGTAATCGCGTGCCTGGACCCCTTCGACGAGGATGCGCCCGACGCCGGGCCACGCGAAGATCGCCTCGATGAACACCGCGCCCGAAAAGAGTGCGGGAAGGGAAAGTCCGAGCAGCGTGACGACGGGAACGAGAGCATTGCGCAGGATATGATGGAGCGTCACCCGTGCCGGGGACAGCCCCTTTGCGCGGGCCACGGTCACGAACGGGGCCAGCCGCACGTCCCGCATGGCGCCGCGGACGAAGCGGGCGGTGCCACCGATCCCGACCAGCGTGAGCGTCGCGAGCGGCAGGGCGAGATGGCGCAAGGCGTCGGCGAGCCGGGCGGCGGGCGTAAGGAAATCGGCATCGAACCCGTGGGAGCCGAACGCCGGCAGGAGCCGGGCCCAGTAGGTGAACACCATTACCAGCATCAGTCCGAGCCAGTACCCGGGTAGCGCGAACAGCGTGACCGTCAGGACGCTGAGCGCCGTATCCACCTGTCGCCGCGCCATCGCCTGCACGGCGCCGACGGCGATGCCGATCAGGTAGCTGAGCACGAGCGAGAGGCCCACCAGTTCGACGGTGGCGGGCCACGCGCGTGCGAGCATCCCCCGCACCGGCCGGCCGGTGGCGATGCTGGTTCCCCAATCGCCGCGCGCGAAGCGGCCCAGCCACGCCCCGTATTGCAGCGGCAGCGGCTGGTCGAGCCCCAGCGCGTGACGCTGGGCGGTCACCTGCTCCACCGTCGCGGTGGGGCCCAGCAGCCGCTCCATCGGATCGCCCGGTGCGAGGCGGAGGAGGAAGAACGTGAGGGTGACGACGCCGACCACCACGGCGAGTCCGCCGGCCGCTCGACGCAGTACCGATGAGAGCATGCCGCAATCTCGCGAGCCCCCACTTCCCCCGCCAGTAGAGCGGCAGAGCCCGATCGCGTTATGATCCATGGGTGAAGTCAGCCCCGCGCGCCCGCCTCGCCACTCTGACGTTGCTGGCCGGTGCCGGCGCCTGCGGCTCCTTCGCCGATCGGCGCGGCGCGACCGTCCTGTACGCATCCGGCGCCGATCTCCAGAGCATCAATCCGCTCCTCACCGTGCATCCGATGGCCCGGCAGGTTCAGCGGTACGTGCTGTTCATGACGCTCGCTCGGTACGACAGCGCCCTCGTCCCGCAGCCCTATCTCGCCCGCGGCTGGCAGTGGTCGCCCGATCGACGCGTGCTGACCTTCCAGCTCCGGACGAGCGTGCATTGGCACGACGGCGCGCCGACGACCGCCGCCGACGTCAGGTTCACGCTCGATGCCGCGCGCGCGCCGGAGACGGGGTATCCGCGACTGAATGACCTGAGCGGTGTGACGTCGGTCGCCGCACCCGACGACTCCACCGTCGTGATCCGGTTCGCCGGTGCCGTCGACCGGTTTCCGGATGTGCTGACCGATCTGTCGATCGTACCGAGCCATCTCCTGGATACCGTGCCGAGGGCCCGGTTCCGTCAGGCCGAGTGGAACGAGCATCCGGTCGGCAATGGTCCCTTCCGCTTCGTGACGCACGAGGCGAATCGCCGCTGGGTCTTCGCGGCCAATCCTGATTTCCCGGCTGAGCTCGGCGGGCGGCCCGCGCTCGACCGCTTCATCGTGGTCGTGGTGGACGAGCCCACCACCAAGCTTGCGGCGCTGACGTCCGGGGAGCTCGACGTCGCCGGGATCCAGCCGGCCCATGCCTCGTTCGTCCGCCGGAATCCTGCCCTGGAGGTGGTGAGCTATCCGCTCAATTTCACCTACGGTCTTGTCTTCAACACGCGGCGGCCACCGTTCGATGACATCCGGGTTCGCCGGATCGCGTCCGGCGCGCTGGACCGTCAGGAGATCGTAGACGGCTACCTCTACGGATTTGCGGTCCCCGCCTGGGGCCCGGTGCCGCCGGACGTTCCCGGGTACCTCCCGATCTCGCGGCAGGCGGTTCTGCCGGCGGCCGTGGCTTCGCGGCGCCGGGTCGCCTTTGAGCTGCTCACCGTAGGCAGCGGCGAAGCGGCGCTCGAGCAGATGCTCCAGGCTCGGCTCGCCGCGGCCGGGCTCGACGCCCGCATTCGCCAGCTGGAGCTGGCGGCGTTTCTCGACCGCACCTACGGCCCGCGCCACGATTTTGACGCGGCCGTGCTGGGGGTGCCGGGTGATGCCGGTCTCGGTTACCTCACGCCGCTCGCCGCCCTGTCAGGGCTGCCGGTTCCCGCCGATCCGGCCGCCGCGCAGCGCGCCTTTGCCGACCAGGTCCCGGTGGCGTTCATCTACCACGCGCGCGGTCTTCAGGGGATGAACCGCCGGTTGCACGGCGTCCGCATGGATCTCCGCGGTGAGCTGCCGACTGTCCACGACTGGTGGGTGGACACCGTTCCCGTGAGCCGCCGGTGAGCGGGGCGCCAGGATCGCTGGTCACGGTCACCGCGTCCGCACCGGTGCGCCTGGACTTCGCGGGTGGCTGGACCGACGTGCCGCCATTTTCCGCCGACGAAGGCGGCGTGGTCGTCGCCGCGGCGATCGGCCACCGCGCCCACGCGCACGTCGCGCCGGGCGGCGATGCCGCCCATATCTCGGCTGAAGACCTGGGCGAGTCGGCCACGTTTGCGGCGGACGCCGCGATGGCGCTCGATGGCCGGCTCGACCTGCACAAGGCCGCGCTTCGGCTGCATGCCATCGGCCC
Source organism: Gemmatimonadales bacterium (assembly GCA_038321865.1). Lineage (GTDB taxonomy): Bacteria > Gemmatimonadota > Gemmatimonadetes > Gemmatimonadales > GWC2-71-9 > JAICUF01. Next base: position 4,584 of record JBBQFH010000058.1, read on the forward strand.
CTGCCGGCTCACCACGCGGTCCGACGTGCCGCCAGGTTCCGGCCTCGGCAGCTCCGGCGCCCTCGACGTCGCGCTGGTGGCGGCGCTCTCCGCTGCCCGCGGTGCGCCGCTCGACCCGGCTGGACTCGCAGCGGCCGGCTGCGTGCTGGAGCGCGACGAGGCCGGCATCGCGGGCGGGAAGCAGGATCAGTACATGGCGGCGCTGGGAGGATTTCAGCAGCTTGTGTTCGACGACCCGTCCGTCGAGGCCAGCCGCCTGGCGCTCGATCCCGCGTTCGAGGCGGAGCTCGCGCGGTGCCTGGTCCTGTGCTACACCGGAATGTCGCGGGTCTCGGGGCGGACCATCTCCCGTGTCGTCGCCGCGTACGAACGCCGCGAACCCGCGGTCGTTCGCGCACTCCACGGCATGCGTGAGGTGGCACTGGAGATGGTGCCCGCGCTGCTGGCATCCGATCTTGCCAGAGTCGCACTCCTGCTGAGCCGGAACTGGGCCCACCAGCGGGCTCTCGATCCGGTGATGCAGACGGAGGGAATGGCGCGGCTCGAGGCAGCCGCCTCCTCGGCCGGGGCGCTCGGCGGCAAGGCCGCGGGATCGGGGGCGGGCGGCTCGATGTTCTTCATCGCTCCCGGCGCGGCGGCAGCCTCCGCCGTGGCGGCGTCCGCCCGGGCCGCCGGCGCCACGATCCTGCCGGTCACCTGGTCATCCGACGGAGTCCGCGTGTGCTGATGCCTGATGAGCTGGAACGCCGGCGGGCGGAAGTCGCCGCATCCGAAGACCTGCAGGCGCTTCTCGCGCGGCTGACGGCACGTGCCGCCCCGCTCATAGAGCAGATGCCGATCATTCCGGCGGTGAAGGCGCTGCTTTCGTCGGATGGCGGGGTGTGCCCGGAGGACGGCACCACGCTCGCGTTCGATCCCTGGAGTCCGGATCGGCACCGGTGCCCGCGCTGCGGCAAGGAGTGGACCGGGGAGCGGCATCATCGTCACTGGGCCAAGTGGCAGCACCTCTGGCTGGCGGAACGCGCCGCCCATCTGGCGGCGCTGGCGGCCCTTGCCGGCGACGCACCTGCCGGCGTCCGCGCGAGCCAGATTCTTCGGTTCTACGGCGAGCGTTATCTCGACTACCCCAATCGCGACAACGTCCTGGGCCCCGCGCGGCTCTTCTTTTCGACCTATCTCGAGTCGGTCTGGGTCACCAACTACATCGCGGCGGCGCAGCTGCTCCGCTCCGCCGGCGCACTCGACGATGCGACGGTCGAGCTCGTCTCATCGGTGGCGGACGAGGCGGCGAATCTCATCGGCGAGTTCGATGAAGGGCTGTCCAACCGGCAGACCTGGCACCACGCGGCCCTCCTCGCGATCGCCGTCTGGTTCGAGGACGAAGATCTCGCGAGGCGGGCGCTCGAGAGCGAGACCGGTCTGGCGACCCACCTGACGCACGGGTTCGGCTCCGACGGGATGTGGTACGAAGGCGAGAATTACCACCTTTTCGCGCTGCAGGGCCTGATCACCGGGATCGCGTGGGCCCGGGCGGCCGGTGTCGACCTCATGGCGGATCCCGAGCTGGCATCGCGGTTTCACGCCGCCCTCCGGGCACCCACGGTGAGCGCGCTTCCAGATTTCTCCTACCCGGCCCGCAAGGATTCGCGGTTCGGCATCTCGCTCGCGCAGCCGATGTACCTGGAGTCGTGGGAGACCGGTCTCGGCCTCCTCGGCGACACCGGCGAAGACCTGCGCGAGCTGCGCGACTGGCTCGCGGCGTTGTACGCGCGCCCGGCACCGCCGGCAGCGACCCTCGAGTCGTGGCTGCACGAGGCAGGCGAGCCGGCCCCGGCAACGCGCGGACGGGAAGATCTCGCCTGGCCCTCGCTCATCTCGATGCTGCCCTCGCCCGGCGGATCCGCCGACGAGTGGCATCCGGCCAGCGAACTCCTCGAGTCCCAGGGCCTTGCCGTGCTCCGGGACGGTCAGCGCCATGTCGGGCTCGAGTGCGGGGGGGTCGGCGGCGGTCACGGACATCCCGACCGCCTCAACCTCACGGTGCACGCGAACGGGATCTACTGGCTGCCTGACCTCGGCACCGGCTCCTACGTCTCCCCGGATCTGTTCTGGTACCGGTCCACACTGGCCCACAACGCCCCGAGGCTCGATGGCCGTTCCCAGCCCTTTGAGGACGCGGTGTGCGACGCATTCGACGTTGCCGGCGATTGGAGCTGGGTGCGGGGACGCTTCGGCGAGTTGTCACGCACCGTCGTGGCCGGCCCCGGATACCTGCTCGATCTCATCGAGCTCGACGCTGCCGAGGAGCGTGTCCTCGAACTGCCGTGGCACTTCATGGGCTCGGCGGAAGCTGACGGCCCGGGCACCTGGGCACCGGCGACACTGTCCGACGCCTTCGCCCACGACGCGATGCGGCTCGATCGATCCGAGGCGGTTACGGTGTTGCGCGTGCGTGCCGGGGAGTCGCAGCTCTCGGCCTTCCTCGCATTCGATGGCGAGCTCCTGCGTGCGGCGGCGCCGGGCGCTCCCGGCGCCGCGGCAGACGTGCCGTTTTACCTGCAGCGCGTTACCGGCCGGAGCGCGATGCTCGTCGCGGTACTGGACACCTCGGGAGACGGATCCGCCGTGTCGGCCCTCCGCGTCACCGGGCACGTCATCGAGGTGGACACGCCGGCGGGGACCGACAGTCACGCCGGGTCGAGCGACGGGTGGACCATTGATCGTGGGGGCACCCGGCTGCGTCTGGGCGGGCGCCGCGTGCAGCCGGTGCGATTCCAGCCACTCCTCACCCCCCGCGCCGAGCCGCCGAGGGGGGTAGCGAGCATGGCGCTGGAAGCTCCTGCGCTCGACGGATCACTCGACGGATGGGACGACGCAGAGCCGCTCCTGCTCGACCACGACGACCAGTACCGGCGGAGCGAGGAGCCGTACGCCGGCCCCGAGGAGTTCGCCGCCACCGCGTGGGTCAACTGGGACATGGATCGACTGTACGTCGCCGTCGAGGTGGCGAAGGCCGAACCGTGGTTCCGCCCGCCGGGCTCCCAGCCGCTTCGCCTCGACAACGAACCGGACGACATCCATTCGGACGGCATCCAGATCTACTTTCGCGGCAGCGGGGCGACGCCGGTGGGCCTCCTCATCGTATCCGAGCCCGGCGGCTCCATCCGCTCGCGCAGCGTGGCCGGGACCGCGCCGGGCACTGCGAGCGGCGGATGGGAACCGACGGACACCGGTTACCGCATTACCGTGGCGCTCGCCTCGCCCGACTGGTCTCCAGCTGTCGGAGACATTCTCGACTTCGACCTGATCGTGAACGAGATGCACGACGGCCGTGAGCGGCGGGCGGGCCAGCTGGTCTGGAGTGGCGGAGGCGGCTGGGTGTGGCTCCGGGGCGACCGGCAGGATCCCGCGCGGTTCGGCGAGCTGGATCTGCGATGACCGGACGAATTCCCGGATTCACGTCGACCGGCAGCAAGCGGCCCGAGGCGCTGTTCGGGAGCGCTGCCGCCGATGGCCTGCCCCTGCGGATGACCGGCTCCAGCGGGTGCCGTGTCCGCGACGAGACCGGCCGCGAATACACCGATTACATCATGGCGCTCGGGGCGGTCGCGCTGGGTTATGCCCATCCCGCGGTCACCGCGGCGGCACAGGACGCGGTGGCAGGCGGCGTGGTCGGGCCGCTGTCTCCGGTCATCGAGGAGGAGCTGGCCGAGGAGATCGCCCGCCTGATGCCGTGGATCGAGTCGGCGCGCTTCCTGAAGACGGGGGCGGAAGGAATGGCCGCCGCCGTTCGGCTCGCGCGCGCGCACACCGGGCGCGACGCTGTCCTCGCCTGCGGCTACCACGGCTGGCTTGACTGGTCGCAGATGCCCGATGTCAGCGGTGTACCCGACGGCGCGGCGGTCAGCGGAATGCTGCCGTTCAATGACGTCGAGCGCGGGCGGGCCATGATTCGCGCGGCTGGAGACGGGCTGGCCGCGGTGGCCTTCGAGCCCATCGTCGTCGAGGAGCCGTCAGTCGAATGGCTGCTGATGCTGCGGCAGGAGACGCGCCACATCGGCGCGATGCTGATCGTGGACGAGGTCAAGACGGTCTGCCGGGTGGCCGTCGGCGGCGCGACGGAAAAATATCGGCTGGAGCCCGACCTGGTCGTCCTCGGCAAGGCAATCGCCAACGGCTTTCCGCTGGCGGTGGTCGGCGGGCGCCGCGACGTGATGGAGGAAGTACGCCATACCTGGATTTCCTCCACGCTGGCGACCGAGTTCGTGTCGCTGGCCGCGGCCCGGGCCACGCTGGGCGTGATGGTGCGGGAGCGGGTGCCGGACCATCTCGCTCGCGTCGGCGCCCGCCTGCGGACGGGGCTGGTGGAGCTCTACGACCGCCATCCGGGCCTGATCCGCGCCGTCGGCGGCGTGCCGCAGATGTGTTTCCTCGACTGGGTGGACGAGCCCACCTCGTGCGCGGTCGCGCGCGGCGCCGCCCGGGCCGGTGTGCTGTTCAAGCGGGGCCCCTGCAATTTCGTGTCGCTGGCGCACGACGAGCGCACCATCGACGCCACGCTCGCCGTGCTCGCCGAGGTGCTCAGCGGCCTGGACCGAGCGCGCCGCCCGGCAGCCGCTCCCGGTCGATGAACTGGCCCCGCACGTGGGCCACGGCGTCGACGGCGACCCGCAGGCCGGGGGCGGGCAGGGCAGACACTCCGATGAGCGTGAGTGCCGGGGCCCGCCCCGGTGGGGTGAAGGCGACGAGGGCGTCACGCACCACGGTGTAATCGTCGGGCTTGTAATCCACCACGTAGACCGTGACGTGGACGACGTCGGCCGGAAGGGCGCGCGCCGCCTGAAGGACCGTCGCAAGATTGACCAGCGCCTGCCGCAGCTGATTCCGCAAATCATTGCCGCCGACCAGGCGGCCGGCGCTGTCCAGCGCAACCTGTCCCGAAACGTACAGATTCACGCCGGCACGCACCGCCTGGCTGAATCCATCCAGCGACTGTACGCTCGGCGCGTTGACGTGCTCCGCATCCTGCAGATCGGGCGGAGGTCCGCCCATCCCCGTCCGGGACCCTGTTGGAGCGCATGCGGCTGCCAGGGTGATCAACAGCGTCGTGCCGTAGCGCAGTCCTGCCGTCATTGCTGCTCCTCGAGTTGAATCGTTGCCTGCGCCGCCGGCTCGACTTCTCGCCGGGGCCGCCTCATCTTGCAGACGTGCTGATCGATATCCACGCGCACTTCCTCCACGATCGTGGCCCCCGCGCCGACTGGCGCGAGCGGAACGCCAGCCGCCTTCGCGCGGGCGAACGCGTCGGGATCACCTTTCACGTCGGCTCGGTGCTGGGAAGCTGGGGATCCACGTCCCCGGTCTACTTCCCCTCACCCCGAGACCTGGATCACGCGAACGAAGTGCAGCGCGGCCTGCAACGCGCCCACCCCGACCGTATCCGCGGGTACGTCACCGTCAACCCGAACTATACAACGCAC
>JBBQFH010000059.1:0-9938 GCA_038321865.1 Gemmatimonadales bacterium
GATCGCGCTGTACGAGAGCCAGCTGGAGCGGCTGTTCACGGGCAGGATGGCGATGGCCGAGGCCGTGCGCACGTACGCCGCGCGCGTGGCGGAGATCGGCTCGGTCCCGAACGGCGCCGCCGAGCGCTACTGGGTCACGACCGCGAGCTGATCGTCTGCCGTGCGGCGACAGACCCGCGACATGCTGCGCGACCGACGGCTCGGGTTCATCGCCCTCGCGATGGTGATCGGCCTCGTCGCCGCGATCCAGGTCATGTACTTCGATCGCGGGATCATCCCCGGTGATGCGTTCACCTACCTGGCCGCCGGCGAGCGTCTCAATGCGGGTCACCAGCTCTACGCGCTGTCGCCGGGCGACCGGCCGGTAGACCTCCATCCGCCGTACTGGACGGTCCCGCTGCTGTCGCCCCCACCGATCGCCGTGGTGTTCCGGGCATTCGCCATGCTGCCTGGTGATGCGGGTGCCTACGCCTGGTGGATCCTCCAGCTCCTCGCCTTGGGGACATCCCTCGTCATGCTCGCGCGCAGGCGGCCGCTGCTCCTGGCGGGGTTCATGCTCGTCCTGTCGATCCCCACCGTCTACGAGATCGGGGTGGGCAACGTCAATTCGATCCTGCTGCTGGGGATGATCCTGACCTGGCGGATCGTGGTGAGCGGCACCGAGCGTCCCGCTGGGGCCATCGCCGCCCTCATGACGGCCGTGAAGCTGACGCCCGCCGTGCTCGTCTGGTGGCTCCTGGTCACGGGTCGCCGCCGTGCCGTGGTGGCGGCCGCGGTGACCGGTGTCGTGACATTGACCGTCAGCATCGCCGGCGCGGGCCCCGGCACGCACCTCGAGTACCTGCGGATCCTCAGCGACAAGACGGCCATGGCGCCCAGCCCGCTGTCCCTCGCAGGCATGGCGACGTTCGCGGGGATCCCGGCCTCAGTCGCCGGCCTGCTCCCAACGGCCGCCATCGCCGTGGGTCTCCTGGTGGTGTTCCTGCTCCGTGGTCGGCCCGCCATCGCGTTCGGCGTGGTGGTGCTGACGATGATCTACGGATCGCCATCGGTGAGCATCAACTGGTACGTGCTGCTATACGCGCTCATGGCACCGGTGTGCTGGCCTGCCAACGTGGTGCGCGAGCGCGACGCGGGGTGCGAGCCCCCACGAGCCTCCCCCGTCCCTGCCTGACCTGGGTCAGCCCGCGGGCTCCGGGCTGGGGCTCTGGCTCCGTGATCGAGGAGCGGCGCGCTCTGTTGACGCTCACCACCGGGCTCGCCCGGACCGCACGCTGGCAACCATCCCGTTGCTCTACCGGCTCACGGTGGCCCTTGGCCTGTTGGTTGCCCGCCGGCCCTGGGCGACGATGCTGGCTACGGCGGTGGCGATCCCGGCTTCTATCTCGTGATCGCCTGGGCGACCCTGCTGCTTGCGATGCGCCTGATCGTCATGGCCCGATCCAGCGCGTCGCCAGCAAGGACGGCGCAGCCCGACAGCCCGGTGCGCGCTGTATGAGCCAGCTGGAGCGGCTGTTCACGGGCAGGATGGCGATGGCCGAGGCGGTGCGCTCGTACTCCGCGCGCGTGGCGGAGATCGGCTGGGTCCCGAACGGCGCTGCCGAGCGCTACTGGGTCACGACCGCGACCTGACTCGGGCGGGCTGCTCGACTGACGGCAGCGGGGCCATCTCGCTCTCCTCCCGAGTTTCGCCCGAGGGCGCCATAGGGAACGCATACGGCATCACCGCTGGGAGCAGCATGATCAATGACCCAGCGTGGATCGTCGGATTCGCTGCGACCGCGGTGACCACGGCCACCGAAAAGGCCATGCCTGGACGATGTCGCAGGACCACGATGAGCGTGCAGCCCACCAGGAGGGCCATCGGCAGGACCAGCCCTGCGACCTGGGTCGGGAGCCCGAGACCCAGCAGCCAGCCTCCGAGGCTCAAGACGGAGATCCCGTCGGTATTCGTTGACCGAACCACTCCGATCCAGTCGAAGTGGGCTTGGAGCCCGGCGCCAATGAGGCTGACGATCGCGATGACAGCCCCTGCGACCTTGAACCACCCGAGGTCCCTCCACCTTCGGCCGACCAGCAACCACAGGACGAACACGATCGGCATGACCTTGACGGCGACTGCGACGGCCAGCAGGCCGCCGACGATGGCCGAGCGCGATACCCAAGCCAGATCGCCGCCGTCGCCGGAAGCAGGAGTGCGTTGACGTTGCCCGAAAACGCCGTGTAGACGATGTCAGGGCTCAGGACGAGGGTTGCGACGATGAGCGCGATCGACCCACGACCGGTCGTCCAGTAGGCCGTGAGCGCGGTGGCCATCATCGTCGTGATCCACCAGCCCCAAAGGGCTGAACCCCTTGGAAGGAACGCCAAGAGGCGCCAGAAGACGGCGATCGGCGGGGGCGATACCAAGGGCGTGAACGCATACGGCGGGGTGCTCGGCACCTCGAGATCGCCCGGACTGAGATGGTAGAGGGGGTGCCCATCATTCAACCGTTGGCCGGCCGCGTAGTAGTTAGAGGCGTCACCGCCGACCACCGTCGGGTCAGTCACCCAGGTGGAGCCGGACATCCAATACGCCGCCCCGTACGTCAGCAGGACCGCCAGGACCGCAGCCCTGAGCGCGAACCGCAGCAGGCGCCGGCGCGCGATGTTGCGATCGGGCTTCGTCACGGGACCGAGCGGGACCTGAGCCTGATCGGCGTCGCCTGGGGCAAGCACGGCTCGATCCTACCCGTCCCCGCGGGGTGAATTGACGGCGACCGCGACGGTTTGTCGGTCCGCCCGCCATCGGGCAATACCCCGCGAACGCAGGGCAAGGACCATCCCCATGGCGATCGGCCATTCACCGAGGGTGTACTCCCAGCTCCTCGGATTCTGGGCATCGACGAGAGCCCGCGCGTAGTCAGGCCAAAGGCCCGCGAAGGGCAGCGACGCGACGACGATCACCGCGAGGACCAGCCACCAGCAACGGTCGCGCACCCCGATGAGTGCGAATGGTGCGAGGGTCGGCTTGAGGATCGCCAGAGCCGCGGGCCAGGCACATACCGCCCCTGCCGCCAGAGCCGCGAGCGCCCACAGGGACGGGTTGCCGTACAGCAGGACCTCCCAGGTTCTCGGGTAGACGAGGATCGCCGGAAGGATTGGCCACGCCCACCATGCAGGGCGCGACTGAATGACGGCGAACGCGATGGTGACGATCGGGACGAGCCACCACAGGATGACCGGCAAGCCCACAGAGAACGGCACAAGGAGGAGGAGGAAGGTCGGCGGGTAGAGCGCATCCCCATCGGCGATCAAGTAGGGCCCCTGGAGCTGGCGTGCCCGGTAGAACCCGAGGCCGTTGAGCCAGTCGGTTGTGCGAGCCAGGTACATGTGGAGGTCAAGGCCGACGGTGACCTCGGGCCTGGTGACGGCCGAAAGGATGACCCAGGCCTCGAGCAAGGCAAAGAGCACCAGGACCAATGTGACGGCCAGCATGCCGACTCTCGCGGGTCGCGCCCATCGAGACGCCGGCGTTGCCCTGCTCCCCAGGTCAGGAGTGTCCGGCCAGCGCGGAGGGGGTCACGTCCGCAGCCGGGTCAGAATTCCCCGCGTGCAGAGCGCGCCGCTCCTCGATCCAGCGTGCGGTCCGTGCGAGCCCGCTGCTGAGCGTCACCTGCGGCGACCAGCGGAGCATCCGTCGTGCCTTTTCGATGTTGACCACGCGGCGGCGGATGTTGTCGATGTCGCGACGGTCCACGTACCTGACGTCCAGCGCGCGGCCCGTCGCTTCGCCGACAAGCCGCACCAACTGGTTGACGGAGGTCTCGATGCCCGTGCCGACGTTGAAGACCTCGCCCTCGGCGCGCGGCTGGATCGCCGCGAGGATGGTGGCGGAGACCGCATCATCGATGTACGTGTAGTCGCGCGTCTGCTCTCCATCGCCGTGGACGTGGATGGGCTGGTCCTCGTAAGCCGCGGCGAAGAACTTGGAGATCACGCCGCAGTACGGGTTGTCCGGTCGCTGGCCGATCCCGTAGACGTTCGAGTAGCGCACGATCGACACCGGCGTGCCGTAGCTCTCGTAGAAGGCCAGCGCGTAGTTCTCGCCACTGAGCTTGCTCACTGCGTACGGCGTGAGCGGGACGATCCCGTCGTCCTCGTTGATCGGGATGGAGCGCGGATTGCCGTAGATCGACGCCGAACCCGTGTAGACCACCCGATCGATGGAGCTTTCGCGGGCTGCCAGGAGCACGTTGAGCGTGCCGCCGATGTTGGTCGAGAAGTCGCTCAGCGGGTCCTTGGTCGACGCGATGATGTTCCGAGCGGCCAGGTGGAAGACCACCGACGAGGCCGATACGAGCTCCTTGACGAGCTTGGCGTCCTCGACCGTCCCGACGATGAGCTGCGCGGCGGTCGGCAGCGACGCCGGATCGCCCGTGAACAGGTCGTCGAGCACGGTCACCCGCGCGCCAGCCTCTACGAGACGGCGGACGAGCATGCTGCCCACGAAGCCTGCCCCTCCGGTGACGAGGACGCGCCGGCCCGTGAACGCGGCGGCAGGGTTCTGGATCATCGCTTCACCCCCAGACGGAGCAGGATGGCGGGTCGGAAGAGGCGCCACCAGTCGCGCATGCCCCGCATCTTCGTGTACCCCTCGCGGGCGTGGTAGCGGACCGTGCACGGGTAGTCGCGGACCTTGTAGCCGCGGCGGATCGCCTTGTAGAGGACGTATGGCTCCAGGTCGTAGCTGGTCAGCCAGTCCTGGTCGATGTTGATCTTCGGATCCCGCAGGATGTCCGCCTTGAACACGCGGAAGCCGTTGGTGGCATCGGTGACGCGGCGGAACACCAGCGCGCTGAACACGAACGAGTAGAGGCGCGTCCCTCCCGATCGACCGCCGATTGGCCCTTCGACGCGCCCGCCGCGCATCCACCGGGATCCCTGGACATAATCCAACCCCCCGACCTGCAGCGCATCGAGCGCACCGGCGAGCTCGCCGGGTTCGTGCTGGTCATCGCCGGAGGCGAGCGCGAGATACGGGTAGCCACGGTCGAGAGCGGCGTGCCAGCCGGTCCGGATGGCGGCGCCGACACCTCGACGCGTCTCGTGGCGGATGACCAGGCCGGCGCCGTGCGCGCGCGCCTCGACGCCGGTGCCGTCGTTCGAGCCATCGTCGACGACTATCGCCGTGAACCGGCCGTCCGTGGGCATCTTGTCGAGGACGCGGCCGATCTTCCCCGCTTCGTTGAGCGCGGGAATGATCACGGCGACGATCGGACCGGCGACGGCGCCGGGATTGGGCATGGTCAAGTGTGTCCCTCGGTGCGGCCCGGCCATCGTGACCTAGCTGGTGCGTCCGGGCAACTCGCCGTTGGTACTACCCGCGTCATAGATTGGAGGTCGTTGGGGCATCGGGCCGCAATCCCAAGCCGCGGGCGACGGATTGCAGGCTGGCTTCCAGTGGCCAGGCGAACGGAACGAGTGCGGCCAGGAGCAGCGCGTAGGTGTTCCCGTTGACCACCGGGGAGCCGAAGATCATGGTGCCGACGGCAACCGCAAAGGCGAGTGCGGGCCGGGATCGGAGGGCCCAGACCTCCAGCAGGCCGAACCCGAGCAGCACGTAGCTCAGCCATGGAACGCTGATCCCGAGCGCGGCGAGCATCCCGGCGACCGAGAACGACGCGGGCGGTGTCTCCCGCGCAATCTCCAGGTACCGCAGATGGGCGGAAAGGCCGGCCCGACGACGCTCACGCCCACGGCGATCAGGCCGACGATGATGAACGTTCGTACCGCCGCCCACCGGCGCTGGGCGATGAACCAGACGATCAGGACCACTGGCCACAGCTTGATCGCCGCCAAGACCGCGATGATCGCTCCCGCCCCACCATCCTGGTTCCGGCGGGCGAGCAGCCATACGACGGCGACCCCGCCGAGGATCAGCCCGTTGACGTTCGCGACCCCAGCTCCCACGCGAAGGACGGCCCCAGCACGATCAGGCCAAGCCCGGCGAGGAGTGGCAGGCGGCGGAGGAGGCCCGCCACGACGGCCGCGATCGTTGCGACGTTGGCAATCCACCAGATCCCGATCCCCCACTCGTTCGGAAGAGCTGCCAAGGGACGCCAGACAACGGCAATCGGCGGCGGCGAGAGCAGAGGGACGGTCCAGTACGGCGGATTGACCCAGATTCGACGATCGCCGGCCACCAACGCATACAGATCATGCCCGGCGTTCAGGCGCTCGCCCGCGGCGAGGTAGGTGATCGCATCCCAACCGCGCACGCCGGCCGTGAGGAACGACTTGGCGAGCAACTCGATGACGATTGCCAGCCCCACCATGCAGAGGATGGCCCCGAACGCCCGGGGCGTCTTGACGCGGCCCATCAGGCCGCAACCAACGGGGTGGGCGGAGGTCCCGGGTCAAGGGCGAGCGAAAGCAGCCGACGCCGCTTCTCGCGGCGCATCTGGGCGTCGTCGGAATCCATCAGACGGGAGTTCCCGACAGGTGCGTTGGCACGCTGGGTAGCAAGGGGCTAGCCATGCTGGCCCGGCCGGCGCGTCCGCCCGAGCCACGCGACGATCGGGATCACCATGATCGGGAGGTCTGGCAGCGAATAGAACAGCCCGCCGCCGCGCGAGTCCAGCACCACCGCCGGGTATCGGAGCGTGTCCGAGAGGAACGGGACCGACAGCACGATGAGGCCGGCCACCAAGACCCACCACCACCGTGACCGGATGCCGATGAGTGCGAACGGCAGGAGCGACGGTTTGAGCAGCACGAGCGCCCCGGGCCACCGGTGGCGTAGCGCCAGCGCGGTGAATGCCGCCATCCACAGGACCGGGTTGGCGCTGATGGTCCGCATCTGGGACGTGGGCCACATCAGGCAGACGGCGATGAACGCCAGGGCGATCGCGCCGGGGCGGCACGCGCGAACAAAGGCGGCGACGATCGCGACCGGGGCAGCTACAAAGACCGCGGTCGGCAGCACGAGGAATGGCAGGAAGGCCAACGCGGCCACCGGCGGGTAGAGGATGTCCCCGTTCGCGATCTGGTAGGGGCCGTGGAGCTGCCGATCGATGAACCAGGAGCCGCCCGCTAGCACGCGTTCCGCTGCGGAGCGGTAGATGTCCAGGTCGAAGCCCCACCAGTTCAGATAGCCGAGCTGCGCAGCCCCATACGCGAACTCGACCACCGCGGCGGCGAGCGCGACGAAGGCGACGACGAGCCAGATCCGGTCGCGGCGTTGCCTCGCGGCGTCGAGCGTGCTTGTGACGGCCCGAAGGGCGTTGGCGCTCATTCGCGTCCACCGGCCACGATCGTCGTGCCCGTCCCACGCACGAGGATCGCCCCGTCGGCGTCCGCGTACCCCGTCGTCCAGCCGACGGTCGGAGCGGCACCCCCGGCGGCCACCACGATCACCATCACAGTCCGGCGCTGGAGGACGGCCTCGGCCGCGGCCCCGCCCTGCTCGATCGCGGACAGGTCGACCCAGACGTCGTCGGGGAACAGCTCGAATCGCGCGTCCACGAAGTAGGCCGCCTGCGGGTCCGCCCACTCGAACCAGGAGCCCCAGGTCTGAGGGACAACGACACGTGCGCCCGGGGTGGCGATCGTCCGCAACGCCTGTGCCAGCCCGGACGGCGCGTATGTCAGGAGGCCGCGTCGGCCGGTCAGGGGATCTGCCGGGCGCCACCACGGGAGCGCAGCAACGACCAAGATGAGGAGAAGCACGGCGACAATGCCGTTGAGCGCCGATCCTCGTCGAACATATGCGGGCATGGCAGGTGTGGCGGCCGTCATCGGCCCGGCAAGTGCGCTCGCGATCACCATCAGCGCCCCTGGGGGCCACCACGCCATGCCTCGGACCGCCCATGTGCCCAAGCTCGCCATCGCGACTAGCAGCAGCGCATCGGCCGGGGTGAGTCGGCGCCTGCCCCACCACGTGAAGAGCGCCGCGACAGCCACCGACACATAGAACAGCGCCCCCGGCACCGTGAACGGGGTCGTTCGCTGCCACTCCGAGACGCGCCCGGCGATGACCGGGTTGGTGCCGATCGCCGCCGCGTAGCCCCATGCGCCGAGCCCGAAGGGGTTCGCCAACGTGGCCAGCGAGCCGACGGCAAGCACAGCCAGCGATCGCCGCCACGGTCGCCCGCGGGCGACGTCGTCCAGCAGCGCGTAGCCCAGGAGCACCGGCGCGAGCACGAAACTGCCGTGAAGGTTCGCCCAGGCGACGACGAGGAACGGCGCGGTGAGGAACGCTCGCGGGTAGCGGTGTCGGCCGGCCACCAGCACGATCAACCCCGCCAAGACCGAAATCGCGAACAGCTGGGGCCGAAGGGCCAGGGCGGGCGCCGCGAGCAGGAACGCCACGAGCGCCAGGATGGACGCGGTCCGGACGGACGCGCCCCGCAGGACGCCGACAACCAGAAGCAGGCCGGTCATCCCCACGACGAGCGCCGCGCGGAGGACCGCCAGCAGCTCCCAGCCTCCCGCGCGGAAGCCCAGCGCCAGCATTACCTGCGCCAGCCACTGCTGGTCGGTCCATGGCTGGCCGGCGACCGTGAACGTGAACGTGTCCACGGACGGGATCGCCCCGGTCGTGAGAATCAGCTCGCCGGCCCGCACCTGGTAGGCGAGGTCGACCGCCGGCAACGGGACGACCAACGCCACGAACGCGGGCAGGGCGAGCGCGATGACGATCCAGAGGCGGTCGAAGGAAAGGCGATGCAGCATCGCCGGAATGCTACGTCCCGCTGGCGGGCCGGCGCTCGGGCTCGATGGTCCGGGCCGCGGGTGAATCGTTGGGTGCGCCTAGTGCGAGGAATACTACTGAGGACGCCACTCCGACCGAGGGCGAGCCGAGGACCATCGTCGCGACAGCCACTCGATGGGACCATCGATCCGGCAGCAGCAGCACGAGCACGCCGCCTGCAGCGGCGAGGATGAATGGCGAGAGGCCCGTAAGACCAGCGAGGCTCATCGGCTCGGGCGCCGAGCCCCTCGCCACGCTTACGTACTCCACGAGGGTCGCCGGGCCGGCAAGAAGGCTCACGGCGACCGCAATGCCGCCAGCACCTGCGGCCCAGCCCATTGCCCGCCAGCGGCGCGATGCAACCAGCCACAGGATCAGAACCGCAGGCACCACCTTCGTAACTGCCAGGACGCCCACGATCGCGCCGATGCGGGGATCATCGCGACGATCCCAGGCGAGGATCGTCCCCGCGATCAGCAAACATGCGACATTTCCGGCGGCCACTGACAGGCCGATCCCGACCGCGGATATCGCGACCAGAGTGGGCGAGCGACGGGCCACGAACGCCGTGGCGGCCAGCAGCGCGGCGGCATTGACGATCCACCACAGGATGGGTCCTATCGGCGCCAGCGCAGCGATCGGCCGCCAGATAACCGCGATAAGCGGCGGATAGATCAACGGGGCCGACCAGAACGGCGGGTTCAGAATGACCAATCGGTCGCCCGGGCCGAGCACATACAGCTGGTGGCCCGCGTTCAGGCGCTCGCCGGCCGCCTGGTAGTTGATCTGGTCGAGCCCAGCGAACGCGCCGAAGCAGAGAATGACCCAGAAAGCGACCCATGCGAAGAGTGTCGGGCGCAGCCAGGGCCCTCGGGCGGAGTCGGTCACCATCGGCATGATTCTAGGCGCTCACCGATCCGCGCGGAGCCCAGAGGTCAGGGCGAAGCCACCCGGACCCGTGTGACGAATCTGCAGCCCCGTTGGCAGCAGAATGGTTCAACAAGCAAATTGCGACAGAGGATCCGATGCGTCACCATTCCTGTGCCGGAGGGGTCAGCCTGCCGCGAACACCTCGCGAGGTCGCACGGCGCGGGCGCCATCGTCGTAGAGCTCCTGGACCGCGTTGACCATCAGCTGGACGCAGAACCGGTCGTGGACGAGATCGTGGCCGGCGCGCCCCAGCATGTCCGCCAGCGGATGGTCG
>JBBQFH010000060.1:0-9809 GCA_038321865.1 Gemmatimonadales bacterium
CTGACAAATTAGCACCGGCCGGCGCGGCCCGCTCCGGTGCGATCACTAACTCCCGAGTCCTCCGGTGGGGATATTCCAACCCGATTCCCGACAGACAATCCGGCGCCAGCCCGCCGCGCCCTGCGACCTCAACACCCAGAATACACGCGGCCGCCCTCAGCCCCAGCAATCGTCTCGAGCCGCAGCAGCGCGAGGCCGCGGTTTCGTCAGAGATTGGGCCGGACCATACCCCACCCCGAGGGAGGTTCCTCGGCCCTTCGGCTTTACGACGGAACTGGAGTTGGGCAGCGGAACGCAGTTCAGCTGGACCGTTTTGGAGACGTTGGCGTCCTGCCGGTCCGTTCAAGTGCTCCAGCCCTTGTCAGGGCAAGCGCCTCTGCGCCTGCGCCAGCCGGCTCAGCTCCGATCTGATCCGTTCGACGCCCGCCTCTCGCGCGGGCTCCGGATGCGTCTGCATCGTCAAAAAGTGCCCGTACGCGGCAATGGCGCCGGTGGTGTCCCCCGTGAGCGCGGCCAGGCGTCCCTCCTCGCGCAGATAGGTGGAGAGGAAGACGGGCACCAGATCAAACCGACGGCGCCGCACGGCGGCCAGTGCCTCCGCCACGTTGCCGTGCGCCTCGAGCAGGCGTGCGACGGCCAGGTTGTCGCCATCGGTCCAGCCGGGAGGAACGGTTCGCAGCCGATCGTTGAGGCGGCTCACGAGGAGCGCCGCGCCCCGTTGGTGCCTGAGCGTGGCCACCGTGGCTTCGAGCATATCCGCGCAGAGGGTGCCGAACTCGGCGGTGCGCGCGGAGTCGGCGACGTCCCGCCACAGGGTCACCGGGCTCCGGAGGCGCGCAATGGCCCGGTCGGTCGTGGCTAGCTGGCCGTGCGCCACCCGCCAGCGTTCCACCCAGCACATCTGCCAGAACTGGCCCGAGAGCTCACGCGGTACTCGCGTCAGCGGCGCGTCCGCGCGGGCCGCGCCCTCTCGGGCAGTGGCGCGCGCGAGCGCCGTGTCGCCGTCCCAGTAGAGCTCACCCGTGATGCCATGATAGAAGCGCGTCCCCGGGTTGAAGTCGTGGAGCGCGGCGACGGCGGTCGTGGGACGGCCGGCGCTGATCGCCACCATGTAACGTGCGTACTGTGCGCGGCTCTGCTCCTGCTGCGTCGTCGCGCGCCCCTCCAGTGCGGCGACGGCCCGTTCGGCCTCCTCGAGCGGGAGTCCGTCTTCGAGGGTTCTCGTCATGACGCCCTCGAGGCCGTTCACGTTGCCAGCCGCGAAGCGGGCGTGCATCGACTCGATGGCGCTCGAGTCGTGAAAGGCCCACGCGGCGCGCCAGGGGAAGCTGCCGGGTCCGCTGTCGGCCGCGGCAACGGGAGGGCTGAGACGACGCACCGTCGCCGTGTCCCCATCCATGGCAGCGATCTGGAACAGATGGATCAACGGCTCGGCGTGCGGCGCGGTGCGGGTGATCGAGGAGTCGAGCGCAATCGCATGCCGGAAGGCCGTCGCCGCCAATTGCCGGGCGTGCGACAATCCGATGGCCGCACCCCAGTGGTAGTAGCGGTCGCCGAGTCGGAACCATGCCTCCGGCTGGTCCGGCATCGCCTTTACCGCCCGCTCGGCCGCCGCGATCATCTCGGCCATGGTGGAGAGTCCGGGATGGTGCGGACCCAGATGCGCCAGCAGCAGCGCGCGATCACCCGGGTTCAGCCGATCGCGGTGGGCCCAGGCCAACCGCCCGCCCCTCCCTTCGTCGCCAGCCGCCGCCCACTCGCCCGCTTCGGCGAGCCCGAGGGCCGCCTGCGCGAAGGTCGAATCGATGTCGAGCGCGGCGCCGAAGCGCTGACCCGCCGCCTCCCAGCGGCCCTGGCGCAGCGCAGCCTGGCCGTCGAGGTAGGCACGAAGGGCCGGCAGCGACAGCGCGGAGGGGTCGGCCAGTCGCTGCCGCTCCCCCGCCTCCTTAGCCAGCATCTCGGCGGCCAGGCGGTTCACCAGTTGGTCGAGGCCTTCGAGCGGCCCTTCCACACTCGCCCGGCCCACGCTCGACCCCGTGGCGGTCTCGAGCACCGAGGCGGTGACGACCACGCGCCGCGGACTGCCGGTGATGGCACCCTCCAGGACGCGCCCGGCGCCGACCTGGCGGGCGACGCCCAGTGCCGCGCGCGGCCCCGGGCCTGACGCCGGACCCACGGAGGCGCGCCGCCAGGCTTCGAGCACGGTCCCCGGCTCTGCGGCCCGAAGTCCCCCCTCGCCGGTGAGCTGGACGGCCAGCAGGTTGCCGAAGCCCTCCCGCAAGTACGCCAGCGCCGAGTCCCCGCTCGGCACCCGAAACGGAAGCACCGCGATGAGATGCGAGTCCAGCGGGGGGGGGATCGGCCCCGTGTGGCTCGGCCGTCGCGACCTCGCCAGCACACCGATCCCGAGCAGCGCGAGCATGAGCCCGCCCGCCAGCCACATCCGGCGCCGGGGCGGACGAGGTGGGGGAGCGATACCGTCGGAGAGCGCACGCTCCAGCTCCTGCGCGGTGGCGAACCGGTCGGCCGGCGCCAGTGCGAGTGCCCGCGCGATCGCGGCCGCGACCGTCGTCGGCACGTCCGGCCGGGCCGCACGCACCGACGGAGCCGCGGAGGCGGCGTGCTGCGCCGCGATCATTTCCCGCGTCGCACCCGGGTACGGCGGCATGCCCACGAGCATCTCATGCAGGACACACCCAAGCGCGTAGATGTCGGAGCGACCATCGATGGCGGCACCGGGTGAGAGCTGCTCCGGGCTCATGTACGCCGGCGTGCCGGTCCCCATGGCCGGCTCTGTGCGCCGCACCGAATCCGCCGCCTCGATCGCGCGCGCGATGCCGAAGTCGGCGACGATGGCTTGCCCGTCCTGCAGCAGGATGTTGTCCGGCTTGATGTCGCGGTGGATCACGCCGCGCCGATGGGAGTAGTCGAGCGCCATCGCCACTTCGCGTGCGATCCGAACGGCGGCATCGACGGGCATTCGGGGTGCCGCGGCCAGCGCGACGCGCAGCGATTCGCCCTCGACGTGTGGCATCACGTAGTAGAGCAGGGCGCCGAGCGCCCCGGAGTCGAAGAGCGGGAGAATGTGGGGATGGTGCAGGGTGGCGGCGATCTCGATCTCGCGCAGAAACCGATCGGGCCCGAGCGCGGCCGCCAGCTCAGGGCGCAGCACCTTGACCGCCACCTCGCGGTGATGCTTGCTGTCGCGCGCCAGGTAGACGGTGGCCGTGGCCCCCTGTCCCAGACGGCGCACGATTTCGTAGTGCCCGAGAATGGCGCCCGGCGCGACCGGGTCCGATGCGGCCGCCCATGCGAGGAGCGGCGCCGCATGCACCGCCGCCGGGTCCGCGAGGAAGCCGGCGGCTGCCGAGTCGGCGTCGAGCAGCCGCTCGAGATCGGCCGCCAGCGCTGGATCCTTCGATCGCGTCAGCTCGACCAGAGCGACGCGCTCACCCGGGGAGGAGTCGAGCGCCTGGTCCAGCAGGCGCTCGAGATCCGGCCATCGCTCCCCCCACGAGTGTTGCATAATGCCGGCCGCCTCCGATCGCGGTTCTTACGTCAGTTGGATAGCTCCGAATACAGCCATGCCCGGGACTTGGCCCACTCCCGCTGAACCGTGCGGACGGAAACACCCAGCGCCTCCGCGGTTTCCTCCTCGGTCAGCCCTCCGAAAAACCGGCACTCGACCACGCCGCTCATCCGGGGGCTGAGGTCGGCGAGCCGTTCCAGCGCTTCGTCTACCGCCACTAGCAGTGCGCCCCGCTGGGCGGCGGGTGCGTTGTCATCCAGGAAATCAGGGGGGACGCCGCCCCCCCGGCGAGCCGCGCGGTGCCTCCGGGCGTAGTCCACCAGAATGCGGCGCATGGCACCGGCGGCGGCTCGAAAGAAGTGGGCGCGATCCTGCCATTCCATCCGGTTCAGGTCCGCCAGCTTCATGTACGTCTCGTGCACCAGGCCGGTCGTGCCGAAGGTGTGCTCCGGCCGCTCGCCCTGGAGCTGCCGGTGGGCGATGCGCCGCAGGTCCTCATAGACCGCGGCGTAGAGTCGATCACGAGCGCCAGAGTCGCCGCCGCGTGCTTCCAGTAGGAGTTCGGTGATTGGTTCGCCGGAGGCCATCACTCAACATGCGGTCCGGCACGGAGTTGCGCAAATGGAGCGAGGGCGCTGCCGGAGAGGCAGTCGCCCTCCGCACGACACGGGCTGGCGCGTGCAGCGCCTTCAGACGCTGTCGCTGCGCGGCGGCCTCAGCTGCAGGTCACCCTTTCCAGCGAAGTCGTCACCTTGAAGTCCTGCCCCGAGGGGAGAACCGCTTGAAACAGGAAGTGGCCGCTGAAGCTGAGGCCGGCAATGTCGCTGCTGACGCGGGTCATCCCGTGGAATCCGAGGGTATAGTGTGGGGCCGGCGGGTTCGGCGACTGGAAGCTCTCGTGGTAGATGTCGTTCAGCGTGTAAATGGCGCCGGTCACCGAGCCCGTGCCGGTCGCAATAGTGTGCTGTTGGAATTCAGTGTGCACCGAGTATCCGGCGTCCAGGCCCTCCCGGGTACCCACCAGGGTGAGTTGAGATTCAGCGGTTCCCGTCAGGGTGATCGCCTCGCCGTTGCACGGGCTGTCTATCTGGAAGGTGACCGGGTCAACGGCCTTGAAGTGATCCGCCGTGTTGTGGGCGATGGCGGCCGTGAAGCCGGCGCCACTCTCAGCGGTTGGACTCGACTCGGAGCCGCAGCCGGTCAGGAACGCAGCGGTCAGGATCGCCACTGGGGTGATCGTCAGATATCGCATGGTCAGGTGCTCCTCGTCCGGGGATACCACGCAGACTGCTCGTAGTGGTAGAGGCGTGGTTCCCCGCCGAGTCCCGCCACGCGCACGCTTGCGCCCGCCCGGGCCGGCCCCCATCTATAGAGGGTTGAAGTCGTACCCCCGCCCGCCGCCCTGCCATCTCGATCGGATCGTCATGCAGTCGCTCCGCCGCCCATGGGCGTTGGTGTGCATCTGGTTGGCCCTGGCGAACGGGGGGCGGCTTGCCGCGCAGGGAGTCACGGGCGCCGCGGTGCAGGGCACGGTCGTCGGCGCGGACAGCACACCGATCGCGGACGCGACCGTGCTGGTCACCAACGTCGCCACCGGCGAGCGGTGGCGAACCGTGACCCGGGGCGACGGCCGGTTTGTGCTCGACCACCTCTCCGTTGGCGGCCCCTATCGCGTCGACGTGCTGGCCCTCGGGTTCAGCCCGGCGCGGCAAGGGATCTCCTCGTGGCGCTGGGTCAGCGGCTGACCTTCGATGTCGCGCTGGTACCCGCGGCCGTTCAGCTCCCTGAGGTGAGCGTGCGCGGCGTCGCGGATCCCCGCATCAATGCCGGCCGCACCGGGCCCGCGCAGACCATCTCCCGCTCCAGCATCGTGGGCCTGCCGATCGCTGGCCGCGACTTCACCAACCTGGCCCTGCTCTCACCACAGGTGTCGAAGAGCCCGATCGGGCTCCTATCCGTTGCGGGGCTGAACGACCGGCTCACCAGCGTGCAGGTGGACGGCACCACCGCCAGCTCGGCGCGCAACGACGTGGGCACCGGCATCGGGGGCATTCCGCTCGCAGCAACGGACTTCGGCAATTTCCCGCTCCCCGTCGAGGCGGTGGCCGTGCTGCAGGTCAGCGCGGCCCCCTTCGACGTGCGGGAGGGTGGTTTCGCCGGCGGGCTCATCAAGGCGATCAGTCAGTCGGGCACGAACCGGTGGCACGGCTCGCTCTACAGCTACGTCCAGAACGAGAAGCTCTCCGGCCACTATCCGGACGGTAGGCCGGAGGATCCGTATGGCCGGGAAGAGCTCGGCCTCACGTTGGGGGGTCCCATTGTCCGTGATCGGCTCGCCTTCTTCCTCAGCGTGGGGGGCCGCCGTCAGGATTTCCCGCAGACCGTCGGTTCGCCCTCCGCCGACACGACGGGAGGCAAGGATTCCACCGGCACAGGTATCCGGTACTCCTCTCTGCTGCGCTTCCAGGAGATCCTCGGCCGCACCTACGGCGTCGATCCCGGGAGCTTCACGACCGAATCCGCCCGGGCCCCGCTGCGCACTGTCTTCTTCAAGCTCTCTGCGCAACTCGGCGTCAACAATCGCCTCGAGCTGTCGCACGACTACGCACACGTGGGCAATCGGGTCGGCGGGACGCATCAGGCCGGACTCGTCGGCTTCAACTCCAACGGCGCCGCCGATCCGCTCGACGATCACGCCACCCGGCTCCACTGGACCGCCGCGTTCGGCCGTCGTTGGTCGAACGACCTGTTCCTGGCGCGCACCACCCACCGTCACCAGTGCATGGCCAACACGCCGCTCCCCCAGGTCGAGGTGGTTGTCGATGCGGGCGTCATCGTCGCCGGCAGCCAGTTCGTGTGCGATGGGGCGGACGACATGGAGACGAGGTGGGAGCTCACCAATAACGTTGGCCTGGACGCCGGATCACACCATCTGACCTTCGGGATGCACGGGGAGCTGATTCGCATCTCCGACGATCTGTCGCTGCTGCACGTTCCCCAGCCGGCAGACTGGATCTTCACCAGCCTCGACTCGCTCGAGCAGGGCTTGCCGGATGGATACCAGCGATTCGTGCCCGGCCCGCTGTTGCCGGCGTCGGGCGTCGTGGCGTTTCACGGCACGCAGCTCGGATGGTACGTGCAGGACCAGTGGGCCCTTGGCCGGCGGCTCACCGTGACCGCCGGCGTCCGGCTGGACGTGGCGCTGCTTCCCACCGCGCCGACGCTCAACGTCGAGCTGCGCGACGTGCTCGGCATCAGCACCGCGCGCACGCCGAGCGGGCACGGCTCCTGGAGTCCGCGACTCGGACTCAACTACGACGTGTCCGGCCGGAGCTCGACCATGCTGCGCGGCGGGATCGGCCTCTTCACCGGGCGCCCGGCCTACCGTTGGCTTCAGAATGCGTACAACGGCAGCGGTACCCAAGCCATCTTCCTGCAGTGTTTCGGACCTGACGTTCCCGCGTTCACCCTCGATTCGGCCGGGCAGCCCGATCGATGCGGCAGTGGGGAGCAGGGGTTGCCGGAGATCACTGTCTTCGATCCGGCCTTCCGCTTCCCGCGCGACCTGCGGATCGCGATCGGGGCTGATCAGCGACTGCCCTGGGGCATCGTGGGCACCGTGGATCTGCTCTATGTGCGCGGCGTCGACCAGTTCGCCCTCCGGGATGTGAATCTTGTCGGCCCGGTGGGGGTGGCCTCGGGTGAGGGAGGTCGCCTGCTGTACGGCACCTTCGATTCGATTCAGGGTCCGATCGCCGCTCGCCGGAGTGACGCGTTCGGGCCGGTCCTGGCGATGACCAACGATGCGGGTGATGGCTCGTGGTCGCTGGCGTTCCAGCTCCAGAAGCGATGGTCGGACGGGGCCGATGTGACGGCCAGCTATACGTACACCGACGCGAGAGATCGACAGAGCGCCGCGGGGAACGATTCCCGGGCGAACCTCTCCTACACGGTGGTGGACGGCTCCCTGGCGCGGCCCGACCTCCGGCCTTCGCTTTACGGCCTGCCGCACAAGGTGACGCTCGCCGGCACCGCGCGCCTGCCGCTGAGGATCCGCGTGGGTCTCACGTACATCGGCATCTCGGGCAACCCGTTCACCTACATCGCGACCGGTGACCCAAACGCCGACGGTCTCGGCCGGTTCGGTTAGCGCAACAACGACCCGGTTTACGTGCCCCGAGACGCGAACGACATTACGCTGCTCGACCGCGCCGAGTACGCCGGGCTGGATGAGATGATTCGATCGACGCCCTGTCTCAGTGATCAGCGTGGTCGGTTGGCCCGGCGCAACAGCTGCCGCGCCGGATGGAACGGTCGGCTGGACGCGCGGGTGACCAAGGTAGTCCCGACCAGGGGCGGGCAGGCGCTGGAGCTCACCGCCGACCTCTTCAACGTGCTCAACTTCATCGACCGCGACTGGGCGCGGACGTTCCTTACCGGCGATGTCTTCGGCGGGCGGGTGCCGCTGCTCGACCTGGTCGGCTATGACGCCGCGAACGGCCGCGGGATCTACCGAGTGCAGGGCACCCCGCGGCACGAGGTGGACGTACCGGCAACGCGCTGGCACGTGCAGCTCAGCGCTCGGTACACGTTCTAATCCGTCGAGGTTAGCGGGCGCTGCCGTGAATCAAAGTCTAGGCCGTCACCTGACAGGCGGGAGTTCTGCTGCTCCGGATCCCGTTCTACTTCTCGCCCGGCTGGCTCCGGATCGATCCGACGTTCGAGCCGCTGCGGAGCCACCCGCGGTTGCGGACGCTGGTGTAAGCGACGTGATAGCGGCCGGAGATTGGCCTTTCGTACGCGGAACAGCGCCGAGGAGGTGAGCGACACGCCATGTCGTATCTGAGACTAACGGTGGTGCCCCTCGTGCTCGCGGCCGCCGCCCGGGTGCCCACCCTCGCCCAGCGCTCCTATGCGATGCGCGCCGAGTGCTGCCCTGGTCCTCGCCGCGTGCGGCCAGGTGACCGACATGGAGAGGATCCGGAAGACGATGACCGACATCGGCACTACCGCGCGTCAGGCTGCGCTGATGGGCGAGGAGGAGCTCGCCGAGGAGTCCCGGCAGAAGGTGGTGGATGCGGTCGTCCGCTTCAGCCAGGCGTTCCAGACGGCCTGCTACGAGCAGACCTTCGACCCGCGCATCGCCATTGCGCTCGAGCGGCATTCGGGTTTCTCGACCCTGGCATCCGCCTCGGCGTGGCGCAGGTCCTTATGCGGGCGGGGCGGAAAGACGAAGCGGTCGCGCGACTCGAGGAGGTGCTGCGCGCCCAGTACATGGTATCGGCCGCGTGGTTGGCGGTCGATCCGACGTGGGCGCCGCTTCGCGGGCATCCGGGTTTTGATCGCCTCGCGTCACGGCACTGAGGGGGTGCGCAGGAGAGCCCGCTATCCCGGGTAACGAAGCGTCTCGAACATCGCCAACTCCAGCATCACGGCCCACGCCCCTGGTGCGAACGGAGATGCGACGCCAGTGCGCGTCATTGCCGGTGCGAATGCAGGGCTCTCACCGGCCCATTCGGGTTAGTTCTTGATCCGGCATCGGGCAAGCCTTACGTCGCAAATAACGGCAGCAGAACCATCACGCTCATGCCACCACAGGGGCTGGGGATCTGCCGCCGGTGGGCCTGTCTGATTGTCTGTGTACGGACCCAGGGAATCATCCGGCTCAGGGGACACGGTCCCCGTAGAGCAGGGTGATGTGTTGCATGGCGACCCGCCAGTCCTTGGGCGCCCCGAGCTTCACGACCGCGTTCTGGAGGGCCAGGTACAGCAGTTTGCTCGCGTTCTCGTCCGTGGGGAAGTGCCCCCGAATCTTGAGCGCCTTGCGGAGCGTCATGTGCAGGCTCTCGATGGCGTTGGTCGAGTAGAGCAGCCGGCGCACGGGCGAGCGGGTAGGCCAGCGCGGGGGCGCGAGCCGCTCCCAGTGTCGGCGCCAGAGCGCGCCAATCTCGGGATGGCGCTGCCCCACTTCCTTGTTGCTCGGTTCGCCATGACGACCGCGTGGAACGCGCCAGCGGCGTGGACACTGTGGTCCGGGAGCACGGCTTCATGACCTGGCATCCCGCCCCCCCGGCAGGCATCTTCCCCCCCATGACCGGCCTTCAGCACCGCCTCGAGAGCGGCCTCACCGGCCGATATACCCTCGAGCGCGAGCTGGGCGAAGGCGGCATGGCCATCGTCTTCCTGGCCCAGGACCTTCGGCACGACCGCAAGGTCGCGCTGAAGGTGCTCCGGCCGGACATCGCGGCGGAGATCGGGGCCGAGCGCTTCTTGCGCGAGA
>JBBQFH010000061.1:0-9760 GCA_038321865.1 Gemmatimonadales bacterium
GAAGATGGCTGGCGTCCCAACAGCGGCTACTGGCTGGGCCAGGCGCATGGCCGGGTGGTTCACGATCTCTCGCCCGCCGCGCGGCTCGACGCCGGCGTCGAGCTGTACGGATCCAACTGGCATTCGCCCGGCTTCATCACCACCGATCAGTTCGACGCCCGCCAGTTCGACGTCGTGAGCGACCCGACCGACGGCGGCTTCAAGCGGCGGGCACAGGAGCGCGTGGGACTTCGCATCGTGGCGCCAAATCGACCGCTCCTCTGGCGGACCACCGCCTACGCGACCCAGGCCCGCTGGCAGCTCTTTCTCACCACCCCTCCGGAAGGCGGCGGCAGCGAAGGTTCGGGTAGCCAGCTCGAGGAGGAGGACCATCGCTACGGCTTCGGGCTCACCAGTGCCGTGACCTACGCGCTCGACCGGGTGGACCTCACCGGCGGCATCGACACCCGCTGGGACCACTCGCACTTCGAAAGCTTTTTTTCGACGAGCCGCGCGCGCGACAGCGCGGAAACGCTGGTGCGCGCCAGCCAGCTCGCGGCGGCCGCCTTCGTGCAATCCACCATCGATCTGGGCCACCACTTCCGCCTCGCGCCCGGAATCCGCTATGACATGGTGCGGACGCGGAGCACGCCGGACGACGGAGGTGAGGCGGCGACCGACAGTCACGGCATCGTCGCCCCCAAGCTTGGCCTCCTGTATCACCTGCCGGCCGGCGCCGATGTCTACGGCAACCTGTCGCGCGGATTCCGGCAGACCGATGGCGTGATCGAAGACCCGACGCTGCCGTTCGTCACCGCATGGGCCTACGAGACCGGTC
The DNA here is from genome assembly GCA_038321865.1 of Gemmatimonadales bacterium. Classification (GTDB taxonomy): domain Bacteria; phylum Gemmatimonadota; class Gemmatimonadetes; order Gemmatimonadales; family GWC2-71-9; genus JAICUF01. Next base: position 818 of record JBBQFH010000061.1, read on the forward strand.
TGAAGGTCAATCGCGGCGCGGTGTACGCGTCGGCGGCGCTGTTCCGGATGGACGTGAGCAACGAGCAGACGTTCGATCCGGTGACGCTCAGCAGCACGAGCGGCGGCCGGAGCCGGCGCCAGGGCGTGGAGCTGACGCTCGACGCGCGGGTGACGCCGTCGCTGCACGCGCTCGCCAACTGGACGTTCAACGACGCCAAGTACCGCAATTTCGTGAACGAAGAGGGCGATACGCTCTCCGGTATTCGCGTCTTCAACACCGCGAAGCAGGTCGGCAGCGCGACGCTCATATTCAACGCGCCGAGCGGGCGGTGGGATGCCCAGGTGGGGACGAGTGTGGTGGGGCCGTACGCGCCGTTCGACGAGCCGGGCGTGCTGCTGCCGTCGTACGCGTTGCTGCAGGCGGGGGCGGGGTTCCGGATCGGGACGACACGCATTGGATTCGGCGTTCGGAACCTGGCCAATCACCGATACCCGGAACTCAGGGCGGGCCAGTTCGTGGTGCCGGGGCAGCCGCGGTCGATTTACGGGCAGGTCGAGCTGCGCTGACGCGCCGTCGCGACCTGCTGGCTCGCCGGCCGGGATGGCCGTATGCTCCAACTACACCAACCGGGAGTGTGCGATGCTCTGGCCGTCTGCGGGAAATTATCTGGACGCGGCGCTGCTCCTGATGCGGCTCGTCGTCGCCATCATCTTCTTCAAGAGCGGCTGGAGCCACGGGCAGAAGCCGAAGGAACGCGGCGAGAGCGTGGGCATGAGCCCCGGCGCCACCTTCGCCATCGGTGCCGCGGAAGTCGCCGGCGCGCTCGGCGTGGCGTTCGGTGTGCTGATCCAGGCCGCCGCGATCGGGCTCATCCTGGTGATGTTCGGCGCGATCTACAAGAAGATGTTCGAGTGGAAGACCGGCTTCTGGGGGGAGAAGTCGTCCGGCTGGCATTACGATCTGATGCTGGTGGTGATGCTGCTGGTGATCCTGACCACCGCCGGTGGCCGCTTCGTCCTCGTCTGAGTCCGGCGGTACGGCGGCGGCGCCGGGGGCGCTCGCCGCGGAGCGAGTGCGCGTCCGCTTTGGCCCGGTGCTCGCGCTCGATGACGTGTCGCTCACGGTCGCCGCGGGTGAGTGGGTGGCGCTCGTGGGCGAAAGCGGGGCGGGGAAGTCGACACTGCTCCGCGCCTTTAACCGGCTCACCGACCCGGCGTCGGGTACCGTGTCGGTCGGCGGACGCGACGTGCGGTCGCTCGAGCCCGTCGCGCTTCGGCGCGGCGTCGGATACGTGTCGCAGGATGCCGGCCTGCTGCCGCACTGGACCGTCGAACGGAATGCGGCGCTCGTGCCCTGGCTGCTGGATGACCCGGCGCCCGCCGACCGATCGCGGCGAGCCCTCGAGCTTGTCGGGCTGGATCCCGCCACGTTCGCCGGACGCTGGCCGCGCGAGCTCTCCGGCGGCCAGCGGCAGCGGGTGGCGATCGCCCGGGCCATCGCCGCGCGCCCGCCGATCGTCCTGCTGGACGAGGCGTTCGGCGCGCTCGACGCAATTACGCGGAACGACATGCACGACCTGCTCCGACGGCTTCGCAGCGATCTCGCCTTTACCGCGCTGCTGGTGACTCACGATCTGGCGGAGGCGATCCGTCTGGCCGATCGCGTCGCCGTCATGCGGGACGGACGGATCGAGCAGATCGCGCCGCCGGCGGAACTTTTAGCGCGCCCCGCAACCGACTACGTCGCACGCCTCCTGACCCGCGCCGGGGTGCGCGCCGCGTGATGCGCAGCGTGGTACGCGTCGCGGCCTTCGCAGCATTCGCAGCGTTCGCTGCCGGACTCGCGTGGCCCGCCAGCGCGCACGGGCAAGCCCCCGCACCCACTCCGGCCCGCGCGGTCGTCGTGGGGTCGAAGCCGTTCGGCGAGTCCTACGTCCTCGGCGAGATGTTCGCGCAGTTGCTCGAGGCCCGCGGGTTCAAGGTCACCAGGCGGCTCGGCCTCGGCGCCACGGAGATCGCGTTCGGCGCGCTCCGGCGCGGCGCCATCGACGTGTATCCCGAATACACCGGCACCGGATTGCTCGCAATCCTCGGTGAGGTGCCGGGACCCAATCCCGGCGCCGTGTTCGCTCGCGTCTTCGCCGAGTTCCGCCGGCGCTGGGGCGTACGCTGGCTGCCGCCGCTCGGCTTCGAGAATACCTATGCGATCGCAGTGCGACGGGAAACGGCGTCGCGCTACCACCTCACCACGCTGACCGACCTCGCGGCCAGTAGCCGCCGGCTCACCGCCGGCTTCACCGCGGATTTCGTCGGCCGGCCGGACGGGCTTCCCGGTCTCTCGCGCGCGTACGGCATGCACTTCGACGGCGTCAGGTCTCTCGCGCCCGCCGTCAAGTATCAGGCGCTCGCCGCCGGCGGTGTGGACGTCATCGACGGCTATTCGACCGACGGACTCCTCGCGAAATACGATCTCACCGTGCTGCAGGACGATCGCAGGTTCTTCCCGCCGTACCAGGCCGCCGCGCTCGTTGGCACGGCGCTGCAGCGGGAGTTGCCCGGCGCCGTTGGCTCGTTGACCGAGCTCAGCGGCCGCCTCGACGCTCTCACGATGCGCGCGCTCAATCGCGAGGTCGAAGTCGACGGCCAACCCGCCGCGATCGTCGCCGGCCGGGCACTCCGGCGCCTCGGACTCATCGGCAGTTCCAGCCAGGACAGCGGCCGCGTCGCAACCGGGGAGTCCCGTTCCGCCGGGGCCCTGTGGCCATATCTGGTCCGCGAACGGGCCACAATTGGCCCCCTGGCACTCCGCCATCTGCTGCTGGTCGGGATTTCTCTCGCCATCGCGATACTGATCGCCGTGCCCCTCGGCGTATTGCTGGAGCGGACACGGGGGACAGCTGAAGGCGTGATCCGCGCGGTCGGTCTCACCCAGACGATTCCCGGTATCGCGCTGCTGGCGTTCATGATTCCGCTGCTCGGCGTCGGCGTGGTGCCGGCGCTCGTCGCGCTGTCGGTGTATTCGCTCTACCCGATTCTCCGTAACACCTACAGCGGCATCCGCGACGCCGATTCCGCCGCCGTGGCCGCCGCGACCGCCGCCGGCATGACGCCGCGCCAGGTGCTGCGCTACGTGCGCCTGCCGCTCGCCACGCCCATCATCATGGCGGGCATCCGCACGGCGGCGGTGATCACGGTGGGGACGGCCACGCTCGCCGCGTTCATCGGGGCGGGCGGCCTGGGCGATCCCATCGTGGCCGGGCTCGCGCTGTCGAACGTGCCGATGATCCTCTCGGGAGCCATCCCGGCGGCGCTGCTGGCCGTCGCGGTGGACCTGCTGCTGGCTGCCGCCGAGCGCGCGGTCGCTCCGGACGGTGTCTGACGCATTCGCGCATCCGACGGGGGGATGCAGCACATCGGCTCAGGGAAGCGATGAAATTCCCGAGGACCGCCCAACCATGGTGACAATGCGAGCCCGCCTCGCTATCAGAGAGTTCGGCGTGCGCGTGCGTTCGCTATGGTATCCAGTACTACAGCAAACCATGCACCCTGCAGTGCGTCGTTACGCGTGACCTTCGCCGCTGCCACCGGCGTGGCCGCCCCGCGCGGCCGGGACTGATTCGAGAAGGTTCACCGTGAAGGCCGCGCGGTTCACGGTCGATCAATTGCCGGAGCACCGCGCTCTCTGATGGTGGTGCCTGCTGGCCGGCGCGGGGACGTTCGATCGCTGTCCCGCATCAGCCGGAACACCCACGCGCGATTCCGAGGCCCGCGATTGCCGCCATAGCCGCCGGTGATCAGGACCCCGCCGTGCGGCAGCGGCGCCGTCGCAGAAAACTGGCCGGCCATCCGCACGTCTCCGCCAACGATCGCAAAGGCGCCGGTACGCGGATCGTAGAGTTCGGCCTCGGTGGCGCCGCCGGCCAGCAACACCCGCTCATCGCCCAGCACGATCGACGTACCGCGATGCTTGTAGCGAGGCAGTCGCATATCGCTTCCCGCGCGGAATGTCCCCGCCGCGGGATCGAACAGCTCGGTGCTGCGATAGATGCCGTCGTTGTCGCGCTCGTCGGTTCCGCCCGAGACCAGCACCAATCCACTCGGCAGCAGCACGGCATCGTGCTTGTGGCGGCGAATGGCCATCTCGGCCGCCGGCGCAAACGTGCCGGCCGCAGGATCGTACATCTCGGCGCTGCGATAGAGCCGGATGCTCGCGCCGCGGCCGCGGTGTCCGCCGGCGACGAGTACGCGTCCATCGCGCAGGCGCACGGCGGCGTGACTCTCGCGCGCCTCGTGCATCGCGCCGGTGGGAGAGAACCGGCCGGTGGCAGGGTCGTACAGCTCGGCGCTCGCCAGGAACGTCCACCCCTCGCTCACGCCGCCGATCATCAGGACGCGCCCGTCCTGCAGCAGCACGGCAACATGATCCGCCCGCGGCACGCCCATCGGGCCCGTCGCCTCGAACGTCGCCGTGGCGGGATCGTACAGCTCGGCACTCGCGAGGTACTTGCCCGTCGCGCCATAGCCGCCGGCCAGGAGCACTCTTCCGTCTGGAAGCGGCGTCGCGCTGTGGCTGTGGCGCCGCGTGATCATCGGAGCGGACGGGCTGAAGCGATCCGATGCCGGATCGTAGATCTCCGCGCCCGCCGCGGAATTCTCTTCGCCGGTGAATCCGCCCGCCACGAGCACCCGTCCGTCCGGCAGCGCGGTGGCGGTGTGCGCCGCGCGGGCGGTGGCCATGGACGCCGCTTCAGTGAGCGCCGCGGAGCGCTGCTGACCCCCACCGGCGGACGCGCAGCCGGGTGTCAGGAGAAGGAGGGCAAGGATGCCGGAAGCGCGGCTCATTTTCTGCGTGCCAATCGCCTTCGCAGGCCCTGCAGGCGATGATTGGTCACGGCATCACGCCTGGCCGAGGCCCTGCATCACGCCGAAAATGTTGCCCTCGGGATCCTTCATGTAGCCGAGCCACCCCATGCCGGGGATCTCCATCTTCTCGACCGCCAGCGACCCGCCGTGCGCGACGGCATCCTCCATCGCCGTGTCGCACGACGCGACATCGACGGTGATCACGAAGGCGTTGACGGCCTGGCCCTCGACCGGCGGCGGCCCCTGGCGCGCGAGTAACCCGCCGTTGATGCCCGTTCCCGATCCGGTTTCAACCAACCAGTACGGCCACGGTCCGTCCCACTTCGCGAATGTCCAGCCGAACATTGCCTTGTAGAATGCGATCGCGCGGTCGGGATCGTTGGCGTGGATCTCGAAATGGACGGGCCGTGGCATGCTGAGCTCCGGGGGGAGGGTGTTTTACCGTTGAACCTGTCATGGATCCCTACCGTACTGCATTACTCCGACCCTGCGTCGTTGGACCCGGCCAGAATGTGTAGCCGGCTCCGCCCTGCCGATACGTCGTGACGACGGCGTCGGCCTGCGGCCGAGCATTCCTTTAACGGGTTCTCCAACGCAATCGAATGCCCGGCCGGTGGTGCTGCGCACCGTCCTTGCCATCCGTCGCGGGCGTCTCCATCACCGCCCTGCGGCCTGCAGGTTTGCGGCCGGCTGGCCATACCGCTGCGTCGCATAACCCACGATCAGTCCGAGCACGCCCCCGGGCAGCATGATCTGCCAGTAGTAGTTGTGCCCCGCCTTGGCATTGAGCATCGCGATCGGCAGCGCCAACAGCAGCCCGACAAAGAGTCCGAAGGCGATCCCTTTGCCCAGGGACGTGATCTTCTTGGCGAAGTAGCCGATCAGCAGACCTGCCAGCAGCCCCTTCATGGTCGAGCCGAGGACGATCCCGGCGATCTGGTCGCGCGTCTCGGGTGCCGACGCCAGCGCGGAGAATCCGTCAAAGATGCCGAGGATGGCGCCGAGGATAGTACCCAGAAGGATCTTGCCCATGGCTTCCGCTCCGGTGAAGTGTGTCGACCTGTTCCTGACTCCTGTTACCCGGTCCCGACAACCCTTTTAGCCAGGTGCCATGAGCAGCAACAGCAGCCGCATCAACATGTAGCCCACGATCAGCGCCAGCGGCAGCTTGTAACGGGCGGAGATGCGCATGAACCGCTCGAGGAGATTTTCGCGGTAGGCCTGCACCGGCAATCCATCGCGAAAGCGTACCAGATCCTCGGCCAGCTCGAGCACCGTCTGATACCGGGCCTCGGGCAGTGTGGAAAGTGCCCGATCGGCGATCGCCGCCAGCGGCCGCTGCCGTCTCGGAACCTGCCCCCGCTCGTCGCCGTGGCCCGGAGATTCGAGCATGAGGCGGAGCATCGCGCCGAGCGCGTGAATGTCGCTGCGGGCATCGACATCCGGGTCGCCTACCGCCTGCTCGGGCGACATGAAACCGACGGTGCCAACGATCGACCCGGCACCAGACAACCCGGAGGGAGGCACCGGCCCGAACCGTTTCTCCGTCTGGTGGGTGGGTTCGATCCCGGTCTTGGCCACACCCCAGTCGAGCACCAGCACCTCGCCGAAGGGTCCCACCATGATGTTCGCCGGCTTCAGGTCCCGGTGGACCACGCCGCGAGCATGGGCGAACGCGAGCGCATCACAGATGCGCTCGAAGATCTGCAATCGCCCGGCGATGACCAGGCCTTCCTGAAGATGCTCATCCAATCGCCGGCCTTGCACCAGTTTCATGGTGTAGAACGACCGCCCATCGGACAGGATCCCGACGTCGTGCACCGGGATGATATTGGGATGTTCCAGGTGGCCGAGAATCTGCGCCTCCCGGCGCAACCGGGCTGCGTTGGCCGGGGTTTCCGCCGCCGTGCTGATAACCTTGAGCGCGACCGTTCTGCCAAGCTCCCGATCAAACGCCGCGAACACCGCCCCCATGCCGCCGCGCCCGAGCAATTCGCGTAGCTCGTATCGCGTTGCTGAGAGGTCCGGCTGCTCAGCCACGGCTCGAAGCCGGGCGATCGCGTCATCGCGAAGCGGTGTCATCGCGCGGCAGTTCCCAACAGGTCGCGCACTGCCTCGGCGTATTCCTCCTGGTTCCCCGTCAACTCGGCGAGCGCCGCAAGGACGTGGTGCCGAAAGCGACGGCGGGCCAGCGCCAGAAAGTTGTTCACCTGGGTCTGCGGCAGCGAGAACTCGCGGGCGAGGTCGCCGTAACTCGGGCGATCATCCCGCTGGCCTCCTTCCACATCGTGGCGCATGAACAGGGCAAAGGGTTGCTCCTTGCCGCTGGCTTCGCACTCGACTCGGAGGCGGGCGATTGCCAACTCGAAGACGGCACGCACCCACTCGGCCTGGAAGACGGCTTCGACATCGCAGTCCGGAGCAGGGGCGCCATCCTGGAATTCACGCGCGGCCAGGTCGAAATCCATCGATACCATCGCAAAGGCCCCGCCCCGCTTTGTCCGGCGCTCAGCGCGACGCCAGTTACTCACGTGCCGATCGACACAGGTTCGGACGAAAGTGCGGAAACGGGCAAGCGCCGGGTCGTAGCGAGACAACCAGGCCTTCTCAAAGGCGAGACGGAAGAACTCCTGCGTCAGGTCTTCCCCATCCTCGTGCCCGAGATTCCAGCGGAACCGGATGTATTTGTACAGCGGCTTCCAGTAGATCGCGACCAGAGTGCCAAAGGCGCGCTCGCGCATGACACGATCGTCACTGCCGAGACCGCGAATCATTGAAGCTTGCGTGAGCGGGAACGCCGATCCGCCCGGGCGGGCGGCCGGTGAGTCCTCGCGCGGGCGCATCGGAGGCATCACAAAACGTTAACTCGCTTTGGACCAGGTGGCGAATTGGAGCAGCCAGGGGTGGCCGAGCGCAGGGTGTCCCAACACGCGATGATGACGATCCGCTTCCGGGTCCCCGGGACCGAAAGCGGTTGTCGCGTTGCCCCGCCGGCCGTGCTCTTCTTGGCATGGTCTCGGGTTCACACCCCTCCATTACACGTCTTGGCGGGCTCGTTTAGCAGGCGGGAAAGTCGGCGTTCGACGCCTGTGCCCAGCCCCTCGCCGGCCGCCCCTACGCCCGCACCCGATACACCGGCACCGCGTGCAGTTTCCCCTTGAGCGTCATCTCCGGCAGCCACTCGAACTCGTGCGGCTCGCTCACCAGCGCGCGGAACGTATCGCTCACCAGAATGTCCCCCGCCCCCGCCCGCGCGCACAGCCGCGCCGCCACGTTCACCGCATCCCCGATCACCGTGTACTCGAGCCGCCGGTGACTCCCGATGTTCCCCGCGAACACCTCGCCGTAATTGATCCCGATGCCCACATCCACCGTCGGCCGCCCCGCCTCCGCCCACCGCGCGTTGAGCTCGGTCAGCGCCCGCTGCATCGCCACCGCCGCGCGGAGCGCGCGATCGGGGTCATCCTCGTGCGCGATTGGCGCACCCCACAGTGCCATCATCGCGTCGCCGATGAACTTGTCGAGCGTGCCGCCGTGCTCGAAGATCACGTCCACCATCTCGGTGAAGTAGTCGGTCAGCAGCCCGGCAATTTCGTCCGGGCTCATACTCTCCGACATCGTCGTGAACCCGCGAATGTCGCTGAACAGGATCGTGATCGGCCGCTTCTCCCCGCCCAGCTTCACGGCGCCCTGCTGCTGCGCGATCTCCCGCGCCACGTTGGGCGCGAAGTACCGCTCGAAGTTCGAGCGGATCATCGCCTCGCTCCGAATCTGCTCGGCGTACCGGCTGTTCTTGATTCCGATCGCCGCGAGCCCGCTGAATGCGACCAGGAACTGCAGGTCCTCGTCGGTAAACGAATTCGCGTCCGTGAGATTGTCGACATATAGCACGCCCAGCACCCCGTCCGACGACGCCATCAGCGGCGTGCACATCGCACTCCGGATGCTCTGCATCACGATCGAGTTGCCCTTGAAGCGAGCGTCCGTCGTCGCGTTGTGTGAAAGAATCGCGAGCCGCTCGTCCACCACCTTCCGCGCGATCGACCGCGGCACCCGCTGGAACTCGGCGTCGCCCACCCGGCTTCGCGAAACCGTGGGT
>JBBQFH010000062.1:0-9335 GCA_038321865.1 Gemmatimonadales bacterium
AGCCCGCACGCCGTGGTGCTTGCGTGGGTGCTCTCGCAGGGGCCGACCGTGATCCCGATTCCGAGCGCGCGCGCTCCCGAGCACGCGGCCGACAGCGCCCATGCCGCCGAGCTCGAGCTCCGCGAGGACGATGTCATCGAGCTGACTGAAGCGGCCTTCCCGCGCGACTGACCGGACGGGTCCACCCCGGCCCGGTCCGCCCGTTATCTTTCCAGCATGACCACCACCATTCGCCGCGTTACCCCCACGACCGTCGTCGGCGGGGTCCTCGTCGGGTCCCGGCACCCGATCGTTGTCCAGTCCATGACCAACACCGATACCGCCGACGTGCCGGGCACCGTGCGCCAGGTGGCCGCGCTCGCCGCGGCCGGGAGCGAGCTGGTGCGCGTGACGGTGAACAACGAGGCCGCCGCCGCCGCAGTTCCGGCCATCGTGGAGGAACTCGATCGGCGTGGGCTGTCGGTGCCGATCATCGGGGATTTCCACTATAACGGGCACCTCCTGCTCACGAAGTACCCGGAGTGCGCGCGGGCGCTCGCCAAGTACCGCATCAACCCGGGCAACGTCGGCGGCAAGCGGCACGACGAGCACTTTCGGGCGATCGTCGAAGTCGCGCTCGCGAACGGGAAACCGGTGCGCATCGGCGTGAACTGGGGCTCGCTCGACCAAAGCCTTCTGACCGACATGATGGACGCCAATGCGCGATCGGCGCGGCCACTCGACGCCCGCGGCGTGACGATGGAAGCGATGGTCGCGAGCGCACTGCAATCGGCGGCCTTCGCCGAATCGGTCGGGATGGCCCACGACCACATCATTCTGAGCGCCAAGGTCTCGGGTGTGCAGGACCTGGTGGATGTCTACCGGGTGCTCGCCGCCCGCTGTGACTATCCGCTCCACCTCGGCCTCACCGAAGCGGGGCTCGGCGCCAAGGGCGTGGTCGCCAGCACCGCGGGACTCGCCATCCTGCTTCAGGAAGGGATCGGCGATACCATCCGCGTCTCGCTGACGCCGACGCCGGGCGGTGACCGCGCGGAGGAAGTGCGCGTGGCCCAGCAGATTCTTCAATCGCTCGATTTGCGGAGTTTCACACCCCAGGTGACGAGCTGTCCCGGCTGCGGGCGGACGACCAGCACCTTCTTCCAGCAGATGGCGATGGACATCGGGGACTATCTGCGCGAACGGATGCCGGTGTGGCGGACCGAGCGCCCCGGCGTCGAGGAGATGAAGGTGGCGGTGATGGGCTGCGTGGTGAACGGCCCCGGCGAATCCAAGCATGCCAACATCGGCATCTCGCTGCCGGGCACCTTCGAGGATCCCAGGGCGCCGGTGTACGTCGACGGCCGGCTCATGGTGACCCTGCGTGGTGACAACATCGTGCCGGAGTTTCTGGCGATCCTCGACGAGTACGTCGCGACCCGCTACGGCGCCGGCGTCACCTCGCCGCGCTGAGGCGGCACTCCAGCGAGACGCTGGAGCGCCGCGACGTCCAGGACGGCGACTCGGGAGCGGCCTGCCGAGCGGATCAGCCCGTCGCGCCGCATGTCGGCCAGCATCCGCACCACCACCTCCCGTACGGTTCCCAGCTCCTCGGCAACGGCGGTCTGGCTGGTGGCGATGGTGAATTCGCCGGCGCCAGTCTCGCGATGACGCTTGAGGATCAGGGCCGCGAGCCGCTCCGGCAGCCGGCGCGCGGCCTGTGATTCGATGCGGTCCACGAGCACGCGCACGCGCCCGGCCAGCCGGGCGATGAAGATCATGGCGAGCGAAGGCTCGGAGGTGATCGCGGCGTGGAGCGCCCCGGCCGTGAACGCGATGCATGTGGTCGATTCGACGGCCTCGGCTGTTGCCGGGTAGGGCCCGCCGTCGAGCGCCGGAACTTCCCCCAGGCTTCCACCCGCCCGTTCGGTGTGGACGACATGGGCGCGGCCGGGCAGTCCGCCGAGTACTCGGACGCACCCATCGAGGATGACGTACATGGCGGCGCCCGGATCGCCGGCACGGAACAGCACGGATCCGGCGGGAAAGCGTCGCAGGACTCCTCGCGCGGCGAGCTCGCGGCGGGCCCCGGTGGTGAGTGCCGCCGCAAAGGGAATCCGGTTCAGCGTCGCGTCATCGATCATGGATGGAACCTTTGTTCCAGCGGCTGGAGGACCCGGGTCCCACATTGCGTGTGACCCTCACCCAAGGTGTTGCCAATGCCGTTCCGTGCGCCAGTCGTATTCGTGTTCCTCTTTCTCCCGGTGGCCGCCCCGCTCGCCGCACAGGCCCACGACAGCTCCCATGACCATGCTGCCATGCACGGGAGTGACACCGCCTTCGCCGCCATGCAGGAACGGGGGCGAAGCGCCATGGGCGTCGATCAGTATTCGTCGGTCCATCGTTTCGATGCCTTGCCGGACGGCGGGCGGATCGTCCTCCAGCGCGACGCCTCCGATACGGCCGGGGTCCGGACGATACGCGCTCACCTCAAGCTGATCGCTTCACACTTCGCCGGCGGCGACTTCAGCATCCCCGGATTCGTGCACGCGGAGGCAGTTCCGGGCAGCGACGTCATGCAGGCGCGCCGGGCCACGATCCGCTACCGCTTCGCACCGCTGCCGGGCGGGGGAGCCGTCCGGATCACCACGACGGACCCGCCATCCATCCGGGCCGTTCATCGGTTCCTCGCCTTCCAGCGCAGCGAGCACCATGCGAGCGGAAACGCGCTATAATTCCGCACCTTGACGACATTCGCGGTCCTGCTCAGTCTGGAATCGGCGCTCCGTGAGCGCCCGCTGGCGGCCCTGCCCCTGATGTTCGGGGCGGGGCTCGTCACGAGTCTGACGCCGTGCGTCTATCCCATGATTCCGATCACGGCCGGCATCCTGGGCGGCGCCGGCGCGGAGAACCGCAGCCGGCAGAGGACCGTCATGCTTTCGCTGGTGTATGCGCTCGGCCTGGCGCTTGTCTATGCCTCCCTCGGCGTCCTGGCGGGGATGACGCGCACGCTCTTCGGGACCGTCAGCGCGAACCCGTGGGCCTACTTCGCGGCCGGCAACCTCCTGCTCGTGTTCGGTCTGGCCATGCTGGACGTCTTTACCGTGAGCGCGCCGACCCGCGTGCTGGCATGGGCCAATCAGTTCGGGAGCCGGTCGTACGGCGGAGTATTCGCCATGGGGGCCACCTCCGGACTCGTGGCGGCCCCATGCGGAGCACCGGCGTTCGGTGCGGTGCTGACGTTCGTGGCCGGTACCGGCAGTGCCCTGCTCGGCTTCGCGTACCTGTTCGTATTTTCGCTGGGTATGACGGCGCTGCTGATCGTCGTCGGCGTATTTTCCGGCGCGCTGGCCGCGCTTCCCCGGGCAGGACAGTGGACGCTGTGGATCAAGCGCGTGTCGGGAATCCTGCTGCTGGCCATGGCGGAGTACTACTTCATTCAGATGGGAAAGGTGTCATGAGCCGCTGGGCCTGCAGATCGATCATATCTGCCGCGATTCTCGGCCTCCTCGGGGGGCCGGCGCTGGCGGCGCAGGAGGAGGAAGGCGTCGCGGTCGGCAGCCGCGCCCCCATCGTCGCCATCCATGACCTCGACGGGAAGTCGATCGACCTTGGCGGCTATATTGGCCGCCGACCGGTCTTCCTGGAGTTCTGGGCTACCTGGTGCGAGCTGTGCGCCCAGTTGATGCCGACCGTCGCCTCGGCCCGCGCGGCCTACGGCGCAAAGGTGGAATTCATCGGCGTCAATGTCAGCGTGAACCAGACGCCGGCCCGCGTCCGCCGCTACGTCGCCGAACGAAAGCCCCCGTTCCGCACCCTGTACGACGATCAGGGTGCCGGTGCCCGCGCATACCACGTACCGACGACCTCGTATGTCGTCATCATCGACCGGACCGGCAGGGTGGCGTACACCGGATCGGGCGGCGACCAGCGTTTCGACCAGGCGCTGCGGCAGGTGAGTGCTCCGTGACCCTTCCTCACACGACTCCAGGATTGAACAGCATGACCAGCCCATACCGCTTCGCCGCGATCGTCGCTGTCGGCCTCGCCGCTGCGATCCCCGCGGCCGCCCAGTCGGGACCCCCGACCGCCGTGATCGTCTCCGGCCCCGAGGTGGGGAACGACGCGCCCGATTTCCGGCTGCCCTGGGCTTCCAGGGATTCGCTCGGCTCGAGCGAGAACGACTTCGTGCTGCGGAAGGAAAGCGGCCGGATCGTCGTCCTGGCCTTCTACCCCAGGGATTTCACCAGCGGCTGCACGGCCGAGATGCATACGTTCACCGACCGGTACGCCGATCTGTTCGGCAGCGACGTAACCGTCGTAGGGATCAGTGCCGATTCGCTGGATACTCACCGTCGCTTCGCCGAGAGCATGGGAATGCCGTTCCGGCTCCTCAGCGATCCCGCTCAGCGGGTGTCCGCGATGTACGGCAGCAAGGGGTCCGGGGGGTATAACCGCCGGACCGTGTATGTCATCGACGCACATGGCCGGGTGGCCTACCGGGATACCCAGTTCGGGGCACTCGATCCCAAGGCGTATGAGCGCCTCAAGGCCGCCGTTCGCAGCGCGCGCTCCAGCTGAGCGGGCACATGCGCTCGTCAGTTCGGTTGCTGGGGAAGGGGATGCTCCGCCCTCTGGCCCTCGCCTGGGCGGCGGTGGCCGCGCCCGGTGCACTCGCCGCCCAGACGGCGCCTACCAGCGCCGCCTGGGCACTCGATACGCTGCGGAGTGGGTTCTGTGTCGACTTCCTCGTGGACCCGAAGCTTGCGACCAGGGGCGTGTTCCGCGATGCGCAGGTGGTCCCGGCGTCACAGGCTGATTCACTGCATTTCGCCCTTCGGCGGGCCATCGCGGATGCACCCCAGTTTGCGACGTGGATACCGCAGCGATTCTGTCTCTATCAGTTCGCGGCCGTCCGCATCGGGGCGACTGAGCTGCGCGACCGCAAGCACGGCCGCGCGCAGGCCGTTGGCGTCTGGTCGGCGGCGACTGCGCCGGGAACCCGAAAGCCGGTGGTGCTGCTGGTGAGCAATTCGCGCATGGCGTCCTCCGTCCGCCGGCTGGGCATTGCAATCGACGTCTTCCGGTCGGCGTTCGGCAAGGTGCCGGAAAGCACCGACGACCAGTATGAAATCCGCTACGACCGCAGCGTGGTCACCTGGGCGGGGCACGCCTCCGGTGACAGCACGGGCGCCGCGGCCGTGGATCGGTCCTGGACGGTGCCAGGCCGGCTCGGGCGGGCCTATGCGGTGCGGATGACCCTGGGCCCCTCGGGTTCGCGCCGGCTTGCCGGCGGCCTGCGCGTAGAGGGCAAGGGCGAGCTGGCACAGGCGCTGGCGGGTTCGCCGATTCGTTTCGTGGGGCCGGTCGTCTGGGGAAGCTCAGGCGAGATCTCCTTCCTGCCCTGAACTCCGCGCCAGCAGGTCACGTCCGCCGCCCAGGGCACGCCGCCCTGGGCTTTCTCGCGGCCGCGGTTGCATGCAGTCTGTGGGGGTTCAGCGGGATCATCATCAAGTTGGCCCTCAGGGGCTCGCTCGATGCCCGCGCGCTGCTGACGCTCCGGCTGGTGTGGGCGGTCGCCGCGCTGGGGGCCGGCATCGCGCTTGCCAGGCCTGCGCTCTTCCGCCTTCGAGGGACTCCGCTCCGGCTCGTGGTGGCGCTCGGCATCGCCATGATCGCGTTGCAGTACTGCTATTACCGCACGATCCAGGCGACCAGCGTCTCGACCGCGGTCTTCCTCGAATTCCTGGCCCCTGCAATCGTGGTCACCCATGGCTGGCTCACCGGCCGACAGGCCAGGGAACCCTGGTCGGCGGCCTCCGTGTTGTGTGCGATGGCGGGTGGATACCTCCTCGTGGTGTCGGGATCGGGTCTCCGGCTGCCGCCAGTGGCGCTCGCCACCGGCATTGGGACGGCGGTGGCGCTCGCCTGCCAGACGCTGCTGCTCGATCGGGCGCCGGAAGAAGGCTCCCGCATGGGCTTCCTCTTCGCGGCGCTTGGAGTATCCGCCCTGCTCTCGCTGCTCCTCGGGGATGCGGCCAGCATCTGGAGGACCACCTGGAGCGCCGCGACCGTCGGGGTGGTCGCCTATATGGCGATCGGCGCCACGATTGTTCCCATGCTGCTTATCATGATCGCCGTCCGGCATCTTGGGCCGGCCCGCACCGGCGTGACCGCTACGCTCGAGCCACTGGTCGCCGCGGCGGCCGCCGGAATCCTGCTGGGAGAGCGCCTGACCGGCGCCCAGGCGGCGGGCGGGGCGCTGATTCTGGCGGGCGTCGCCTGCATCTACCGCGCGCCACGACCGGCGTCCCGATGGCCGCCCGCGGGCAGCCCGGGCGCGACGTGACCGTCGAAAAGTCGGTGTTGGTACTGTGGATAATTCAGGTGTCTGCATGATTATTCATGGCAATATCCGCATCATGCAGATCACGCATGTGCCGCAGCCGGCTCTGTAACCGCAGCGACACAGTATAGTTGTGTGACGCACCTCAACGTGTATGTCACTATTTGAAGCGCGGTGTCTGAATTTTCCAGATTTGACAGAGTACGGCCGACCCGACTTCTCCACACGGGCGTTTCTTGAGGATCTGGCGGGGGTGCCAACGGCGCCAGCTGCAGCGATCAGGTCGTCATCGCGCCCAGATTTCGTTAGACTCTGACTTCACTTCGACGCAAGGCTGACCGTTGCCCCGCACCTCAATTCGGCGCACGAAAATCGTCGCCACGCTCGGACCGGCATGGGACACGCCGGCGCGCATGGCCGAACTGATGGAAGCCGGCGTGGACATCGTCCGCGTCAACGCCTCCCACGGGACACCGGAGATCCGGACTCGGTGGATCACCGACCTCAAGGTGGTCATGGCCGAGCGTGCCAGGCGGGGCAAGGCCGCCGCCATACTGGTCGACTTGCAGGGTCCCCGAATCCGGGTTGGCAGGCTCGACGCCCCCCTGCACCTGGAGCGGGGCGAGATCGTCGTCTTCGCGCCGGAATCCAGCGCCACCGGCGCCGAAATCCCGACCACCTACGAGCAGCTGGCCCGGGACGTGACGCCGGGTGCCCGGATCCTGCTGGACGACGGGCTCCTCGCGGTCGAGGTGAGTGAAGTCATGGGGGACCGCGTCACCGGCCGGGTCCAGTACGGCGGCGAGCTCAAATCAAACAAGGGCATCAACCTGCCCGGCATCGAAGTCAGCGCCCCCGCCATCAGTGACCGCGACCGGGAGGAAGTCGTGCGCGCGGTCGCCCTGGGCGTGGATTTCATCGCCATTTCGTTCGTGCGGAAGGCGGACGACGTCGAGGAGCTGCGGCGGCTGGTGCCGAAGTCCATCAAGCTCATCGCCAAGATCGAAAAGGACACCGCGCTCAAGAACATGCGGGCCATCCTGCAGGTGTCCGACGGTATCATGGTGGCGCGGGGCGATCTCGGCGTCGAGCTGCCGTTCGAGGAGGTACCGCTGGCGCAGAAGCGGCTGATTCGGGAGGCCAACTTCTGCAACAAGCCGGTCATCACCGCGACCCAGATGCTCGAATCCATGGTGCACGCGCCGCGTCCGACGCGCGCTGAAGCGTCGGATGTGGCGAACGCGATTCTGGACGGAACCGACGCCGTGATGCTGTCGGCGGAAACCGCCGTGGGGGACTACCCGGTCGAAGCGGTGCAGGCGATGGTCCGGATCGCTCGCGAGCTGGAGGGCCAGCGGCGGCCGCGGAGCGCCGGAGCGGACAGTCCGAGTCCCTTCTGGTCGGATGAGAGCGCGCGACTGGGGCGCCGCGAGACCGACCGCGCGGCGGCGACCACCGAAACGGCGATCGCCGTGGCGGTGCGCGCGGCCGCGGACCTGCTCGCGGTGCCGGTGATCGTGTGCTTCACGAGCAGCGGTTTCACCGCGCGCACTGTTGCCGCCCACCGGCCGACGGTTCCGATTCTCGCCGTCACTCCGGAGCCGGAGACCTTCCGCCAGCTGGCGCTGGTGTGGGGCGTCGTGCCCGCGCTCGTGGAACACTTTCCGAGCTACGACGACATGCTCCCGGTCGCACGCCAGAAGCTGATGGCACTCGGCCTGGCGGACGCGGGTGACCGTGTCGTGGTCACCGCGGGCGTACCGTTCGACCAGCCCGGCACCACCAATCTGCTCAAGGTCGAGGTCGTGTAGCGCGATGCAGCTCACGTTTCTGGGCACGGGGACCTCGTTCGGCGTGCCCCAGATCGGGTGCGACTGCCCGGTGTGCCACTCGGCCGACCCCCGGGACCGGCGCACGCGATCGGCTGCGCTCGTCCGCTCCGCGGACGCCACGATTCTGATCGACACGCCGCCCGAGCTGCGGCTGCAGCTCCTCGCTGCCGGCGTGCGCCGTATCGACGCCGTCCTCTACACCCACGAGCACGCCGATCACGTGAATGGGATCGATGATTTGCGGATGTTCTCGGTGCGCGAGGGCCGCCCGTTGCCGGTCTATGGGCCGCCGGAAACGCTGGACCGTCTCCGCGAGGGTTTCCGGTACATCTTCGATGAGTCGGCGCCGCCGTTCCGTGGGACGTCCAAGCCGTCGCTCGAGCTGCATGCACTTGAGGCAGGCGAGGAGACCCGGATCGCCGGCATCCCGGTGTTGCCGCTGGCGTTCGAGCACGGCCACCTGCGGGTGTTCGGCTACCGCTTCGGCTCAATGGCCTACCTCACCGACGTGAAGTCGGTGCCGCGCGCCCAGCACGATCGTCTCCGCGGCCTCGATGTGCTGGCGCTCAACGCGCTCTGGTGGCGGGCCCATCCCACGCACCTGTCCATCACCGAAGCGATCGGGATCGCAGCTGAGTTGGCCGTGGCGCGCACGTACCTGACCCACCTCACCCATGAGACCGGTCATGAGGCGCTCGGCGCCCAGCTGCCCGACGGTGTGTTCGCTGCGTATGACGGGCTGACGGTGGAGTCGCCGTGATCGGGCTCGCGTACGGGCGGATGCTGCAGGACGGACTCGACGGCACGCACGGGCTGTCCCGGGCGCGCGTGGCGGAGCTTGGGCGCCGCTTCGCCGTGGTGCAGGCAGAGGTTCGCCAGCGACGGTCGGCCGGCGAGTACGCCTTCTACCACCTGACGACACAGGCGGAGACCGTGAAAGAAATCCGGTCCTTCGCCGATGGGCTGGGCCAGGCACATGACCATGTGCTCGTCCTCGGGATCGGCGGCTCCGCGCTCGGTGCCCGGGCATTGCTGAATGCACTCGCCAAGCCGGCGTGGAACGAGCTGGACGATGAGGCACGCGACTTCTATCCGCGGCTGACCGTCCTGGATAACGTGGATCCAGACACGATCGCAGCGGCGCTCCGGCGGATCGATCCGAGGCGGGTGCTGGTGAACGT
>JBBQFH010000063.1:0-8882 GCA_038321865.1 Gemmatimonadales bacterium
ATTCTGAGATTTGGCCGCTGCGATGGGATGCGACGACGCCGGTTCCAGCGGTTGAGTGGCGGTGTCGAACCCGAACAATGCGAATGCTGCAACCAGGCCGGCCGCGCTCGCGGCTTGCCGGACCCAGCGACTCGAGCGTGCTCGCGGACCATCCATGGAATGGCTTGGCATTGGATTTTCCCTGTCCAGGAGTGATTAGTCGGACTGTCTCGAGAGACGTGAGCGTCTCGTCGCATACCAATCACGACAAAGCGCTGCCAAACCCGACATTTCGGGAATTGAGGGGCGCGAAGATTGGAGGCGGGGACGTGCTTTGGGAGGACCTGCGAACTCACGACGGTCGTTCGGGCTACGGGCTAGCCCGGGCCGACGCCGAGCCGGTGCGAAGCAGATCGCGCCGCCGCATCAGCGCCGGGATTCGGCGCGAGGCAGGAACACGCCCGGCAGCGGTGCCGCGGCATCGGGCAGCAGCGTCGCGTAATCGGGCCCGAGCAGCGCGCCGACGGTGGCGGCAATCTGGCTCTGGGTCACGGCCGGCGCCGAGGTGCCGGTCTGCGTTACGTCAGGGCCCATCACGGCGATCCAGATCTTTTCGGCCCCCGCGACGGTGCGGCCGTGGTCGGTCCAGTCCGTGAGGGTACCGCCCCGGCCGTGGTCGGTGGTGATGATGAACGTGGTGTGATCGCGGTACTGCGGCATTGCCTGCATCGTGCGCCAGAGTTCGGCCACGAACTCGTCCACCCGGCGGGCGGAGCGGAGCACCTGATCGTAGCGCCGGCTGTGAGCCCATTCATCGGTCTCGCCGTAGCCGACGAACAGCAATCGTGGCTTTTGCGTGGCGACGTAGTCGAGCACCGCGGCCTGCATGAAGCCGTCGTAGGCCAGCTCATCGTCCCAGAGCCGGGTGGTGGTAGCGTAGAGCCGGTTGATCGTGCGCTCGGTCGCGGAGGTATCGGTGGCGAACGGCGGTTCCCAGCCGGCGTGAACCGGGAAGCCGGCGCGCTGGCGGTTGAAGATCGCGGCAAAGACGTCCCACGTGCCGAACGCCGCGACACGGTCATGAAACGCGGGGAGTGCGGCCAGCCGCTCGAAGATTGTGACGTTGGGATTGGGGCCAAAGTCGTTGCGGTCGATCCGGGGATCGGCGCGGCCGGTGAGCATCTCATTGTAGCCGGGATAGGAAAACTTGAGGCCGTTGGTCACGGCGGCCGGGGCACCGCCGTCGTCCGGGTCGCCAAAGATGCGACCGTCGGTGGCGATCGTGGTCCAGAGAAAGGGAAGCAGCGCCTGCCGCGCCTGGGCCGGGACGGGTCGCCAGAAGGTCCGGCGGATGCCGGCGGTGTCGTCCACGCCACCGTAGCGCTGGTTGATCAGGGCGGAATCGGCGCCGCGGACCAACTCCTGCCAGCGGAGCCCGTCGGTGACGATGAGGACGACGTTCTCGGATCGCGGCGGCCGCTGCGCCGGGGCCGGGGACGCAGTTGTGGAGGCCACAGTAAGGAGGACGGTCAGTATCAGCGGCAACCGGCGGCGCCATTTCCCGGCATCCATCACGTGCGGCAGACTGCCACCGCTTCGCGGAGCGAGGTCAGCGGGTGCCACGTGGGCTCGAACTCGTGGGCCAGAAAGCCGGTGAAACCGGTGGCGGCGATCGCCTTTGCGATGGCGCCGTAGTTGAGCTCCTGGGTGCCGTCGAGCTCGTGCCGGCCGGGGACGCCGCCGGTATGGAAGTGGCCGATGGCATCGCGGTTGTTCCGGATGGTGCGGATCACGTCGCCTTCCATGATCTGCATGTGATAGATGTCGTACAGCAGCTTCACTCGCGGCGACCCCACGCCCTCGATCACCCGGACGCCAAAGGCGGTCCGGTCACCCATGTAGTCCTTGTGGTCCACCCGGCTGTTGAGCAGCTCCACGCACAAGGTGACGCCGTGCTCCTCGGCGAGCGGCTTGATGACGCTGAGGCCGCGGATGCAGGCGTCCGCCCCCGCATCGTCGGCGATGCCGGTCCGGTTGCCGAACATCGTGATCACGTTGGGCACGCCGTGACGGGCCGCGAGCGGAATCGCGCGTTCGAGCTCCGCCAGCAATTTGGGATGGTGGGTCGAGTCGTTGAAGCCGTAGCTGATGAAATCGGGGCGGTCGGCCGGGTAGCCCATCGAGCAGACGAGGCCAAAGTCGCGTACGCGGCCCCAGTCCGCCGGCTGCAGCAGGTCGATGCCCACGAGGCCCATGCGGGCGGAGGCGCGGCAGAAATCGACGAACGGAACCGCCTCGAAAGGCCAGCGGGAAACGGCCTGCTTGAGGCGCAACCCGTCCGGCGACGCGGTGCGTGCCGCATCGGCGGCGAGCGCCGACGGTCCCAGTACCGCCGCGCCCACGATACCGGCGGATGTCGCGAGCAGGTCGCGCCGCGAAATCGTCATCGGCCCACCCTCAGAATCTCAGTGCGTGCAGATACCGGTAGCTCGCCGCGATGCTGGCGAAGGGGTCCGCCGGCTCGTCGTGCTCCACGAAGTAGTGTTTGATGCCGGCCTGCCGTGCGTGGCGGAAGATGCCGGCAAAGTCGATCGTGCCCCGCCCCACGTCCACCATGCCGCCGCGCGCGTCCATGTCCTTGACATGGACCAGCGGGAATCGGCCCTCGTGGGTCGCGAAACAGGTGAGTGGATCGGCGCCGCCCTTCACGATCCAGAAGAGGTCCAGCTCGAACGCCACGTCGCGCGGGTTGGTATGCGCCAGGAGAATGTCGTAGGGACGGACCCCATCCACCGGGTCAAATTCGTACGCGTGATTGTGATAGCCAAAGCGGATTCCCGCCTTGCGCGCCTGCTCGCCGGCCCGATTGAAGAGTTCGGCGACCCGCTTGTAGCCGTCTACCGTGCGGTCCGGCTCGTTAATCCAGGCCACGACCAGGTACTCGTGCCCCATGACGTGTGCGTCCTCGAGCATACGGTCCCACCCATTCGACAGCATCTCGATGGGAATGTGGGAGGACGGCGCCTTGAGGTGATTGCGGTCCAGGATGGTGCGCACCTGGCGCGGCGTTCGGTCGAAGTAGCCGGCGAACTCCACCTCCTGGTACCCGATCTCTGCCACCCGGGCCAGCGATCCTTCGAAGTCGGCCTTCATCGCATCGCGGATGGTGTAGAGCTGAACGCCGATTCGGCCCAGCCGGCCATGGGCGCGCCGCGTGAGGGCGCCCACCCGGGCGGCGCCGAGGGCGGCGGCGGCAACGCCGAGGAAGGTGCGACGATCGGTGCGGGCGCCGAGGGCGGTCAGGGCAGTCAGGCCGGCCCGCTTCACAGCTCGTGCCGATTCATCTGGCCCACTGCGTAATCCACGGCGCGGGCGGTGAGCGCCATGTAGGTGATGGACGGGTTCTGATTGGCGGATGATGCCATGCATGCGCCGTCGGTCAGGAAGAGATTGGCCACGTCGTGGGCCTGATTGTGGGCGTTGAGGACCGAGGTGCGGGAGTCGCGACCCATCCGTGCGGTCCCCATCTCGTGGATGGTGAGCCCGGGCGGGTTGTCGTCCACGAACGGCGTGATGTCGGTG
The DNA here is from genome assembly GCA_038321865.1 of Gemmatimonadales bacterium. GTDB lineage: Bacteria > Gemmatimonadota > Gemmatimonadetes > Gemmatimonadales > GWC2-71-9 > JAICUF01. The sequence goes on from JBBQFH010000063.1 coordinate 3,562, forward strand.
GCACCGGCGGCTTCGAGCATTTCGGCGCTGGTGACTGCCATGTCCTTGAGCAGTGCGCGCTCGTTGTCGCTCCAGATGCAGTTGATCCGGAGCGCAGGGATGCCCCACTTGTCCACCTTCATGGGATCGAGCTCGACATAGTTGGTGGCGCGCGGGAGACATTCTCCGAAGCCATAGAAGGAAAAGCCCCACGGCCCGCGGCGGCGGAGCGCTTCCTTGAGCTCGCGGCCAAACCCCGGCGTCTCCGCGCCAAAGCCGCCGCGTCCACCGCCACCCTGGAAGGCGTAACCCCGCAGGAAGTCTGGATGCTGTGACTTCACATTCCGGAAGCGGGGGAGGTAGGTGCCGTTGGGGCGGTCCCCGTAGGTCTCCTTGTCCTTCATGCCGGCGATGGTGCCGCGGGCGCCGCCGCCCATCACATGGTCCATCAGGTTCCGGCCCAGCTCGCCGCTGGAGTTGGCCAGCCCGGCGGGGAACGCGGGTGATTTCGAGTTGAGCAGGATGCGGGTGGACTCGAGCGTGGAAGCGCAGAGAAAGACCACGCGGGCGCGCCACTCGGTGGCGGCGCCGGTCTCTGCGTCGATGACGTTGACGCCGGAGACGCGGCGGGTCGCGGGGTCATAGCTCAGGCTGTGCACTACGCTGTGCGGCCGGAGCGTCATCAGGCCAGTGGCCGCGGCCGCTGGCAGCGTCACGCCGACGCTGTTGAAGTAGGAACGGGTGATGCAGCCCCGCTCGCAGTTGCCACAGTAGTGACAGCCGGCGCGGCCGTTGTGATTCTGCGTCAGAATGGCGCAGCGGCCGATGGTCAGCACCCGCTCGCCGCCAAAGTGACCCGCCACGCCTTTCCGCACCACCTCTTCGGCGCAGTTGAGCTCCATGGGCGGGAGGAACTCGCCGTCGGGAAGCTGGGCCAGGCCCAGCCGCTCGCCGCTCACGCCGATGAATCGCTCGACGTAGGAATACCACGGCGCGATATCGGCGTAGCGAATGGGCCAGTCGGTGCCGTGGCCGTCCCGCGCGTTGGCCTCGAAATCGAGATCGCTCCAGCGATAAACTTGCCGGCCCCACATGATGGAGCGCCCGCCCACCTGGCGGCCGCGGATCCAGTGGAACGGCTTATCGGCGTCGAAGGTGTAGGGGTTCTCGCGGTCGTTGACGAAGAACTTGCCGCTCCATTCGTCGCAGGCGTAGCAGTTCTTCTGGATGAACTGATCGCGCTCGAGGGCGCGACGGTCGCCCCAGCCGCGAAAGTGCATTTGGTACGGCTGCACGTGCTCCACGAAATCCTTCGCGGGATCGATTGGTCCGCCGGCCTCGAGTACGAGCGTGCGGAGCCCGTGTTTGGTCAGCTCCATGGCTGCCCAGCCGCCGGTGATGCCGGAGCCGATGACGATGGCGTCGAACGCCGGATCGGCGTGGCTCATGACGGCGCGCCTCCCGGCCGGGCGCCGATGGTTCGGCAGCCGTCGTAGCGGCCGGGCCAGATCACGTGGTGGCGTTCCACCGTCATGCCGATCCTGGAGGAGTAGTACCCGCTGATCGTGAGCTCCTTCATCCACTGGAAAAACGGCTTGGGCGCGCCCTTGACGCGAGGTTCCCGTGACTCGGCGTCGAGTGTGGTCAGCAGCTTCATGCGGGCGGGCTCGGGCGCCGCGATGAACGGCTTCCCGGTGTCGCGCGCACTGCGCGCGTCGAAGTCTGCGAGTCCCGCCATGAACTCGGTTTTTTTGGCCGCGGGATACCACTCGTCGAGCAGCAGCGCGATGAATTCATCTACTCGCGCCGCACGGGCGCCCGGCGTGTCGGTGGCCGGAATGATCGCCTCGGCCAGGGTGGCCACGGTCTCGCGCTGGTGGGCGGTGAAGGGACCGAGCGGGCCGGCGAAGCCCGTGCGGGCTCCGATCCGGCGCCCCGCGGCCAGCAGGTCGTCGGCGCTGAGCCCCAGCGAGGCGGGAATGGCGGCGCCGCCCAGGAGGCGAAGGAGGGTACGGCGGTTCACGGCAGTTCTCCCCGGCGATGCAGGTAGGAAAGGCGGGGCGACAGGCGGAGGAACGTTGAGTGGAAGATGATCCGGGAGCGGGCGGCGCGCCAGACTGCCAGCGGGTGGGAGTCGGCACGACTCGCGTAGCGCCACGACGAGCACGCTGGACAGGCTCCTTCCGTCCCGAGAGCGCGCTGCGTATTCTCGTTCAGCCTTGACCGGAGTGGCACAGCGACATGCGCATCAGCGACATGAACTGGATGCAGGTCGACGAATACCTCACACGCGACGATCGCGCCGTGCTCCCCCTCGGCAGCACCGAGCAGCACAGTCACCTCCGTCTCACCGTGGACTGCATCCTTCCCGAGCGAGTCGCCGCGGATGCGGCGGAGCCGCTGGGAATTCCGGTGTTTCCCGTTCTCTCCTACGGCGTCACGCCGTACTTCCGCGAATATCCGGGCTCGATTTCGATTCGCGTCGAGACCCACCTCGCCATGGTGCGTGACATCCTCGACGGGATGGCCCACAGCGGTTTCCGGCGCATCATGATCTGCAACGGCCACGGGGGCAACGGTGCCGTGCAGCAGTTTTCTCAGGAGTGGGCGGCCGACCATCCCGGCTGCAAGGTGCTCTTCCATAACTGGTGGAACGCGCCGATGACCTGGGCCCGGGTGCAGGCCATCGATCCGGTGGCATCGCATGGATCGTGGATGGAAAACTTTCCATGGACTCGGCTCCCGGGCGTTGAGCTGCCCAAAAGGCAGCGGCCGATGGTAGACCTCGACCGGGTGCGCATGCTCGATCCCGTCGCGATGCGGGCCTACATTCCCGACGGCAACTACGGCGGGCTCTATCAGCGGTCCGACGCTGACATGCTGTCTCTCTGGCAGATCGCCGTCGAGGAGACGCGGGCACTGCTGGACGGTTCGTGGGGTGGCCCATCGTAGCGGCGCCGAGCGCGACGAAGGGACGCTGTCTCGTCTGGGGCGCGGGCGCCATCGGCGGCACCATGGGCGCGTTCCTCGCGCGCGCCGGTCACGACGTGACCCTTGTCGATACTGTGGCCGAACATGTCGCCGCGATCGATCGCGGCGGGCTCCGCGTCACCGGACCGATCGCCGAGTTCTCGACGCCAATGCGCGCCTTTACTCCCGACGCGCTCCACGGCGCGTGGGACACCATCATCCTCGCCACGAAAGCACATCACACCGCGGCCGCCGCCCAGGCGCTCCTCCCCCACCTCTCCCCCGCCGGCTGCGTAGTCTCGGCGCAGAACGGTCTCAACGAGCTGACCATTGCGGAGGCCGTCGGTGAGGAGCGGACGGTGGGCGCGTTCGTCAACTTCGGTGCCGATTACATCGAGCCGGGCGTGGTGCTCTACGGTGGGCGCGGCACGGTGGCGGTGGGCGAAGCGTACGGACCAGAGGACTCCCGGCTCTCCCCGCGCGTGCTCGAGATTCGCGATGCGTGGCGCGACTTCGACGAGCGCGCCATCGCGACCGCCAACATCTTCGGCTACCTCTGGGCCAAGGAAGCGTACGGCGCGATGCTGTTCGCCACGGCGCTCACCAACGATTCGATTGCCGATGCGCTGGCAGCGCCGGAGTATCGCGAACTCTACATCGCCCTGGCGCGCGAGATCCTCGCCGTGGCGCTGGCGGAGGGTGTGCACCCCGAGCCGTTCGACGGTTTCGATCCCGCGGCATACCTGCCCGATGCCCCGGCCGGTGCCGCGTCGCGATCGCTGGATGATCTCGTCGCCCACAATCGCAAGTCGGCCAAGACGCACAGCGGGATCTGGCGCGACCTCGCGGTCCGCAAGCGGCCGACCGAAGTAGACGCCCAGCTCGGCATCATCGTGACGCTCGGTGCCGACGCCGGTGTGCCCGCGCCACTCACGGCGCGGGTGGTCGCGCTGATCCAGGAGATCGAGCGGGGCGTGCGTCCGCTCGCACGCGAGAACCTGGACGTGCTCGCATCGTGACACCCGACTTCCGGGGCCGGACCGCGATCGTCACGGGCGCCGCGCACGGATTTGGCCGGGCGATCTCCCTTGCGTTCGCGGAGCGTGGCGCGGCGGTGTGGGCGTGCGACGTGATCGACGACGAGCTGGCGGAGACGCAGCAACTCTGCAAGGCGGGCGGCGGCTCATGCACGGTGCGAGCCGTGGACATCCGCGACCGGAGCGCCGTGGAACGCGTGGTCGCAGACGCTTCGACGACCGCGGGGAGCGTGCATGTGCTCGTGAACAACGCCGGCGGCGTGCTGGGCCAGGTGGGCCGGCCGCTCGAGGAGGTCACGCCGATGGAGTGGCAGTCGATCTTCGACGTCAACGTGACCGGCGCGTTCCTCTGCTCGCAGGCGGTGGCTCCGGGAATGAAAGCGGCGAGATCCGGGCGCATCATCAACATCTCGAGCGGCGCCGGTCTCGGCATCAGCCTGACCGGAATTCAGGCGTACGCCGCAGCCAAGGCGGCGCAGATCGGACTCACGCGGCAGCTGGCTCACGAGCTCGGACCCTGGGGCATCACGGTGAACAACGTGGCTCCGGGATTCGTCCGCTCAAATCCGACGACCGAGCGGCAGTGGCAATCCTACGGCGCCGAGAAACAGCAGGCGCTCGTCGAAGGCATTGCGCTCAGGCGCCTCGGAACGGTCGAGGATATCGCGGCGGGTGTGCTGTTCTTCGCGTCCGACGCTGCGGCATGGGTGACGGGCCAGGTGCTGGCGATCGACGGTGGCAAGTGACCGACCTCGCCCAGGTGCTGGCAAACCTCGAGGAACGGCACGACCGGATTCTCGCGGAGCTGATGGAGTTCGCCGCGATACCGAGCGTCAGCACCGATCCCGTGCACGCCGCTGATCTCGACGCTGCGGCGGGATGGGTCGCGGCGACTCTCGAGGCCGCCGGGTCGTTCACGGTGCGGACGATCGCCACGCCCGGTGCGAGCGTCGTATATGCGGAGTGGCTCGGTGCACCCGGTGCACCAACGGTGTTGATCTATGGCCACTACGACGTGCAGCCGGCCGATCCGGTCGAGCTGTGGCAGAGCCCGCCGTTCGAGCCCAAGCTGCGCGATGGCCGCCTGTATTCGCGCGGCGTGTCAGACGACAAGGGACCGATTCTCATTCCCATCAAGGTGGCCGAGGCGTTCTTTGCCGTGCAGGGCCGCCTGCCGATCAACGTGAAGTTCATGATCGAAGGCGAGGAGGAGACCGGGAGCCCCAACCTCGAGGCGTTCATCGCCGAGCATCGCGAGCTGCTCGCCGCCGACGTGGTGATCTCGGCCGACGGCGGGATGTGGCGCATCGACGAGCCGTCGCTCACCGTCGCGAA
>JBBQFH010000064.1:0-8382 GCA_038321865.1 Gemmatimonadales bacterium
TGAAGCGCCTCGGCGCGCAGGGCGATCTGCAGCAGCGTCGGGAGCGGCCGTGAACTGGGACACCGTGCAGCCCATCGAGGTCGGGTGGCTCCTCATCGCCCTGGCATCCGCGTGGTTCATGGTCTATCTGGAAGGCAAAGCGCGCGAGGATGACCGCAACCGCGTCGCGTCGGGCCTGAACGGGCAGGCGCGCACCCAGGCATTCGTGATGATCTGGGTGTCTCGCGCGCTCCTGGTGTTCATGCTCGCGGCGGCACTCGTCGCCGTGCCGGCGCTGTTCCTGGAGCCGCGCGTGGACGTGGGCCCCGATCCGCGCTGGGCGGCGGGCCTGTCCACCATCCTCTCGCCCCTGCTGCTGATCGTCATGCTGCTGTGCGGGGACGCGGTGGCCGGGCTGCTCTGGTGGGGACGCCGCGAGATCGACCGCCACAACCGCGAGGACTACACGGCCGACCTGAATGCCGCGCTCCAGTCGGGCGCGGAGGCCCCGCGACGGCGGCACGACCGCGCGCTCGGCACGGAGGGCGAGGACACGGCGCGGGCCGAGGGGCACCTGGAAGGGCAGATCGCCGGCCGGGATGCGGAGGTGGCCCGCAGCACGCAGGTCGCGGACGTGAAGGCCGACACGGTGCGCATCAAGGCCGACACGCGACTGCTGGTGGAGTCCGCCGAGATCATCGGGGACGCCGCCGCGACCAATGTCGTCGCCGCCGCGACCAACGCGGCCGACGCGGCCACGAACCTGCGGGACGCCGCGACGAACGCCAGGGATGCGGCGAGCAACGCCGCCATCGAGCGCAACCGCGTCAGCACCGACGAGATCAAGGCCGACACGGTGTCGATCAAGGCGGACACGGCGCGGCTGGTGGCCGCCGCCGAAATGGACGAGGAAGCCGCCGATGAGGCCACGGACCCGTGAGCCTCGTCATCACCGACATGGATCGCCTGGAGGTGGCGCGATGCGTTCGCGCGCACTGCGGCTGCGGTCCCGGTGGTGATGCCTATGTCGCCGGCGACCTGGAGCGGCTGGCCTGTGTCCATGCCGCCTCGGTCGTATTCGACAAGGCGCGGATGATCAACCTGCTGCGCGGGCGCGTGGCGTTCCCGAAGCACGCGGACAAGGAGTTCGAGTGGTGACTGCGGCTTTGGGCCTCAACGTGTCCCCGGGCGGCGGCCTCGCCACCCCGGCCGAGCTGCACGCCATCGGCTGCACCGCGGTGCGGTTGCCCGCCTGGCCGGACCATCCCATGCGCACCATCGTGCGGGACTACGTCGATGCCGGGATAACCCCGCTGGTGTGCATGGATAGCCGCTCCTACAGCGTGTCGAACGACCCGCGCCGCCAGGCCGAGTACTGGCGCGCGGAAATTGGCGATCTGGTGGGCACGGTGCAAGTGGGAGAAAACGAATATGACGCCACGGGCGCGACCAGCAGCACGGCATCCGAACAAGAGGTGTTCGAGCAGCTCAAGGCGGCGCGAAGCGTGTTCGCCAATCACCGCCTGGTCGGCCCGAACTGCGCCAGCGGCCAACCGGACCGCTGGACCAAGCGCCTCGATGACCTGGTCGATGTGGTCGCGCTCAGCAGATACCCCAAGACCGTCGAGCAGATGGGCGACGGCATCTACGGGCCGTTCGGGTACGCGCGCTTCGGGAAGCCCGTCTGGATCGGGGAATTCCCCGTCTGGAAGCCCGAGTACGTGACCGCGGCCTTGCAGCATGCCGAGCGCGCCTATGCGTACTGCTGGCGCTCCTGGTGGCAGAACGAGGGCGCGCACTGGGACGAGGGGCTGCTGGACATGAAGGGGCAGCCCACCTGGCGCATGGAGACGTTCAAGCACTTTGCAAGGGAGTCTGATATGGCAGTGGATCCGGGAGTGGAAGCGCGACTCAAGTTGCTCGAAAAGCAGCAGGGCCTCACGGTGGACTTGATCGCCCGAGTGTTGACGGACAAGTGGGACGAAGGCGCGGAGAGCGCGGAGGCGCTGCTCCAAGCGGTCGCGCCGGAGAAGTACGGGCACTTCCAGGCGGTGAAGTTCCCGGGAAAAGCGTAGCCCCGGACTCACCCGCTCCGGGGGCGCTGATCGAGGCCATCGACGTGTCGAGTCACCAGGGGCTGGACATCGGCCCGCTGATCGACCAGTACAAGCCGGACCATCTCATCACCAAGCTGTACCAGAGCATTGAGATGGGTGGCGACGGGGCGAAATACTCCATTGCCCATGCCCAGTCGGCCCGCGCGAGGGGTCGGACGGTGGGCGGCTATGTGTGGCTCTACGCGGGGATCGACGGCGCGCAACAAGTCAACAGCGCGCTTGACACCGCGGCGCACGCCGGGATCGTGTTCAGCCCGACCAATCCCCTCTGGCTGGACTGCGAGGACTACACCGACGGCACCTTCCCGAACCTGGAGATCATCCGCCAGGCGGTGGAGGCGTGCGAATCGGAGGGCTTCCCCTGCGGCATCTACACGGGCGGCTGGTGGTGGAAGCCGCGCACGGGCAACAGCACCGAGTTCTCGCACCTGCCCCTGTGGGCGTCGATCTATGACAGCAGCCGCGAGATGGTCGCGCCGGGCTTCGGCGGCTGGACCGCCCTCGCCGGCAAGCAGTGGAGCGGCAGCCCCATAGACCGCTCCGTGTTTCGGTGGGGGCACACCGAGCCATCCACGAGCGCGGGGGCGTCTCTCATCAATCCTGTGATGCGTCAAGGCCAATTCGAGCGGGCTTCGTACGACAGCACTTCGGAGTTCAACGGCATTCACGGCGCGTCCTGCTCGGCGGCAAGCCTCGCGGCGACACTCACCGCCTACGGGCAACCGACCAACATCAGCGGGGCGCTCAAGCGCATCCGCGCCACCGGCGACGACGTGACGCCGAACCCGGGCCTGCTCAACCGCTTCGGGGCCGGCGTGGGGCTGAAACGGGCGCTGGATGCCGCGGGCCTACCGGCCACGGTGACGCCGCAGGACGACCTGACGCGTGAGTGGTTCCGCGAGCGGCTGCCCGAGCATCCCGCCCTGTGCCAGCTCAACAACTACCACGGAGGCGGGCACTGGCTGGTTGCGGTAGAGGCGGACGACCTGGGCGTGACGGTGGCGAATTCCGACGCGGGGCCGAAGGCGGAGCACTGGTTCACCTGGTCGGACTGGTGGCAAGCGATGGGCAGCGGCGTCGCGGTGACGGTGGACTGATGATGACCGCCCGCGACTACTGGTTCCGCTGTCGGGTGGAGCGAATCATCGACGGCGACACCTTCACCGCCACGCTCAGCGCCGGTCTCAATCTCTACAGCGTCCAACATATACGGCTGCTTGATGTTGACACGCCGGAGCTGCGCGGCTCTTCGGCCGAGGAACACGCGCGGGCGGTGGCGGCGAAGGACTACACGGTGCAGTGGGTGGCCGAACGGTCGGCCGAGAACCCGTCGCACGCCGATTTTCCATTGTGGATACGGACGGAGAAAGCCGACAGCTTTGGCCGCTGGCTTGGCCGCATTGAGTCGTCTGACGGGCGCTGCCTGAACAGTGACCTGCTGCTAGCGGGGCACGCCGTCGCCTTCAAGTCGACCCGCGGTGCGTGGTGAGCCCGAAATGGCGCCGCCGTGCCGCGTGGGTGCTGCTAGCCGTCTGTCTGGGCGGCTGGCCCATCTCAGCCCTGACGTTTGCATCCGGCGAGCCGCAGGCGGTGCTGGCCCTGAGCTGGATCGCCCTGATCCTGACGTCGTTAGACATTACTCAGACCGCGGATGTGCGGTCTCAACAAGAGGACGGAAAGGAGGAATGACATGCCAATGTATGGCTGGATCGGAGTCGTCGGACTCATCTTGCTGCTCGCGATTTTACTCGTCGTCACCGGACGACTGAACCTGTAGGAGGGACAACGCATGAAGAGCTGGGGATACCACGTCCAGTACGCGGCGAGTTGGGTGTGCCTCATCGCGGTGATTGTGCTGGGCGCGATCACCATCGCGGACCAGGAGCGGCTAGGGATCGGTGACGCACTGGCGGCGTGGCTGGCCGTGGGGCTGACCGTGGCCGGCGCGCTGCAAGCATTCCTGCCGAAAATCCAGCGCCCGCCCGATGATGCCAGGACCGGGATGGACTAGCCCTTCTCGTCAATCGTGGAGCGTCTGGTGCTCTGCTGTGCGTGGCGCCAGAGCGTTGGCCGAGTGGTCGAAGGCGCCCGTAAGGGTCGGTCCCTTGCGGGCAGGGTGCAAACCCTCGGGGGTTCGAATCCCTCACGCTCAGCCGTGGGTCGGCGGCATGGCTCCAGTCCTGATGCGGGCTAGCACGCGGGGACTGAGAAGGCGGCTGTCGGCCCGCGTTCATGCCAGCCCCCGGCGAAGAGGGGGCCGCGGCGCTTGGGATAGAGCGCCGAACGCCAGAGCCCCGGCCGGGATTCACACTCCGGCCGGGGCTCGTGGTTCGTGCCGCGTGGCGCGGCGCACGGGGTGGGTCAGAGTTCCGCGTTCAGCTCGGCCGCGGCCCGCTCCATCTCGCGGACCATGCCCTCGACCAGATCGGCGGGCGGCTCATCACCAAACGACCACCCGTCGCGGTACCCCTCGGCGTACTGGCGGAAGCTCTCCCCGTTCGCCTGGCAGTCGCGTACGGCTTGCCACGGGCTGTAGTTGCCCACGTCACGGTTCCACTCGAACGTCTCGCGCGGCAGGCACTCGGTGCAGTCGCAGTCGTCAGGATGCTCGTCCATCTCTAGTTCCCTCCCTCAGTCTTGCCCGCCTGATCGCGGATCATCGTATGCCAGGCTGCCGCGGCGTGACGACAAGGGGTCAGCGCGACCGCGGCGCGGCACTCGCAGATGAACGTCCAGCCGTCGCGCTTGACGATATAGAACAGGTACTCGCTGCCGGGCACCAAGTACGTGCAGGCATCCACGCGCGTGACGTGACGGTAGAGCCCCTCGGCCGTCTCGGCATCAATGGCGCGCTGCGTGCGGCTGGTGGGTGAAGCGGCCATCACAGCGCCTCCAGTGCCGCGAGCTGCGCTTGCAATTTCGCCACATACGACGGGTCCATGCCGCTCTCCAGGTACAGGGCGATGAGACGCTGGCGGTCGCGGATCTGGTAGGCCACGTTGCGGGGGCTGGTGCGGCGGGTGCGGTAGGCCATCTCGGTGCTCCCTATCTGGTGTACCTAGATAATATACGTTCTCGTATGTTCTTGTCAATAGGGTAGAGCAGCAATCTTGTGCGTTCTCGTAAACTGTGATACGGTCAGGGAGAAGCGGGGGCAGCATGGAGGGTGAGCGTATGTTGACTGTGAGAGAGGTTGCCGAGCGGATCGGAGCGAAGGAGGCCACCATCCGCGCGTGGCTCCGTGCTGGCACCCTCAGAGGCGTGATGCCAGGGGGCACGAAGTTCGGCTACCGCATCCCGGAGAGCGAGATCGCCCGCCTCATGACGCCGCCTGGCGCCGCCGCCGGTGCGGGGGAGGGGGAGTGATGGACAGCGTTGAGGAATTGCTGGGGCTGGCACCGCTGGAGATCGGGGATCGAGTGCGGGTGCGGTTGAGCGGAGAGTGCCGTCTCTGCTCCGAGGTGCGGCATGTGTGGTTAGACGGCAGCCGAGGGACGTTCGTCCGCAAGGATCGGCGACCGCTTGACCGGAAACTCTATCCGCTCACAGCAGATCATGTGTACTGGGTGCAGCACGACGAGCCATATCTGAGTCCGTTAGTTGGCAGGATTCAGCGCACAGCCTTCGCCCGCGTCGAACTGGAGCGGGTCGATCCTGATGCCGCTGGTGCGGGGGAGGGGGAGGCTCAGGGCGAGACGATTTCCAGGGGCTTGCCCGCCGCGACCGTCAGATCAATGGTGATCTTCGTGCCGCGCGACAGGCCATCCCAGAAGGCCACCACCCGCGTAGAACGCTCCACGATCAGCGTATTGCGGACGGCGCCGGCTCGACGCCCGTACCGCCGCCAATCGGCCGGATAGACCTTCACGGCCAGGCCGCATGCGCGAGCCTCGTCCTCTGCAGTCTTATCGACGCCCTTGGCCCCGCCGCTCAGAACGACGGTCCCCGACGGCAGGGACCGCACAGAGCGCCGCACGGCGTCCAGGTCGGGGTAGTCGCGGCTCCCCACAACGGCAACGATTTCGCCCACACCCAAGGGTAACGGTTGCGCGATAGCCCGCATCGGTATGCTCCTCATGGCATCGTTCCCCGTCCTCGAGGAGTGCCGCGGTTCTGCACCGCGCCGCGGTTCGGCGCGTCCAGGAGGCTCGCGTACGTGTCCGCGATGTCGGTTTCGGCAAGCACCACGTACCTGGCCGTTTGACTCATCGTGGCATGCCCAGCTTGTACAGCAGGCCGTCGAAGTCCAGCTCGACCAGCGCGGCAAACTCCTGGAGCTGGCTGGGCTTCAGCTCCCGTGCGCCGCTCTCCCACTGACTGACCGCGCCATCGGTCACGTCCAGGCGTTCAGCCACGTGCCGCTGCCTGAGTTTCGCTAACTCGCGGACCTCGCGCAACGCTGCGCCGACCCGCCCAAAATCGAGTGCCACAACCACTCTCCCTCTCGTCGCCTTCTCGATACTAGTCATCTTGGACGAAAATATCAACTAAGGCGAGTACGTTGACACACAACTCTAGCTGTGTTAGAGTCTCCGCAGTAGAAGCGTGGAGGACTCTAGACTGTGTACACAGGGCAGCGCACGACCAGGCTCCAGAAGGCGATTGAGCGCGAGTACGAGCGCCGCTGGCAGGACGTTGTCACGCACATGCTCTATGTACGGCGGCTGACGCATTCGGAAGCTGCTGTCGAGCTGCGTATCCCACGCAGCACGCTCACGACCTGGGTACTCCAGATGGACTCGCCGGAGCCTGAGCGCGAGCTGGTCAGCGCGTGAGCCCAGAAGACGCGGAGGAATACACCCAGGCGCTCGGCCAGGCGCTCGGGGGTGGCTGGCGGCAGGTGGAGTGGGGCCAGCGAATGGGCGTCCCCCAAGCGCTCGGCCTATCTACTGCCGACTGGGTAAAGGGCCGTCTCGGTGGCTACGTACGGCAAGCGGTGCCCGAGCGGCGCGCCGCGGTCGCGGAGTTGACCGCCCCCGTTGACGAAGGCGGCTCGGGACTGAGCACGCGCCAAGCCGCCGAGGTTCTGGGTGTAGATCACGCAACGATCGCGCGCGATGCCTCTGTCGCAAATGCGACGGATGAGGACAAAACCTCAGGAGTAGCGCGCGATGCCTCTGTCGCAAATGCGACGAATGACACACCGCACTCTGAGAATGGTGCGCCGCCCGCCACGGCTGACGACCCCTACCCCTTCATGCAGGCCTGGAAACCCTACCACGTGGCGGAGGCGGGCGAGGCGCTAGAGAAGATCCCCGAGGCGGAGCGGCCAAAGGCTGCAGCGATGCTGGAAGCCTGGCGCCTGCCTGCCAAGGACGCCATCGAGATCACGCGCAACCTGGCCGACTTGCCGCCCGTGGAGCGCGAGCGCGTGTTCACCCTCGCATCCAGTGATGACAGCCGCGAGCGGTCGCTGGCGCTGACCGAAGCGGCCAAACGTCCGCCGATGCCGGATCCCCGCGTGGCGCTGCTGCGGGATGCACGGACGGCGGTGTCAAAGGCCGCGCGCCTGTTTTCGGATGACCCGCACAGTGCGGACCTTGCGGCGATCCTGCCGCGCATCGACGCCGCCATCGCGGCGCTCAGGGGCAAGGTCACGTGAATCAAGTAGATGACGTGTTGACCGTCGAGACGCCGCTCCCGCCACGCGAGGATCGCATCCGGGCGTTGTTCAAGAACGTCGGCCCGATGGGCACCCTCAACCTCGCTCGCGCGTGCGTGGCCGACGGCATCTACACGGATGTCGAGCTTGACCTCATGCACCTGCGGGCCATCCAGGGCGACGTACGCGATGCACTCAAGAAGAACGATGCCAAAGGGCTCCCTGCCAACGGGCATACCACCGACCGTGACGATGATGGGGCACCCGTGTGGAAGGCACGCGAGTTGTGGTCGCCGGAAGACTACGTGGTGAACGTGCGCGAACTCGTCGGACAGCGCAACACCCTGAATCGACAGGCGGTGTTGCTGGCCGAGGAATGCGCCGAGCGTCACGGATACGTCATCGAGATTTCGAGCCTCTCCGCATGACCGACCCCACCCTCCTCGCCGCCCTGCTGCTCGGCATCGGCGGGTTGGCGAGCCTGGTGCTGGCCGGGCGGGGGATGCCCGACGCGCCCGAGTCCGCGACGGGCGGACACGACAACGAGCCCGCGGATGGCGCGGGAACGCAAACGGCCCTGACAGCGCACTGAACGCCGCCAGGGCCTTTAGCCGACCTAATGGGAGGTCGCCTTGCTCAGTATCGCACGCCTCGCATCTCCTGAACAGCCCGCGCCGCCAACGC
>JBBQFH010000065.1:0-7793 GCA_038321865.1 Gemmatimonadales bacterium
CCCGGGGCCCTGGACGGCCCACCACCCCAGGGGGCGCCGCGGCCCCCCCCGCGGGCTGTTACCCCCCCCCGGCGGGGGGGGGGATACCCCCCCCGACTCGCCCGCGACTCGCCCGCCTCGCTTATCTCGCCCGCCTCACGCAGCGTCTCATGACACGAATCAGGCGCGCGCCACCCCGTGATCGCGTAATCGGGGTGATGGCTCGGTTGATTGCGAACGTAGGTGCGAATGCGGGCGAGTGCGGCGGGACTGACGGTGTGAATCGTGTAGCCGTCGGCCCAGCGAAAGGAGCTGGTCGGGCACAGCCGCTGCCGATTGATCAGGGCGCCGCTGCCGCCTTTCAGGCTCTGCATTAATCGTGGAATGGTGGTGCAGGGGTGCAGGGTGACGAGCAGGTGGACGTGGGTGGCGACGATCCCGATCTCGAGCAGGCGGCCGCGCTCCCGCGCCACGATCGCCCGCGTAAACCGCACGAGAAAATCCGCCACCGCAGCATCGATCGCCGGCTCCCGCAGCCGGGTCGTCCAGATCAGATGGTAGTACAGTCGATGCCGCATTCCCCAACATGCTCGAACGTCCGCGCCCGCCCCAACCATTTCCCGCGCCCCGACGGCGCTTTAGCGCCCCACGCCGAGTGGCGGCTTCAGCCGCCGACCGCTTACGCTCCCGCCGCTTACGCTCCCGCCGGTCGCACTTCCGTCGCTCACTCGCCGTGTATCTCCGCGAACATCGCCACTAGCTCGATCTCGAGCCCCGGCTCTCGTTCCGCCGGCTGCCAGGTCACCCGCTCCACCAGGATCTCCGGACGCGCATCGTCCGGACGCCAGCGTTCGACCAACCTGGCATCGAGGTCCACGATCCAGTACTCCGGGACACCGGCGCGCTGATAGCGTCGTCGCTTGAGCAGCCGGTCATACCGCGCGGTCGAGGGCGAGGTCACTTCGATGGCGAGCAGCAGCCGTGCGGCCTCCTGCCAGTCTCTCGGCCCGCGTCCCTCGACCAGCGGGACCACGAAGATGTCGGGCTGTACCAGCGTACGCGGGTCGAGCTCGACGTCCGCCGGAGAAAGCAGCGCTTCACCCACCGGATGGGCATGCAGATAGCTCACCAGGTGGTAGTAGAGCCGTCCGACCGCGCGCTGATGCTGAATGGCCGGCGCCGGCGTCACCAGCAGTTCCCCGTCCACGACCTCGTAGCGCTGGCCGTCGTCCGGCAGGTCGGCGAGCATCGCTGCGGTCCAGTCCAGCGTTGACTGTGGCATACCCATAAGGTTCTGTCCTCGGCGAGCGGGGCGCAAGAGAGCATCCGATATTGTTGAACGGCGCGCCAGCGCGCGCGCGATCGGATTCGCGCGTCACAAATGCCTTCCAGCGCACGCCCGCTCCTACTCTGCCAGCGCCCGCATCCTTGCCAGCAGCTGCACCATCTCCCACGTATCCGCCTTGCAATACGCCAGCAGCTGCTCCCGCACCATCGCCCGCTCCTGCGCCACCATCCCGTGCTCGTGAAACAGCAGCCGCGTCAGCTCGAGACTCGCCGTCATTCCCTCCGCGATCTCGAGATCCTCATGCGCCCGCGTGCCGAGCAGCGGCCCCGTCACCTTCTTGAGCCCGAACCCCCCGCGAAACCCCGGGTGATACACATGATCCCGTACCACCGGCAGCAGATCCACCAGCCGCGCCGCCAGGTCGAGCAGATCCGCCCGCCGCCCCGGCACCACCTCCGCCATCCGCTCGATGCATCCCTTCTCGAAGGCCATGTTGTACGTGATCACCGCCGCTGCCCCCGCACACGCCTCCAGCAGCCGCTCCGCCAGCACCGGCCGGCAATCCAGCGGCCCCTCGGCCAGCCACTCGTAGTGCCGGTACCCGCCCGCGCCGTCCTCCACGTGACAGCTGAACTGCACCGGCACCTGCTCCCACGGCACGCACCCGTCCCACAGCGGGATCGCGGGCTGCACCGTCTCGAAATCGAGAAAGGCCAGCGGCCCCCGGAACGCCGCCAGCGCCGCCGCCAGCCCGTCCTCCACGATCATCCGGTTCTCCCGCACCGCCCGAAGCTGGCGGGCCGCCGGAACGCCACCGCCGGTTGCGACGAAGTCGGCTGGGAAGTCATGAATGGTGTTGTAGCCAGCCGCGGCCCACTTGAACCAAGCTGTCCGCGCGCGGTACACCGTGCTCACGTGATGCTCGGGGAACGGGGGCCAGCACCGCGCCTTGAACGCGCAGTCCTCCGGGTCGATGCAGTGCTTCCCGATCTCCTTCGCCGGCGACTCGCCGTCCAGCATCGTGAAGATCGCCTCCGCCGCCCGCTCGAACGCCGCCGCCTGATCGGCCGCGGCCGGCGTGACGTCGTCCCGGACGAACAGGTCGTCGAGCGCGGGGAAGCGGCACTCGCTGTTGAGGTGCATCAGCTCGACGCCGGTCACACTGACGCCGGCTCGCCGGGCGAGCCACGCCTGGTACGCGGCGTCGGCGACGTGGTCCGGCTTCACCTTCGACGCGCTCTTCACCTCGACCAGCACCCAGCCGTCGCCTTCGCGCACCAGGATGTCGGCCGAGACGGCGAGACCGCCGGCCGCGACGGTGGCCTCGTAGATCGCGGGCACCCCGTTCTCCATCGCCAGCCGGGTCGCCTCGGCGCGGGCCTCGACGCCCTGGAACGCCGGCCCGATCAGGGCGCCGCCCGGCACCCGCTCGCGTGCCGCGGCGCCGACCTCACGGCCGGTCTGCATCCGCGCCTGCGCCGCGCGGTCGGGCACCAGCTCCTGGCACGCCGGCTCGTGCACCATCCACCAGAGCGCCCGGTGACAGCGCAGGCCGGTGAGGAACTCGTGCTTGGTCAGATGGCGCGGGCCGGGAGCCCCGGCGTCGGGGACGGGCAACGGAATCCAGTCGTGTGAGTGGGTCGGGGAGCACCAGCAATCTCGCTGGCCGGACGGGCGGAGACCAGTGTAGCGCCCGGCGTCCGGTGTTCAGGCCACGCGGTCCGGGCGACAGCGCGTCACGTCCGGAACAGCCGGTCCGATTCGAGACAACATCCGCGACACATGCGAGCTCATTAGCCGCATCCGATCGCGCAGCGGCCGGAATCCGTCGGACGGCGCTTCGCGGCCATGCGACCGGAGCCGATGTCCGGCCATCAGCACGCGCGATCCGGCAATGAGATGACGCGCGCCGCCGATCAGCATGACGCGTCCGGCCGGCCGGGCGCGCGAGCCGGCTGACAGGGAACGCGATCCATGAATTACCGACCCGCGTCCGTCTGACACCCTTCGCGATCCGGCGATCACCGGCCGCGAGCGGCCTCACAGCACCCGACGTCCGCCTGTCAGGCAGCGGATTCCGTCCGGCAGTGACCGCGCGCCGTTTGTCTGCGGATACCGTCCGCCGATTACCTGAGGTACTCCTGCGTACTCCGGACGCATGCCGGCGGACAGCGATCGCCCGACACTGATCAGCACTCGCGCTCCGTTCGACAGCGCCGTCGATCCGGAAAACAGTTTCCGAAAACAGGACACTCATCGTCCTGATCGGGAACACCGCCGAGAAAAATCCGAGCGTGAAAAGATCGTGAATTCGTTTGCTATAATGAAAGGACTTTTATCGTGCAACGAATGGCATGCCCGATGCATGAGAGGGGGCCAGGCCGGTCGCGGTCGGGCACCGCCGGCCAGCAGTCTCACGCAATCGTCACCGGCGTGATCCCGGCCGCCGCCGGCCAGTGCGGAGGATTTTATGAAAGCCACAACCCGTAGGAAGATCGAGATGGGGAAGCGCGGGCTCGACTTCAGCCGCGAGCACCCGGAGGACAGCCCGGGTTACACCGCCGCGGTGACCCGCCTCGACACGCTGCTCGGCCAGGCGGCCTCGCTGGCCACGCAGCAGCAGGAGGGCAGCATCGAGGAGCGCACGGCGACGCAGGTGAAGCGTGAGCTCCGCCGGGCGCTGACCCAGGGGCACCTCGACCACCTGAAGCGGGTCGCGAGGGTGGCGTCGGCGGAGGTGCCGGAGCTGAGGAAGAAGTTCGTGAAGGGGAAGACGCCGACGTACATGGCCTTCCGGACGGCGGCCGGCCGCATCGCCGCCGATGCCGCCGCGAGCAAGGACACGCTGGTGCAGCACGGGCTCTCCGAGACGGTCCTCGGCGGCCTCAACCAGATGCTCGCGAAGTTCGACGCGGCGCTGGTCCAGTCGGCGAGCGGCAAGCGGGCGCACACCGGCGCCAGCGCCGAGTTGGACAAGGTGGGACGCGAGATCGTCGAGGCGGTGTCGGTGCTCGACGGGCTCAACCGCTCGCGGTTCGTAAAGGGGAGCGATCCCCTGGGCGCGTGGATCAGCGCCCGCAAAGGCGCCTCGGCGCCGCACCCGGCGGCTGATCACGCGCCGGTAGAGGTCCCGGTTCCGGTGACGCCGCCAGCAGCGGCATGAGGCCGGGGTGGGGTAGTGGAAGGAGCAGGGCAGGGCAGTAACCGCCGCCGATGGCCGCAGCCGTCGGCGGCGGGTGTTTTATCTTCCTGTGCCGAGATGCCTGGCGGGAAGTGGGACGATCTGCGGGGGATCGGGGATCGGGGATCGGATCGGCGGCTAAAGCCGCCACTCGGCGTGGGGCGCTAAAGCGCCATCGAGTGTCCAGCGGCGCCAGGAGCAGCGACGGCCCTTCAGGGCCCCATGCCGAGCGGCGGCTTCAGCCGCCGATCCGATGCGCCCGATCCGATGCGCCGATCCGATGCGCCCGATCCGATGCGCCCGATCCGATCCACGGTCATTCCCGGCGTTCCACCGACATCGACATACACCAAAAGATCGAATGGCTGCCGTTCGCGAGCTGTTAGCCGAGCTGGAGCAGGAGGCACCTGCCACGCGCCGGGTGCTCGCGCGTGTCCCCGCGGACCGCCTCGACTGGCGTCCGCACGAGCGGTCGATGTCCATGGGCCAGCTCGCCAACCATCTCGCGCAGCTCCCCAAGGCGATCGTCGCCGCCGCGCTGCAGCCGAGCTTCGATCCCGGGGCGCTGCCGCCGCTCGCACCCCCGGCCGACACCAAGGCGCTGCTCGTCACATTCGACGACGCGATGACGTACGCCCGTGCGACGCTCGGTGGCATGCCCGATGCCGATCTCGATATTCCCTGGAAGGTGATGCGGGGCGAGACGGTGGTGATGACGATGCCGCGGGGTGCCGTGTTCCGGACCATCCTGCTGAATCACTCCTACCATCACCGCGGCCAGCTCACGGTCTACCTCAGGCTGAACGGGATCCCGCTGCCGTCGGTCTATGGCCCGTCGGCGGACGAGCCGCCGTTCGGGATGTAATGATCTCGGGGTCCGCCGGTTCCCTCAGCTGTCCGGCAGCCCGCCCAGCGCCTCCATGAAGAGCGCCGACAGGTCGATCGCCAGGGCAGCATGCTGCGGATCCGGCTGCCAGGTCAATGCCGTCGCCACTACTTCGGGCCGCGCATCCTCCGGCCGCCAGCGCTCGACCAGCCGCGCGTCGAGATCCACGATCCAGTAGTCGGGGACGGCCGCGCGCTGGTACCGCACGCGCTTGATCGTGCGGTCCTGGCGCGCCGAGCGGGGCGAGAGCACCTCGATGACCAGGAGCAGCGAAATGATGTCCGTCCACCGCCGTGGCGGCCCGCCATCGCGGGTGCGGCAGACGAACAGGTCGGGTTGAAGGATCTCCTCTTCGCCGAACGCCAGGTCGGCGGGTGACCACAGCAGCCGGGCACCCGGCATCGACGCCCGGACGAATGGCGCGATCCGCTCGAACAGCGCCGACAGCATCGCCTGATGCGCCCCGCTCGGCGCCGGCGTCACGAGCAGCTCACCGCCGATGAGCTCGTAGCGGTTGCCGTCGTCCGGCAACGCGCGGACCCGGTCCGCGGTCCAGCGTTCAGCAGCGTGTGGCATGCCCATAATGCTCGGCTCGGCGCTGGGGGATCGCAAGGGTACATGCCCCGACGATCGGCATTCCGGCGCCGCTGATAGCAATCGAATCAGCGCAGCTCGTGGCGAGCGTGGCGAGTGCGGTGGAGCGCCGGACGCCACCGCCATGCTTGACGAATCCTCCCAGCCGTTAGATTGACCCTCATGGCATCCGATACGACGCGGGAAGCGGAGCTGGTGCAACTGAGCGTGTATCGGCGCCTGGGCGGCGTCGAGCGCCTCCGGCTCGCGCTGGAGCTGAGCGAGCTGGCACAGACGCTGGCGGTCGCGGGCATCAGGCAGCGTCATCCGGATGCGACGGCCGCGGAGATCGCGCGCGAGCTGAGCCGCCGCGGGTGAACCCCGGCGCGGTGCTCGAGGTGGCCGTACGGGAGCTCGCGGCTGCCGGGGTGCCCTACATGCTGACCGGCTCGTTCGCCGCCGCCTATCACGGGACCCCCCGGGCCACCCAGGACATCGACCTCGTCATCCACCCGACCCGATCCCAGCTCCGGACGCTGGTCGGCCGCTTTCCCCCCGCCCGGTATTACGTCGACGAATCCGCCGCCCTGGAAGCACTCGACAACGCAGGACAGTTCAACGTCATCGATACGGAGACCGGATGGAAGATCGACTTCATCATCCGGCGGGCCAGGCCGTTCAGCCGGGGTGAGTTCGAGCGCCGGCAGGAAGTGGACCTGGATGGCGTTCCGCTGTTCGTGGTAACGGCGGAAGATCTGCTCATCGCCAAGCTCGAGTGGGCGCGCATGGGTGGATCGAGTCGCCAGATCGAGGACGTGGCCGGCATCCTCCGGGTTCGCGCGGACCAGCTCGATCTTCCCTATGTCGAACGCTGGGTCGGGGAGCTCGAGTTGAGCCAGGAATGGGGGCGGGCGCGCCGGCTCGCGGGTGCGGACGGCGCATGATCCCGCGGGCCGTTCAGCTCATTCACCCCGCGAGATACTTCCGGATGTTTTCGATCTGCCCCACCCAGCCCTTCGTGTTCATCTCGAACGCCTTTGCCCGCCGCTCGGTCGGGATCGCGTCGAACCCGCTTTCGACCACCGTCAGCAGCGTGCCGCCGCCGGCGGGCTTCAGCGTGAACTCGACCAGCGTCCTGGGCTCCTTCGAGTAGTCCGCCTTGGGGTCGATCGCGTACGGGTGCCAGCGGAAGGAGAACGTCTTCTCCGGCTCCATCTTTTCTATCTGCAGATCTATGGTCAGGTCCGGGTGCCCGCAGGCGCCGAGATCGCCCTTGGTCGTCGCGCCGGTGCGGAAGGGGCCTTCGAGTGTCGCGCCGAACCACTTGCCGAACTCGGCCGAATCGGTGAGCGCGCGCCAGACGCGTGAGGGCGGGCTGTCGAGCTGGATGGTCTGCTCGATGCGGTCGGCGCTGCGGGCGGTGCTGGTGATGGGGGACATCCTCTACTCCTTGTCGGGGTGACGGAGCAGCGCTTCGAGGGCACCGAGGCGCCGGGTCCAGAGCTGCTCGTAGGAACGCAGCCACTCATCGGCCTCGGCGAGCGGCTGCGGGTTGATCTGGCAGAAATGGGTGCGGCCGCGGACGGTCCGGCGGATGAGACCGGCCTGCTCCAGCGCCTTGACGTGTTTCGACGCCGCCGCCAGCGACATCCGGAGCGGCTGGGCCAGCTCGCCCACGGTGTGCTCCTGCCGCGCCAGCCGGCGGAGCATCGCCCGGCGCGTGGGATCACCCAGCGCGCGGAAGACGCGATCGAGGCTGTGTGAATGCGTAACCATAAGGTTGAATATATGCGCGACGGCGAAATAGTCAACCTGTGGGTTGAGCGTTGGATGGTTTCGGGGGGGGGGCGGGGGCGGGAGGCGGGGGCGGGAGGCGTGAGAGCGCG
>JBBQFH010000066.1:0-7413 GCA_038321865.1 Gemmatimonadales bacterium
CGTCGGTCTCGACGAGGATCCGGTCGAGCGGGGTGTCGCGGACGGCGTCGTCGAGCGACCAGCTGCGAAACGTGATCATGCCGCTGAACGAGACGTAGTGGCCGAGGCCGACGGCGGCGCGCCAGAGCTCGAGCCCGCTGCTGAACGAATGCAGGACCGCGACCGTTGACGCGTGTGCGCGCAGGATGGCGGCGACGTCATCGTCGGCCTCACGGGCATGGATGATGGCCGGCTTGCCCGCTTCCGCGGCCAGGACCAGCTGGGCCGCGAAGACGGCGCGCTGCACCTCGCGCGGCGAGTGATCGTAGTGGTAGTCGAGTCCCATCTCGCCGGCGGCCACGACCAGCGGGTCCCGCAACCGGGTGGCCAGCCAGCGTGCGGTGTCGGCGGTCCAGCTCGCGGCAACATGCGGGTGCACGCCCGCGGTCGCGGAGAGTCCGGCATTGGCGGCCGCGAGTGCGAGCGCGCGATCGGCGGACTCGGGCGTCTCTCCGACGACCACGACGTGCCCGACGCCGGCCGCCCCCGAACGCACCACCACCTCGGCGCGGTCGGCGTCGTATGCCGGGTCGCCGAGGTGGCAATGCGTGTCGACCAGCACGATCAGCCGACCGGCTGGGCCTTTCGCGCGCTGGAGGCTCCGGCGGCGCCATGCTTCGCGCGGCGCGCCTTGGCATGGGGGCCGGGCCAGCGCTGCTCGATGGCCATCAGGACAGGCGACGCGATATAGATCGACGAGAAGGTGCCGGTGAAGACGCCGAAGAACATCACGAGCGCAAACGGCCGGATGACCTCGCCGCCGAAGATCGCCAGTGCAAGCAGCGTGGCGAGCGACGTTCCGTGCGTGAGGATGCTCCGCGGCAGCGTCTCGTTGATCGAGCGATTGAGGACCGCGGCGAAACTCTCGCCCCTCATCTTGGCGAGGTTCTCGCGCACACGATCGAAGATGATGATCGTGTCGTTGAGGGAATAGCCGACCATCGAAAGGACTGCGGCGACCACGGTGAGACTGACCTCGAGGTGCATGACTGCGATGAACGCGACCGTCGCCACGATGTCGTGTGCGGTGGCGATGACGGCGGCCACCCCGAAGCGCCATTCGAACCGGATCGCCAGGTAGCCGAGCACCGCGAAGAACGAGAGGAAAATCGCCAGGAATGCCTTGGTCCGGAGCTCGCCACCAACCTTGGGGCCGACTGCGCCGGCCGCATCCACCCGATATTGGCCGGCTCCGAGCACCTGATCCAGCGCGGCATACACACCGCGCGCCGTTACCTGCGTGTCATTGGCGTCGGTGCCGGCCTTGGCCCCGCGTGCCCGGATCACGTAGCCGCCGCTCGCGCCGAAGGTCTGAATCTCGGCGCCGTGAATCCCCTGGCGGTCGAGGTCGCCTCGCAGCCTGCCGACGTCGAGGGGCTTGCTGGTGTGAATCCGCACCAGTGTTCCACCGGTAAACTCGATGCTGTAGTTCAACCCGACGACCAGCAGGTACAGGAGTCCGGGGATGACGAGCAACGCCGTGATGCCGTATGCGTACCGGCGAAAGGCGATGAAATCGTAGTTGGCGTGGGCGAAGAATCGGGTCATCGTCAGATGCTCAGTGTGGTCATGGCCGGCTTGCGATCGAGCCAGATCATGAAGAGGGTGCGCGTCACGAACACGGCCGTGACCATGGACGCCGCGATGCCGAGCGTGAGCGTGACGGCGAAGCCCTTGACCGGGCCAGTGCCGAACTGGAACAGAAAAAGGGCGGTCAGTACCGTGGCCACGTTGGAATCGATGATCGCGTTCATGGCATGGCGAAATCCTTCGTCGACCGAGAGGCGCACGCTCTTGCCATGCAGCAGCTCCTCGCGAATTCGTTCGAAGATCAGCACATTCGCGTCGACCGCGATGCCGATGGACAGCACCAGGCCTGCGAGGCCCGGCAGGGTAAGCGTGGCATCCACCGCGGCCAGGCCGCCGAGCGCGAAGAGGACATACAATCCGAGGGCCGCCACAGCGAGCACCCCACTCAACCGGTAGTACCCCACCATGATGAGGATGACGAGCGCCGTGCCCACCAGACCTGCGGTGATCCCCTTCTTGATCGAATCCTTGCCGAGGCTCGCACCGACCTCGCCCTGCTCGACGATCTTCAGCGGAATCGGCAGTGCACCGGCCTTGAGGGTGAGTGCGAGGTCGCGCGCCTCTTCGATCGTCTTGCCGCCGAGCGTGATGCGTCCGTTCCGGCCGATCCGGTCTTCGATCGTCGGCGGGCGGCCCTGGACCCGGTCGTCCAGGATGATGGCCATGAAGTCGCCGACATGCTTTCCGGTCTCCTCGCCGAATTTGCGGCCGCCGGCGCTGTTCAGCTCGAAGTTCACCACGGGGCCGTTGGTGAGCGGATCGAGCTGGGCCGTGGCGTCGACCAGCCGATCGCCGGTGATGATCGCGCGATCCTCCACGACATAGAGATATCGCATCGGTTCGACGCCAACGCTGGTCGAGGTCGCGTTCCAGAACGTCTCGTAGCCACGCGGCATCAGCGCCTTGACCGCGGGCAGCCGCAACAGGCTGTCGACGCGCGCGAAGGCCGGCTCAGGTACGACGTATTCGCCCGGCAGCGCGCCGGTCGGGTGGATCAGTGCGCTCAGGACCGCCGGCGCCGCGGAGTCGGCGGCGGCCTTCTTTGTGGAATCTCCGCCCAGCAGCTGTTGGACCGCCGATGGCTTGCTCGCCGCGGTGTCCACGCCCTTGACGCCGAGTTGCCGAAGGGCGCGGTCCATGGCCGGAAGGACTCGATCGAACGCGCCCGACTTGTCGGTGATCCGGAACTGGAGGAAGGCGCTCTGCTGGACGACGGCCTTCGCGCGGCCCGGATCGGTGATGCCGGCAAGCTCGACCACGATACGTTCGGCACCCTGCTTCTGAATGAGCGGCTCCTGCGTGCCGATGCCCTCGATCCGCTTCCGCAAGATCGTGAGCGCGAGATCGATGTCCCGCTTCACGTTCGAAGACACCTGCTTCGACTGATCGAGCTCGAGCGCGAGATGCATCCCGCCCTGCAGATCGAGGCCGTACTTGATCGGGATCCGGCGGACCACCGTGTCGCGGACGGCGCCAGTCGCCTGATCCCGCTCGTGCACGGTCTGGCTCCGCGGGATGAGGGCGTAGATGCAGGCGGCCGCGAGCAGGCCGATCAGGATCAGTCGATTGCGAATGGATGAGAACATCGTCGCCCGGAAGCTCAGGTGTGCGTTACGCGGGATCCGGAACGCGGCCGGCGAGAATCGCCGTCGCTTCGCGCCGGTCCTGCCCCAGCTGCATCGTCAACTCATCCACCGACTCGAACCGGCGGACACCCCGGATGCGCTCGACCCACTCGATGCGCACCTGCTGGCCGTACAAGTCACCGTCGAACCCGAACAGGTGCGCCTCCAGGCTCCGGCGGCCTTCGTCGAAGGTCGGTTTCGGCCCCTGATTCATCATCCCGCCCGCTCGTCCGCCCGGCCATTCGACGCGTACCGCATAGACGCCGTCGGGCGGGAGAAGTTTCCGGCTCGGCACATCCGCCAGGTTAATCGTCGGGACGCCAAGCCGCCGGCCGCGCTGGGCCCCGCGTCCCACCCGCCCGATCACGGTATAGGGCCGCCCGAGCAGCTGCCTGGCCTCCGCAAGATCCCCACTCGCCACCGCCTGCCGGATGCGGCTGCTGGAGACCTGCTGGCCGCCGATCACGACGGGGTCGACGACGTTGACGTCAAAACCGAGCTCGCTCCCGAGCGAACGCAGCGTCTCGACGTCGCCGCTCCGCCCGCGCCCGAAGCCGTGATCCACCCCGATGATCAGCTCCCGCATCCCGAACCGCCCGATCAGCACCTCACGCACGAAGTCGCGGGGGGACAGTTCCGCGAGTCCCCGGTCGAAGCGGAGCATCATCACGCGGTCGATGGCGGACTGCGCCAGGATCTCGAGGCGTTCCTCCGCCAGCGTCAGCAGCGGCGGGGCTGCCGACGGGTTGACGACTTCGAGCGGGTGAGGGGTGAACGTCACCAGGACGCCTTGCCGCCCAGCCACCCGTGCGCGCCCGGCGGTCTCGTCCAGCACGGCGCGGTGTCCGAGGTGCACGCCGTCAAACGAGCCTACCGTGATCGTCGTGCCGGCGCTGCCCGATCCAGACTGGCCGCTCACGCCGCCGGGACCAGCACGACCCGCGGGTGAATCGATTCCCCGATGATCTCGCCGACCGCGATGAGCCGGCCTTCATTCATCAGGCCCACCGTTCCCGCCATGCCGGGCCCCGCCGGAACCTGGCGCCCATGCCCGACCGCCAACGCGGCATCGCCATCGATCTCGAGCATCGGCAGCTGCCCGAGCACCGCCTCCGGGGCGAGCAGCGGCGTGTCGGCATCGAGGTCGTCCAGCGCCAGCGCTTCGGTCACCTGGAGCGCACCGATCGACTCCCGCCGCAGTGCGACCAGGTAGGCCCCGGTTCCGAGTCGTTCGCCCAGATCCCGGGCGATCGCGCGGATGTAGGTGCCGGAGGACACGGTGATCCGGAACGTGAGGTCCGGAGTCTCGAACTCCACGAGCTCGACCGCGAGCACATCCACCGATACGGCCGGAAGCTCCAGCAGCTCCCCGCGGCGGGCCAGCCGATAACTCCGCTCACCCGCCACGTGCTTGGCCGAGAAGGCGGGCGGGCGCTGCTGCTGCGGCCCGAGAAAGCCTTCGAGCAGCAGCCGGATCTCTGCTTTGGTGACCGGACGGCTCATGCCCCGCGACTCGATGACGGTGCCGGTCAGGTCATCCGTGTCGGTGGTGCCGCCCAGCCGAGCGGTCGCCAGATAAGTTTTCGGCTGCCCCTCGACGTGCCGCGCCAGCCGCGTCGCCCGCCCAATGAGCGTCACGAGCAGGCCGGTCGCGAACGGATCCAGCGTTCCGGTATGACCGACTGCGCGCGTCCGGCATGCCCGTCGCACCCGCTGCATCGCGTCATGCGATGTCATCCCCGCGGGCTTGTCGATGAGCAGGGCGCCGATCAGTCCGCGGCCTCGCGGCGGAGTCCCTCGAGCAACTCGTTGATTCGGGCGGCGTGCTGCAACCCGCGATCGAGCTCGAAATGCAGCTCCGGCACCGACCGCGTCGTCAGCACTTTCGCCGAGAGGGTGCGCAGGTAGCCCGACGCGCTTCGCAGCCCTTCCATCGCGCGCTGCTGATCGGCCTCCTCACCCGGCACGGCGACGAACACCTTCGCGTGCGACAGGTCATTGGTCACTTCGACCCGGGTGACCGTCACGAACCCGACACGCGGATCGCGAATGCCGCGGGTGAGCGCATCGGCGATCACCTGCCGCAGCGTTTCGCTCACCTGTTCCGGGCGGCGGGACGACCCCTTCACCGGAACGCCGTTCCCGTATCGATGATGCGCACGCCGTCCGTCTCCTCGATGACCTGGTCCGCCGATCGCAGCATTTCCTCGACGACCCGCCGGTCGCTGCCGACTGCCGCGCAGGCGATCTCGGCCCGCTGCCAGAGGTCCTGGTGCCCGGTCTCCGCGACCGACACGTTAAGCAAGCGGCGAAGCGCGGCCGTCAGCGGCTTGAGCACGCTCCGCTTGTCCTTGAGCGAGTGGCAACCCTCCAGGTGCAGCTCCCAGGTCCTCACCGCCACGTGCACGTCAGCCGGTGCCGGCCGCTCCGGCCTGCGCCAGCGTCCGCTTGACCTCTTCCATCTTGAACGCCTCGATCCGGTCGCCGACCTTGAGGTCGTTGTAGTTCTCGACGCCGATGCCGCATTCGAGGCCTTCGCGCACTTCCTTCGCGTCGTCCTTGAACCGCTTGAGACTGGAGAGGTTGCCCGTGTAGACGAAGGTGCCGTCCCGGATGACCCGCACCTTGCCGGTCCGGCTGATCACGCCGCTTCGAACGACGCAACCCGCAATCGTGCCGACCTTGCTGACCTTGAAGAGCTGCATGACTTCGGCCTCGCCCAGCACCGTCTCGCGCTCCTCCGGCTTGAGCAGCCCTTCGAGCGCGTTCCGCACGTCCTCTACCGCTTCATAGATGATGCGGTAGGTCCGGACGTCCACGCCCTCGCGCTCGGCCGCCGAGCGGGCGTTCGAGTCCGGCCGGACATGGAATCCGAGTACGATCGCGCCGGACGCCTTGGCGAGGAGCACGTCGCTCTCGGTGATCGCGCCGACACCCCGGTGCACCACGTCCACCCGCACTTCGCTGGTGCTCAGCTGTGCGAGCGCGTCGGCCAGCGCTTCCGCCGGGCCGCCCTGGTCCGCCTTGATGATGATGCGCAGCTGGGTGACCGCACCCTCCTTCAGCGCGCGGCTGAAATCTTCCAGCGACGTGCCCTTCTGGCTGCGCCGGTTCTGCGCCTCACGCTCGAGCCGCTGGCGCTTCTGGGCGATCTCGCGCGCTTCGACGGCGTCGGTGACGACGGTAAACAGGTCGCCGGCAGCCGGCACCCCTTCGAAACCCAGAATCTGCACCGGGATCGAGGGGCCGGCCTGCTTGACGTTCTTGCCCCGTTCATCGTACAGCGCGCGCACGCGTCCGCTGAACTTGCCGCAGATGAAGTTGTCGCCCACGCTCAGCGTGCCCTTCTGCACCAGAATCGTGGCCAGCGGCCCCTTGCCGGGATCCAGCGACGCCTCGAGGACGGTGCCCTGGACGCGCGCTTCGGGATTCGCCTTCAGGTCGAGAATTTCGGCCTGGAGCAGAATCTGGTCGAGCAGCTGATCGATGCCGGTGCCCTTCTTGGCCGAGATCGCGGCGCTCAGCACGTTACCGCCGAATTCCTCGAGAACCACGCTCTGCTGCAGGAGATCCTGCTTCACCTTCGGCACATTGGCCGAGGGGAGGTCGATCTTGTTGATCGCGACGATGAGCGGCACGCCGGCGTTCCGCGCATGGCTGATGGCCTCGATCGTCTGGGGCATCACCTGGTCGTCCGCGGCAACGACGAGCACGACGATGTCGGTGACCTGGGCGCCGCGGGCACGCATGGCGGTGAACGCCTGGTGGCCCGGGGTGTCGAGGAAGGTGATTTCCTTGCCGCCCGGCAGATCGACGTGATAGGCGCCGATGTGCTGGGTGATCCCGCCGGCTTCGCCGGCGACGATATTGGCCTTCCGGATGTGGTCGAGCAGCGATGTCTTGCCGTGGTCGACGTGGCCCATGATCGTGACCACCGGCGGCCGGTGCTGCTGCGTGCCCTGCTCCTCGACATCGGCCGGGCCGGCCGCCATCTCCGCGGCGTATTCGTCTTCGCGGACGGCCTGGAACCCGAACTCCGACGCGATCAGGTCGATCTGATCGAAGTCCAGCCGCTGGTTCACCGTGACCATCATGCCCATTTCCTTGAATGCGAACTGCACGATCTGCGTCGCCGGAATCTTCATGGCGGCCGCCAGCT
>JBBQFH010000067.1:0-7303 GCA_038321865.1 Gemmatimonadales bacterium
GGTGATGGCGATCCGGACGATGTTGAACACGAGCAGGAATGCCGCGACCGCCCACACCCCTGCCCCGAGCGCCACCGCGGCGACCGCGAGGCCCGCCGTTGCCGGCAGCAGGCCGGCCCAGAACAAGCCGTCCCCCAGCGCACCGAGCGGCCCGCAGAGCGCGGTCCGGAGGCGCGCGACCTGCTCCCCCGGCACGCCATCATGCTCGGCTCTCACACTTGCGCCGAGCGCGATCCCGGCCAGGTACGGATTTGCATTGAAGAATTCCGCCGATCGCACCACGGCATCGGTATGGCGGGTGGGATCCGACACCTTGAGGTCCTCCAGCAACGGAGCCGCCGCGTACCCCATCCCCACGCCCTGCATGCGCTCGTAGTTCCAGCTGCCCTGGATGGCGAAGAGCCTGGTGAAGGCGCGCCGCTTCCCGTTCATCGAAGGTTCCAGGCCAGCGTGGCAACACCGGTCCCGATCACGCATCCGGCGCTGAGCCAGCGCGTCCGGGCGCCGGCCCCGGCACCGCGCAGCGCGCCTCCAAGCGCGGACGCCACCCCCGCACCGGCCGCCGCCATCGTCAGCGCTGACCCGGTCACGCGGTCGATACGGACGTAGTGGACGGCGAACCACGCCGCCGTGAGCGCCAGGCCCGCGAGGGACAGCGAGCGTACGGCGTCCCGCCCGATCGCCGCCAGGTGAATCTGGCGCACGGCGCCACCATCACCGGCGCGCAGGGCAGCGGCACGGCGCTGCACCGCTCGCGCGTTGATCCGGCGCAGCACCAGCAGCGACCAGCCGCCCACGACCGACAGCAGCAGCCCAACGGCCACGCTCACGCCGAGACTGACTTCCCATGGTGCGCCGGCCGACACCGCGGCCGCGCCGACCGAAGCCGCGCCGTAGTCCGGGTAGCGAACGGCGCCGACGGGCAGCACATCGAGCGCAAACAGCTCGAGCACCACGCCGACCCGCAGCCCCGCACCCGGATCGCCCAGCAGGAGCCCGGCGATTCCCGCGGCCACGAGCGGTCGCGACAGCATCATCTGCGGCACGCTGACGAGATCCATCCCCGCCAGAGTCGCCCAGGCGATGAGGGCGAGCACGGTCCACGTCCCGGCGTTGATCATCCGAGCGCGCCGATCCCGACCGGGACCGCTGCCGGCACGTCCTGCGCCGTCACATCGGCACCGCGCTGATGGAGCTGGCTGAGGATGGCATGCTCCTCGTCAGTGAGATAGAGGTAAGGCAGACGCTCCCGGCGTCCGGGACGGTGGTGGATACCGCCGAGATTGATGTGATGCACCACATCCGGTCCCGCCGAATGGAGCGAGGCGATGGCGCGGACATCGCCGGTCACGAGGAGCGTTCGGGCGTCGTCCCGCCTCCACGCATCCAGGTGAGCAACCGCACCGGCCACCGTCGCGAACACGACCTCTATCCCGTCGGGCACGGCCATGCGGTACAGCTCCTGCTCCCAGCCGTTCCCCGCGACTTCATCGTCCACAAGGACCAGCCGGTTGGCGGCGAGCGGACGGCCCCAGCCGATCACGACCTGCCCGTGGATCAGCCGGTCGTCGACCCGGAACAGGACGAAGGCCATCAGGGCAGCTTGATCGCCTTGCCGCCACTGGTCGCCGCGTGGTCGGCCGCCTCCGCCGGCGGAAGCGTGACGTGGAAGACGAAGTCCACCAGCATGGCCAGATTCACCCCGGTTACGACCCGGACGTCCGGCCGCTCACGCAAGCGACGCAACGCGGCGATGAGGCAGGAGCCGCTCGCGAGATCCACGAAGACGACCGCCGGCCCCGGTCCGACCGCGGCGTCGATTCGCTCCTCGAGCGAGTCGCGGTCGCAGCCGGAATTGGAGACCGGAACCAGCGAGCCCCGGAGTCCGCTGATCTGCTCGGCGGCCTCCACCAGCGCTGCCGCGAGCGATCCGTGCCCGACCACGACGCCACGGAGCGGCTCACTCATAGTCGTTCTGCAGATATTCCCGGACGCCCCGCTGCTCTTTCATCTTCTTGATGAGACGTTCGTTGAAGGCCGAGGCGACGTCTACGCCCGAGTAGCGCAGCAGGTGCATCATCGCGACCACTTCGGACATGACCGTGATGTTCTTGCCCGGATTGAGCGGGACGACCATCCGCGGGACGGTCACACCCAGGATGTCCGTGTCCAGGTGCGACAGGCCGGTGCGCTCCGGCTCCTTGGCCGTTTCCCAGTCCTCCAGCTGCACCACGACCTCGATGCGCTTCTGCTGCCGGACCGACCGTACGCCGAAGAGCGCGGGGATGTCGATCAGCCCGATCCCGCGGATTTCCATGTGGTGGCCGGCCAGCTCATGCCCCCGCCCGATCAGCACATCGCCGCGCCGCGTCACCTGCACCACGTCATCGGCCACCAGCCGGTGGCCGCGCTCGACCAGATCGAGCACACACTCGCTCTTGCCGATTCCGGAGCGTCCGATGAACAGCAGTCCGACCCCGTACACATCGGCCAGCGAACCGTGCAGGGTAATGCGGGGGGCGAAGGCGTCCTCGACGATGGGCTTGATCAGCCGATAAAATTCCGCCGTCTTGAGACGGGTCCGCAGCAGCGGCACGCCCTTCTCCGTCGCCAGCCGGAGCAGCTCGGCCGGGACTTCCTGCGCCTTGGTGACGAAGATGACCGGAAGCTCGAACTCGAAAAAGTTTTCGAGGGCGCGGAGCCGCTGCTCGGCCGGCAGTGACCCGAGGTAGGTGATCTCGGTCTCGCCGAACACGTGCAGCCGGTTGGGCGCGAAGCGTCCGGTGTAGCCCGCGAGCGCAAGGCCGGGGCTCGCCACCTCCGCATCGGTCAGCGCGCGATCGAGGCCCTGCTCCCCCGTCAGCGTCTCGAGCTGGAGGGGATCGCCACGCCGGTTGATGAAGTCCCGGAGCCGAAGCATCAGACCTTGAGTTCCGACGTGTGGCGGACGTCGCGGGCCCGACCCGCAGCGCGCTCGATCTGCTTCCGCAGCTTTTCCTCAGCACGATCGAGCGCCGATCGATGATCGGCGCCGTCCGCCGATGCGACCATCACCTCGCCGCGCGCGACGTGCAGCCGCAGCTCGACGACGGGGCGCCCGGCATCGACATCGAATGTCACGGCGGTCTCCATCGGCCGCTCGGCCAGCTGGCCAAGCCGCTCGAGCACGGTCGTCGCGCGGTCTCGCAGCGCATCGGTGATGTCACAATGGCGCGCGGTGATGGCGGGATCCATCGAATGCTCCCTGCTCACGAATGCTCCCTGCTCAGCGAAATGCCGAGCCGCTGATGATATCGTGCAGGTGGGTCTCGGTCGCAAGCGCGGCCGCCTCCCACGTGAGAGTCTGGGCAAAGGCCCGTGCGGCCGCGCCGAGTCGGTCCACCAGCGCGCGGTCGTCCGCCAGGGCCACCATCCGTTCGGCCAGCGCGGCGGCATCGCCGTGGGCCACAAGGAAGCCGGTCAAGCCGTTCCGCACGGAATCGCGAAGGCCGGGGCTGTCGGAGGCCAGCGACGGGGTTCCGCATGCCGCCGCCTCCACCACCGTGATGCCCCAGCCTTCCTTGGGTGAAGGAAACACGTTAGCCCATGTCGAGCGCAACAGCTGGAGCTTTCTCGCTTCATCAACGAAGCCGTGGAAGGTCACCGCATCCGCGATCCCCAGCGACCGGGCCTGGTGTTCGAGCGCAGCGCGGAAGTCGCCGGACCCCGCAATATCGAGCCGCAGTTCCGGGCGGTTCCGGCGCGCGAGCGCCAGCGCCTCCAGCGCCACCCCCACCCCCTTGTAGCGCCGCAGCCGGCCGATATAGAGGAACGATGGCGGGTCGGTCCGCGCCGACTCCGCACCCGGCGCATAATGCACGGAGTCCACACCGGGATGAATCACGCGGATGTGGCCGGCCAGCACGCCCCGGGCAATGAGGTCATCACGCGTGCTCTCGCTGATGGCGTGAAATCCTGTCCGACCGTACGCGCGCGCGAGCGGGCGCTCCGCCAGCCAGACTGCGGTCGCGAGTGGGACCGGGGCCTCACGAAACACCGTGTCACCGAAGAGATGTGGAATGATGGTGCAGAACGGACGGTCGGTCATCGCCGGCAAAAACAGCGGAACCTTGTTGACGTCCTCGATCGCGATGTCCGGTTGCTCAGCCGCCAGCGCGCGTCGGAAGCCGCCCCGGCCCAGCATCGCGAAGGTGTTGCGGCTGCCCAGTCTGGTGACCTCGAGCCCCTGTACGGTGGCGCGCGGCGTCGCCCCTGGCCACCCCGAGGTAACCAAACGGACTCGATGCCCCCTGCCGACCAGCCGGCTGAAGATCTCGAACAGGTGGATCTCCGCGCCGCCGGCCTGCGGATTTTCCCGGTCTTGCCAGTTTACCAGCAGGATGTTCACAGGCGGCCGGTCGAATGGGCCACCCGGTCGAGCACCCCGTTGACGAACGACCCAGCCCTGGCGCCGCCGAACCACCGCGCGAGCCGCACCGCCTCGTCGATGACGACCTTCGGCGGCGCCGAGCTGTCGGACATCTCCTGGATGGCAAGGCGAAGAATGTTGCGCTCGACCACCGCGATGCGGCTTATGCGCCAGTTCTCCGCGGCGTCGGCGGCCTGCCGGTCGAGCAGGTCGATATTGGCGATGACCCGGCCGGCGAGATCCTCCGCAAAATCGAGGACACGGGGCTCGGGACCGGCCAGCCGTGAGATGCCGAGCACGACTCCGGCGAGGGTGGGACCGCCCTGCAACTCCCAGGCGTACAGCAGCTGCAGCGCGCGCGCGCGGCCACGCGTCTCGAGCCTAAGCATTGCCCGACCTCAGCTGCGCGAGCACGTCGGCGGTGGCGAGCGCCGCGGCCGCCGCCTCGTATCCCTTGTTTCCGGCGCTGCCGCCGGCCCGCTCCGTAGCTTGCTGCAGCGTGTCGACCGTGAGCACGCCGAACGCCACCGGGAGAGAGTGCCGGATGGCCACATCTCCCAACCCGCGCGCCGTCTCTCCAGCGACGAAATCGAAATGCGGCGTGTCACCCCGGATGACGGCACCGAGCGCGATGAGGCAGGCGTAGCGCCCGGTGCCCGCCGCGGCAGCGGCAACCACCGGGAGCTCAAAGGCGCCCGGCACCCACACGATGTCGACGGCGTCATCGGCGACACCCGCCGCGCGCAGGCACGACCGGGCTCCATCCAGCAGCCGCCCGGTGACGAGCTCATTGTAGCGGCTGACGAGGATCGCCACCCGCCCGCTCGGCCGCTCGCGGCCGGAGAATTCTGGCACGGATCTCAGAAGGTGAGGAGGTGGCCGAGCTTGTCGCGCTTGGTGCCGAGATAATCCCGGTTTTCGTCGGTCATGCTGGTGACGATGGGCACCCGACCGACCAGCTCCAGGCCGTACCCTTCCAACCCGACCAGCTTGCGCGGGTTGTTGGTAAGTACCCGGATCGTCGACAGGCCGAGGTCGCGCAGAATCTGCGCGCCGATGCCATAGTTGCGGAGGTCAGGGGCGAAGCCGAGCCGCTGGTTGGCCTGGACCGTATCCGCGCCGCTGTCCTGCAGCGCGTAGGCGCGCAGCTTGTTGAGAAGCCCGATTCCGCGGCCTTCCTGGTCCAGGTACACCACCGCACCCCGCCCCTCCTGCACGATCATGCGCATCGCCGAGTGCAGCTGGAATCCGCAATCGCACCGCTGCGACCCGAAGACGTCGCCGGTGAGGCACCTGGAGTGCATCCGCACCAGGACGTCGCGCTGCCCTGCCACCTCGCCGTACACCAACGCAACATGCTCGCGCGCGTCGACGTCGTTCTGATAGCCGATGACGCGGAACTCCCCGAACTCCGTGGGCAGCCGAGCCTCGGCGACGCGGTGCACCAGCTTCTCGGTGCCAAGCCGGTGGGCCACCAGCTGGGCCACCGTCACGAACGTCAGCCCCTGGTCCCGCGCAAACTCGATCAGCTCGGGCACCCGCGCCATCGAGCCGTCGGTATTCAGGATTTCACAGATCACGCCCGCCGGATACAATCCGCCGAGCCGAGCCAGGTCGACCGCGGCTTCGGTGTGCCCGACGCGCTGCAGCACACCCCCGGGCCGGGCGCGCAACGGAGGGATATGTCCGGGGCGGCGCAGGTCGGACGGCTGCGTCGCCGGATTGATGGCGACGTGAATGGTACGCGCGCGGTCGCTGGCCGAGATGCCGGTCGTGACGCCGAACCGGCGATCCGCGTCGATCATCACGGTGAAGGCGGTCGACTGGTCCTCGGTATTACGTTCCACCTGCTGGGAGAGCCCGAGCTGATCGCAGCGCTCGGCCGTGAGGGCGAGGCAGATCAGTCCCCGGCCGTGCAGCGTCATGAAGTTGATCATCTCGGGCGTGACGAGTTCGGCCGCGCAGACGAGGTCGCCCTCGTTCTCCCGGTCCTCGTCATCGGCGACAATGATGATCTTGCCGTTTCGCAGGTCTTCGATCGCCTGCTCGATCGTGTCGAAGCTCATCTACCCCTTCAGCCCCTCGAGATGCGCACCCAGAAAACGGTGTACGTATTTCCCCAGCGCATCGGCTTCGAGCTGGACCGCGTCGCCCGCCACGCGCTCGCCGAGTGTGGTGTGCTGTAAGGTAAACGGGATGAGGGACACCTGGATCAGGTCGGGCGCCGGCATCGCGTTGACCGTCAGGCTGACCCCATCCACGGCGACGGACCCCAGCGGAACCGATACCGCGGACACCGCCGCGGGGACCCGGATATCCACGAGCCAGGCGCCATCCTGGGCCGCGGTCCGGAGGATCGTGCCCACGCCGTCCACATGGCCCTGAACGAGGTGCCCGCCCAGCCGGTCGGCGGCGCGCAACGCCCGCTCCAGATTGACGCGGCGCCCGGTGGCATAGTGACCGAGGTTGGTGCGTTCGAGCGAGGTCTCGACGACGTGCACGCCGAACGATCCGGCGTTCCACCGCTCCACGGTCAGGCACGCACCGTCGACCGCGATGCTCTCACCCGGCTCGAGATCGGCATAGGGCGCGTCGATCTCGAGCCCGAGCCCGGACGCGTCGCGGAGCGCGCGGGAGACGACTCCGACGCAGGTTACGATCCCGGTGAACATGTCCGATCCAGTACCAGCAGGGTGTCTGCTCCCAGGGACCGTCGCTCGACCGGGTGCCAACGCGCCGCGGCGTCGAGTGCGAGCGAAGTAAGGCCCCCGAAGGCGGGGACTCCGCGATCGCCGAGCCAGATCGGACTCTGAATCCAGTAGAAGCGGTCTACCAGCCCGGCCTCGAGCAGGGCGCCGGCGAGCCGGCCGCCGCCCTCCACCAGCAGTGAGCCCA
>JBBQFH010000068.1:0-7240 GCA_038321865.1 Gemmatimonadales bacterium
AGATACCGTCGGGGGCGCCGGACCCGCCGAAAGCCGCGCGCGAGCGTCCCGCTGCACGGGAGCGCTCCGACACGCCCCGGCGCAAGCCGGCGAGCACCGCCGGCATGGTGCGGATCTACATCGGGGCCGGGCGCAAGGCCAACATGCGGCCGGCTGATCTCGTCGGGGCGATCGCGAACGAAGCTGGCATCGCCGGCAGCGACATTGGTGCCATCGAGATCGCCGACGGATTCTCCCTGGTGGAGCTTCCTGAGGATCTGGCGGAACGGGTGATCGCCGCCTTGCGGGCGACGAAGATCAAGGGCAAGCGGCTGACCGTGCGGCGCGACAAGGCCAAGCGGAACTAGGGCGGCGCACGGCCGCCCCATTTCCCATGCTAGTGGCTGCGGCCGACCGATACCTCGTTGGCGTCCGGGACGTTGCCGGACTGTCCGCGCCAGACCCCGTCGATATTTCTCGAAATCTCGTCGAGCACGTCGCTACGCGCCGGGAGCCCTTCCTGCTGCAGGAAACGGATCGTCGCCGCCGGGATGACGTTGTGCAGCGTCATCACGATCCTGGCATAGTCCGCCAGGTGGCGCTGGGCGATGGCGGCCGTCTCCCGGTCGCCCAGTGACAGCGCGGTGGTGTGCAGCATGACGTAGCCGATCGTGGCCAGGCTGCTCGCCGTGTAATCATCCCGCAGGTTCTTGGGCATGCCCTCATTGCGTACCATGTCGATGGCGGCCGCGCCGAAGCCGAGCAGTGCCGAGCCGATCTTCTTGATGGCTCCGCCGCCGCCCTCGCCTCCGTGTGCCTTCGCCAGCATCTCAAGAGTCGAAATGTGGCCGCCGATCGTGCCCAGAATGCCCTTCAGCTCGCCGGTGAGCTCGGGATAATCCTTGAGATCGGCGATCTGGCCCTCAATTGCCTTGGAGATGTGCTGCTCGAGCGCGAGCATGTCGGTGACGTAGCTGGTGACGGCTTCGCGGGGGTCCTTATCGGTCATGGTGCCTCCAGAATGACGACGGTTGGTGCCGCAACGTCCACGGCGGAGTGTCCAGTTACCCGCACGGTCCATTCTGGTTCCTGGCGACGATCGGCGACGTGATCCATGACCACGCGCGTTCGTGGCCCGAAGCCGGCAGGCCATTCCCTCGCGGGCCTGATGGCACGATTATTGGTCTGCGTTTCCTCCGACAACGCAGCAGGCCAGTTCTCCCCCGCAGACCGCTGGTATCGTCCCGCCCGGCCGTTGGTGAAACGCGAGCGGGCGGGATATCTGCAAGGCGAGCAGCCGCATGGGCCGATCACCCCGCTTCGAAGGATGTCCCGAGTGACCGCCGTTCTCGATCCCCAGTCAAGCGCCGGCGATCCCGTCGCCTCCGCCCCGATTCTCCTCGCTCCGTCGGCTCCTCCGGCTGCACCCAGGCGTTCCTGGCGGCCCGCCACCCACATTGCCGTCGATCTCGGTACCGCGAACACACTCGTGCTGGTCAAGGGCGAGGGGGTCGTGTTGAACGAGCCATCCGTCGCGGCCGTGGATACCGCGACGGGGGCCATCAAGGGCATTGGTCTCGAGGCCAAGCGGATGCTGGGCCGGACGCCGGAGGGGATTCGGGCGGTGCGGCCCATGAAGGACGGCGTGATCGCCGACTTCCACGTCGCCGAGCAGATGCTCCGGCGGTTTCTCAAGGTCGTCATGGACCGCCACATTCTCCGGGTCAAGCCGACGGTGATCGTGTGCGTTCCCTCGAGCATCACGGAGGTGGAACGTCGCGCCGTCCGCGACTCCGCGAAAACGGCAGGTGCCAAGAAGCTCTACATGGTGTCGGAGCCGATGGCCGCCGCGATCGGCGCGGGCCTCCCGGTCGATTCCCCCACGGGGAGCATGATTGTGGACATCGGCGGCGGGACGACCGACATCGCGTTGATCGCGCTGTCTGGCATCGTCTGTGACGCGTCGATCCGGACCGCCGGCGACGAGCTCGACATGGCCATCGTGCACTACATGCGCAAGACGTTCAACGTCCTGATCGGTGAGCCCACCGCCGAGCAGATCAAGATGCGTATCGGGAGCGCGATGCCGATGGAGGAGGAGCTGACGATGGCGGTCAAGGGCCGCGACCTGGTGTCCGGACTGCCGCGCACCGTCATGGTCGATTCGTCCGGGATCCGGGACGCCTTGGGCGAGTCGATTCAGCGGATCGTCAACGCGGTGCGTCGGGCGCTGGAGGTGACGCCGCCCGAGCTGGCGAGCGAGATCCTTGATCATGGAATCGTGCTGACCGGCGGTGGGGCGCTGATTCGCGGGCTGGACGCGCTGCTGACCTACGAGACCGGGCTCCCGGTCCGGATCGACGATGATCCGCTGACATCGGTGGTGCGCGGCACCGGCATCGTCCTGGAAAACCTGAGTCGTTACGAAAACGTGCTGACGATGTAGCCCGTCGAACTCCGTCAGCGGGTGGTGTCGCGCGCTCCCCCGGGGGCGCGCGTCGTCGTTTCAGGGACCGCCGCTGGCGGGTGCCGGCGGGACATGATCCGGGGAATGGCAATCGTGGCCAGCGTGGCCCCGATCACGATCAGGATCAGGATCTCGATCAAAGTCA
Source organism: Gemmatimonadales bacterium (assembly GCA_038321865.1). Classification (GTDB taxonomy): domain Bacteria; phylum Gemmatimonadota; class Gemmatimonadetes; order Gemmatimonadales; family GWC2-71-9; genus JAICUF01. The sequence continues at coordinate 2,592 of JBBQFH010000068.1, forward strand.
GGCGGAATGGCGGGCGTGGAGGCATGGCGAAGAGTGTACGCTCCATGCCCCCGTTGCGCCAGAGTCGCTGCTAGTGGTCTTCGTGCCCGTCGTGGTCGGCGTCCCGGAACGAGCGGAACGACGCCTTGATGTTGTTCCAGACCAGGTGCTCGTTCGCGCCGCCGTGGAGCGCGGTCGCCGGATCGATCAGCCTCGCGCCCGCGTCGAGGAACCATTTTGAGAGGTCGACCAGCAGCGTCACGTCAGCGATCCCTGATGCATCGACCGTGATCGGCGTGGTGAATTGCTGCTCCTGCATCGCATTGAGATCGGTGACGAAGGTGAACGGCACCGTGTTGTAGGTCCCGATCACCCGGATGCTGATGCCCGCGAAATCCGGGTTGGCGGTGAGGAATGCCGATTCGCTGCCGGCGTTCGCCTTGTGCAGGTGGAAGCGCACGCCGGTATAGGTGCCGGGCTCGACGGTGACGGTGAACTGCTGGGCGGCAGGCCCGCCCAGCGGCAGGTCAACCAGAATCGGACCCAGGGCGCGCGCGTCACAGGCGTCGTGCGAATCCGCCTGATCCTGATCGCCCTCGTCGAACGCCGCCAGGGCGCCGCTCGAGTGGTGTGTGCCGTCCGCCGGATCCGAAGCATGCTCGGCGTCATGCTCGCCCTCGACGCAGGCGGTGGCGTTGTCGGCGCGCTCGAAACTGACCTGTTTGAGCACGACCTGGGCGCTGGCGATGATCAGGCTGTTGCCGGCGCCGTCGGTATAGGTGACTGGTGTCCCGGCTGAGAGCGCGGACAGACCGGCGGCGGCGGTCGAAACGGTGCCGGACGACGGCGTCGCCACGCGGAAGGCGACGGCCGCCGAGGCGCCCGGGGCACTCGAGTCGGAGCATGCTGCAGCCAGCACGAGACCGGCGAGCGCGAGGTTCGGGACGATGGGCATGCGCATTTGATCGCTCGTTGTTGGAGGACGGGTCCGGGGAACGGCGCACATCCCGGCAGGTTGTGTGCCCTGCCTGGCGCCAGCATCCGAATCCGCAGAAGTCGTTGTACGAACATAATATGCGCAGGCGGCGACGGCTGGGTGGTGAGAGGGCTCACCCCCGCCGCCGGAACGTGACGCGCATCGTAGCAATGAAACGTTACACCGGCTAACGTGACTGGCGAGGCGGCGAATCTTTCTCTGACCGGAGGAGCGACATGTCGATCGTGAAGCGAGGACTTCTGAACTGGGTGGTGGTGCTGGCTGTCGCCGCAACGTCTTCCGGCTGCATCGCCGCGGCGGCTGCGGCCGGCGCCGGCGGGGCGGTATACGCGACGTCACGCGGCGCCGAATCCCTCGTGGAGGGGCAGCCGGCCGGCCTGCTGCCCCGCGTCACCTCGGCGCTGGCGGCCTATCAGGTGCAGCAGACGGGGTCGAGCAACGAGAATGGTGGCGACCGGCAGGAGGTGAAGGGTACGAAGGGCGACCTGGAAGTGACGGTCTCATTGGAACGGAAAAGCCCGACGTCGACTCAGGTGGTGGTAACCGCGCGGAAGAATCTCGCGGAGTGGGACAAGGATTTTGCGCGGCAGATCCTGCAGCGGATCGTGACGGGAAGCTGAGCCGGTCAGGGACGCAGATAAATGTCGGTTCCACCCGGCCCCCGCCCGAGCACGATCAGCTGTGGCGGGACGCCACGCGCGATGACGCGGACGTATTGCGAGCGGCATTCGTCGACCAGCGCGGGGTCGAAGCCAAGACGGTAGTGGCCGGCATCGTCCGCGAAGGTCGTGTACGGCGTGCCCATGATCTGGAGGTGTGCCCCGCCGAGCGGCACATGGGTCCGGTCGTCGTAGACCCGTCCCTCGACGAACTCGAGCGCGATCGGCTCGCCCGGGCGCCGGGGCGGTACCGGACGGGGGCGGCAGTCGTTGTCGCGCTGCTCGGTCGGCCCGTTGTTCCAGCGGACGACGGGCTCGGCACCGCCACCGGAGCCGGCGACACTGTTACGCCGCCCGAACAGCCGCTCGGTCTCCGATTCCAGGCTGGGCACGGCCGACGCGACTTCGGATGCCGCGGCCGGCGCGCCGCTCGGCGCGTCGGTCCGGGTGCCCGGATCCGGCACCGGCGGCGCCGGAGGGCTGGGCTCGGGGCGGGGCGCCTCCAGCGGAATATTCTCGGCGCCCCGCTGAACCTGCGGCAGAGGGATGGGCCGCTCGGGTCGCTTCGTCTCCGCTTCCGGCCTGGCGGGAACGACGGGCCTGGGCCGCGACAAGATGAACGGAGCGAGCGTCACCGTCTGGAGGGAAGGGGCGGTGCTGGTGCTGCCGCTGACGGTTTGCATGGCGTCGCGACTGCGCTGCGCCAGGAGCACGATCAACCCGGCGAGCAGGGCGTGGACCACCACGCTCGCGCCCAGCGCCAGCCAGTGTCGCGGCGGGCGGCGGCCGGTGATCGGCAGCGATTCGAGTGGCGGGTGATTCAGCACGGGCGGAATATCGCCGCACACGGCCTTGCGCCGCAGGTCGACCAGCGCATGTTGCACCTCATGACCAGTTGGGGTCGGCCTCTCGCAGCAGTGCTTGGGATCCTGGGCGCCGCCTGTGGCGTCTCCGGGCGCGGCCCAGCCGCGCCGCGGAATGCCGTCACATTGGAAGACAGCGTCCGCGCCCAGCTTAAAATCCTCGCCGCCGATTCGATGGAAGGGCGGGGCACCGCGACCCGCGGCGGCGCGCGCGCCGCGCGCTACATCGCGTCGGAACTCGCGGCCGCAGGCGTACGGCCCGCGGGAGAGAGCGGCTACTTCCAGCGGGTCCCCACGCCGCGCGGCCCGGCGGTGAATGTCGTCGGCCTCGTCCCGGGGCGGGGCCCCGCCGCCGATTCCGCCGTGATCATCGCGGCGCACTACGATCATCTGGGGATCGGTCCAGCCATCGCCGGCGACTCGATCTACAACGGCGCCGACGATGACGCGTCGGGCGTGGTGGCCGTGCTGCAGATAGCCCGCCGGCTGGCCGCGACCCGTCCCGCCCGCTCACTCGTGTTCCTGCTCACGACGGGCGAGGAGACAGGTCTGCTGGGTACCCGCCGCTACCTGGAACGGCCGGTCGTGCCGCTCGACCGCACGGTGGCCGAACTGGAGATCGAGATGATCGGCCGCCCCGACTCGCTGGCCGGCGGGCCCGGCGTGGCCTGGCTCACCGGCTACGAACGCTCGACGATGGGCCAGATTCTCAGGGCGGCCGGCAGCCCGATCGTGCCCGACCCACGTCCGGCGCAACAGTTCTTCGAGCGAAGCGACAACATCGCCTTTGCGCGGCGCGGGATTCCCGCTCACACGCTGTCATCGTTCAACCTCCATGCGGACTACCACGCCCCGACTGACGACGTCGGGCGCATTGATTTTCCGCACATGACCGCAGTCATCAGGGCGGCGGCCTCCGCCGTGGCCCGGCTGGCCGACGGACCGGCTCCGAGCTGGAAGCCCGGCGGCCGTCCCGGCAGCGGCGACTAATCCGGCGAGGGAGCGAATGCGCACTTCGGAGGTTGGCAGACTGTTCAGGGACGCGCTGAAAGGGTGGTACGACGATAACGTCCCCCGTCTGGGCGCGTCCCTTTCCTATTACACGCTCTTCGCGATCGGACCCGTGCTCATCGTCGCGATCGGGGTCGCGGGGCTGGTCTTCGGGCGCGACGCGGTGCGCGGAGAGATCGTGGCGCAGGTCGACGATCTCATCGGGACCGAGGGCGCGAAGGCGGTGCAGGCGCTGCTGCAGGGCGAGAGCAACCGGACCGCGGGCGTCCTGGCGACCATCCTCGGGAGCGTCACCTTCGTGCTGGCCGCCACCGGCGCGTTCCTCGAGCTGCAGACCGCGCTCAATACGATATGGCGCGTCAAGCCCAAGCCGGGGCTCAGGCTGCGCGAGTTCCTGACCCAGCGGCTGATGTCGTTCGGGCTGGTCGTGGCCATCGGGTTCCTGCTCCTCGTGTCGCTCGCGGTCAGCGCGGTGCTGATTGCGTTCGGCAGCTGGCTCAACGCGCGGGTGCCGGCGATATCGGCGATCTGGCAGGTGGTGAACATCCTGCTGTCGGTCGCGGTCACGACGGTCCTCTTTGCGCTCGTCTACAAGACACTGCCGGACGTGCGGCTCCGGTGGTCGCACGTCTGGGTCGGCGCCTTCCTCACCGCGCTGCTCTTCACCCTGGGCAAGACGCTCATCGGCCTCTATCTCGGCCGGAGCACGACGGCTTCCACCTACGGGGCAGCGGGCTCGGTGATCGTGATCCTGCTGTGGGTCTACTACTCCTCCCAGGTCGTACTCTTTGGAGCCGAGCTGACGCGAGCCTACACCGCCTCGCTCGGCCCCCGGCCGGCACCCGAGCCCTACGCCACCGATGATCCGAAGGCGGTGCTCCGGAATACCTGAGCTCGCATGGCCCGAACGCGAAAGAGGGGGCGCCGCGGCTGCGGCGCCCCCTCTTTCAGTCGAGCGTACCGTCTTAGACGAGCTTCTTGCGCCGCTTGAACACGCCGGCGCCGCCCATGCCGGCGAGGCCGGTGGCGAGCAGCGACATGGTGACCGGTTCCGGCGTCACGGTGCCGCGAACGGCGAAGACGACGTCGTTGAAGTCGCTGTCGATGTTGTAGTTGAACGAGTCCTCGAAGCCGATCACG
>JBBQFH010000069.1:0-7203 GCA_038321865.1 Gemmatimonadales bacterium
TGCTCGCGCGCTCATCTCCGACATGGTGGTCTACCACCCGGCCAAGCGGCGCGAAGGCATTCGTGATGGGACGCTGAAGCAGCTGTTCGAAGAGGAGATCAAGAAGAGCTGGGAGGAGTATACCGAGCAAGTGGGGCGCGACGTGGCCGAGTCGTCCAATCACTTCCGGGAAGCGCTCAACGAGATTCTGGCGGACGGACGGCAAGTCTTTTAGCCGCGGCTCGCACCGCTGTATATTTGGTGGCCCGGAGCCGCCCCTCCGCCTGTCGGCGGACGGGCGGCTCCGTCGCAGATGGCCCCCGCTCACCGCCTTGTCCGGAGTGCCGATGTCGCATCTGACCGATCGTTTGGCCGAGCTGGACCGCCGCGTCATCGAACTGCGAGACTTTCTTTGACTTGGACTCCAAGCGGTCGCAGCTGAACGAGCTCGAGGCCCAGCAGGGGGACCCGGCGTTCTGGGCCAACAGTGAGCGCGCGCGCGGGGTGGTCCAGGAGATCAAGGTGCTGAAGGGCTGGGTGACGCCGGCCGAGGACGTGACGCAGCGGGTGGCCGACGCGCGAGGCCTCGCCGAGATGCTCGACGGCGAGCCGGACGACGGGATGGCCGCGGAGCTTGCCGCCGAGGCGGACCGCCTGGCTGCGGCGGTCGAAGTGCTGCAGCTCAGGACCATGCTGCGCGGTCCCGACGACGCACGCGACGCGCTCCTCACGATTCACCCGGGCGCAGGCGGCACGGAGTCGCAGGACTGGGCCGAGATGCTCATGCGGATGTACGTGCGCTGGGCCGAGCGGAAGGGGTATCACGTCAGCGTGCTGGACATGCTGGAGGGAGAGGAAGCCGGCATCAAGTCGGTGACGGTCGAAATCAAGGGCGAGTACGCCTACGGTTTTCTCAAGGCGGAGAAGGGGGTCCACCGGCTGGTGCGGATCTCGCCGTACGATTCGCAGGCACGTCGGCACACTTCGTTCGCCTCCGTCTTCGTCTACCCGGATATCGATGACACCATCGAGGTCAACATCCGTGAAGAGGACATCAAGATGGATGTGTTTCGCGCCTCCGGAGCCGGGGGGCAGCACGTCAACAAGACGTCCTCGGCGGTGCGACTGACGCACGTGCCCACCAACACGATCGTGAGCTGCCAGCAGGAGCGAAGCCAGACCAAGAACCGGCAGACCGCGATGAAGATGCTCCGTGCCGCGATCTACCAGAAGATGCTGGAGGAGCAGGAGGCCGCGCGTGCGGTGGTCGAGGCGACGAAGACCGATAACTCCTGGGGCAACCAGATTCGCTCTTACGTCTTCCAGCCCTACACGATGGTGAACGACCATCGGACCGAACTGAAGATCTCCGACGTGCAGCGGGTCATGGACGGCGACATTGATGCGTTCATTCAGGCCTACCTGAAGCGGTTTGGGGGACACGCAGCGTGAGCGACCCGGTGGACCGCTCGTTCGTCGAAGACGCACGGCGGGAAAAGCGGGCCGCGCTGGAAGCGGCCGGCTTCCCGGCCTTCGCCTACGCCTACGATCGCACCCACAGCACCGCCGCAGCGGCGGCCGAATACACCGACGCCATGGGCGACGATGGCCCGGAGGTCGCGGTGGCGGGGCGGATCGCCGCGTGGCGGCCCAAGGGCAAGGTGGTCTTCGGGCACGTGGAGGACGCCGCCGGACGGATTCAGGTGTATCTGCGCGAGGACGCGCTCGGCCCGGCCTGGGCCCTCGTGCGCCTCCTCGATCTGGACGATCATGTGGGGATCCGCGGCCGCCTGATGCGCACCCGGGCGGGCGAGATCACGATCCGCACGACGGCAATCGAGCTGCTCGCCAAGTCCCTGCGCCCGCTGCCCCGGGGCAAGACCCAGGTCGGCGAGGACGGCGAGACCCGCACCTTTGGCGGCCTGACGGACCCCGAGATCAGGTTCCGCCAGCGCTACGCGGACCTCGCGGTCCACCCCGAGGTCCGCGAGATCTTTCGGTTGCGCGCACGGGTGATTTCCTACATCCGGCGCTTCCTGGACGCGCGGGATTTCCTCGAGGTCGAGACGCCGGTCCTCCAGCCGCTCTACGGCGGCGCGGCGGCGCGGCCGTTCACCACCCATCATCATGCGCTCGACACGCCACTGTTTCTCCGCATCGCCGACGAGCTGTATCTCAAGCGCCTGCTCGTCGGCGGCCTTGAACGGGTCTACGAGATCGGCCAAGACTTCCGCAACGAGGGGATGGACCGGACGCACAATCCGGAATTCACGATGCTCGAGTGGTACATGGCCTATGCCGACTACCACGTGATCGCCGGCATGACCGAAGAGCTGATCGGGGGGCTCGTGCGCGAGATCGCCGGCGCAGCGACGCTCGAGCGCAATGAGGTAATCCTCGACTTCGGCACACCGTTCGCGCGGATCGGATTCGTGGACGGCATCGTCCGGCATGGCGGGCCCGATGTGCTGACGGCGAGCGAGGACGATCTCCGTGCAGCCCTGCGCCGGTCGGGCGTCGCTGCAGAGGAGGCGGCCGCGCTGGGCGGCGGGAAGCTGCTCGATGAGATCTTCAAGGCCTTTCTCGAGCCCCGTCTGCTCCAGCCGACGTTCGTGCTCGACTATCCGCGGGCGCTTTCCCCGCTGGCGAAGGCGCACCGCGGCGATCCACGGCTGACGGAGCGGTTCGAGCTCTTCGTGGAAGGGCGCGAGATCGCCAACGCGTTCAGCGAGCTGAACGACCCCGACGAGCAGCGGGCGCGGTTCGAGGATCAGGCGGCACAGCGCGCCGCCGGCAACGACGAGGCGCAGCAATACGATGCCGACTTCATTCGCGCGCTGGAATACGGGATGCCGCCCGCCGGCGGGATCGGGATCGGCATTGACCGGCTGCTGATGCTGCTCAGCGGACAGCCGTCCATCCGCGACGTAATCCTGTTTCCGGCCATGAGGCCGGAGACGTGAGCTCGCTGCGCCTGGCCAGCCGGCTCGAGTGGAGCATCGCCGCGCGCTATCTCCGGAGCCGCCGGCGTAGCCGGGCGGCATCCCTGAACACCGTGATCTCCATCGGCGGCGTGGCCGTTGGGGTGACGGCGCTCATCGTCGTGCTCGGCGTCATGAACGGGCTGCGGAACGATCTGCGCGAGCGGATTCTGGTGGCGAACCCTCACCTGCGCATCCTTACGTACGGTGCCGGCCTGCGGGTGGATGACTGGCAGGGCGCGATCCGGATCATCATGAAGGACCCTGAGGTGCTCGCGGCCGCCCCCGAGGTCATTACCCAGTCCATCATCACCAAGGGCGCCGACTACGCCGAGGCGATCAACGTCCTGGGTTTCGATCCGGATACGGGGCGCCGATCGGTGACGTCCCTGCCGCAGGCGATCACTCAGGGTGACCTCACGTTTTCCACCAAGCGGAAGGACGTGGATGGTGCCATCCTGCTTGGTGCGCGCCTCGCCGGGCGGATCTCTGCCTATCCCGGTGACGTCATCACGCTGATTCCGCCGACGGCCGCCAAGATGAATGCGGCACTGGGCATGGCGATGCCGCGCTACTGGCATTTCGAGGTGACGGGGCTGTTCGATACCGGGATGTACCAGTATGACAACCAGTTCGTCGTCATGCCGATCAAGACGGCGCAGCTGTTCAACGGGCTGGGTGAGGCGGTCTCCGGCATCGGCGTTCGGGTCACCGATCCCGAACGCGCGCCCGAAATCGGCGCCCGGCTGGAGCAACGACTCCGGTATCCCTATCGGGCGCTGGACTGGCAGACGCAGAACCAGAGCCTGTTCAGTGCGCTCAAGCTCGAAAAGCTCGCCATGGGGCTCATCATCTTCTTCATCATGGTCGTCGCCGCGTTCAACATCATCGGGACCCTGACGATGGTGGTGGCCGACAAGACCCGCGAGATCGGCATCCTGCGCGCCATGGGCCTCACCGCGCCGGCGGTTGGGCGCATCTTCCTGATCCAGGGCGGCATCATCGGGCTGGTCGGCACCGCGATCGGGCTCGTGCTCGGTCTCGTCGTGTCCTTCATCGTGGACAAGTCCGGGTGGGTGCGAATCGACCCGTCGGTCTACTTCATCGACCACCTGCCGATCCATGTGGAGCTCCGCGATGTGCTGATCGTGGTCCTGGCCAGCTTTACCATCGCCGTACTCGCCACCGTGCACCCCTCACGCACGGCCGCCCGGCTCTCGCCGGTCGACGCGATCCGCCACGAATGACCCCGGTTCTCGAGGCGTCGGCACTGCGGAAAGTGTATCAGGGCGGGGACGGGGAGCCGATCGAGGTGCTGTCCGGCGTCGATCTGAGCGTCGGACGCGGTGAATTCATCGCGATCGTCGGCGCCAGCGGGGCGGGCAAGAGCACGCTGCTGCAGCTGCTCGGCGCGCTCGACGCGCCGACGAGTGGCTCGGTGCGGCTCGACGGGCAGGACTACGCGGACCAGCGCCCCGAGGCGCTGGCGGCGATCCGGAACACCAAGCTCGGATTTGTTTTCCAGTTTCATCACCTGCTGCGTGAGTTCAGTGCGCTCGAGAATGTGATGATGCCGCTGCTGATTGCCGGGCAGGACCCAGGACGCGCGCGGTCGAGGGCGGAAGCGCTGCTCGATTCCGTCGGGCTGCGGCCGCGCCGGACCCATCGCCCGGCGCAGCTCTCCGGCGGGGAGCAGCAGCGCGTCGCAGTGGCGCGGGCGCTGGTCGCCAATCCCCTGGTGCTGCTCGCCGACGAGCCCTCGGGCAATCTAGACTATCACAATAGCGAGCAGCTGCACGAGCTGTTCGCGACCCTGGCGCGGGATTTTCAGACCGGCCTGGTCGTCGTGACGCACAACCGGTCGCTGGCCGGCCGGGCCGACCGAATCCTTGCGATGGAACACGGGCAGCTCGCGCCGCACGCGGGCGTGGAGGCGATGCCCTGATGTCATGCGAACAGTGCCACGAGCGTGAGGCGGTCATTCACCTGACGCAGATCGTGAACGAACAGGTGACGACGCTGCACCTCTGTGAGCGCTGTGCCGCCGAGAAGGGGGTGGAGGGGGCGGGCCTGCCGGCGAAGACCCCGCTCGGCGACTTCCTGGCCGCGATGGGCGCCGGACAGACCGGTGTGCCGGACGCCGCAGCTCATGAAGCGTGCGGCACCTGCGGGGCGACACTGCAGGATTTTCGGGATACCGGCCGGCTGGGCTGCGCCGACTGCTACCGGGTCTTCGATGCGCAGGTGCGCGACCTGCTGCGACGGCTGCACGGGTCGACGCATCACGTCGGCGAACGCTATGCCATGCCCGGGGTCGAGCCGGCAACGGATGAGCGCCGGCACGATGACCTTCGGGCCCAGCTCCGTCTCGCCGTGGAAACGGAGAACTTCGAGCTGGCCGCCGAATTGCGCGACCGCCTTCGGGTGACCGAATGATCGATCTGAGTCTGCTGTCGGATGGGGGCGTCGGCTGGCTCGATGCCAGCGGTCCGTCGAGCCATCTGGTGCTGTCCACTCGCATCAGGCTGGCCCGGAATCTGGCCGGGCGGGCCTTCGCCGGGCGAAATAGCGAGTCCGAACGCGAAGCGATTCTGGCGGACGTGGACGCCGCCGCTCGGGACACCGTGCTGCTCCGTCGGGCGGTCCGTTTTCGCCTGGATCGTCTCGACGGCATCGACCGGCAACTGCTCCATGAACGACATCTGGCCAGCCGCGAGCTGGCGGGGCTCGGGGCCGAGGGTCGGGTCCGGACCGGGGCCGCGCTACTGGTGCAGGACCGGGTCGGTGTGCTGCTGAACGAGGAGGATCACCTGCGGCTGCAGGCGCTGCATTCGGGGTTCGCGCTCGAGGCCGCGTATGCCGAACTGGACAGGGTGGACGCCGAACTGGGGCAACGACTTGCCTTCGCATTCCACTCCGAGTTCGGTTATCTTACCTCCTGCCCAACCAACGTCGGAACGGGCCTGCGCGCGTCCGTTCTGATTCACCTACCCGGGCTCGTGCTCACCAAGGAAATCTCCAAGGTGCTCCAGGGGCTCTCCCAGGTTGGCCTGACGTTTCGAGGGCTGTATGGCGAGGGCAGCGAGGTCGTCGGCAACTTTTTCCAGCTGTCCAACCAAACAACGCTTGGCCAGACCGAAACCGGGCTGCTGGATCACCTTGGAAAGGTGGTCCGGCAGGTGATGGAGTACGAGGAGCAGGCCCGGCAGGTGCTGCTGCACAACGCACCCGCGATCATCGAGGACAAGGCCTGGCGCGCCTACGGTCTCCTGCGGTATGCCCGGGCGTTGTCGTTCGAAGAGGCGATGAATCTGCTGAGCGGGGTACGGCTCGGCGTGGGGCTTGGGGTGATCCCGGGCGTCTCCATGTACACGCTGAACCGGCTGCTGATCGATGCCCAGCCGGCGCACCTGGCGGCCGCTGAGGGTCTGACCCTCGACGATCCCGGCATCCCGCTCCACCGGGCGCAGCTGGTGCGACGCGTTCTCGAGGACGAAGTGGGGCGGCGCGGATGACCCGCGGCCGCTGGACATGCAAGGCAGGAACGACACGATGAACGGCTACAATTTTACCGACCGCGTTCGGAAAGTTCTTCAGATGGCCCGTGAAGAGGCGGCCCGTCTGCATCACGAATATGTGGGCACCGAGCACATTCTCCTCGGCCTCATCCGCGAGGGCGAGGGCGTCGCGGCGGCGGTGCTCACCAATCTGAATGTCGATCTCGAGGACATTCAGCAGAAGATCGAGGAGACGGTCAAGAAGGGTAAAGCGGCCGCGGCCGCCGGACCCGATCTGCCCTACACCTCCCGCGCCAAGAAGGTGCTGGAACTCGCCATGACCGAGGCCCGGGAGCTCAATCACTCGTACGTCGGCACCGAGCATCTCCTGCTCGGGCTGTTGCGCGAGGAGAAGGGCATCGCGGCGCAGGTGTTGACGGACGCGGGCGTCAACCTGGAGCAGGCGCGGGCGGAAACGCTCCGGCTGCTCGGCAGCGACATGCCGCAGCCGACCGCCAGCGGCGCCCCACAGCAGGCGCCGCAGCCCAAGAGCGAAAAGAAAAGCAAGACGCCGGCGCTGGATCACTTCTGCCGCGATCTCACGCAGCTGGCCGCCGAAGGCCAGCTGGACCCGACGATCGGCCGTGCGAAGGAGATCGAGCGCGTCATGGAGATTCTGGCGCGCCGCAAGAAAAACAATCCCGTCCTCATCGGAGAGCCGGGCGTCGGCAAGACGGCGATCGTCG
>JBBQFH010000070.1:0-6763 GCA_038321865.1 Gemmatimonadales bacterium
GGGCACGCTCTGAAGGAGAGGGCTGGATGGTACTCAAACGCAGCCCGACATGGACACGGATGGCGTTGTTGCTCCTGATCGCCGCGCTCACTGCGTGCGACATCGCACCGACGGCGATGCCCGCTTCCGGGACGGCGACGGAGATTACGAAGGCGATCAACGGCGCGCAGTACACCGGCCTGGCGGACTGGTCGAAGCTCGCCAAGGACCCGCGCCTGGAACTGCCACTCTTCGCGAGCTACACCGTCGCGGCGCAGTGGCGGTCGATCGCCCGACAGGCGGCGAAACGCGGGGTGACGCTGCGGGTCGCCCACCTGGACCCGAACACCGGCGGCGAGTTCCGCGGTTCCTGGGGCGGCGGGGAGATCGTCATCAACGACCTCGTCCTCAGCGAGCCAATCGATGTGCAGGGGTACGTCATCGCGCACGAGGTCTTCCACGCCTCGCACACCACGCCCTCCGGGCCGGTGGCCTGCCTCGAAGAGGAGGCCCAGGCCTTCGCCTGGGGGGCGCTCGCCTACGCGAGCATCGTGCGCACCGATCCGCATGAGGACGACTGGACGCGGGGCGCGGAGCGCGTCGTCGAGCTGTGGAAGCAGGGCAGGACGCGGGAGGCCGTGCTCCTGCACGACGGCTATCAGCGCGAATGCCTCGGCGGCGTCGTGCAATAGAAGGGGAAACACTATGCAACAGAACGGTATCGTACTCTCCGACCTCGATCTCGCGTTCATCTTCGGCGCGCTCGCCATTGTCGGCGTCTGCCTCTACCTGCTGTGGCCGCGAGGGGAGGAGGTGCTGCCATCCCCGCCTAGCGCCCTGCAGCGGGCGCACCGGGCGGGGGAGCGGGTCGTGGCGCTCTTCAGCGATTACGCCCAGCTCACCGCCAGGATCGCCGCGATCCACGCGATGATCGAGCGGCAGGGCCAGTTCATGCCGCCCGAACTGAAGGCCGAGTTCACGGCGGAGGTGGCCGCGGCGTACGCCCGCCTCAAGCGCATCCACGAGCTGGCGAACGAGGAGGTGGCGCATCTGGTGCGCGCGCCGCACGAGGACTTGAAGGTGAGCCTGGACCGCTTCGTCCAGGAGCAGATGCAGGAACAGGGAGGGGCATGACCGATGGCGACTCAGGAGAAAAAGCACGGGCTCGTGCCCGTCATGGGCGAGATTGTCTCGCCGCAGCAGCCGTTCCACTCCCCGGCGGCCGTCGATACCTCGGCCCTGCAGGTCGGCATCGTCGAGGAGACGCACGAGCACGCGGTGGTCGAGTCGGCCTTGGCGTGGAAGCAGGATTTGGGTAACCGGCTCAACCGCGGGCTGATGGTGAGCGCGGTGCGGCACCTCTCGGAGGGCGTGCGGGAGGTGGAGCACCTCATCGGCGATGACGGCCTGTCGGAGAACGGCCGGCAGATCGTGGCGCAGTTCGCCTCGGCGATCGTCAACGGCGTCGGCGCGACGATCCAGCAGACGACGGTGATCACGGCGGAGACGATCGGCGAGGTCGCGAGCCGCGCCCCGACCGGCCGGGATGCGATGCAGCGGCGGCGGCAGGAGGAGCAGGATCGGCGCGAACGGGAACGGCGGGAGCGCCCCGCCGGCCTCCTGGACATCCTCATGGGCGGCGCCTACACGCGGCACCGCGACTGAAAGGGAGGAAGATATGGCACGCAGCGAGGCCTACGCCAAGCGGCTCCGCACGATCCCGCCGTTCTACACCCTCCCCTCGCCGAAGACCGTGCCGAAGCTTCCTCCCGCCCCGCCCCGGCAGGAGGTGCTCATCGGCTACGACGTGACGACGGGCGAGGAGGTGCTTCTTTCGTTGCACGACCGACTGGAGCACATGCTGGTCCTCGGCAAGACGGGACAGGGGAAGTCGAATTATCTGCTGCACCTGATCCGTCAGGACATCCTAGCCGGCCGGGGAGTGACCGTGCTCGACATCCACGGCCCCCTGCTGGAGGACACGCTCGCCGACATGGAGGAGGTCGCGCCGCACCGGGAGGAGGACACAATCCTCATCGATCTCGGGGATACCGAGTGGCCGGTTGGCTTGAATTTCTTCTCCCGGCAGGGGATCCACACCGCCGCCCAGCAGGACCTCCGCGTCGGGCAGATCGTCGCCGCCTTCCAGAAGGCGTGGGGCGCAACCTGGGGCATCCTCATGCAGGACTGGCTGACGACGATCGCGAATACTTTCCTGGACGCCGGCTTCGGTACGATGGCGGACATCCCCGACCTCCTGCACGACGCGCGCTTCCGCGCCCGGTTCCTGCCCCACGTCCGCAACTTGAGCGCCCGCGCCGCGTGGGCGAGCAAGGTGAGCCCGAAGACGGGCGCGGTCAGCGAGATGGAGATCGGCTCCCTGAGCCGACGCCTCAACCTCTTCCTCTCCAAGAGCAGCCTCACGAACATTGTCGGCCAGACGAAAACGACCCTGGACATCCCCGGCTGGATCGAAGGAAACAAGATCGTGCTCATCAAGTTGCCGATCGGCGACATGGACGAGGAGACGGTGCGCCTCGTCGGCACGCTCCTGGTGCAGCTTCTCTTCCAGGCGGCGATGGGACGCGCGCGGGGCGCGCCGCCCCACTTCATCTACGCCGACGAGTTCCAGCACGTCGCCAGCCCGGACCTTGTGAAGCTGATCATGAACGTCAGGAAGTACGGCGTCGGCTGCATCTTGGCGACCCAGCGCCTGGGTAATATCGAGGACGCGGACGTGCGCGAGGGGCTCCTCGGAGTCGGCAACCTCGTCGCCTTCCAGACGACGGCGAAGGACGCGGCGATCCTTGCCTCCGAGCTCCGCCTCGGGCCGCCGCTGCCCGAGGACGAATGGGAGGGCCGCCCCACCCGCGCCGAGGTCGCCAACCGGCTCGTTAACCTCAAAGGCCTCCTGGGGACGGGGCGGGCGGTGTGCAAACTCTCGGGGCGGGAGGCGACGGTCGAAGTGCCCCTCGTGGCCGCCCCGCCGCCCGAATACACCCGGTCGATGCGCAGCCGCATCCAGGCGCGCTCGCGACAGCGCTACTGCCGCCCCCGCTGGGAGGTGGAGCGGGAGATCCGGGAACGAATCGGGGAAGGGCTGGAAGGGCAAGAGTGCGCCGCCCCCACGCTATCGCCGCCGCCCGTTCCCCCGGAACCCGCGATCGGCGACCCATCCCCGCAGACGCATTCGACCCGCCGCCGGACCTGGATAACCCCGTCCCCGGACGTCCCATAGCGGGATTGACCCTTTCGTATATTTTTCGCACCGGTTTGTCCGGATTGACCCGCCAGGCGTGGCGGGGGGTATAATGGAGGTCCCATGTCCAAGCGATCAGCCGACCCAGCGGGAGGGCATTTCCGCCTCCTGTCGAGCCATGAGCGCCTACTCCTTGCGCTCGGGCGCTACGAGCATCTGACGGCCGAGCAGACGCGGCGGCTCCTGTTCGGCCCGGGGTCTTTGACCTACGTGCAGGCGAAATACAAGGACCTCGCCGACCGCGGCTACGTGCTGCGTGTGCCACTGGGGAGGCCGGTGCCCTCCGGCTCCGGACCGCTGGTCTACAGTCTGGATCGTCGGGGCCGGGCACACCTCGTGACGCAGGGTATCGATGTCCCGCGACGACTGCGCCAATCGGAGGAACGCTCGCGCTCCTCACCGCTCCTGCGCCACAGCGTCGCCGTCGTGGACGTGCTCATCCTGCACGAACTCCTCCTCCGCGGCGACGCGCGCTTCGCGGTCGCCCGGATGCTGGGGGAGCGGCAGCTGAAAGGCCGGCCGATCGCGGTCGCGTTGCCGGGCGGGGGGAAGCAGGGTGTCGCGGTCGATGCGTGGGTGGACCTGCGCATCGCCCAGCAGGGCGGGGTCGAGCAGGCCTGCTTGGCCTACGAAGTCGATAACGGCACGGAGTGGCAGGTTGCCTGGCGGCGGAAAGTCCGGGCGCTCCTCGCCTATGAGGCGGGGCCCTATCGCGCGGCGTTTGGTGTCGACAGCTTGACGATCGTCGTGGTCTCGCAGACCGGGGAGCGCACCGCGCAGCTACTTTCGTGGACCGAGCAAGAGATTGTCGAGCAGGGTGCCCTTGCAAACGCCGATCTCTGGCGCTTCGGTGCTATGCCGCGCGATCCGGCCGACGCGGTATCGTTTTTTCGCACGCCTCGCTGGGCAGTCCCGGGACAGGATGCCTTGACGCCGCTGATCGAGGTCAACGAACGGTAGCGACTGCTCGCAAACGACGATGAATACACCGACACATTTCCCTATATCTATCAGGCCTATGTTTTTTCGAGAATCCGCTCATCAGCTACCCTTGGGCTCGTTCGGACCGCCGCTTCTTCGCATCCCGGTTCGTCTTCCCGTGGCGGCGCTGACGAACCATGTCCACATCACCGGGGCGACCAATAGCGGCAAGAGCCGCCTCCTGGCCTCGCTCTGCATCTCTCTGATCGAGCGGGGCGAAGGAGTTACCTTGATCGATCCGCACGGCGATGCGGCCCGGCTCGTCATGGCACACCTCGTCGCCCGTGGCATCTACGCCGACCCGCAGGCGTATGAGCGGATCACGTATCTAGACCTACCCGCCGCAGCCCGTAGGGGCCGCTACACGCCCCTCAATATCCTGGAGCAGCCCTTCGATACCCCGACGACCGCGCGGCTCGTCCTGGAGGCATTCAGGCGGGCGTGGCCGGCATTGGACAACGGGGTCGCGCCGGCCTTCGAGACCGCGGTCCTGTCCGGGGTGAGCGTCCTGCGCCACGACAGACTGCCGATCATCTTTCTGCACGACCTGCTGACCGACGCGGCGTGGCGCGGCGAACTCCTCAAGAACGTGACCGACCCGACGGTGCGCGGCTTCTTCGCCCGGCTGGAGAAATGGGGGAGCCGGGAGCAGGCGCAGTACCTGGAATCGACGCTGCGGCGTGCATTCCTCCTCTCCTTCAGCCCGGCGCTTCGCTACAGTCTCGGCCAGACGGAGAACCGGCTCGGCTCGTTTCGGGGGCGGATGGACCGGGGCCAATCCCTCATCGTCAATCTCGCCCTGCCCGATCCGGACGCGCGTCGCCTCATGGGCTGCCTCCTCACGGTCTTCGCCGAGCAGGGCGCGATCCAACGCGCTGATACCGCCGCCGCCAATCGGGGACGGAACCACACCTTGATTCTCGACGAGTTCGCCGATCTCAGTGTGCAAAGCGGGACGGCTTTGCAGCATATCCTCGAGCAATCCCGGAAGTTCGGGCTCGGCCTCGTCCTGGCGAATCAGTCGGGATCACAACTCACCGAGCGGATGCAGGGCGCCCTCGCGGGGGTCGGCACGACGATCGTCTTTCGGTTGGGTCGGGAAGATGCGGCGGCGATGGCGCAGCGGATCGGCACGATCAATCCCAAGGAGATCAAGCACGCGGGCGGGGAGCGGGCGATCCATCCGCTCTACACATCACTGCCCGAGCAGTGGGAGGCGTGGACGGCGGCGATCCAACGCCTCAAACCGCGCCAGATGTTCGTCAAGCGGCCACCGCCGAAGCACCCGCTCGTGCGACGATTCACCGCACCCGTGGCGCGGCTGCGCACGCCGGACCTGGCCGCTCCGATCGTAGATGCGGAGGCGCTCGACCGGGTCGAGGAGCGGTATCTCATGGAGTGCTTCGAGGTGCGGCCCGTGATCGAGGCCGCACTTACGGCCCTTCGGCCGGTGGCGACCGGGCCCGCGACGAAGCGGCGTGTCACGATCAAGTCGGAGTAATCACCAAGACGGTGCAACTCCACGTCAGACCGGGTCGATTTGCTAAACTTCCCGGCGTATGAACCACCAGCGATCTCCCCGTCTACGCGCGACGTTGATTGCCCTCGGCGTGGTCGCCGTACTCCTCGCTCTCTCTACACGCGGCGCCCTACATTCTAAGTTGAAAAGCACCACCTAGCACTTCAACTGGTTTTTTGTAGTGTAACACCTTTCTTGGTCGGTTGTTAATCTCTGAAACAATATCGTCTAACTCTTCCTGGCTCAGGTTTTGAAACGATGTTTTCTTGGGAAGATAACGACGTAACAATCCATTAGTATTTTCATTCGTACCCCGTTGCCAAGAAGAATATGGGTCAGCAAAGTATGTTTTCATGCTAAGAGCACTAGGTAGTGTCCGCGAAGTGATGAACGACAATAAGAACTGCCGGTAGCGCGGATTAGACGTGCCGTTTCGCGCTCCGCTCGGCATCCTGCCCCTACCATGACGTCCGAGAAGGAGGGCGTCATGAAGAGCGACGGGGAGGTCCGTATCATGATTCGCGAACGCGCCAAAGGAAAGACCCAGGAACAAGCCGCCGCACGGGCGGGGATGAGTGTCCGCACGGTGCGGACCTACGAGCGGCTCGGCAAGTTGCCCAGCCAACTCAAACAACCCCGCGCCTACCGCACCCGGCCCGATCCCTTCGCCGAGGATTGGCCGTGGATCGCAGCGGAACTGAGCCGCGATCCGGCGCTCCAAGGGACTACGCTCTTCGCGCTGGCCTGTGAGCGTCGCCCCGGTCACTATCGCCCCACGCAGATCCGCACGTTGCAGCGGCAGATCGCCGCCTGGCGGGCCCAATCCGGCCCTGAACGGGAAGTCTTCTTCGCGCAGGTCCACGAGCCCGGCATCGTCGCGCAGTCCGACTTCACGCACATGACCGATCTCGGCGTGACGCTGAGCGGCATTCCTTTCGCGCACCTCCTCTTCCATCTCGTCCTGCCGTATTCGAATGTCGAAGCAGTCCACGTCGTCCTTTCGGAGAGTTTTGAAGCGCTCGCCG
>JBBQFH010000071.1:0-6467 GCA_038321865.1 Gemmatimonadales bacterium
GGCAGGACGTTCTTCTTCAACTGATCGCTTCCGGATCGGCACGCCGGGCCACCAGTTCCACTGCCCGGCGAGCTGCATGAACGCGGGCACCAGCACCATGCGGATCACGGTCGCGTCGAGCAGCACCGCGACCGCGAGCCCGAAGCCCAGGAACTGCATCACCAGCACTCGCGCAAACGCGAACACGCCGAACACCATGATCATGATCAGCGCCGCCGATGTGATCACCGAGGCCGTCGCGCTCACGCCCTCCATCGTCGCTTCGTCGTTCCGCCCCGTCCGGTCGTACGCCTCCTTGATCCGGCTCAGCAGGAACACCTCGTAATCCATACTCAGCCCGAACACCACGGCAAACACGAGCACCGGCACCACGACGAAGATCGCGGAGGTCGGACCGGCGAGCCCGAACACGCGCGCCCCGATTCCGTACTGGAACACGAGCACGATCAGCCCGAACGTGGCGCTCACCGACAGGCTGTTCATGATGATCGCCTTGAGCGGCACCAGCACCGATCGGAATGCGATCGCCAGCATCACGCCCGTGGCGGCGAGGATCAGGACAACCAACAGCGGAAACCGCCGCAACAAATCCTTCTGGAAGTCGACGCTCGAGGCCGCGTAACCTCCGACCAGCACCCGTGCGGTGGTCAGGTGTTTGAGGTGCGCAGCCCCGAGCTCGCGCACCCGCGCCACCATCTCCATTGACGTCGTGAGCGACGTGGTGTCGGCCAGCACGACATCGAGGAGTGCCACGCGCTGGTCGCTGCTCAGGTACCCGTCGATGAACGCGCCATACTGCTCGCGCGCCGCGGGGAGATCGCTGTACAGCATCGAATAGCCGAGGATCGACGTGCCGGGTGCCAGGTTCACTATGCTGCGGACTTCGTGCACCCTGGGATCTGCCGCCAGCGAATCGGAGAGCGCCCGCAAGCCGCGGAGCGATGTGGCGGCGACCGCGGTCTGGCCGTCCGGCATCTCCACCATCACCCGCACCGGATTGATGTAGCCCGCCGCGCCGATTCGCGTGAGCGTCTCGAGTCCCTGTCCCGCCTCCGTCTCGGACGGCCACCAGTTCCGCGCCGGCAGTCCGATCCGGATCCAGAAGAGCGGGGCGGTGAGGAGCGCGATCGTAAAGCCGCCCAAGGCAAGCGCGCGGCGCGGATGGCGGCTCAACGTGCGGGCCCACTTCTCCCAGGTTTGCGGCGAGTGATACCAGGTGAGTTTCCGGGCCAGCGCGCGCGGCGCGTCGATCTGACGCCCGAGCAGTGCGAGCAGCGCGGGAAGGAGCGTCACCGAAAGCAGCACCGCCACCGCGACCACAATCAGCCCGCCGAGTCCCACGCTTCGCGTTTCGACGAGCGGCGTGAAGAGGAGCGCGGCAAACCCGACGACTACGGTGAGGCCGGATGTGACCACCGCGCTGCCGGCCGTGACCATCGTATTGACCGCCGCCTCGCGCCGCCCGACGCCCCGCCGGAGCTCCTCGCGAAACCTGGTGACGATGAGAAGCGAATAGTCTATGCCGACGCCAAGTCCGATCATCGTCGTCATGTTCAGCACGAAGATCGACATCGGCGTATACCGGGCGAGCACACCGACGATCGTGAGTGACACGGCGATCGCGAGAAAGCCCACGACGAGCGGCAGCACCGCCGCCACCAGCGCGCCAAACGCGAGCACGAGAATCACCATCGTGAGCGGCAGCAGCCGCGCCTCGCTCCGCCGGCTGTCCTCCGCGCTGACCGTACGTACGTCCAGATCGAGAGGGGAGCGGCCGGTCACGAGGACGCGATAGGCGTGGCCGTCTGCAACGTGGTCAAGGGTCTTGCGAGTCAGCGCGCGGACCGGGACGACCAGCTTGCCGGCACTGTCCCCGGTGGTCACGTTGAGTGAGACCACCAGAAACGTGGCACGATGATCGCGACTGATGAAAACCGATTGCCCAGTGGACGGGAAGGACGCGACGCCCCGGACGTACGGCTGGTGCTGAATCCGGGCAATCAGGGTATCCAGGACGGCCCGCGCGGGGCCGGAATCGAACGGAGTGGGGCCTTCCAGCGTTATCGCGAAGAATTCGCTGACCGGCTGGCTGAAGCGGGACGCCAGCATGGCCGCCGCAGCCGACGACTCATTGGGACGGTTGCTGCCGCCCCGAATGTTCAAAACCTCCGGCGTGTGTGGCGCGCGTACGGCAGCGACCGCCCCGATGACGGCCCACACGACGACCACCACCCAGCGCCAGCGCACCAGTACGCGCGCGATCGGACCCATGACGTTCAGTCTGCTTCCTCCTTCGTTCGGGGCGCCGGCGCCGGCTCTGGTGGCGAAATGTTAGACCGCTCGACGGCGAGACGCCAGCGGCGCTGGCGTTCGGGGATGCCGCGCAACCATATTCGAGAGACCGTATGAAACGCCCGATTCTCCCCATCATCACGATTGCGCTGTTTCTGTTCATCGTGGGCGACCGCGCACTTCGCGCGATGCGCCGGGACGCGAACGCCGATGCCGCGGCCGTACTCGACACCACCGAGCTCCGCTCGTCCGCTGGTGGCGCGACCGGCATCCGTCCGGATCACGCGCCCACCGCGACGAGCGGAGCCGCCACGTCGGCCGCCGCCGACCGTCTCGCCCGGCTTGCCGTTCGCCGGCAGCTCGGCCGCGACGGCTCGGTCACGTACCTCGATTCGCTCATCGTCACCACCGATTCACTGATCCGGCGCTGGCCCGATCGCCCCGAGCATGCCCTCACCGTCGCGATCGTCGAAGGCGGCACCGCCGGCTATCGGCCGCGGTTGTCGGAGCAGGTGCGGGAAGCCTTTGCCGTCTGGGAAAACAGCGGTGTGCCGCTCCGCTTCCGGATCGTGCCGGACACCGCGACCGCGGACATCACCGTGCGCTGGATCGATCGCTTCGACTTCGACCGCGCCGGCCAGACCGATCTCACCTGGGACCAGCTCGGGCACGTGCGCCGCGCGACCATCGCACTGGCCGTCCGAACCAGCAGCGGCTTTCCGCTGCCGGACCGGGCGCTCCTCTCGGTCGCCATTCATGAAGCCGGGCACGCAATCGGGCTCCCGCACTCCGCCGATTCCAACGACGTGATGTTTCCGGCCACTCGCACCGGTGCGCTCTCCGAGCGGGACCGTCGCACTGCGGTTCTGCTCTACCAGCTTCCGGCCGGATCGATCCGCGACAGCGTGAGGCCGTGACCATACTCCAACGCCTGATTCCCTCCTTGCTGGTGCTGGTGCTGGCCGCGAATGCCACGCCCGTACCCGCGCAGACCCCCGCGCGGAAGCTGGCCACAAAGGCGCCCGCAAAGGCTCCAGCGAAGAAGCAGGCGGCGGCTGCGAGATCGCGGAGGTTTCCGGCGGTCGACCTTGCAATCGAAGCCGGCATCCGGCGCGGGCTCTACCCCGGCGCGGTCGTCGTCATAGGCCAGCACGCCCGTATCCTGTATCAGAAAGGCTACGGACACTTCACCTGGAGCCGGAAGTCGGCCGTACCCAGTCCAAAGAGCACGCTCTGGGATCTCGCGTCGGTGTCCAAGGTGGTGGGCACGATGGGCGCGGCAATCCGGCTGGTGGACCAGGGCATGCTGGATCTCGACGCGCCGGTTTCACGCTACGTCCCGGCGTTCTCCGGCGCCGAAAAGGACCAGGTCACGGTTCGCATGCTCCTCAACCACACGAGCGGTCTCCGGCCATACATTCCGTTTTTCCGGGCGACAGCGTCACGTCAGGAAGCGGAAAGCCAGCTCCTCGCCGATCCACTGCGTCGCCCTCCTGGCCAGTCGGCCGAGTACAGCGACCTCAACGCGATCCTGCTCGGCCTCGTGCTCGAGCGCGTAGCGGGGGAGCCGCTCGATTCCGTGGTCGCGCACCAGGTCACCGAGCCGCTCCGGATGCAGCAGACGTTCTACCGGCCGTCGCCCACCCTGCTCACGCGAATCGCGCCGAGCAGCTCGTACAAGCATCAGCCGATCGCCGGCATTCCGAACGATCAGAACGCCATCGTCTTCGGTGGCGCGGCCGGCCACGCCGGGCTCTTCTCCACCGGGCGCGACCTCGCGCTGTTTGCCCAGGCCTGGCTCAGGCTCGGCAGCGCGCCGGCCGGCGAGTGGGTGCGCGAGGAGACAATGCGCCGCTTCCTCTCGCCCGGTACCAACAGCGGCACCCGGCTGCTCGGCTGGGATTCACCGGACACGTCGGCCGAAGGGGCCACCGCGTTCGGCGACCTGCTGAGCCCCGCCGCGTACGGGCACACGGGATGGACCGGCACACAGATCTGGATCGATCCGTCGCGCGACCTGTATCTGATCTTCCTCACCAACCGGAGTTTCGATCCGCGCCGCTCCCATTCGATCGCCGAGCTGCGCGGGGTGCGGTCCCGTCTGTCGGACGCGGTCGCGCGGATCGCCCCCGAGCGCTGCACCGCAATCGTGGCTTCATGTTAGCTTGAGGGGTGAGCCGTTCAGAACCCTGTCAGTCGAGCTCGACATGTCCGCCCCACAACCCGCCGTTCAGACACCTGAATCCGTCCGCAAGGCGATTCGCGCCGTCAAGGATCCGGAGCTCAATCTCAACATCATCGATATCGGGCTGGTGTACGATGTCGAGCTGAACGAGACCGGCGACGCGCTCGTCCGGATGACACTCACCTCGCCGGGATGCCCGTCGGGTGCGGAGATCATTCAGAATGTGAAGGATGTGGTGCAGGATCTGGAGGGGATTCAGACGGTAGATGTGGAGCTGGTCTGGGAGCCGTTCTGGACTCCCGAGCGGATGGATCCCCGCGTGAAGGCCTTCCTCGGCTACTGAACCGCCCTACTGCGGCGCCGGCGCCGGCGCCGTGACCGCCTTCAGCAGTACATCCCCAATCGTCTGAGCCTGCCAGCGACGAAGGCCGGCGACTCGCGAGAGTTCGTCTCCGGTTGCCGGAATCGCGCGCGCGATCGCTTCCAGCGTCCCGTTGGGACAGAGCACACCCGGCGCCAGGTCAAGCCGAGCAGCCTCCGCGTTCCGGGCCGCCTTGAGCCGCTCGAGTCTCAGGTCGAATGCCGGATCGGGGGCGCGACGTGCTGCCCGCTCAACCCGTGGAAGATCGCGGTCTGGCACCTCCAGACCGCGGCGGACGGCGGCGAGCAGATCGGCGCCGCGCCGCTCGACCAGATCGTGCCCGACGCCCGGAATTGCCTTGAGCGCGGCCAGGTCGGTGGGCGGGCTGTTGGCGATCGCGAGCATCGGCTCGTTGTTGATGATCCGGAACGACGCCTTGTCGGCCTTCTGGGCCAGGGTATCCCGCCACTGGAACACCTCGCGGAGCACCGCCAGCCCGCGGCCCTTCAGCGCCTTTGCCCCCTTCATCCTGAGCCACGCCGGCTCGTCATCTTCCGCGGGCGTCCAGCGCACGTGCTCGAGAAACGCGAACTCCTCTTCCGCCCAGGCGAGCCGGCCGCGCTCAATCAATTGTGTACGAAGAATGTCGCGAAGCTCCGCCAGGTCCCGGGTGTCCGCGGCCGCATATTCGAGCATGCCCGGCGAGAGCGGGCGGGCCGACCAGTCGGCCCGCTGGAAGCGCTTGTCGAGCTTGACGCCGAGGTACTTCTCGAGGAGTGCAGCCAGGCCGACGCCCGGCTCGTTGAGCAGCTGCGCGGCGATGCGGGTATCGAAGAGCCTGGTGGCGCCGTAGCTGAACTCGCGGTCGATGAGCCGAAGGTCGTAGTCGGCGTCATGGAAAACGATCTCGATGGCGGGGTCGGCGAGCACGGCGCCGAACGACGCCAGATTGGCGACGGCCAGCGGATCGACCACCGCAGTGGTGGTTCGCGAAGAGAGCTGGAGGAGGTAGACGCGATCGCGATAGCGGTGAAAGCTTGCTGCCTCGGTGTCCACTGCGACCAGCGGTTCGCGCGCGAGTTCCGCCATCAGCTCTTCGAGGGCCGGCTGCGTTTCGATCAGCCGGATGCCGGCTCGGGAGCTCGAGGTCGAGGCGATTGGCGATGTCACGTGAGTAAGGTCGCCGGGTTCGGCGTGCACGGCAACAGGGGAGATCTGGTCACGAAACTGCCGCGTTGGCCCGAAAAAACACCGTACTGCAAAGTATCTGTCGACTAGGTGGCAATATAATGTCGCTTAATCCCGTGGTTTTGCACCACTTTCGAGCCCGGCCGCGATCTCCTCGAACGCCTTTGCGAGCGTCTTGTAGAACTCGGTATCTGGCTGTGGCGTGCCGCCCGTGGCGGCGTCCATCTGGATTTTACGCGCGAGGCGCGCGGCGTGGCGGATGTAGTCGGTGGCTGGGGGCATCGGTTGCGTCTCCTTGGAAAAAGGCTGAGCCAAAATTACACGTGGCCGCCCCGTCAGCCAGTACGATCCGGCGGCGCAGCCCTTCCGCGTTACCGGAGTTTCCCGTAACGTGGCGCATGGCCACTCCCGAGATCGACCTGACGGTGTATCCGGACGAGT
>JBBQFH010000072.1:0-6412 GCA_038321865.1 Gemmatimonadales bacterium
GGCCATGCCGGCGCGAATATCGGGCGACTCCACGCGGCCAGCGCGGAGGTTCGACGGTCCCACCACGACCGCCCGGTGCGGATCGCACAGGACGATGCGTGCACCCATGCCGATGAGCTTGTCCACGAAGAAGAGGCGTGACTCGAACATCTTCTCGAAGACGAGGAGCAGTCCTGCGCACTGGGTCGCCGTGACGATCGTCGTTGACATGATGTCTGCCGGGAAGGCGGGCCAGGGCCCGTCTTCCAGCTTGGGCACGTGCCCTCCGAGATCGGGGCGAATCCGCCGCTCCTGATCCGGGTCCACGATGAGGCTGTTTCCGACGACGCGGGGCCGGATCCCGAGGCGATCGAACGCCAGCAGCGTGCTGCGCAGGTCGTCCGGGCGCACCGGGTCGATCGTGATGTCGCCGTTGGTGACCGCGGCGAGACCGATGAAGCTGCCGATCTCGATGTGGTCGGGCCCGATGCTGTAGGAGGCCGATCCGAGCGGGCGGCCGCCCTCGATGACGTAGATGTTGGAGCCGATGCCCTCGATCTGCGCGCCCATGGCGACGAGGCAGCGGGCGAGATCCTGCACGTGCGGCTCGGCGGCGGCGTTGCGCAGGACGGTGTGGCCTTTCGCGCCGACCGCCGCCATCAGAGCGTTCTCAGTGCCGGTGACGCTGGGCTCGTCGAGAAAGATGTCGGCGCCCTTCAGGTCCTTCGACCTGAGCTCGAAGCGCTCGCCGATCTCGACCGATGCGCCGAGCTGCTCGAGGGCGAGGAAGTGGGTGTCCACCCGGCGGCGGCCGATCACGTCACCGCCCGGCGGCGGCAGCGTGACCTGGCCGAAGCGGGCGAGCATGGGCCCGGCCAGAAGAATCGAGGCACGGATGCGGGCGCACAACGCGGGGTCAAGCGGTTTCGGCCGTACCGCGCGCGTGTCCACCCGAACCGAGTTCGCGGCGGTCCAGCTCACATCCGCCCCGAGGTCGGCGAGCAGCGCGAGCATGGTGTCGACGTCGCGAATGTGGGGGATGTTGTCGAGGTCCACCGGACCGTCGGCGAGCACGGTGGCGGCCAGGATCGGAAGCGCGGCGTTCTTGTTGCCCGCTGGGCGGATGGTGCCGCGCAGCGTACGGCCGCCGCGGACCTGGAATCGTAGAGGCATGGCCAAACCTTGCCGGGCGCGGCGGGAGCGTCAAGCGCGATGGGCTCACCATGTTGCACGGAGCGTTGGCCAAGGTAAGTTACCGAGGCCCTTACTTTGAGGTAGACCGGTCCATGTACACACTCGCTTTGCTCCAGGTCGCCGAGACGCCCGGATGGGTGGGCCCGACCATGGCCATATCGCTCGCGATCGTCGCGCTCTGCTTCATCGTCATCGCCGTCGGCATCCTGGTTACGCTCGGCCGGATCAGCGGGCAGGTCAGGAACGTCGGCACGATGCTCGGCCCGATGCGGGAGGATGTGAAGAGCACGATCAAGGCGGTCCGCCACCTGACCGAACAGGGGCAGGAGTTGCTGGTCACGGTGCGCCATGAAGCGGGGGCGTTTGCCCAGACGAGCCGCCGGGTTCGACGGAAGCTGGTGCGCGGGATGGATCGGATCGAGGAGCGACTGGAAGATCTCGATGCGCTCTACGGGGTGGTGCACGAGGAGGTCGAGGACACCGCGCTCGACGTGGCCGCCTCCCTGCGATCGTTTCGCCAGGGGAACGGCATGATCGGGCGCGTGCGACGGATGCTGGTTCCGAGCCGATGACGGCGGGGCGCCTGGCCCTCGCGTTCGCGGGGGTCGGGCTGGCGGTGTTCCTGTCTCCGCATGCACTGCACGCGTGGACACCCGGTACGCACATCTATCTCGGCGAATCGATCCTCGCCAATCTTCAGCTGCTCCCTGCCCCGGTCGCCGCGATGCTGCGGGCCTTCCCCTTCGACTTCCTCTATGGCAACATCGCCGCCGATTCCTCCATCGCGAAGAAGTACGCGCCAGTAGGCCGCCATTGCCATTACTGGCATGTGGGCCAGGAAATTCACGACCTGGCCGGCAGCGACGCCCTCCGCGCCTTCGGCCTCGGTTATCTCTGCCATCTGGCCGCCGACACCGTGGCCCACAACTACTTCGTTCCGCGCCAACTGGTGCTGACCAGCAGCACCGCCTCGGTGGGCCATTCCTATTGGGAGAGCCGGGTCGAGACGCACCTCGGTGACGCGTACGCCCGCAGTGCCAAGGACGTGATCCTGCAGGACCATGCGCAGGCCGATGCGCACCTCGACCGGATCATTTCGCCGACGATTTTCAGTGTGCGGACGAACCGCCGCCTGTTCCGGGGGATGGTCCACATCACCGAGACGCAGGGATGGCAGCGGGGCATGCAGGCGGCGCGGGATCGCAGCCGATGGGATCTGACCGATGCCGACGTCGAGCAGCATCTCTCACAGTCATTCGACTTCATGGCGGCGCTGCTTTCCGAGCCCGAGCCGGTGACGCGCGGCCTCGACCCGTCGGGAGAGCGCCCACTCAAGGTGGCGAAGGAGATTCGGCGCGAGACACTGAAGGAGTGGGGCCGGCGGGACGCGACGCAGCTGGAGCGAGTCGCCCGCGAGCGATTCGGACTTCCCAGTCGTCCGGTGCCCTACTGGGACGAAGCGGCGCGTCGCTTGCCCTGGCAGGCGACCTCCCCGCCCAGGCCCTGGTCGCTTCTCGGCTAGTCGGCGAGTCGTCTCACGCCGTCGATCAGCCGCTCAACTTCCTCCTCCGTGGTATAGCAGGCGCAGCCGGCCCGCACCAATCCCTCCCCGGCCAGCCCCAGTCGCTCGACCACCGTCGTCGCATAGAAGTCACCGTGCGAAACGAAGACGCCGCGCATCGCCAGGGCCCGCGCCACCGCCTCGGACGGCATCCCGGCAACCGTGAACGCGATGGTCGAAGTGCGCGGTTGGCCCGGCGGCGGGCCGTAGAGCCGCACACGCTTGAGTCCGCCGAGTCCCTCCCACATCCGGGCGAGCAGCGCCGCGCCACGGCTGTGCAGCCCGGCGAGCGCCGCGGTCACCGCGCTACGCTCGTCGGGGCCACCGGCGATGGACGCAAGAAATCCCACAGCGGCGCCCGCACCGACGATGCCCTCATGGTTGAGCGTGCCGGTCTCCAGCCGCTCGGGGGCATGATTCGGCGCCGGCGCGAGCTTCGGGACATCGAGCGCTTCGACGATCTGGCGCCGCCCATACAGCACGCCGACATGGGGTCCGTAGAACTTGTAGGCGGAGCAGGCGAGAAAGTCGCAGCCGATCGCGCCAACATCCACCGGGACGTGCGGCACGCAGTGCACCGCATCGACGAAGACGAGCGCCCCAACGGCCTTCGCCAGACGCGTCGCGGCGGCCACGTCGGTGATGGTGCCCAGCGCGTTCGACGCTGCTCCAATCGCGAGAAGCCGGGTGCGCGGCGTTATCGCCGCTTCCAGCGACGGCCAGTCAAGGGTGCCGGTGGCCGGGTCCAACGCTGCCCGGCGCAGCGTCACGCCACGATCGCGCGCCACCGCCTCCCATGGCCCCACATCGGCATGATGGTCCAGCTCGGTGATGACGATCTCGTCGCCCGGGCCCCAGGCACGGCCGAGCGCGCGGGCCAGATGAAACGTCAGGGTGGACATGTTGGCGCCGAATGCGATCTCGCCGGCCGGTGCACCCAGGAGCGCGCCCAGCGAGGCGCGGGCGCCCGCGATCAGCGCGTCCGTCTCCTCGCTCGTCGGATAGGCCCAGTGCGTATTTGCGTTGTGGTGGTACAGATAGTCGAGCATCGCATCGCCAACGCGGCGCGGGACCTGGGTGCCCCCGGGACCGTCGAAATACGCGATCGCGTGGCCGTGGTGGCGGCGCTCGAGCGCGGGAAACTGTGCGCGGATCTCCTCGACCGTTTTCATCCGAGCCGCGCCTGCAGCAGCGGCTGCAACCCCTTGGGATCTGCCTTCCCACCGCTCTTCTTCATGACCTGACCGACGAAGAATCCCATCAGCTTCACCTCGCCTCCGCGGTAGCGGGTCACCTCAGTTGGGTGTGCCGCGACGACCTCGTCGACCCACCGCGCCAGTGCCGTCTCATCGCGCACCTGGATCAGGCCCAGCCGCTCGGCCACCGCCAGGGGATCCCCGGCATCGGTCGCGAGATCGGCAAAGATGCGCCTGGCCGCCTGCAGACTCACCGTGCCGTCGCGTTCAAGTGCGATCAGCGCCGCGAGGCGCGGCGGCTCGATCGCCAGCCGGCCGGTCTCGTTGTATCCGGTCATGACGTCACCGGCCACCCAGTTGGCGGCCGACCGGGGCTCGGCTCCAGCGGCGACCAGCGCCTCGAAATAGTCCGCCAGCACGCGCTCGCTCGACACGACGCGCGCCTGATAGGCCGGGAGGCAGAGCGCCGCGATGAAGCGCTCGCGCTTGGCCTCCGGCAGCTCGGGGAGGGCGGCGCGCTGCTCCGCCAGCCAGGCGGAGTTGAGCACGAGCGGCGGAAGGTCGGGATCGGGAAAGTAGCGATAGTCGTGGCTCTCCTCCTTCGACCGGGTCGCCCGGACGGCGCCGGTGGTCGCGTCGAAGAGGAGCGTCACCTGGCGCACCGGCATTCCGGCCTCGACCAGTCCGATCTGCCGCTCCCGCTCGGCCTCGAGTGCACGCTCGACGTTGGCGAAGCTGTTCATGTTCTTGATCTCGGTCTTGGTGCCGAGCGCCGAGTCGCCTTCGCGCCGGATGGAAAGATTCGCGTCCACCCGCAGACTGCCCTGCTCCATGCTGCAATCGCTGGCACCGGTGTACAGGAGAATCTGCCGCAGCGCCGTCAGGTAGGCGCGTGCCTCGGCCGGGCTTCGCAAGTCCGGGGCGCCCACGATTTCGGCCAGCGGAACGCCGGCGCGGTTCAGATCGACCGCGGTCCGGCCGGGTACCCGGTCGTGCAGCGACTTCCCGGCATCCTCCTCGATGTGGAGTCGCTGGATCGACACCGCGACCCGCCCGCGATCGGCCGACTCGAAGTGCACCACCCCCTCGGTGGCCAGGGGGCGGTCGAATTGCGAGATCTGATAGCCCTTTGGCAGGTCGGGATAGAAATAATTCTTGCGGGCGAATACACTCTCGAGATGCACGGTGCACTCGAGCGCGAGCGCGGCCCGCGCGGCCAGCCGCACGGCGTGCGCGTTCGGCACGGGCAGCGCGCCCGGGAGGCCGAGGCACACCGGACAGACGTTCGTGTTGGGCGGATCGCCGAAGGCGGTGGAGCAGGCACAGAACATCTTGCTCTCGGTGCGCAGCTGCATGTGCACCTCCAGCCCGATCACCGTCTCCCACGCCATCAGCGCACCTCCGCAGTCGCGTCGAGCGCGCTCTCGAGCGCGGCCGCGGCCTGCAGCATCTGCTCATCGGCGAAGAATGGTGCGATCAGCTGGGCGCCGATCGGCAGTCCGCCACTTCGGCCCACGGGCACACTCACCGCCGGCAGTCCGGCCAGATTGACGGCGGACACGAAGATATCGGCCAGATACATCGCCACCGGATCGTCGGTCTTTTCGCCGGCGCGGAAGGCCGGGCTGGGCGTCGTGGGGGTGAAGAGCAGGTCTACCCCGGCGAAGGCACGGGTGAAATCGGCGGCGATGAGTCCGCGGACACGCTGCGCCTTCCGATAGTAGGCGTCATAGTAACCCGCGCTGAGCACGTAGGTGCCTACGAGGATCCGCCGCCGGACTTCCGCCCCGAATCCTTCGCCCCGCGTGGCGCGGTAGAGTGAGCGGACGTCCGCTTCCTGGCCGGCGCGCCGGAGTCCGTAGCGGACCCCATCGAACCGCGCGAGATTCGCCGAGGCTTCGGCCGGGGCGATGATGTAGTACGTCGGCACCGCGTACCTGGTATGCGGCAGGCCGACGTCCACGATCTCGGCGCCGAGGGCGCGAAGCGCGGCAATGGCCCGGTCGAGCCCGGCGCGTACGCCGGGATCGAGATCGGCCGGGAAGTATTCGCGCGGGAGCCCAATGCGCACATTCCGAAGATCGGTGCGCGGCTCGGGCAGCGGCATCGGCGGCCGATCCAGCGTGGTCGAGTCGAGCGGATCGGCGCCGCTGATCGTGCTGAGCACACGGGAGGCATCGCCTACGGTACGGCCGAACACCGAAACGCAGTCGAGTGACGAGCCAAAGGCAACCAGCCCGTACCGGCTCACCCGTCCATAGCTGGGCTTCACCCCGACCACCCCGCAGAAGCTGGCCGGCTGCCGGACGGATCCGCCGGTCTCCGACCCGAGGGCCGCGGGTACGGCACCGGCCGCCACGAGCGCCGCCGAGCCGCCGCTGGAGCCGCCCGGGACACGAGTGTGATCCAGGGGATGCTTGACCCGGCCGAACGCTGAGTGCTCCGTCGAGGAGCCCATGGCGAACTCATCGAGGTTGGTCTT
>JBBQFH010000073.1:0-6095 GCA_038321865.1 Gemmatimonadales bacterium
ATCGATATTCCGGACGCGGCGAACCCGTGGAGCCAGAAGTTCCACGTCGACGAGCTGCCGATCAATCACGCGTGGCCGTCGAAGACCAAGAAGGAAGCCAAGGACAAGACGGTATTCCTGTCACCGGCGGTCAAGGTGGCCAAGGGCATCACGGTCACCAAGATTCCGATTCAGGCGTACAAGACGCGCGACATCACCGGTGGTCTGCCGCGCATCGCCGAGCTGTTCGAGGCGCGCCGGCCGAAGGATCCGTCGACGATCAGCGAGATCGACGGCGTCGTGAAGTTCGGCGAGATCAAGCGCGGCAAGCGCGAGATCTACGTGTACCCGCACCAGACGCCGGGCGACGACACGCCGGTGGAGCCGAGCCTGTACGAAGTGCCGGCCGGCAAGCATCTGCGCGTGCACGAAGGTGACCGTGTCCGCGCCGGCGACCGTCTGACGGAAGGCCCGGTAAACCCGCACGACATCCTGCTCATCAAGGGGCCGCGCGCGGTGCAGGAGTATCTGCTGAACGAGGTGCAGGAGGTCTACCGGCTGCAGGGTGTGCGCATCAGCGACAAGCACATCGGCGTGATCGTGCGCCAGATGCTGCAAAAGGTGCGCGTCACCGAGCCGGGCGACACCGACTTCCTCGAAGGCGAGACGGTCGATCGTCTGGTCTTCGCGGACGACAACGAGCGCGTGGCAAAGAAGAAGGGCGAGGAGGCGGAGTTCGAGCCAGTGCTGCTCGGCATCACCAAGGCCTCGCTCACCACGCAGTCGTTCATCTCGGCGGCCTCCTTCCAGGAGACGACGCGCGTGCTCACCGATGCGGCGATCCGCGGGGCCAAGGACGATCTTCTGGGTCTCAAGGAGAACATCATCATCGGGCACCTGATCCCGGCGGGCAGCGGTATCTACCGCTACGCCGAGATCGACATCGAGCCACCCAAGGGGTTCGAGATGCCGGAAATTATTCCGGAGGCGCAGATGGGTGCGGCGGCGGCGGTACCGACGCCGGAACTGGCGGTGCCGGCCGGTGGGATTCCGGAGGACGACCTGTAGTAGTTCGCCACCTCGACACACGGCCCCCGCTCCGCTTCCGGAGCGGGGGCCGTGTTGCTTTCAGGCGGCGGCATTGACGGCAATCACCCCCGCCGTACATTGCAACCGTCCCCCTCCCCTCGGACGTTACGATGAGCGGCGCGATGGCGTTCGAGCTTCAGCACGTCCTCCATGCAGCGGATCCCGCGGCCCGGGATGCCGCCTGGCAGGACCTCGTCGCGCGCCACAGCCGCCTCCTCCTCTCGGTGTGCCGAGCCTATGGCCGCGGCCACGACGAGACGATGGAGCGGTACGCCTACATCCTCGAGAAGCTCTACGAAGGCGACTGTCGCCGGCTCCGCGAATTTCAGCCAGATAGTGGGGCCCGTTTCTCCACCTGGCTCACCGTCGCCGCGCGCCGCCTCTGCCTCGATCACATTCGCATACTCTATGGGCGCTCCCGCGCCACACTCGATCCGGGCACCGCCGACAGGCACCGCGCGATACGTCGGCGGCTCGCGGATTCGATCGGTGCCGACGTCGATACCGATCTGCTGCCTGATGACGGTGTGGACTCGGCAGAGGGCCAGACGATTCGCAACGAACGCGACGCGCGGCTCTGGTCGGCCGTGGCCGCGTTGCCGCCGCGCGACCGGCTCCTGCTCGCCTTGCGGTTCGATGACGATCTCTCAGCCGCCCGGATCGCCGACCTCATCGGCTTTCCGACGGCGTTTCACGTGTATCGGCGTCTGCACGCCGTGCTCGCGGGGCTCCGCGCTGTGCTCGAGGGCCAGGGCGTCGATGGGCAGAGTGGTTGACCCACCAGAAAAATCCTCCCCATTGACCGTATAACGGAGCGTGCATCAGACCAATCGGGGACCTGCCATGAGCGACTCCACCGTCCCATCGGAATACCACGTTACCGATCTCGAGATCGCGACGTATCTCGACCGGCGCCTGCCACCGGAGCAACTGGATCGGGTCGAAGCCCACCTGGCGGAGTGTCCTGATTGCCGGGACGAGCTGCTCGCCGCGCGTGGACTGATCCGGCGCGTGCGGCGGCCGCGGAAACTGGCCGCCGTGGCCGCCGTAGCGGCGACGGCGGCGATCGTCCTGCTGCTTCCGATCCTTGTCCCCCGGGATGCCCCGGCGCCGCAACCGCAGCTTCGATCTCCCGTGCAGCCACCACCGCTCACAGCGTACGGCCCGGTCGGCGAAACCGGGACACGCGTTCCGACGTTCGTGTGGGCCGCGGTTCCAGGCGCCGCCAGCTACCGCCTAACCGTGACTCAGGAGGGCGGAGAATCGGTCTGGTCCGCTAACGGAACGGACACGGCGCGCACGCTGCCGGATTCGGTCGCCCTGCACTCGGGTGCGTCCTACTGGTGGGTCGCGGATGCGCTCATCGCGAACGGCACCACACGCTCCACCGGCTTGCGCGGGTTCCGGATCAGCGAGTGAGCCGCACGGTGGTGCGCGCGGGCCCTGCGCCGCTGCTGCTTCTCCTCGCAATGACGGGGTGCGGCGGGCCGGAGCGTCCGGCGCCGACCCGCCTCCGTCAGGCCGATGCCAGTGTCCGCCTGCCGACGGACCCCGTGCCGCTCGCGACCCTGCTCGGCGTTCCGCCAGAGTCGCTCTTCGCTGCCGGCAACGAGCGCTACCAGCAGGAGGCGTACGACAGCGCCCGGGCCATCTGGACCGTCGAACTCCGCCGGGCTCGCCACGCGGCGGATTCAGCGGCCGAAGCGACCACCCTCATGTGGCTGGGCCTGGCGGCCTGGCACGTCGGCGACTTTCCCGCCGCGCGCCGCGACGGCGAAGCCTCCGTCGCCCTCAAGCGCCAACTGGGCCTTGATGGCCGGCTCTCCCAGTCGTTCAACGCCCTCGGGCTGCTCGCCTGGCACGAAGGAAGGCTGCACGATGCGCTCGGCCTGTTCGATTCGGCCGACGTGAGCGCGCGCAGGAACCATGACTCCCTCGGCGTGACCCGGGCCCGGATGAACCGGCCACTGGTCCAGCTCGACCTCGGCGACTATGCGGCGGCACGGAGCGGGCTGCGCTCGGTGCTGGCGGCCGCGCGGGTCACCGGCAACCGACGATACGCAGGCAACGCGCTGGCGAACATCGCCATGCTGGAAATCCGCGTCGGAAATCCGTCGGCGGCGCTTCCGCTGCTCGCCGAAGCGCGCCAGCAGTACGCCGCGGGCGGCACCGACTACCTCGCCGGCGAAGCCAACGCGCTCGGCCAACTGGCGACCGCCTGGAGCCAGCTGGGCGATCTCCAGCGCGCCATCGCCGCGGCCGACTCGGCATTGGGCCTGGCCCGGGCCCAGGGGATGCCGCACGAGGTCGCTGCCACGCTCGAAGTCCTCGCCGATCTCGATCTGCAGGCGGGGAGCGCTCGCTTGGCGCTCCGCCAGATCGGCCAGGCCGACAGCATCGACGCGGCGCTTGGCTTGGCGCTGGAGCGTGGAATCAACCTGCGACGGTCGTCGGTCATCCTGCTCCAGCTCGGGGAAGTCCACGCCGCCATCGCCAGCGCCGAAGCGGCGCTCGTGGCCCATCAGAACGGAGCGGCTCGCGCGGAGGTGATTCACGACCGGCTCCAGCTCGCCCGGGCGCTCGGCGAGGCGGGGGAGTTGGACCGGGCAGTGCGCGAGGCGACAGATGGTATTCGTCAGGCCGCCGCGCTCGGGGATCTGCCGCTGCGCCGGGAAGCCGCCGCTGTTGGCGCGGAGCTGGCGCTTCGGAACGGGGATCCGCGGCTCGCGCTGCGCTACGCGACCGACACTGGGGCATCGTCGGAGCTCGACTGGATGCTTCCCCACCTGGCTGCCGGAGCCCTGCTGCAGCTTGGGCGACTCGATTTGGCTCGGGCGCAGGCGGAGCGCGCGGTGACCGCTCTGGAGCGAGAGCGCGGGTCACTCACGCTCGGGCCGCTTCGCTCGGCGTATCTCGTGGACCGTGTGGCCCCGTTCAGCCGCCTCGTCCGCATCCATCTCGCCCGCGGCGACACGGCGCGGGCATTCGAAGTGGCCGCGGCGGTGCCCGGCCGGGCGCTGATCGAGCGGCTCGGCGCGATCGACGACCCGGCGAGCGC
This sequence comes from Gemmatimonadales bacterium, assembly GCA_038321865.1. Classification (GTDB taxonomy): domain Bacteria; phylum Gemmatimonadota; class Gemmatimonadetes; order Gemmatimonadales; family GWC2-71-9; genus JAICUF01. The sequence continues at coordinate 4,127 of JBBQFH010000073.1, forward strand.
AGTCGCCGGCGTAGCTGAGGGCGAACGCGTGCTGCGGCAGGTCGCCGATCTCGAGCGGAGGCTCGACACACTCGATACGGCGCCAGCGCACGCGCAGCAGCGGGCGGCGCTCCAGCAGTCGCTCGACGCCACCCGGGCCGCCTACGAGGAGCAGCTCTCTCACGCGGCGCATCTCCCGGCGGAGCGCCTGCTCGGACTCGGCCCGGTCAGCCTGGCGGACGTTCAGCGCCGGCTCGACCCTCAGGATGCGCTGCTGACTTTTCTGTCGGGGCCAGACCGGCTCGATCTTTTCCTGGTGACGCGCGGTGGAGTGCTCCAGCGTTCGGCGCCGGTCGGGGCGCGCGAGCTCGCATCGCGCGTACGGGTGGCGCGCCAGGCGGTGAGCACCGCGAGAGCCGGCGCCGCGGTTCCGGCGGCGCTGGCGGATCTCAACGATCTCCTTACAGCGCCATTCGCCGGCGCGATGCAGCGCTCGGCGGTGACGCATCTCGTCATCGTGCCGCACGGCGCGCTCGCCGCACTTCCATTCGCGGCACTATGGGATCGGACATCCGGCTCGTTTCTCGTTGCGAAGGTCACGATCAGCTACCTCCCGGCTGTCGGGGCACTGGGTGGTGGCGCGGGTGGTGGCATCCCGCTGGCCGGAACCGTGGCGTTCGCGCCGACTCCCGATTCGCTCCCGGGGACGGCCGTGGAGGTGCGGGAGGTCGCCAGCCTGATACCGGGTGCTGTCGCGCTGATCGGGCGTTCGTCGACCGAACAGCGGGTTCGCCGTGCGCTGATCGAGGGTCGGCCGGTGCATGTGGCATCGCACGGCTCCCGGAACGCCGAGAACCCGCTGTTCACGAGGCTGGCGGTCGGTCGCGTCGAAGGAGTCAGCTCCGATACGGACGGGCAGCTGGAGGTGCACGAGATCCTGCGTATGCGGATTGCGAGTCCGCTGGTGTTTCTCTCGGGCTGCGAGACAGGCCTCGCGGCCGCCGGCCAGGAGCCGTTCGGACGAGGCATCGAAGAGGGCGGGCTCGCGCAGGCGTTATTGGTGGCTGGAGCCGGCGCCGTCGTGGCCACGCTGTGGCCGGTGGAGGATGTGTCCGCCGCCGAGCTGGCCCGGCAGTTTTATCGATATTCGCTCCAGGCCGTTTCGCCGGCGGAGGCACTCGCCCGGGCCCAGCGGAACCTCATCGCCGAGGACCGCGGGCTTGGGTGGGCGGCCTACACCGTGTGGACCGGGGGAGCGCGCAAATCGACCACGGCTGTCCGTACAACTGGGATCAGGCCATGACCATCCATCGTCTCCGGGAACCGACCATGCCGCAGCCGGGTCTGTCGAACCGTTCGCGCCTTGGCGCGCTCGTTGTCGTGCTCTTCATTGGCGCCTGCGCCGAAACCGATTCTGGCGGGCCGGCCGGTCCTGATTTCGCGGCCCGTGGCACGGGGCCGTCGGTCACCGCAACGAGTCCCGCTTCAGGCCGGGAGGGAGACGTCGGACTCGTGGTCGCCGTGCTCGGTTCGGGTTATGTGGCGGGCGCGCAGGCGGCCTGGGAGCGGAACGGCGTGCCCGATCCCAAGATCACGGTCCAGTCCACGGCCTTCATCAGTTCGACTGAGCTCCGGGCGACCATTTCAATTGCGCCGGATGCCGATCTCGCGCTTTACGACGTGGCGGTCACGGTAAACGGGAAAAAGGGAATCGGGACCGAGCTCTTCACCGTGACGTCGTCTACCGTGGATCCGACGGCGAGCTGGCTGCTGCCGTTGAGCGGCGCAGGCCTAGGCATCCAAAGTGACGGCGCGTATGCGGATGGCAGCGGAAACTCGGTGTACGCCAACGGCGTGTGCGGCATGAGTGGGACGATCTACGCTACCACGCAGAAGTCGAACTCCGGCGATGCGACGCTCCAGACGGCCAGTGGCAAGTGCTCGCGCACCTTCCGCCTGGTATACCCGGACGGCGTCAGCGAGTCGGTGC
>JBBQFH010000074.1:0-5581 GCA_038321865.1 Gemmatimonadales bacterium
AACGGCCGGACGTACACCTCCCGGCGACCCGATTCGTTCGACGTGTATGCCAGCCACCGGCCGTCCGGCGATACATCCGGCGCCATTTCCTCGGCCGGCGTGGCCACCAGCACGCGTGCTACCGAGTCGATGCCCGGACGGATGGCGAGGATGTCGCCGGCGCCCGGCTCCTGATTGTCGGTCCGGATCACGAGCCACTGGCCGTCGGGTGACCAGGTGTGGCCGCCCACCGCCCGGGGATCGCCAGTCTCCAGGCGGCGCACCGCACCCTGGCCTCCCGCGTCGCGCGCGTACAGCCGAAGCTTCAGCGAGCCAACGGTTTCCCGGTCCGACGTGTACGAGATGTCGTTCGTGCCGGGACGCCAGCGCGGGCGGAGGTTTGCCGTGCCGTCGAAGGTGAGCCGGATTTTCGGACCGCCGCCGACTGGTTGTACCCACAGCATCGCGGTGCGGTCCTCGCCGCCGACTGATTGCACGAGACGGCCGCCGTCCGGCGAGAACGCGAGGCCGTCGACGACGTTGTACCGGGTACTGTCGCCGAGCGGCCGGGAGGCGCCGGAGCGGTCGACGATCGCGACTTGAAAGGTCACCTCACCGCCGCTCGTGTAGGCCAGTGTGCCTGTCGGATCGAGCGCGAGCTCCACCAACGATGCACCGTTGGCGAAGCGGACGGCGACGGTATCGGGCAGATCGCGAGGTGGACCGTTTCGCCGAAGCGTGCCCGCGTCGAACGGAACCGCCTGGAGCGCACCGCTGGCCTGGGCCACGATCAGGTGTCCGGTGGGAGCGTAGATGGCGCGCATGCCCCGGAGAATCGTCTCGACCCGCCCGGTCGCGAAGTTCGCGATCCCGATCGAGGCGCGGGTCGGATCCGTGGGTGCGTCCTTCCCGATGACCGTGACGATGGCGGCCTTTGCACCGGGCAGCACTTGCGGCCAGAGAAAGAGCAGCTCACCGCGCGCGGTGTCCGGCCGCGCCAGCACTTCCTTGGTCGCATGAGCGGGGTCGATCCGGAGCAATCCCTCCGGCCCCACCGCGTACAGCCGGCCATCCGTGCCCCAGTCGAGTCCGCCGGCCAGGTCGCTCACCGACATGAGCCCCAGGTCCGGCAGCGTCGTAGGCACCCCCCCGGTGAGCGGCAGCAGATGCAGAAGGCGTGGCGACGTCAGGTAGGCGACGGTGTCACCCGACGGCGAGAAGGTGGCGCAGCAGCTCTCCGGCTCCGACTGCGCGAGCCGCTGCGAGTGCAACTGATCCCAGCGCCGGAGCCAGAGCTGCGTCGCGCTGCTTGCGCCGGGGCCGTGGTAGATGAGGCCCGAGCCGTCCGGTGCAAGGGCGAGGTTCGGATACAGGTCGGTACGCAGCTCCTCTCCGGCGCGGAAGCGGAGCAGGACCCGCGCGACCGGGGCCGGAGCGCGCTTCGGCCGGAGCGCGCTCGTGCCGAGGGCGCCGAGCAGAAGGCCGGCGGCACCGATCGCCAGGCCAATCGCGACGGCGCGCGCGGTCCGCCGCGGGGGCGCGGCCGCGCGCGAGCCGGACCGCGTGGCCCGGGTGCCGGTTCCGGCGGAGCCGCCGAGCGCGTCGGCAAAGGCGCGCGCGCTGTCGAAGCGGTCGGCCGGCAATTTCTGCAACGCGGTGTGCACCGCGTCGGCGACGTGCTGGGGCACCGTCCGCCGGAGCGACGTCACCTCGGCCGGCTCCGCCGTCATCACCTTGGCGACGATCGCCTGGGCCGTGGGCCCGGTGAAGGGCGGCTCGCCGGTGAGCATCTCGTACGTCACGCAGCCCAGCGCGTAGACGTCGCTCCGCGCATCCAGCTCCCGCTCGCCCATCGCCTGCTCGGGGCTCATGTACTGCGGCGTGCCGAGCGACATGCCGGTCTCGGTCATGCGGGTGCCCGCCTTGCTCGCGGCGAGCGCGATGCCGAAATCGGCGACCAGGGCGCTGCCGTCGTGCAGCAGGATGTTCTCCGGCTTGATGTCGCGATGGATCACGCCGTGGCGGTGGGCGTAGTCGAGCGCGCCGGCCACCTCGGACGCGATCCGCACCGCCTCGCCGATCGGCAGCTGCTTCTCCCGGCTCATTCGGTCGCGGAGCGAGATGCCCTCGACGAACGGCATCGCGTAGAAGAGAAACCCGTCGGCCGCGCCCGAGTCGAACAGCGGCAGGATGTGCGGGTGCTGGAGATTGGCGGTGGTCCTGATCTCGCTGAGGAATCGGTCGGCGCCGATGACCGCGGCGAGCTCGGGGCGCAGCACCTTGATCGCGATCTTCCGGTCGTGCCGGAGATCGTGCGCGAGGTACACCGTCGCCATGCCGCCCTGCCCGACCTCGCGCTCGAGGCGGTAGCGGTCGGCCAGGGCCTCGGCGAGCCGGCTCATGGCCACAGCTGCAGCCCCGCTTTCCGCAGGATGGCCGCGAACCCCGCGTTGCCGTGCAGCGGCTTGAATCGCCAGTTACGATTGAGCTGGGCCATGTTTGCCGCCATGGCGGCGAGGCCGCGATTGAGCCACTCCAGGGTGCGCGCCGTGTCTCCAAGTGCGAGGTACACGCCCGCCACGTAGTCCTCGCGCACGTATCGCGACCCCGCGGCCGTGAGCGCGCCCGCGAGCTGGCGGCGTGCCCCCGCGGTATCGCCGGTGCGCGCCAGCGCCTCGGCCAGGCGCACCATCTCTTCCGGGCCGGCCGGCGGCTTCACCTTCCGGGCCGCCACCAGCTCGGCCGACCGCCCCTGCGCGATCAGCAGATCCTCGATGCACGCGTTCGGCGCGATCCGCTGCAGCGTCTGGCAGAGCGCGGTCGCGCTGTCGAGCTTTCCCGTATTGATGAGGATGTATACCGTCGCGTTGAGTGGTTCGTACGCGAACGGGTTGTGCCGCCGCGCCCGGCGCAGCACTGCCAGCGCCGAATCGTCCAGGCCGCGGCTGTGCAGCACCCATCCGTAGTCGCCGGCGAGCGGAGCGGTACTGTCGAGCGCGGTCGCCGTCAGGTACTCGCGCTCGGCGGCGGGAAAGTCCAGGAGGTAGGCGCTCAGCAGGCTGCCCTTGAGCGCGTGGGCCCAGGCCGATGTCGGATCGAGCGCCAGCGCCTTCTCGATCGCCGCCCGCATCGGCGGCAGCGTCGCGCGTGGGGCCAACCAGGTGTCGGCCAAAAAGAACCAGCCCTGAGCGATCCCATTCCACGGGTCGGCATACGTCGAATCGAGGGCCGCCGCGCGCTCGAACAGCGCAATCGCCTGGTGGAGCCCGGCCTCGGTATTCTGGTCGATAAGGAACTGGCCGCGGAGAACGAGATCGTGCGCCTCGGGGCTCGCCGTCCGGTGCGCCGCGAGCGCCGCATCGGCCCGCCGCGCGATCCCGACGCCGAGCACCGAGGCGATCGCCTTGGCGGCCGAGTCCTGCAGGGCGTAGAGGTCCTTCTCGGTGACGTCGTACCGCTGGCTCCAGAGCACCGCCTCATCGGCGACGTTCACCAGCGACACCGTCACCCGCAGCTGGTCGCCCAGCTTGCCGACCGTGCCTTCCACCATGGCATCCGCGGCGAGTGACGTCCCCGCCTCCCGGGCTGTCTTCCCGCGCAGCGCGAACGCTGAGCTCCGCGAGACGACGTGGAGTCCGGTCATGCCGGCCAGCGCGGTCGTCAGGTCGGTCGCCATGCCGTCGCCGAGGTAGGCGTCGGAGGTATCGCGGCTGCGGGACTCGAAGGGGAGGACGCCCACGCGCTTCGCGACCGCCGCTGCCGCCGCCGGCCCCCGCGCACCAGACGGCGTCCGGTGGGTCGCGCGCCAGGCGCCGTAACCCAGCAGCAGCACCAGGAGGCCGAGCCCCGCGGCGAAGGCCAGCCGCCGGGAGCGGGGTGCGGTGGCGGTGACCGGCATCGTCTCCGTGGGCGTGATCCCACTGCTCGGCGTCAGTACCGCTTCGAGCTGCGGAATCATTTCCTCGGCGCTCTGCGGCCGGTCGGCGGGGCGCTTCTCCAGGCAGCGCATGACCAGCGCGGCGAGCGCCGGCGGCATGCTCCGGTGCGCGGTGACCGGCTCGGCGGCCGTGGTCACGTGTGCGGCCAGCACCTGCTGGGGATTCGCGCCGGTGAACGGCGGCCGCCCCGCGAGCAGCTCATACGCCACCACGCCGAAGGCGTAGAGGTCGGCCCGGTGATCCACGTGCGGATCGGCCACGGCCTGTTCCGGCGCCATGTAGGTCGGCGTGCCGAGCGCGATCCCCACCGTGGTGAGCGACTGCCGCCCGGTCGCGTCGCTCAGCGCCTTGGCCACGCCGAAGTCCATGACCAGGGCGTGCCGGCCGCGGATCATGACGTTCTCGGGTTTGAGATCCCGGTGGACGACGCCGTGGCGATGAGCTTCGGTGAGCGCGTCGGCAATGTCGCGGAGGATCCGGACGGCGTCGCCGATGGGCAGCTCGCCCTCCTTCACCAGCTTCTCGCGGAGCGAGAGGCCGTCGATGTAGGGCATGACGTAGAATAGGAGACCGTCGGCGGCGCCCGAGTCATACAGCGGCAGGATGTGGGGGTGCTGCAGCGCGGCGGCGACCTTGATCTCGCGGAGGAAGCGCTCCTTGCCGAGCGATGCCGAGAGCTCCTCGCGCAGCACCTTCACCGCGACCTTGCGATCGTGCTTCAGGTCCTCGGCGAGATACACGGTCGCCATGCCGCCGTGCCCCAGCTCGCGCTCGAGGCGATAGCGGTCGGCGAGGGCGGCGGCGAGGGCGGCGGAAACGGCGCTCACGAGGTTGCCGCGACGGCGCCCGAAAAGCGGAAGACGGATGATCGCATGGAGATGCGCAGAGGATACCGCCTCGGCGGCGGCCCGGCCAGTCTCCCGGCGCGGCCAGTGCCAGCGGCGCAGGCACACCGGATGTCGGGCCGCGCTCGAGAGACGCCCGACATCGAGTTTCCACTCGATGTGCATGGTTGTTGATCCCACAGCAAAGCCCGCCGAGAAACGAAGTCTCGGCGGGCTTGCCAATGAGTTGTTATAGATTTTCTAGGGAGTGGAGCGGACGGGGATCGAACCCGTGACCCCCTGCTTGCAAAGCAGGTGCTCTCCCAGCTGAGCTACCGCCCCGGTGCGACAATCGCGCTGTCGCGCGTCAGACCTCAACATAGCCAGCCCATACATCCCTCGCCAAGGCGCTCAGGCGAGGCTTCCGAAATGATGTACCGCTGTGGATTCTTACGGGACCGGCATGAACTCCGCCGGCTCCACCGATCGGGAATAGATCAATGCCCACTCAGAACGTCCGCTTTCCAAGCCGCGACGCCGCGGCCTTTGTCAAGGAAATGAAGGCGGAAGTCGCCGCGCACTTCGAGCGGCACGGTGGCAAGTCAAAGGGCGATTGGCGCATGGTGCTGAAGACGCTGACACTCTTCGCCGTCTATTTCGGCGCCTATGCGCTGATCATGGCCAATGCCTTCTCACCCCCCGCCATGCTCGGACTCGCGATGGTGATGGGCGCCGGCATGGCGGGAATCGGATTTGCCGTGGCACACGACGCGCTCCACGGTGCCTATTCCGAGCACGATTGGATCAACCGCCTCATCGGCTACAGCTTCGACATTCTCG
>JBBQFH010000075.1:0-5556 GCA_038321865.1 Gemmatimonadales bacterium
TGCCGGCATCGCTCGTCCCCTGACGCGGCAGCAAGGCGACCGCGACCAGCGCCGGCGTCGCCAGCTCGGGGCCGAGTGCGGGAGCGCCACGGCGGGCGCGGGCCAGGGCGACACCGTGCAGGTCGACCTGCCATATACCTCGCGGGCGAAACAGCTGATCGAATCGCGTGCGCACGCCGGCATCGGGAATGGCGGCCCGGATGTCGGCGAAGGTTCGCGTGGCGGCAGCCACCAGCTCGGCACGGCCGTAGACACCCATGGCGCGCAAGGGCCCGCTGTCGGTCAGCGTGTCGCCGCCGAGTGATGGCAGGCCGGCGGCGGTGGCGGCCTCGCGGTATGCGCCCATCAGGCCGGCGGCCGACCCGGCGGCGGCGGCGAGCCATGGGCCGGGCAACCTGATGACGGAGTCGCGCCGTCCCGACACGACGGCGCGCACCACGAAGCGGGGCAACGCGGGGTAGAACTCGGCTGCATCGGAGAGCGGGGCGCCGGTCCAGGCCGGGCCGGGCCGGCCGAACGCGGTGGTGTGACCCTCGAGGTCGCCGCCGGGCCGGATGCGTCCGGTGAAGCGCAGTCCAGCCGGCGTCTGGGCCGTGAAGCTGACGGTGTCCCCGGGTCCGGCGATGCCGTCCCGAACAGCGAGCGGCCCGTCGGAGTCGCCGAGCCAGAGGGTCCCCTCGAGCCTTCGGCCGGTCTGGTGGAGGCGCAGCTCGCCGCGGAGAGGGGCGTCGCCGATCGAGCGGATGGATACGACCCAGCGGCCGGCCAGCTGGGCGGCGACAGGCGCAGGCAGGAGCAGGCCGCCAACGATGGCTGCGAGCAGGGTGCTATGTTGCAGCAGACCGCGCCGCAGGGCGCCGCTACGACGGAGCATGCACATGGACGACGAATCGAACCAGCCCGCTCCCCGCCAGCCGTTCCGGCCGCTGATGGACCGCCTGGGCGAGCTGTGCATCGCCGGGCGGGACAGCGCCGCCTATCTGTGGCAGGTTCCGACCGACGAGCCGATGCGGCTGAAGATCGTCGCGATTCTGGTCGAGATCCGGGCCGAGGCGGTCAAGTCCGGGCGGCGGGAGATGCTCCGGCTGGTGGAGGAAATGGACACCGCCGCCAAGGCGTCGCCGAGTCCGCAGCAGGTGGAGATCCTGCAGGACGGGTTCGACCGCATGGTGCGCCTGTGGCAGTCCGCCAAGTCCGGAATCTTCTAGCGTGGCGCTCAAGCTTTCCTCCCGTCAGCAGGCGCAGCTCGCGTTTCTGCAGACGCTGCCGCCGAAATTCGACCGGATCCACAGCGTGATCGAAGCGATGTCCGCTCTGCATGCGGATGACGTGATGGTGCGGAGCCTGGGCCGGCTCCTCGACGGGATCAAGGGAAACGCCCAGGCGATGAGCCTCCCCGGGCTCGCCGAGACCTGCGGACTCATGAGCACGATGAGCCGGCGTGGCGGCGGGCTGCAGATGAAGGTACGGGGCCTGCGCGAGCTGCTGGGAAGCCTGAAGATCAACTACGATGCGGCGCTCAAGGCGGCGGCGACGCCCGACGCGGCGGACCGCCCCGACTAGCGCCGCGCGCGCCGGGCGATCAGCCCGTCGATGACGGGGCCGGCCATGAGCGCCACCATCCCGTTCACGAGCCCGCCGATCACCAGCGTGACGAAGGTGAGCGCGAAGATGATCGCGCCGGCGCCGATGATCGCAAACAGCATGCTGAACCAGTACATTCCCGACTCCCCTGTGGGTGCGGCACAGACTCGCGGAGCGACGTAGCTTACTCTGGCCCCGGGACGCCCCGCAACTCCGGCGGACGACGGCCCGGCGCCCACTCATCACAACCCAAGGAGCATGCAATGCGGACCCTGACCGCTCTCGCCGCCCTCGCCATCGCGGCCCTGCCGCTGGCGGCGCAGCAGCCGAAACCGAAGGCCCACGGCCATCCGGCGCACGCCAAGACGAACATGAGCCACATGGACCACGACGCGAAGGTTGCCGGCGGCGGCATGCTCCCGGCCGGCTGGTCCGGCCGCACCGATGGCGCCGACGCGCTGGCGAACGTAAAGTTCGTGCCGATGGGGGAGGGGATGCATCTGACGCTCGGCCCGGCCACGGTGCTGTACCGCGCCACCGATGCGGTCACCGGGCCGTTCCACACCCTGGCGACGTTCAACCAGACGAAGGCGCCGATGCACCCGGAAGGGTACGGCTTGTTCTACGCCGGTCGTGGCCTGGCGGGCGCGGCCCAGCAGTACACCTATTTCCTGGTGCGTGGTGACGGCAAGTTCCTGATCAAGCGCCGGGACGGGGCGGCCACGACTGTCGTGAAGGACTGGACCGACAGCCCGGCCGTGACGAAGGCCGATTCACTGGGCAAGGCGAGCAACCTGCTGGAGATCGACAACAAGAGCAATCCGGCCAAGGTCGGATTCAAGGTCAACGGGCAGGAAGTCTATTCGATGGACGCCAAGCCCGGTGACGCCAACGGCAACGTCGGCCTCCGCGTCAACCACAATCTGGATCTGCACATTTCAGGGTTCGCCGTCCACAAGTAGTCGCCCTACCGTGTCGCGGCCCGCCTGACCGAGAGTGCCCGGTCGGCGGCGTCGCGAACCGGCGCGTCCCCCTTCCGCACCAGCCCGTCGAGCAGCCGTCGAGTTTCCGGCGAATCAGCTGCCGCCAGCCCCATGACGGCATCCACCCGTACCTCAGCCGGCCGGCCGCGCCGTCGGAAGAACGTCTTCCGGTCGAGCGCGATGTGCACCAGAGCGTCCGTAGCGCCCAGCCGCGCCGCGGCGCCGGCCAGCTCCCGGCGCACCGGCGATTCGAGCTCGCGATCGAAGGCCTCGACGATCGACCCCACGAGCGCGGCGCGCTGGCTCTCCGCGAGGGTCCGGGCGACCTCGCGTCGCGTGGCCGGCGACGAATGCCCAAGTGCGCCCCGGAGGAGCGAATCCGCCCCCGGCTCTTCGAACTGGGCAACCGCGCGAATCGCTGCGGCGCGGACCCGCTCACCCGGATGCTCGAGCAGCGCACCCAGCGCGTCGAGTGCCCGGCGATCCCCCAGGCGACCCAGCAACTCGGCCCCGTGACGCACCACGTGGGCGCGCGAATTCGAGACCAGTGGCAGGATCAGCGGGAACGCGCCCGGCTCCGCCACCAGCGCATCGTGGAGGAACTGGACCGGCGGGACCGCTTCGGACGCGACGACGGCGTCGATCATCGCCTCGAGCCCCTCGGGTCCGATCCAGGCCATGATGGCGGCGGTTCGTGCCTCCACTTCCGGATGGCGGAGCGCGTGCTGGATCATGCCCTTGAGCACCTCGGGCCGGAACACCCGGCGCGCAGCAATCACCATCGACCGGCGGTCGTCCAGCGTTCGTGCATCGGCGATCCGCCGCACGGCTTCCGCCCAGCCAAGGAGTTCGGTGTCCTGTTTCCGCTCGAGCGCATCCGAGGCGGCTACCAGAATCCCGGTAATCTGATCTTCTGTGCTGTCGCGCGCGCGTGAACGACGTTCAGTCATGCCGATCTCATCCGGGTCGAGGCGCGGTCGCGGGGCGCGCGCCTTGCTAAAGCTGGGAGCGTATCAGCCCCGCCAGGGCATCGAGGGCCTTCTCGCGCAGCGGCCGGCGGCGCCACGCATCGAGCGTGACCTGGCAGGACCGCGTCTTGTCGGTCTCGAAGATCCTGACCTGCTCGGCGGCGAAGCCCGCATCCAGCACGTTCAGATTCGCCTCGTCGTTGAGGCGGAAGGATCGGTTGTCGAAATTGGTGGAGCCCACCGAGACCCAGGCGTCGTCCACGATCATCACTTTGCAATGGAACATCGTCGGCTGATACTCGTAGATCTCCACGCCGGCCTCGAGCAGCGGGCCCCAGCGGGACTTGGATGCCTTCCGAACCAGCTCGGTATCGATGTGCGTCCCGGGCGTGATGATCTCCACCCGGACCCCTCGCTTCCGCGCCGACACCAGCTCGCGGACGGAGAGCGTGTCAGGCACGAAGTACGAATTGGCCAACAGGATCCGCCGGCGTGCCGCCGCGATGGAGAGCAGGTACATCAGGCGCACGCTTTCGCTCCCCTCCGCGGGCGAGCTGGACACCATGTGTCCCAGGGTCGTGCCGACGTCCGGCAGCGGCGGAAAATAGTCCCGACCATGCAGGACCAGCTCGCGGCACTTCATCCAGTTGCTCATGAACGTGGCCTGCATCTGCGCGACCGCCGGTCCTTCGAGCCGGAAGTGCGAGTCGCGCCAATGCCCGGGGTCCTCGGCGTTCCCCAGCCAGTTGTCGGCGATACCCACGCCGCCGGTGAAGCCGATCTTGCCGTCGACGACGAGCAGCTTCCGGTGGGTCCGGTTGTTGAGGCGCCCGATCATGAACCACCGGAGCGGGTGGTAGCGGCAGACCTCGACGCCGGCCCGCTCGATCTCATCTAGCAGCGACTGATCCATCTTGCCGCTGCCAAGCCAGTCGAGCAGCACGTGCACCCGCACCCCCGCCGCCGCCCGTTCCGCCAGCGCGGCCGCAAAACGGCGCCCGATGTCGCCCGACCAGTATATGTACGTCTCGAACGTGATCGTGCACTCGGCGGACTGGATGGCGTCCAGCATGGCCGGAAAGATCTCGTCGCCGTTGCAGTAGCCGGTGATCCGGTTGCCGCCGAGGATGCCGGCGCCGGCGAGCACGCCCATGGAGCGCAGGAACTGGTCGTCACCGACGGCGTAGAGCGGCTTGACCTCGTGCTCGATCTTCCGCTCGCTCGAGGAGAGATTGAGCGCGATGAGCAGGCTGCCGGCGGTGACGATGACCGCGAGGATGATCCACATCTCCCCAACATACAGCGGCCCCGGACGCGGGGCATCCGAGGCCGCCGGAACAGGTGGGCGCCGCCCCGGTCAGCCAGGGAGCGGTGTGCCAATCCTGCGGGAGGATCGCGCGGGGTCAGCGGCGCTGATTGCCCTCGGCGGGGCGCGAGATATCCTCGACCACCTTGCCGACATCGCGATTACTGGCAGCCGAATCATCAAGGGCCAGATCAGCCTGCGAGATCATGCCGATAATGGAGCCGCCGTCATCAACGACGGGAATCCGCCGCACCTGCCCGGCCCGCATCGCCTTTTCCACGGCGGACACGTCCTGATCCGCGCGAACGGTGGTGGGGTTCGCGGTCATCACATCGCCGACGCTGGCGGTGAACAGCTCATCCGCCAGCGCCCGGACCGCCAGGTCGCGGTCGGTGACGATGCCGATGAGGCGGTTGGTGCCGCTGTTCTCGACCACCGGCAACGAGCCCACGTCGTAGTCACGCATCATCTTGGCTGCATCGGCGATCCGGTCGCCGGAGGTGCAGACCTGGGGGTTCGGGGTCATCAGTTCACGGGCCTTCATGGCACTCTCCCTCGCTGCGGGTAGTGGCTGAATCAGAGGCTTCATGATCGCCTCCCTGACCCCCGCGAGCGGTGACAGAGGTCACCCGGCCGCCGGCGCTTCCGCGGCAACGTAGATCTCGCCCCCTCGCATGCGGAACTCTTCGCTCTTCCGCTCCATCTCCGCCGCGTA
>JBBQFH010000076.1:0-5454 GCA_038321865.1 Gemmatimonadales bacterium
GGCGGTCATCGTCCCCCCGCGGCCGCGGATGCGGCCGGCGTGGGCGCCATCCGCGCGCCCTGGCTCGCGGCGCGCGGGCTCACATTGGCCGTGAGCGGTACCGGCGATCCGGCCGGCGACACCCGGGCGTAGCCGGACATCTCCTGGTGCAGCGCCGAGCAGAAGTCGGTGCAGTAGAACGGATAGACCGCGGGGGTCTGGGGCACCCACTTGATCGTGCGCGTTTCACCCGGCGGGATGACCATATTCGAGTTCTGCGCGCCCATCACCGCGAACCCGTGTACGATGTCCCAGTCCTGATCGATGTTGGTTACGTGGAAGTACACCGTATCGCCAACCTGGATGCCCTCGAGGTTGTCGGGCGCGAAGTGGCTGCGGATCGCGATCATCTTCACGTCCACCCGGTGCCCACGGCGGCTGATGCCCCCCTCGGCTTCCGATCGGGTCGCGCTCGGCGCGGTCGATTCCGACAGCTTGAAAAACTTCACCTGGCGGTCCTTGATCATGCTCGCCGGCAGCGCCTGGGCGTAGTGCGGCTCGCCCGCGGTCGGGAAGTCGAGCAGCATCTTCATCTTGTCGCCGCTGATGTCGATCAGCTGCGCCGACTGCGCCAGCTCGGGGCCGGTCGGCAGGTAGCGGTCCTTGGTGATCTTGTTGAGCGAGAGGACGTAGTGGCCCCACGGCTTCCGGCTGTCGCCGCCCGGGATCATCAGGTGACCGACCGAGTAGTACACCGGCATCCGGTCCACGACCTCCCAGGTGCCCAGCTTCCACTTCACGATCTCCGACGAGATGAACATCGACGTGTAGGCGTAGCCCTTGCCGTCGAACTCGGTGTGGAGCGGGCCGAGCCCGGGCTTCTGCACTTCGCCCGCGATGGTGGCCGCGTAATTGAGCACCGGAATGCCGTCCACGATGGTGTCGATCTGCTTCGCCTCGATCGCCTTGAGCATCCTGGAGAACGAATGCACCGGAATGACCGTGGCGAGCTTGCCGCTGGCTACGATGTACTCGCCGGTCGGGTCGATATCCACGCCGTGCGGCGACTTGGGCGTCGGCATGTAGTAGGCCACGCCGGCGCAGTCCTTCGGATCGATCATCCGCACGCTGGTCTTCCGGTCGCTCCCCGCCACGCGGGTCGCCGGATCGACGTAGTTGTGCTGGTAGCTGGCGGGCACCACCTTCGACTTTCCCTCCGCCACGCAGACTTCGGCCCGGCGGTAGTTCACCGCGGCGACGTAATCCTTGTCGTTCTGCGAGCTGTTGAGTTCCTGCTTGGTGTAAGCCTGCTCGGTGTTGTAGGTGCTGAAGAAGAACCAGCCGTCGGACGGTCCCTTGCCGGCGTGGCCGAGATCGTAGTTGTAGCCCGGCATGAGGATCTGGAACGCGATGTCCATCTTGCCCGGCTGATCCGCCGTGATGAACGACAGGGTCCCGCGAAAGTTTTTCCGGTAGCTGTCGATGGGGACGTCGGTGTTGGGCACCGGTACGCTGAAGCGGGTGGCCGACACGATGTACTTCGTGTCCGGCGTGGTGAACGGCGACGCATGCCCGCCGGCTGAGTTGGGGATTTCCAGGACTTCGTCGGTCTCGAACCGCGTCAGATCGATGCGGGCGACGCGCGGGGTGTTGTTCGCGTTGATGAAGAGCCAGCGCCCGTCCGGCACTCCGTCGGTCTGCGAGAGCTCCGGGTGGTGGCTGTCGTCCCAGGGAATGAAGCCGCGCGTCGTCTCCAGCATCGGCTTGGATTCTTCGGTGTACCCGTAGCCGTTCTCCGGAAACTGCGAGAACACCGGCACCGTCTTCAGCAGCCGGCCGGACGGCAGGCCGTACACGGTCACCTGGCCGCTGAAGCCGCCCGAGAGAAACGCGTAGTAGTCGTCGTACGAGCCGGGGGCGACGTATACCTTGCTGGCGGCGTCGCCGGTGACCAGCGAAGCCTGCGGATTACCGGAGCGGCAGGCGAAGAGTAGGGCGGTGGCTGCGATGGCGGCGCCGAATCCCGCCCCCAGGCGCCGAGTGAGCTGCTGTCGATTCATGGCCGGAGGCGATCACGCCGGTTGAGTGGGCCTGCGAGAAGTCAGGACCCAGCATACCGGCGGCGCCATGAAGCGAATGTGAAGCCCGCGAGATGATGTCTTCAGTGCCCCATAAACATGAAGCATGCACGGAGCGCCGATTGCCGACACTGAGCCGCTGGCTGATTCGCACCGGACTGGGATGCTGCGTGGCGGCGTTCCTGCTTGGCGTGGCGCTGGCCGTCCCCGCGCTGCGCGCGGCACATCCCGCGCTCGCGGCGGCATGGCCCGCCTACATCCATCTACTCGTCGTTGGCTGGATCACGCAGCTCATCATGGGGGTCGCGTACTGGATGTTCCCCCGCGTGCAGCGGGGGACGTCCGGCGGAGAGTCGGCGGGCTGGGCCGCGTATGCGACGATCAACCTCGGACTGCTCTGTCGTGTGATCGGGGAACCGATGGTGGGACTTCCCGCCGGTGCCGTCTCGGCCTGGCTGCTCCCGCTCTCGGCGGCGCTTCAGCTCACCGGCATACTCACGTTCGTGGTCGTCATCTGGCCCCGGGTCCGATCCCGCTGATGCCGCGGCTCAGCGTCTGGTTCATTCGTGCGGCGCTGGTGGCGCTCGCCGCGGGAGCCGCGGTCGGCTCGCTGCTCCTGGCTGCAAAAGCTTCACCCGCCGGGGGACGGCTCGGGTACCTGGTGCCGCTGCACGCCGAACTGCTGCTGATCGGGTGGGTGGTGAACCTGGCGTTCGGCGTGGCCTACTGGATCCTCCCCAAGCACGCGGCCGGCCGGGAGCGTGGGCATCCGGCTCCCGCGTGGGCCGCATTCGTGCTGCTCAACTCCGGCGTCGCCGCCGCCGCGTTCGCCGCGGCGGCCGGTGCCGCGCCGCTCCTCCTCGCCGGCCGCGCGGCGCAGCTTCTGGCCCTCGCCTGTTTCGCGGCGCATGCCTGGTCCCGGATCAAGCCGTTCGGCCGTGGGAGAGCCGTTCGGGCGAACTAGCATCCGCCGACGCATCGCGCTTTCTACAATGGAACGGTGAGTATCGGGCAGGTCGCGGTGTGGGTGAGATGGCGCGCCGTGCTTCCCGCCTCGATCACTCCCGGCGGTCCGCCGCGATGGAAACCCACCGCGATCGCATCGGCTCCTGTCTCGTTCGCCACGGTGAGTAGAGTCTCGACGATCGGTCCCCGGCGCACGATCAGCCCGTTGGGTCTGGCGTCCCCAGGCCGGCATTCCGCCAGCTGCGCGATGGTCGCTTCCAGCGCGCGGGAGAGGCCAGTGGGAATGCACGACGCGAGATCGGCGGGCTCGTCCTGCCGCACCGCCTCGACCGTCACGGCCCGGAGCTCGCACCGGATCGAGCCGGCAAAATCGCACGCCGTTCGCAGGACCACGGCTCCCCGGCGCGATCCGTCCAGCGCCACCAGCAGTCGCGTGGGCGCGCCGCTGCCCAGCGGCACGAACAGGCAGGGAACGCCGCTCCGGCGGGCGACGGCATCCGCTGTGTCGCCCATCAGCAGGCGGGTCGTCTGCGAGCGCCGCTTCCGGCCGACGACGATCAGGTCGACCTCGTGCTCGTCCGCGAAGCGGCAGATCTCCACGCCGGGAATCCCGAACGTCACGCCGAGGCCCACCGAATCCACGGCCGGCCCGGCCCCCAGCTCCACGTCCATCCACTGCTCGAGGCTCGCCAGAACCCGCTCGGTGTCGACCGCGCGGTCGGCGCCTGCCAGCATGACCTCCGCCCCGACCGACGCGTACGCCGGCACGGTCGTGAGGACGGTGACGCGCGCTGACGCCCGGTGCGCCAGCACGAGCGCCGCCCGCAGCGCACTGCGCGCCGTGTCGCTCTCGTCCGTCGCGACGAGGATGTGGCGAATCCGCATGGCCCCTCCTTCCGTGGCCGCAGAATGGCTCGGTGGGTGTGAAAGGAGGATGAAGCCCCGCCGAAGACTTCCCCGCCCGCCCTCGCGGTCGCCGGCGAACGGGCTACAATTCGACCATGCCGACGTCTGGAGTTACGCCGATCACGCCGCAGCGGCGGCTCGAGCAGCTGGTCACCGCAGGGACGTTGCTCGCCAGCGAGCTGTCGCTCGACGGCGTCCTTCAGCACGTCGTGGAGATCGCCGTCGAGCTGGTCGGCGCGAAGTACGCCGCGATCGGGGTGCTGGGTCCCGATGGCCGGACCCTGGAGAGCTTTACGACGATGGGAATTACCGACGAGGAGCGGGCCGCCATCGGACCGCCCCCCAGCGGTCACGGCATTCTTGGCCTCGTGGTGCGGGCCGGCAAGCCGATCCGGCTGCCCGACCTGGCCAGCCATCCCGACTCGTATGGTTTCCCCCCCAACCACCCGCCGATGCACTCCTTTCTCGGCGTCCCGATCGTCGGCCGGCGCGGCATCTTCGGCAATCTGTACTTCACCGAGAAGCTCGGCGGCGGCGCGTTCACCGATGTGGACGAATACATCGCGCGCCTCCTCGCGGCCCAAACCGCCGCGGCGGTCGAGAATGCCCGCCTGCACGAGGAGGGCGCCCGCCTGCTCGAGGAGGTGCAGCAACTCCAGCGCACCCGCGAGCGCTTCTTCGCCATGGTCAACCACGAGCTGCGCAACGCCCTCGCCGGCGTGTTCGGGTGGGCCGAGATGCTGGTGCGAAAGCGGGATCCCGCCACCGTCCCGCGCGCCGCATTCGAAGTACTCGACTCGGCCGAGCAGGCAATCGCGCTGATCAATGATCTGCTGGATCTCAGCCGGCTGGACGAGGACCGGCTCAAGCCCGCGTTGCGAGCGGTCGCGTGCGCCGGCGTAGTACGCCACTCCATTAGCCGCGTCACCCCGGCCGCCCACGGCCGCAGCGTGGCCCTTCACTACGACCTGGCGGACGACCTCCCCAGCTGCTTCACCGACGCCAGCCGGGTGGAACAGATCCTGGTCAACATCCTCGCCAACGCCGTGCGCCATACGCCGGAGGCCAGCACAGTCACCATCAGCGTGCGGCAGCAGGATGGGCGGATCATATTTCAGGTGGACGACGCAGGGCCCGGCATCCCGGACCAGGACCTCGAACGGATTTTCGACATTTACGTGACTAACGCGGGCGAAGCGAGTCACGGCGCCGGCCTCGGCCTGCCGCTGTCGCGACGGCTGGCCCGCCTGCTGGGCGGCGAGCTCCGGGCCGTCTCCAGTCCGGCGGGTGGCCGGTTCGTCCTCGAACTGCCCGCCGCATGAAGATTTCGTCATGCTCGATTGCACCCGACTTCAACGTCGCTTCCTAGCTTCATCTCATGCGCATTCTCGTGGTGGAGGACGACCGGAAGGTCGCCGGGTTCATCGAGCAGGGGCTCAGGGAAGAGGGCCACGCCGTCGACGTCGCCCCCGACGGCGATGAGGCGACGATGCTGGCCCACGTGTACGACTACGACGTCATCCTC
>JBBQFH010000077.1:0-5302 GCA_038321865.1 Gemmatimonadales bacterium
CCGCGGCCCCTTTCCGCTGGGAGGGTAGCATGACGGTAAGGAGTTTCTTGGTGACGATGACGCTGGTAGGCATTGTGCCGGCCGCGCGGGCGATGGCCCAACAGCCGAATGGCCGGTCGATCTTCCGCGAGGAGTGCAAGCAGTGCCATGGCATCAACGGGGCCCCGGCTGCGACCGAGCGAGCGAAACACAAGAAAATCAAGACATTCGGCGAGGATGGGTTCGGCTCGGCGCTTTCTGTCGATTCGATCGTAAAGATCCTCAAGAATGGAATCGACAAGGATATGAAGTCCTTCGCCGACAAGCTCGAGGAGCCGGAGATGCGGGCGGTGGCGGGTTACGTGAAGGAGCTCGGCGCGAAATTTCAGCCCAAGAAAACCTAGGGCGCGAGGTGCGGCGCCGAATTGTCATGTGGCGGCGGGATGTCATCGCGATCCCGGCAGCGGCGGCAATGAGAGCTGCCGATGGCCCAGCTTCCACCCATGAAACGCCACCCATGAAACTCCGCACCGTCGCCATCGTGCTCGTCGCCCTCGCCGTGCTCGCGCTGCTCGCCTCCGGTCCCGGCACCCGCGCGGGGATCTGGAGCTTTCGTGGTGGCTTCACGCTGCTGCGGTGGACCGTCTACCTCGGCGCCGCGGGCGCGGCGGTCGCGCTGGCCGCGCTGGTCATCACGCGGCCTCCCGCCCACCGGACGCCACTCGTGGTAGCGGCGCTCCTCGGAATCATCGCCGCGTACCTGCCGATGCGTTGGCGGGCTGCGGCCGCTCGCGTTCCGGCGATTCACGACATCACGACCGACACCGAGCACCCGCCGGAATTCGTCGCGGTGCTCCCGCTCCGGGCCCACGCCGCCAATCCGGCTGCATATGGCGGCGCCGAAGTGGCCGCGGCCCAGCTCAAGGCGTATCCCGACATCCGGCCGCTCCACTTGACCGAGCCGCCGGCCGCGGCTTTCGCGCGAGCGCTGGCGGCGGTCCGCGCCGAGGGCTGGGCACTCGTCGCCGCCGACTCGGCAGCTGGGCGAATCGAGGCGACGGCCACCACGAAGTGGTTTGGCTTCCGCGACGACATCGTCGTCCGGGTGATGCGCGATGGGGATGGCAGCAGGGTGGACGTACGGTCGGTGTCACGCGTGGGCATGAGCGACGTGGGCACCAAGGCCCGCCGGATCCGCGGGTACCTGGGCCGACTCACCGGCTGATCCGGCGCGGCGTGTTATACCGCTCGAGCCTTAGCCCACTCGCACTCTCTGAATGCGATCCAGGTCGCGGGCCTCTGCCGCTCGGGCGTGATACAGGTCCCAGCGGAGCTGAAGGTTCATCCAGAGGTCCGGGGTAGTGCCAAAGTACTTGGCGAGGCGGAGGGCAGTCGCCGGGGTGACGCCGCGGCGCGCATTGACGAGCTCGTTGACCCGCTGATAGGGGACCCGGATTCCGTCGGCCAAATCACGCTGCGACAGCCCCATCGGAATCAGGAATTCCTCGAGCAGCATCTCGCCGGGATGAGACGGCGCGCCGTGTGTAGGGATGCGAACCATTCAGGCCTCCAACCGCTCAGTCATGGTAGTCAATGATCTCGACCTGTGCCGGCCCGACGCCGGTCCAGGCGAAGCAAATACGGTATTGGTCGTTTACCCGGATGCTGAACTGACCCTTCCGACTGCCCTTCAGCGCTTCCAGTCGGTTTGCCGGAGGAATCCGGAGATCCTGCAACGCGCCGGCAGAATCCAGTAATTCCAGCTTTCGCCGAGCGATCGCCCAGAGGATGGTGGGGCAGGACCGGCGCGCCGCTTGGTGTCCTGAGCGTTGAAGATGTCCTCGGTGGCCGGATCGCCGAACGAACGGATCACGTTAGCATGATAGCACGGCCATCATGCTATGACAAGCGGAACACGCCTTTCCTGAGCGCCCGGAAGGCTTGTGGAATACTCTACCGCCGTTCCCCCGTGCCCCCCTGCTTCCCACCCATCCCCCGCACCTCCTCGAACCAGTTCTCCACCAGCACGAACGTCGATCGCCCGCGCACCGCCGGCAGCCGGGTCCGCATCATGATGAACCGCTGGTCGTCGGGCGAGATGTCGAACGGCGTGTAGTGCTCCGGCTGGCCCAGATAGAGATCGTTCGGCAGCTGGAAGAGTTTCCGGCGCTCGCCCAGGCCGGGCGACACGCCGCCGGCGACGGGGACGGAGATCATGTTCCGGTCGGCATCGACGTAGAAGAGTTCCCGGCCGCTGTGCGACCAGAGCGGCGCCTGCCCGCCGTTCGCCGACACCTGCCAGCGCCCGCCGTCGGTGGTGGGGAACGGCCGAATGAAGATCTCCATCGCCCCGTTCTCGTCGGACTCGTACGCCAGCCATTTCCCGTCCGGCGAGAGTGCCGGCGCATCCTCGTCGTAGCCGGCACTCGCGACGAGCGGGCGCAACGCGGAGTCCACGCCCGGCCGCATGCCGACGATGTCCCGGTCGCCGGTCCGCGCTGCGAGCCCACCGAGGCCGCCGATCCGGAGCACCAGCCACGTCCCGTCCCGCGACCACGCGCCTTCGAGCACGCGGGGATTGGGCACGATCACCTGCTGCTCGCCGGTCCCGTCAGCCCGGCGCTCGCCGAGTCCGGCCGGCGTCACGAACGTGACGGAGCGGCCGTCCGGCGACCAGTGCGGCCGCACCTCCGACGCGGTGTCGAACGTCAGCCGGGAGAGCGGCCCCGACGGCAGGTCCTTGATCCAGATGTCGTCCCCCGACCGGGTGTTCATGCCGACGGCAAGGTGTTTCCCGTCGGGCGAGAGCGACCAGCCTTGATTGCCATGCGCCACGGTCCGGCTGAACGTGACACTGGTGTCCAGCGCCGTCCGCTCCCCGTTTCGGCTCACCCACGTGAAATCCATGATTCCGAGCTCCCCGCCCACCCCGCCGCTCTCCATCAGCAGCGTGCCCGTCGCGGACACGGTGAGCGACGGCACGATGCCTGAGAGGAGCGTGATGCCGCTCAGCACCTGCTTCGGCGTGCCCCGCACCTCGAGTGCCCCGAGATCGAACGGCACGACGCGCATCACCCCGTCGCGGCGGACAAACGCCAGGTAACCCATCGAGAGGTACATGCCAGTCAGCACGTCGGGCACGAGAAGCCTGGCCTTCCGGGCGCGCGCATCGAAGACGTAGAGATCGGAACTGGTGCAGTTGGAGTTGCAGAGGGTGAAGAACACGCCGCGACCGCCCGGCAGCGGGGCCAGGAGGGCCGGCGTCAGCTGGGGACGGTCAGGCCGCCACAGAATCGTGGCTGCGCCGCCGTGCTCCGACACCCTCGCCAGTGCCCCTGCGGACGTCGTGTAGTAGAGCGTGCCGTCCTCCACCCAGGCGAGCCCGGTGAAGAACACCGAATCGGCCAGCACGATCGGCGTCCCGCCGGCGATCGGCATCTTCCTGAGTTTGCCGTCCTGCACCAGCGCGAGCCACTGGCCATCTGGTGAGACGGTGAACCCCTTCGGATCCGACGTCGCCGGGATCGGCGCCGGCTCGGCGCGGCCGCGTTCCTTCAGCCAGAGCTGCGTCCCGCCCCGGCCGTTGGGTCCAACGTAGGCCAGGCGGGATCCGTCCGGGGTGAAGATCATGCCGGCCTCAGGCGCCTGGGAATCGGGAAAGGCCACCAGGTACCGCGTCACCGCCCGGCCGGCGTGATCGGCTGGGTGTCCGGTCAGCGCGAACGCCGTGGCGAGAGCCGCCACCACCATTGCGGCGATGGCAACGGGTTTCCACCATCCCCACCCGCCAGGCGCCGCCGGACGCATCGTCGGCATCGGCCGGGTGTAGCGCTCGCTGCCGAGCGCGTCGGCAAAGGCCTTCGCGGTGAGGAAGCGATCGGCCGGGAGCTTCTCGAGTGCGGTGAGCACCGCGGCTTCGACGTGCGGCGGAATCGTGTGACGCTGCGGGATGAGGGGGCGCGGCTCGTCGGTCATCACCTTCGCGACGATCGATTGCGCCGTGGGCCCGCTGAACGGCGGCTCGCCCACCAGCATCTCGTAGGTCACTGCGCCCAGCGCGTACACGTCGCTCTCGGGGCCAATCTCGCGCTCGCCCATCGCCTGTTCGGGCGACATGTAGTGCGGCGTCCCCAGCGACATGCCGGTCTCGGTCATGCGGGTGCTGCCGCCCTTGCTGGCGGCGAGCGCGATGCCGAAGTCGGCGACGAGTGCCCGGCCGTCATGCAGCAGGATGTTTTCGGGCTTGATGTCGCGGTGGATCACGCCCCGGCGATGCGCGTAGTCGAGCGCGCCGGCCACCTCGGTTGCGATCCGCACCGCGTCAACGACGGGGAGCTGCTTCTCACGGTTGAGCCGGTCGCGGAGCGATTCGCCCTCGACGAACGGCATCACATAGAAGAGGAACGAGGCGGCTTCGCCCGAGTCGTGGAGCGGAAGGATGTTCGGGTGCTGCAGATTTGCCGTCGTCGTGATCTCGGCCAGGAACCGATCGGCGCCGATCACCGCCGCGAGCTCGGCCCGGAGCACCTTAATGGCCACCTTGCGCCGGTGCTTCAGATCCTCGGCTAGGTACACCGTCGCCATCCCGCCGTGGCCAAGTTCCCGCTCGATCCGATAGCGGTCAGCGAGCGCGGAAAGGAGGGAAGGCTGTGCGGGGGGCACGGGGGGAATGTGGCGGCGACGGGCAGAGGGCGAAAGGGTCGGGCGCGGGCAGCGGCCGCACCTGCGCACTGCTTCGACGACGTGGGCGCGCGCCCGCGATTATCCAGTTCCGGCCAGATCAATTCTCCTGACCGCTTCGCGCCAGACCTCGACGCGCCCGAGCCCGACGGCCGCGAGGGCGCCGACGTTTTCGAGCAGCATGCCGAGCAGGGCCAGGCGCTCCTCACCGGACCAGAACAGCTTCCCGTCTATCAATTCGAACTTCTCCGGGACCAGGGCCCACCGCTCCATCCCTTCGGCGCGAGCCCAGGCACGACCTTCCAGTCCAATGTTCCATTCGGGGTTCGGCAAAGTGCACTCCCGTTTTCGGGCCTCTACCATTCTGCGAAGCCTCCCGACTCGCCGCGAGGGCGAATAAACGCACGGCATTGTTCACTCAGCAGGGGCACGCCCGATCCGATGATGCGGTTTGGGTCGCTCATCTGGTGGTTCACCGCAGATGCCTTTCGATCAGACAACCGCCGAATTCATCCACCAACCGGTGGCTGCCACAATTCAACCTTGTTCCCCTCGGGGTCGATGACCCAGCCAAATTTGCCGTACTCGGAGTCATCGATCTTGTCGAGGACATTGCAACCTTCCGCCCTGAGCGCCGCGACCA
>JBBQFH010000078.1:0-5274 GCA_038321865.1 Gemmatimonadales bacterium
CCCGGTCTCGGTCAGCCGCTCGCCACCGGCGGCACTCACGGCCCGCGCGATGCCGAAGTCCGCGACCACGGCATGCCCGCCCTCGATGAGGATGTTCTCCGGCTTGATGTCGCGGTGGATGACGCCGCGCTGGTGCGCGTAGCCGAGCGCATCGGCGACCTCGCGGGCAATCGCCAGCGCTTCATCGATGGGAAGCTGTTTCTGGCGGGTGAGCCGGTCGCGAAGGGATTCGCCCTCGACCAGCGGCATCACGTAGAAGAGAAAGCCGGCCGCCTCCCCGGAGTCGTACAGCGGGAGAATGTGGGGATGCCGGAGATTGGCCGTCGTCGCGATTTCGCGGAGGAAGCGTTCGGCCCCGAGCGCCATCGCGAGCTCGGGGCGGAGGACCTTGATGGCGACCTTGCGGCTGTGCTTGAGATCCTCGGCGAGGTAGACCGTGGCCATGCCGCCCGCGCCGAGTTCCCGCTCGATCGTGTAGCGGTCAGCAAGGGCTGCCCTGAGCGATTCGAGCCTCACCTATCCGGCTCCAGGGATGCGAGACGAGTCACTTCCACTCGGCATCACGCTGTCACATCGCTGTCGTCGCCGTGCTCCACGACAACCCCGACGGCCGAGTTCGTTCATCGATTCGCCAACACCGCAAACTCGCCGGAATGCTGTAGCCGCTCATCGGCAGTTACCAGCGTGAGGTCGAGCACGCGTGCCGTGGCGGCCAGAAACCGGTCGGCCGGATCCTGATGGGGAAGTGCCAGCCACCGGCTCACCACCGCGATCTCGTGGGTCAGCGGCGCCTCCCGCCGAGGAATGGCGGCGACCATCTGCTGGATCCAGACGGTGGTGGAGGTGCCCTTCGCAAGCGAAAGCCGGCCCCGCTCAGCGAGGATGCGAGCCTCCCACACGCTGATCGGCGAGAGCCAGAGCTCGTTGTCCGGCGACTGCAGCTCGGTGCGAACCTCCGGCACGAGTCGCTCCGGCTCGAGCAATCCCCAGAGCCAGATGTGGGTGTCGAGCAGGAGTCTCACTTGCCGAGGGCTTCCCAATCGGCGGCATCCGACGCAGGTGCGGTCAGGTCGCCGGTAATCGTGGCGCTGTCACGCATGGCGCCAAGCCAATCGGTGCCCGTGCTCGCCAGCGAGGGCGGTATCACTTCCGCGATCGGCTTGCCGCGACGGGTGATGAGAATTGGCGTGCCGGTGCGGCGGACCCGCTCGAGCACGGCGAGACAGGTGGCCTTGAATTCCGAGATGGCGATTGATTGGGTCGGTTTTTTAGGCATCATTAATCATAACCATGGTCACGGTTCATGGTCAACTACCAAATGACAAAGCCGCGTCGCTTCAGCGGCGCCCAGGCGCGTCTTCGCGTCGCTCACCGGTTCGCCTCGTCCACGGCTTGCTTCATATGGTCAACCCAGTGCGGCACGACGCGGAGGTACGATGCCGGCCTGCCGACTTCGCCCCGCAGGTAGATCACACCACCGCCGGGCGCCATCGCGAACGACGGTCCGTTGGTGTCCCGAAATTCCGGCGCGTCGGCCCACCAACCGCGGTTCCGGACCGGCGGATTCGCGCCGGCATCGACGGTCACCCGCTCCATCCGCGTGCGACCGCCGTCCGAGATCGGCACCCCCAGTTCCGAACCGGACAGCCACTGGATGTCCGCAATACTGCCGGCGGCCGCCAGGAACCGGCGGCCGACGCGCGGGAGCGGCTCGATCCAGGCTTCCGTATAGGCCGAATTGGTGTACCCGATCCACCGCCCGTCGGCGGAGGGCCCGAAGAACCCGTTATTCGAAAGGAGGGAGTCAAGGGTGACCGGCCGTTGACCGAGTCGCAGGACAACCGCCGCGGGCGGCACGAAGCGGATCCCGAAGACTCGATCATCGGGCAACCAGCGCAACGCTTCGAAGAAGGGCTGGTAGGCGCTGCCGAACCGCACCGGGCCAAGGGAATCGCCCGCCTCCAGGAACCACTCGCCGTGGTACCAAGGGCCGAGGACCAGGAAGTTCTGATGGGTTGAATCGGTGGTCTCCATCGCGGCATAGACGTTCTGGGTGCCGTAGATGTCCTCCTGGTCCCACCATCCGCCGACGTTGAGCGTGGGCACCGGCGCGTGCCTGAGCCGCCGCGGAATCGAGCGTGTGCTCCAGACGGTGTCATAGCTCGGATGTGTCGCGAAGAGCCGCCAGGTGGGCCAGGCATCGGCGCCGACCGCGGTACTCAGATCCTTGAGCGTCGGGAAGGAGCGGTACCAGTCGTAGGTATCGTAGCGTCCCGGCTCGGGGAGCTTGCTCTCATCGGAACTGGCCTCCATCTCCCAGGCGTACTCAAGGCCGTAAGACAGCCGGAAGGCGCCCTGATGGAAGAAGTCGTCGCCCATCCAGACATCGCCCATCGTGGCCTGCGGGCTCAGCGCCTTGATCGCCGGGTGCGGTGCGAATGCAGTCTCGTTGGTTGTCCACCCCGGGTACGAAATTCCCAGTTGGCCAACCCGCGCGTTATTGTGCGGCACGTTCTTGAGCAGCCACTCTACGGTGTCCCAGGTGTCGGTGGCTTCGTCGACGCAGCCGTCACCCCGGACCTCAGTGGCATCGCGGCCGGGGTGCAGGCGACGGTGAGGAGAAGTCCCGACAGGCCGATGGGGATGAACCGCATGCGATGCTCCAATGGGCTATTGGTCATGTACTCGGGGCATTCGATCACGAACAGGCGAGGGCGGCGGTCAGGCGGGGGTTCACGCGGGACGCACCGTCGCTCACGGCTTCCTCCCCGCCGCCAGGTTCTCGAACAGGTTCTGCACCCCGATCAGCGTCGATCGGCCGCGGCCGCCGCTGAGGAAGATGAAGCGGCTGCCGTCCGGGGCAACGTCGTATTCCCGAAAGCCGCTGCCACTCATGAACGACCCGGTGAACAGCGTGCGCCGCCCGGTGACGGCAAGCGCCGCTCCCGCGTCGAGCGTGACGGCCACCAGGCTGTCCCCCGCCCGATAGAACAGTTCCCGCCCGCTCGGCGCCCACGCCGGCTCGGCACCGCCCTGCAATGAGATCGACACCCGCGCGCCGAGTCCGGGATACGGCCGGACATATACCTCAGGGCGTCCGGTCTCATCGGATTGGTACGCGAGCCAGCGTCCGTCGGGGGAAAGCGCCGGAGCTGCCTCGCCGAAGTTGCCGGGAAGGAGCCGTTCCGACGCCGGAGCCGAATCGAACGCAAGGCGGCGGATCCCCTGGCGGTCGCTTCCCGTCTCGGCGAAGATCACCGCGCGCCCGTCGGCGGTCACCGTGCCAGCGAAGTGCCCGCCGTTGGCCACCAGCAGACTGTCGGGCTTCCCGCTCCCATCGGCTGCGATCCGCCAGAGATCGTCGTTGCTCGAGTAGATGAGCCAGCGTCCGTCCGGCGTCCAGATCGGCCGATCGCTAAGCCCGTTGGTCGTGAGCCGCGGCCCCGCCCGCGAGCGAAACCTTGAGCAGACGGGCACCCTCGCTGTAGCCGAGCCAGCTGCCGTCCGGCGAGAAAAACGGGGAATTGCCGCGCGCGGCACCTGGAACCGGTACCGCCTCGAGCTGGTCGAGCGCGCGCAGCATCAGGCCGGCGCGCGAGGCATACGCGAACCTGGACCCGTCGGGGGCGTATGCGAGCGCGGCTGCGTTCGCGTCGTCGATCGCGACGCTGTCGGGCAGCGGCATCGCGTACCGTAGCACGGGGGGCACCGGATGTTTGCCCCGCGACGATGTCGCCCAGCCGGCCGCGAGGCCAAGCGCGATTCCGGCTGCGCCCACCGCGACGAGCGCCAGCGCGCTCCGGCGCCGTGACGCCCGCGGCGCACTGCGCATGACCTTGGTGCGCGCGCGCGGTGCGGTGCCATCGGCCAGCGCCGCCCCGAACCCGCTCGCGGTGGCGAACCGGTCGGCCGGCAGCTTCTCCAGCGCGTGCATCACCGCGGCCTCGACGTGCTCCGGCACCGCTTTGCGCTGGGCTGAGATGCTGCGCGGCTCCTCGGTGATCAGCCGCGCCACGATCGCCTGCACGCTGGGCCCGGTGAACGGCGGCTCGCCCACCAGCATCTCGTAGGTCACGGCGCCGAGCGCGTACACGTCGCTCCGTGCGTCGATGGATTTCTCGCCCATCGCCTGCTCGGGACTCATGTACTGCGGGGTGCCGAGCGAGAGGCCGGTCTGGGTCATCCGCTGGCCGGCGGCGGTCTGCACCGCGAGGGCGATCCCGAAGTCGGCGACGAGGGCGTGGCCGCCCTGAAGCAGAATGTTTTCGGGCTTGATGTCGCGGTGGATCACGTTGAGCCCGTGGGCATAGCCCAGGGCATCGGCAACCTCGCGCGCGATCAACACTGCTTCTTCAACCGGAAGCTGCCGCTCTCGCTCGAGCCGACTGCGCAGCGTCTCGCCCGTCACCAACGGCATCACGTAATAGAGCAGCCCGTCGGCGTCGCCCGAGTCGAGCAGCGGCAGGATGTGTGGGTGCTGCAAGCGCGCGGTGGTCCGGATCTCGGAGAGAAATCGGTCGCCGCCCAGCGCGGCGCCGAGATCCGGGTGCAGCACCTTGATGGCGACGTCGCGCTCGTGCTTCAGATCGTGCGCCAGGTAAACCGTGGCCATGCCGCCCTGGCCCAGCTCCCGCTCGACGCGATAGCGCTCGGCCAGCGCCGCCGTGAGGCGGAGCGGAGCCTCGCTCAATGCACCACCCACGCGGCGTCGTTCTTCAGCAACGCCTGGATGCGGGGGTCGTCACGGATCCCGTCGAAGAGGGGCTCGAGGCGGATCCACGCCTGCGTGATGGGCAGCAGGGCGGTGGACTGCGGCAGGTGAGCCCGCTGCGTGATCAGGCGGACTGCTTCGTCCCTGTGCCCGAGCAGCAGGTGAATGGCGATGAGGGCATCTACGCTTCGCGGGCCCTCGATTGCATCCCGCGCCTCGGGGTTCAACGCGATGGCGCGTTCACCGGCCTGGACGGCGTCGGCGTCGCGACCCCGGATCGCATACGCGATACCGAGGATCGAGTAGAAGTCGGCACCATTTCCGAACACACCGGCTCCGGTCGTGCGGTCGAGAAAAGCGCGAGCGAGCGACGCCGCCGAATCGGCTCGCGCTCCGGCGCGGACCGGCGACCGCGACGCGAGGTCGTTCAGCGCCTGGAGGATCAACTGTTGCGGCCGATCGAGCGGTCGGACCAGTCGGGTCTGACCGAAGGCGACGGTCGATGAATCGAAGCGGCGGGCGACGCGCGCGAGATTCGCACTCATGAACGCCCGGACCTCTGG
>JBBQFH010000079.1:0-5242 GCA_038321865.1 Gemmatimonadales bacterium
TCTCGAAGCCGAGCAGCATCTTCCGCGCGGCGTTCTGAATGCGCAGCGCCTCGGTACGCGCGTCACGCTCCATCTCGGCGGCGCGCAGCTCGGCGAAGCGGAACCGCACCGTGGCCCGGATCCCCTGTGCCTGCAGGCCCAGCGTCAGCAGTCGCTCGAGCATCGTCTCGCCGTAATGCTGCAACGCCTTGATGCCGGCGGCGTACATCTCCCACTGGCGGTTGGCGTTGGCCTCCGAGACACCATCGGTCGTGCCCATCATCAGCGGCATCGTCTTGAGTGCGCGCACGGCCATCCGCTCGAGTGCCTTGATGATCCCCTCGACGGCGCCGAGGCTCGAGGAGTCCACCGCGCCCACGGGCCGATTGACCTTGACGATGTCCGGGTGCACGAACGTCTGGTCGGGCTTGAGCTGGTCGAAGACCGCCTGCACGTCGGCGATCGCCCCATCGAGCCACTCCTTCTGGGATGCCTGGTCGTCCTCGAGGGATTCGGGCATGCCCTTGCGGAGCTCGTCCATGAGGACCTCGACGTCGATTCGCGGCCAGCCCTGCTGCGCCACCACGCGCCGCAGGTCGTGCAGCAGCCCCAGCAGGAACAGCGTGCTGAACACCGCGGGGGCCACCAGCGGGCGCCCATAGGGGGAGCCGGGGAACGGGTCGATCGGCACGTAGCGGAAGGTGGGGATGTCCAGCGCGACGAACTTGCCCGCCTGCCACTGGCCGGGACGCCACACCCGGCCGCGGACGGGATCCTGGGTGCCCTCGAAGCGGATCGTGGCCGGGTCGGGGGTGGCCAGGTCGATCGGCGTGCGCCCGTCGGCGGCCAGCACCAGTTCGGCGCAGAACGCGCCGCGCAGGAAGACCGCGATGATCAGGCGGCCCCAGACGACGTCCACCGAGCCGTAGCGGTCGTCCAGCAACGACAGAAATCCCGTGATCGCCGCGGTGGCCGTGTCATCCACCGTCTCCGAGCCCGGGCGGAAGGCCTTCACCTCCCAGCCGGGATTGGCCATGCGCACCAGGTCCCACAGTGCGCGCGAGACATCCGGACTCAGGTCCGCCAGCAGCTCGGCCAGCTTCGCGGGGCTGATGCGGTCGAGGGTCGAGTCATCCAGATTGCCGGTTCGCCACTCGGGATCCGCCTCGCTGGGCGCCAGCATCGTGCTGAAGCGGCCGAATACCAGCCCCGGCCGGTCGATCGAGGCTCGCCGCCCACGGACGACGGTGCCCGACGCGGCGATCGCGCGGGATCCGCCGCGCGCATCGGAGCGCGCGGGCACCGTCGGCTTGCCGGTCCACAGATCGCGCAGCGCATCGACCAGACCCATCAGCGCCTCCCCGTCTTCGGCTGCCAGCCGGTCGAGACCACGCCGGGCGTGAACGCCTTCAGCTCCGCCTTCGGCAGCGTGGCCCGCGCGATGCGGTCGTACACGCAGTTGTGTACGAGGATGCCGTTGGCGAAATACTCCTCGGCACCCTCTACGGAGATGTTGAAGACCGGCGCGCTACCCGCCGGTACGCTGCCGCTTCGTCTGACTCTGGAGCTTTCCGCCGCAGGCCACTGAGCAGGTGCGGGTCTTGCGGAAGCGGTTGAGACGGAACGTGCCGCCGCAGACCTCGCAGACCCTATCCACGTCGTCAAGGCCGCTCGCACGACGCTGAGCGGCGATGCATGCTCGGGAGCAGTACCGCTCACTGTCGGAGGCTTTCGTAGGCTTCGCCGTGAAGGTTCGCTCGCAGTGAGCACAGGTGAATTCACGATCGGCAAGAGCGCCGATTGTCTGCCTGGCGTGCTCGCGGTGCCAGGCGTGCCCTTCCTCGGTCCGCCTCCAGGCATGAGACAGCTCGCGGATGCGAGCCATGTGCTCAGGGCCGGGATGATCCACTTTCTTGTGCTCGGACAAGTGGGCGAAGGCTGAGAGGCAGACGAGGTTGCTCGGATCGTTGTTGAGGCTATCGCCATCAGCGTGATGGACGTGATGATCGGGTGGAATGGGGCCGTGAATGTCCTGCCAAATCTCCTGATGGAGGCGCTTGACACCGCGCTTTCGGTCGGCATGGCCGGGCGTGAAATAGACCCGGTCAGCGCGGCGACGAGCATTGGGATAGCGCCTGAACACAATGCCGCGATAGGTGATCTCTTCGACGTTTGCCATGCCAGCATTCTATCGTCGTAGACAGTCGAGTGTAGTGGAATGAAGCCGTTCGACTCGGTATAAACGGGATGATTCGGTGTCGCTGTCAGCACCGTGCCATTGCTGAATCGGTAGGCAACGACCTCAGCGTCCGGGGCTGTCATGCCGGCCGCAGTTACCCGCGCTAGGCCACTCCGGGTCCACACACGCATCCCTGGCGTGACTGCCTCGATGGCGACTTCACCGCGCTCGGTCAGCACGCGCGTCCCGGCCACCAGGCACGCGTGGTAGAGGTGGTCCGGGCTGGTGTGCACCCAGCTCGCCTTCTCCTGGCCGCGCTCGTCGCTCGTCACCACGCGCACCGGCGCGGTCAGGTGGGCGAGGACCTCGGGGTCGTTGTGCACGCGCGCCGGCCAGTCCTCGTCGCCCGCGGCGACCGCCGCGTAGACGCCGTCCATCGCCATCGTGCGGTTGATCTGCACCCGCCCGTCCTCTGCGTCCACGCGGAACAGCTCGCCCGCCATGGCGGACTGGTTGGGATACAAGGCGCGCAGCACCTTGCCTTCGTGTTTCGCCGCCCAGGACTTGGCCGCGTGCTGCTCGGGGAAGGCGTCGACGACGCAGTGGCGCACCTTGTATGCCTCCAGCAGGCGGTCCAGCTCGTCCCAGGAGCCGACCGAGCCCATCGCGCGCACACATACGCGGCCGTCGGGATCCAGGCTCGAGACGCGGTAGTGGAAGCGCGAGCCGACGTCCACGCCCATAGTCGTCTGCCGCCAGGCGACGTCGGGCAGCGCCCCGCCGGGGAGCCGGTGGCCGAGCTGCTTGAGCATCCCCTCCGTGACGCGGCTCCCGCTCACCTCGTAGGGGAGCCCCAGGTCGGAGCGGTAGAACTCCTGGACTTCGGACGGGTCCTGGCTCACCGCGGCGATCGCGAGCTGGCGCAGCGACACGAACGGCCAGCATAGGCCGGGAATGTGGTAGCCGCGGATGCCGGTGACCTCCGGCGCAAGCGCCGTCCAGCGCCCCTCCGCGCAGCGCTCCGCTTCCGACAGCGGCGCGCGGCAGGAGGGGCACACCAGCAGGACGTCGGCCCGGCGGAGTCGCTCGGGCGCCCAATGCTTCCAGACCTCGAACGGCTCCCCGCCGGCGCGGACGTCGCGGTGGAAGTCGTAGGCATTCCAGGCACCACACGCGTGCGGCTGCTCGTAGACGTGCTGGTCGGACTGCAGGTACAGCGCATGAATGCCCTTGCCCGGCAGGGTCGGGGTGGAGATGTCCACCTCGCGGCGCACCACGCTGGCGTTGAGGCGACGGCGCGCCAGGGCAACAGCCTGGGGATCCATGCGGTCGAACTCGTCCAGTACCAGGACGTCGGCCGAGAACGACAGCAGCGCCGACTCCGACCAGCCGCCGCGCAGGTACAGGTACGAGCGGCCGATCTGCTTGAAGGTCACGGCATCGAACTCGTCCACGCCGAACAGACCCGCCAGGTGGGGCGACTCATCCTTGAGGCCGCTCAGCCGCTCCTTCGAGAAGTCCCCGAGCGCGTCCTTGGTCGGGAAGATGTACCCGACGTTGATGCCGTCCTTCTCGGGCGCCCAAGCTGAAGCGCCGTGCTCCAGTGCGAAGCACGTGAGATTGATCGCCCATTCCGAAACGCCGCGCTGAGCGGGCTTCATCACCGCGATGTGGGGGTGACTGTCCGTGTACAGCTCGCGCAGCGGCCGGAACCGCTCCAGGCTGAACGGCTGCCCGTCGATCTTCCGATGCCGCTCGGCCCAGGAGAGCGGTGACTCCGGGCGCTCGATCTCCGCCGCGGCAGTACGCCCTGCCTTCTGGCCGAGCAGCCACTCCGCCAGGACCTCCTCGGCGAGCGCCGCGTCAGCGACCAGCGGCACGGACCTTCTCCTTCAGCAGCCGCTCGACTTCGGCGACGGCGGCGTTCGGATCCAGGCCCAGCCGCTCGGCGATGACGCGCACGCGGCCTTCCAGATCGACCTTCACCGTGCGCGGCCGGCCGGCGGTCTCCTTGGCGATGTCGTCGAGGAGACCGCGGAACTGCTCAACCTCGGCCGAGTTGAAGCGTTCGATCTCCACGGACTGCCAGTTGTCGCCGGCGCCGATGCCCTTGACGTCGATCACCCAGCGGCGGTTGGCCTCCCCCTCCGCGGTCAGGTCACGGTGCAGGACCTGCGCGAGTTCGGTGAGCACCTTCACGCGCTCGTGCGGGAGGGCGAAGCCCGCCTCCATGATCGAGCGCACGTACTCGCGCTGGCGCTCTTCTGCCGCCGCGGCCTCGCCGTCGGCGAGCGCTTGCAGTCGTGCCTGCCAGCCGAACGCGGATGACCACTGCTTGAGCGAGGTCATCCGCCGGGTTGGTGCCGATCCGGTGCCGCTTTGGTACCGCTCGAGCAGCTTTTCCAGGGAGCGGCCGGGGCCTAGCGCGACGTAGTCCGCGTACGCCTGTCGCGCCCGCGCCGATTCACTCACGAGCTGCGTCGCCGCGGCCGCAGCAGCCACGCGGTCAACACGAGGTGCCAGGCCGCCCAAAGGACCGTCAGCGCCTCGTTCACGGCTCCGCCCCGGTGCCCGGTCAGCACGAGCCAGCCGATGAGCCCCAGTGCCAGGGCGGCGGGGATGACCAGGGCGAGCACGGGGCTGATGGGCATGAACAAGGGCGGCCGACTCCCGTTGGAGTCGCCGCCCTGCGCGGAGGGTGCTGGCGCTGTTACCGCATAGAATACGCCATCACGCCGCGGAAGTGGTACGCGACCCCGTGTAGGTGCGGGTGACGCGCGCCTCCAGCTTGATCGTGCCCATCGTCAGGTTCCAGCGGATGATGAGCTCGCCCGCGTTCACATCGGCCAGGTCGCGCTCCAACTCGGCGCGGTGCGCCGCCAGCTCGGCCGCGATGCGAGCGAACAACTCGGCGCTCACCGCTTCCGCCCCCCGCCGCCCACCGGCCGGAAGTCGTTGGGGCACAGCACCTCCATCTCGCAGAGGGCGCACCAGAGCTCCCCGTCCGGCTGCACATGGCCGCGGCGCATCGGCAGGCCGCAGCGGGCGCAGGTCACTGCAACGCCTTCTCTCCGCACATGGGTT
>JBBQFH010000080.1:0-4852 GCA_038321865.1 Gemmatimonadales bacterium
GCCGATTTTCTTCTTTCAGGGTCGGATTCGTACCGAGATAGGCGTGATTGGACATGTCGGCGGTATAGCGGCTGGCCGGCGGCGTCCGGCCGAGCGCCTCGGCCATACTCCGAATATGGTGCGGGCCGGCGCCGCAGCAGACGCCGAGGTAGCGGATGCCCAACTCCCACGCTTCCCGTGCGAAGTCCGCGATCTCGTACCGGGTGCAGGTGAAGGGATCCAGCGCCGTGGGGAACGACCGTCCACCGGGGGCTGCCGGAAGTGCGGGATCACGGAGCGATTGGAACGAGGGTTCCTCTTCATCCGTCCGGTACGGCACCGGAAGCGCCGCGACGTACCCCGTGACCGCCTCCCGGATCTCCTTGAGCAGCGGGAGCATCGTCTGCGGGCCGCGACTGCAGTTCAGCCCGACGACATCCGCGCCCCGCTCCTCCAGTCGCCGGCACGCCTCCGCCGGAGACCACCCCTCGCGCGTCTCCGGCTGTTGGTGGGCGGCGAACGTGATCACGGCCGGTTTTCCGGCCTGCTTGATGACATCGAGCGCGATGAGCGCTTCCTCGCCCCACGAGAAGGTCTCGCCGATGATGTAATCGACCCCCGCGTCGAGCGCCCAGCCGACCTGCTCCTCGAACATCGCCCGCACGGTCCCTCGCGAGGTCTCATCCCCGACGAAGACGTTCGTGTTGCAGATATTACCGGCGAGGAGCGCGCCGCTCTCCAGCGCGACTGCTTGAGCGATCGCGAGGGCCTGCCGATTCATCTCCTCGAGGAGAGGCTCCTTGCCGATCAGCCGGAGCTTCTCCCGATGCGCGTAGTAGGTGAAGGCTTCGACCACGTCCGAGCCGGCATGGACGAACTCGCGATGGAGCTGCGCGACGAGGTCCGGGTGCTCGAGGACCACCTCGGGGACAAAGGCCCCGGCCTGCAAGTACCCACGCCGTTCGAACTCGAAGAGATAGCCCTCGGCACAGATCACCGGCCCGGCCTGGAGTCGTTCCAGGAGGCCAACCCTCTTGGTGGAAGCGTCATCGCGCATCTGCAAGCTCCTTCGTGCTTCGTGCTTCGTGCTTCGTGCGAGTTTCGTCGCGGTGACCGACCGCCCATGTGGTCAGCGTTGATGGATCACGGCCTCGTTGCGGAAGACCGGCTGGAACGTCGGATCGGTGATCGCCGGTCGGTCCGCCCGGAACGGCGAGATCGGATACTCCGTACGGCCATCGAGGGCCAGTTGGCTGAGGATGCGGCCAATGAGCGTGGCGAACTTGAATGCGTGGCCCGCATCGACGGCGACGGTAATCTGCGGATAGCCCGGCACCGCGTCGATGACGAAGTTGCGATCGGGAGGCATCGTGTAGAGGCACGTCTTGGTGTACAATTCCGGGCCGAGGAACCGCGGGATATGCGCCTCCAGGAAGCGGACGAGCCGCGCGTGGGTCTGCGGATTCGGCTCGAATGTCCGGGTCTCCGCCGTCACTTCGTCGCCGCCCACATCCTGGCCCGCCTTCGTGGCGACTTCCCCATAGATCGGGAAACCATAGAACTCTTCCGGCGCCCGCCAGATCCAGATCGGGAACCGATCGGGGCTGAACTCGCGCAGGTGCGGGGTGGCGAA
The DNA here is from genome assembly GCA_038321865.1 of Gemmatimonadales bacterium. GTDB lineage: Bacteria > Gemmatimonadota > Gemmatimonadetes > Gemmatimonadales > GWC2-71-9 > JAICUF01. The sequence goes on from JBBQFH010000080.1 coordinate 1,613, forward strand.
ATAGGTGATTTGCTCCTGGGTGACGGTGAGCGGCCAGTGGACGCCGATGCTGCCGAGGAGGTTGCCCGTCCAGGCCCCAGCCGCGACGATCAGATGCCCGGCGGTGAACACGCCCGCGTCGGTGATCACCTCGACCGCCCCCCCGCTTGGCCGGATCGCGCGCACGGGGAGGCCCTCGCGGATGGTCGCCCCGTGGAGGCGTGCGAGCGCGACGTGGACCGCGTTCGCCTTACGGGCATCCACCACGCCGCTATCGGCCTGGTACAGTCCGCGGGCGTCGTCCGGCAGCCGGAATTGCGGCCAGCGATCCATCACGTCTCGGGCGCTCAGTTCCTCGTAGGGGATGTCGTGTGCCGCCATCGTCGCGGCGCAGTGCGACAAATCCTTGGGCCCCGCCGTCCCGCGCAGCTCCAGGTCCAACCCGCCGGTCTTGAAGAGGACCTGCAGTCCGGCCTCGGCTTCGAGCTGACCCCACAGGTCGTAGGCCGACCGGGCGAGGGCGATGTAGTGCGGATCGTGGTACGAGAGGCGGATGATCCGCGAGTGATCCTCGGAGCTCCCGCGAACGTGCCCGAGTTGGAACTGCTCAATGGCCAGGACGTCGGCGCCGGCCCGTTGCGCCAACCAGTAGGCGGCGGCGCTACCGATCCCGCCGCAACCGATGACGATGACTTCGTATGTGCGTCGCATCCCCACCTACCTTTGTCTCGATCCGCTATCGCCCACCTTCCGATGAGGTCCCTGCCGCCGGGCGCGCATCGTCAGCGGTGCAGCGAATCGGGGCGCCACTGCGCCGCTCCGCTCGGGAGGTGCTGAAGGAACCAATCGATGATGCGCGGCACGGTCGTCGCATACAATGGGTCGCCCGGCTGGATCCAGTCCAGGTGCTGCCCTTCCGCGATCTCGATCAGCTCCTTCGGTTCCCTGGCGTGCGCGTACAGGCTGCGCGCCTCGTCGATTGGGTGCAGGGCATTGCGCCCGCCATGGACAATCAGCAAGGGGCGCGGACTGATGTGGTCGACGACGAGCTCCGGTCGGAACGCATAATACGCCTCCGCCGATTGCAGGGAGACCTCGACGCCGAAGCGCTCGTGGTTGCCGTACATATCTTCGTCGACGGTTGCCCGCGTCGTCGGGTCGAGGGAGACGACCTCCCACGGGCTGACCCGTTGCGAACGCCCCGTCAGGACGCGCCCGGCGCGGTCGGCGGCGAGCCGGTCCTGCATGGCAAGCCAGTCGGCGTAGGGGCGGGAGTCGCGGACGGCCCGGCCCGCATCGCCGACGCCATTGAGGCAGGCGACCGCCCGAACCCGCCGATCCTCGGCGCCGGCTTGCACGACGATCCCTCCCCCCAGTCCCCAGCCGAGCAGGCCGATCCGCTCCGGATCGAGTTCGGGCTGCTGCTGGAGCAGGGTGATGGCGTTCTGCACATCCTCGACCTGCTCGTGGGGCAGGATGCGACCGCGCTCGCCGTCGCTGGTGCCGAAGCCGCGGTAGTCGAAGGCGAAGCAGGCATAGCCCGCCTCGGTGAACGGCCCCCAGAGCTTCGCCGGGATCAACTCTTTCAATCCCTGGAAGCCGGAGCAGAGCAGGACGACCGGGAGGCGCCGCTCGGGAGGAAACTCGTCCGGCATCTGGAGGAGCCCTTCCAGGAGGAAACCATCGCTGTAGAACTCGCATCGACGCGTCTGCATGCCTCGCCTCCACAGCCCCATAGCGCGATCCGCGATCCCCTGCCGCGCGGCGGCAGAACGGCCCCACACTAAATCAAGTGCTTCATAAAGTCAAGTAAATGCAACGTTATGATTCATCGCGCACCAGCGAGTCTGCGGTGAATGCGAGCGGGGTGTGCCCGGAGGCCTGGCCCAACTGCTTGACAGGGAATTCGCCCGACCGTACAATGCGAAGCATTGCGTAGTAAGACAAGGAAGAATCATATGCTTCATGCGGTAGGCCACGACTTCCTCACGCGCGTGGCGGCCGCGCAGCCGACGCTGACGCCCAAGATGGCCCGGCTGGCGGCCTTCGTGAGCGACAACTATGTGCGGGTGGCATTAATGAGCACCCGCGAACTGGCCGCCGCCGCCGGTGTTAGCCTCGCCACTGTCGTGCGCTTCCCGGCGGTGCTCGGCTACCAGAACTTCGAAGCCCTGCGGGGCAGCATCCAGGATCGGGTGAACTTCGACCTGACTGCGGTCGAACGCCTCCAGCAATTGCCCACGGCCAATCGCTCGCCAGCGGCCCTGCTGCGTCGCATCATCGATGCGGACTGCGAGAGCCTGCGCGCGCTGGCGCATACCTTCTCCGAGCCGCAGATCGAACGTTTCAGCAATGCCGTGCTCGCCGCGGAGCGCGTCACCATCCTCGGCTTCCGCTATGTCAGCCCGCTGGCGACCTTCTTTGGGTATTCGCTCGGCAAGATCAAGCCCAATGTCCAGTGGTACACGCAGGCCGACTCGTCGCTGTACGACCGCGTGCGGCTGATGGACAGCGGCGACCTCCTCATCGTGCTCGCCTTCGCACGCTATTCGGCGGAGTCGGTGGCGCTCGCGCGCTACGCCCACCGTCTGGGGGTCCGATTGCTGGCCATTACGGACAGCCCTCTCTCGCCGGTGTTGCCGCTCGCCGAGGTGGCGCTCTTCGCCAAGCCCAGCCTGCTCGACTTCGTCGGTTCCCTGGCCGCGCCCGCCGCGCTGATCAACTGCCTCGTCTCGGAGCTCGGCGTGCGGCTGGGGGAGCAGGCCCGGGCACGCCTGCAGACCCTTGAGGATGCCGCCAGCGAGGCCGGCATCTATGTACCCGGTGGCAGTGGCGCCACGCAACGGGAAAGAACCTTACTGGCTTGGGAAGACAGCCAGTCCGATGCGACAGCGGCGCAGCGCGGGGGCGGCCAATGATCACCCTTGAGGGCGTTTCCAAGCAATTCACCTCCCACGGCCAGACGGTGCGGGCAGTGGACGACGTCAGCTTCGCGGTAGGAGAGGGCGAGCTCTACGTGCTGATCGGCCCGTCCGGCTCGGGCAAGACGACCACGATGCGGATGATCAACTGCCTGGAGACGCCGACGGCGGGGCGCATCGTCGTCAATGGGCGCGATACGCGCTCGCTGAATGCGGTCGAGTTGCGGCGCGGCATCGGCTACGTCATCCAACAGGGCGGGCTCTTCCCCCATTTCACCGTCGCCGACAACGTGGCGGTCGTCCCGCGTCTGCTCGGCTGGCCGCGCGAGAAGCGGCGCGC
>JBBQFH010000081.1:0-4754 GCA_038321865.1 Gemmatimonadales bacterium
GGAGCTGCGCGAGCAACTCGATCGCGCGCTCGTGACCGCGCGAATGTCCTACGAGGAGTTTCTGGCGCGGCACGCTGCACCTGCGGGGCTGGACCAACACAGGATCAGCGTGGCAGCCGTGCAATCGCTGCTCGCCGATGGTGAGGCGCTCGTTGCGACGCTCGCCGGGCCGGACCGGCTGGATGTGTTCGTCGTGCGGCGCGGGAGCGTGTGGCAGCGGAGTGTCGCGGTAGGCGATCGCGAGCTGGCTGCGCGGGTGCGGATCGCGCGGCAGCTGCTGGGGCAGTCGCAGGCGGATGCGGCGTTGCCGGCGCTGGGCGCGCTGCGCGCGATGGTGTTTGGGTCGGGCGCGGATCCGCTGGCTGGGGTATCGCGGCTGATGGTCGTGGCGCATGGGCCGCTCGGGGCCGTGCCGTTCGCGGCGCTGTGGGATGCGAAAGAGGGGCAGTTCCTGGTGGAACGGATGACGGTGGGATATCTGCCGTCGGTCGCTGCAGTTGTGCGACTAGCCGATTCCGCGGTGAGCGGGCGCGCGCGCGAGCGGATGCTGGTGGTAGTGCCGTTCCCGGATTCACTGCCAGGGACGATGGAGGAGGCGCGGCTGATTCGCTCGCTGGTGCCGGGGAGTGAGGTGCGGCGCGGCGCGGAGGCGACGGAGCGCGGGGCGCGCGCCGCGCTCACGGCGGGGATGCCGCTGCATGTTGCGTCGCACGGGGATCACGATGTGCAGAACGCGCTCTTTTCGGGCGTAACGGTGGGGCGGGCTCGCGGGCGGTCCAGCGCGGATGACGGGCGGCTGGAGGTTCACGAGATTCTGGCGATGCGGACCAGGAGCCCGCTGGTGTTTCTGTCGGGGTGCGAGTCCGGGCTCGGCGCGAGCGGGCAGGATCCGTTCGATCGGGGGTCGGACGAGGCGTCGCTGCCGCAGGCGTTTCTGATTGCGGGGGCGGGCTCGGTGGTGGCGACGCTGTGGAGGGTGCCGGACCGGGGCGCGGCGAGGATTGCGGCGGGGTTTTATCGGCATTGGGTGGGCGGGGACGCTGTCAAGGCGCTCGCTGTTGTGCAGCGGGAGGAGATCCGCGCCGGGGGCCGGATGGCGTGGGCGGCGTACTCGGTATTTGGTGCGCGGCGCAATCTGGGGCTGGGTGGGCCGTGATATGTGGAGGACCCCAACTGCGAGGCGGCGATGACTGTTCGGCGTGAGGTGCGATGGAGTGTGCTCTGCGCGGCGGCCCTGGCGGCGGCGTGCGGGACGCCGGAAGGTCAGATTGGGCCCGATTTCGGAAAGAGCGGCGGGGGAGGGACGACCGCGGTGTCAGTCACAGCGACGAATCCGTCAGAAGCGACGCAGGACACCACGCTCGATGTGGCGGTCGTCGGCAGCGGGTTCGATGCGCAATCGAGCGCACAACTTCTGCTAGCGGGACTGCCTGACGCACGGGTTCGAACCAATTCGACCCATTATGTCTCGAGCACTTCGCTCGTCGCGAACATTACGATTGCGGTCGATGCGCCGCGTACATCATATGACGTAGCGGTTACGACCGGGAGCGGGAAGAAGGGCGTGGGCACGGAACTGTTCGTCGTAACCATCGCGGCGGTGCCGCTGAGCGGATCGACCGGCTTGTCGAAGGTGCAATCGGTAAGTAGCAATGGGCTCATGGCGGGCAACATCTCAAGCAGCTGCCCGTCGGGGACGGCGCCTGCGGTGTGGAGTGAGACAGGGGTACTCTCGGTGCTTCCAGACCTCCCTGGTACCTGCGGTGGCTTCGCACAAGGCGTGAACGCATCGGGGGTCGTCATCGGCACGCTTCAATCGCCGTCGAGGTCGACTGCTGTCAGATGGGCTCTCAGCGGCGGAGTTTACAGTGCGGAGTCGCTCCCGCTTCTCGCGACTGGCACAGCGGGCCCGTGGGCGATTAACGCGTCCGGGGTAATCGCCGATGCGAATGGCGGATATATTCTCGTTCCGGGATCATCGGCATGGCAGCTCCTGAAGAGGCCGATCGGTGCATCGATTTGTCGCATCACCGCGTTGAACAACGTGGGTGCATTCGGAGGTCGGTGCACGATTAATTCCGTCACGCGTGCGGTAGTCTGGCCATCGAGCCAGTCTGACGCCGTGGTTCTGCCGGTACTGGCGGGAAGCAACGGCGCAGGCGTGGTCTCGGGAATCAATGACTTCGGGGTCGTCGTAGGGACGGCAAACTTCGGAACGCGCACGATCGTAGTGCACCCGGTCGAGTGGACCGGAGCCGGCTCGACGTGGTCAGTCGCGGCCCTCGCCGACCTTGGCGCCGGCGGATCGCCAGAAGCAGTCACCCCCGAGGGCGTCATCGTTGGGAGCGTCCTCTCCCCGAAGGGAAGCAGGTTCGCCGCTCTGTGGAGCGCGCCGAGCTCTGTTCAACTGCTCGGCGGGATAGACGGGACTGCGACCGGTTTCACGGCCTCGGGTGGTTCCGGCACTGTGGGCGGATATGTGACTATCGGTGGCACCCACACAGCAGTCACGTGGCGCCTGCCGTAAATCCAGAGCTCAGGATGCGGCACGCGTTCAGGCGGAGGACATCAATGCCGACGGAGTGGTGGTCGGCTGGAGCGTCGGCGGTGACAACGGCGGCGACAGCAGCCCACTGAAGTGGGTGTGCACGGCTGCCGGCTGCGGTACGTCGCTGAACCTGCCGACGTTCGCCGGAAACGCCAACTACCCCACGAGTATCAATGATCGCGGGGATATCGTCGGGACCAGCGGCTTGAACGGAGTGCTGTATCCGCGATGTGGATCGCCGTTGCCTCTGAATTTTCCGGCGGGATGGCATGAGAGCTACGGCTGGGCGGTCAGCGACGATGGTAAAACGGCGACCGGGTATTCGTATCCAATTGCGTCAGGGAAGACACCGTCGCGGCCGACAGCAACGCGGTGGGCATTACCGGCACAGGCGTGTTCGTAGTGCGGTAGCCGACCGGTCGCGGCTGTGCAGCGGGAGGAGATCCGCGGTGGGAAGCCGGTCGCGATCTCACTTGGGCGGCGTACGCGGTGTACAGCGGCCGGCGCAAATCGGCCGCGGTTGGGCCGTGATATGTCAGTAGACCCCAAATCGAGGCTAGCCATGACTGCAACGAGCGTCCTTGCCCGAATGACTCCGATTCTAGTGATCGTGGGGCTCGGGTGCGCTGCGCCGGATGGGCAGACCGGGCCCGAGTTCGGCAAGGCGGCAGTCAATCCGACGGTCACCTCCGCCGCGCCCGCGTCGGCCACGCAGGACACGACCCTGGATGTCCAGGTCGGCGGCAGCGGGTTCGACAATCGCTCCTCTGCGCAATTCCTTCTCGCAGGCATCGCAGATCCACGCGTCCGCGCCAACTCGACGCGGTACGTCTCGACGACTTCCCTTGTGGCGAACATCACGATTGCTGCGGATGCACCGGTGAGTGCGTACGATGTCGCGGTGACGACGGGTTCCGGCAAGAAGGGTGTTGGGACGGAGCTGTTCGCGATCAAGGGAAAGACGCCGCCGCCGCCCGCCGATCCCCGAATTGCATATGCTGTCGACGGCAGCACTGACCAGTTGATGGTGATGAACGTCGATGGAACCCGCCAGACTTCGCTATACACAGCTCCATTCGTGATGAGCCCGGCCTGGTCGCCGGACGGAACTCACCTGGCGTTCGGCAGTGGAATCAGCGGCTCGACCGCGAATCCGCTCGGCCTGTATGTGACTGACGTCATTCTGCAAAACGGGACCCCGCAAGCGAGCAGCCCGCGCCTCATTCTCGCCGGTTCGGGCGCGCAGTGGGGATATCCGAGCTGGTCCCCGACGGGCGATCGAATCGCCATGGCAGGGACGGTCGGCCCATCGACTAGCGGAGTGTACATCATTCCGAATGAGGGCGGCACGAAGCAGGTCGTCTATGGCAGCCCCGCCGGACACCAGGTCACGTACTCTTCCTGGAGTCCCGACGGCAGCCGAATCGCGTTCAGTGAGGTTGATAACAAGACCGCGCGTTTCTGGCTTCAAATCGCTGATGTCATTTCCGGCATGATTACCGTGGTATACGTCGGCTCTCCCACAAGTTCGCCGCCACAGAACTTCATGGCTCTCGCCTGGTCACCCGACGGATCGCAGCTGGTGTTCGAGGGTCGCTCCTATGCGACTGCGGATTACAACCTGTACACGATCGCGCCAATCGCCGGTGCCGCCCCAGCTATGCTGCCATCAACCGCTGGCGGTCGGTTCCCGTCCTGGTCCCCGTCGGGAAGCCAGATCGCGTACCAATCGGGGTCTGGCATTCTTCTGTACGACATGACAACGCATGCAAGCCAACTCCTGAGCCAAAACGGAACGCATCCAAATTGGCGGCGATGAGCGCCTTGAGCATGCCGAATATGCAAGGCGGCTCAGCCGCCTGCTGCTCTTGACACTTGGTGATAGCACGTGGAGAAGGGTCGGCACATGCCGTACCCGATTGCTTCGTCGCTTCGCTCCTCGCAACGACGACTTGCGAGATCCGGACGCGACCTGACGGCGGGCGGCGTACTCGGTTTTTGGCGCGCGGCGCAATGTTGGGCGGGGTGGGCCGTGATATGTGGAGGACCCCAACCGTGAGGCGGGATATGACTGTTCGGCGTGAGTGGCGGTGGAGCTTGATGTGCGCCGCGGCCCTGGCGGCTGCGTGCGGGGCGCCGGAGAGTCAGAGCGGGCCGGAGTTCGGGAACGCGGCCACGGCGGCTGTGACAGTCACGGCAGCGTCAC
>JBBQFH010000082.1:0-4690 GCA_038321865.1 Gemmatimonadales bacterium
GAGCGAACAGGGTGTCTACGATCGCGGCGAAGTCCGGAAATCGCTCGACATGCTCGCTGCGCGGGGGCTGACGTATGAGGCCGAGGGCGCGGTCTGGCTCCGCACCACGGATTTTGGCGATGACAAGGACCGTGTCCTCCGGAAGCAGGATGGTTCGCTCACCTATCTGGTCCCCGATATCGCCTATCACGTCGACAAGCACGATCGCGGGTTCGACCGCGTGATCGACGTGTGGGGTGCAGACCATCACGGCTACATCCCGCGGATGCGGGCCGTCCTGCTGGCGCTGGGGTATCCGGCGGAGTTCTTCGACGTCGCGCTGGTACAGCTGGTGAAGGTCGTGCGCGGCGGGGAAGAGGTGAAAATGTCGAAGCGCTCTGGCGAGTTCGTCACGCTCCGCGATCTATACGAGGAGGTGGGCGTCGATGCGGCGCGCTACTTCTTCATCATGCGCCGTGGTGACTCGCAGATGGTGTTCGACGTCGACCTCGCCAAGAAGCAGACCGACGAAAACCCCGTCTTCTACGTGCAGATGGCGCACGCGCGGCTGAGCGGCATTTTCCGCACCGCTCAGCTCGATCCCGATGCCGTGAGCGGCCCGCTCGACCTCTCGGCGCTGCCCGCGCCGCAGGACACCGAGCTGCTCAAGAAGCTGGTCGCGTTTCCCGAAACGGTGCTCAAGGCGGGTCGCGAGCGCGAGCCGCACCGCGTCGTGTTCTACCTGGACGAGCTCGCCGCCGTGGTGCATGGCTGGTACCATCACACCCGCACCGTGGGCGAGCCCGCCGGCATCGAGCGTGCCCGCCTCCTCCTCGCGCGCGCCGCACGCATCGTGCTGGCGAACGGCCTCACCCTCCTTGGCATTACCGCCCCCGACCGGATGTGATCGCATGAGCCTGCTCGTCGTTGGCAGCGTCGCGCTCGACTCGATCTTCACGCCTTTCGGCGAAACCGCGGACGCGCTGGGCGGGTCGGCGGTCTATTTCAGCGTCGCCGCGGCACTGCTCCATCCCGTGCACGTGGTCGGGGTCGTCGGCAGCGACTACCCGACGGCCGAGCTGGACCGGCTCGCCTCACGCGGCATCGACTGGAGCGGCGTCGAGCGGGTGGAGGGGGAGAGCTTTCGGTGGAAGGGCAAGTATTCGTACGATCTCCAGAGTCGGGAGACGCTGGAAACACGGCTCGGTGTCTTTGCCCGCTTCGAGCCGAAGCTTCCCGACTCGGTGCGCTCGGCGGAGTTCGTGTTCCTGGGGAATATCGATCCGGAGCTGCAGCTGTCGGTGCTGGAGCAGGTTCGCCGCCCCAAGCTCGTCGCCTGTGACACGATGAACTACTGGATTCAGAGCAAGAAGTCGGTGTTGATGGCGCTCCTGCAGAAGGTGGATCTCCTGATGGTGAACGACAGCGAGGCGAGGGAGCTCTCCGGTGACTGGAACATCCATCGGGCGGCCCGCTGGATTCTGGCGCACGGGCCCAAACGCGTCGTCATCAAGCAGGGCGAGCACGGGGCACTGCTCATGGACGGAGCGCGGACGTTCTTCGTGCCGGCCTTTCCCCTGGAAGAGGTGTTCGATCCGACAGGCGCAGGAGACTCCTTCGCCGGAGGCTTCATGGGTTATCTCGCGCGCGCTGGCCAGGCGGGAGAGGATGATCTCCGTCGCGCCATGATTTACGGCGCGACCATGGGCTCCTATGCCGTCGAGCAGTTCGGCATCCGCGGCTTCGATACCGTGACGACCGACGCAGTCGAGCGCCGCGCGCGCGCCTTCCATGACCTGACGCAGGTCGCACTTCCGCAGCTGGCGCCGTGAACAAGAGCGCACCCGAGACGGCCGCCACCGAGTACGCCGCCGCGGGCGTGGATCTGGCGCGCGCCGATGCGGCCAAGGAGCGAATCGGGCGCGCTGTGGCCGGGACGCGGACGGCGTTGTCCGTGGGGCAGGTGGGAGCGTTCGGCGGGATGGTGCGGGTGCCTGCGGGGCTGCGGAACCCGGTCCTGGTGATGAGCACCGACGGTGTCGGCACCAAGGTGCTCGTCGCACTGCAGGCCCGGCGGTACGACACCGTCGGGGAGGATCTCGTCAACCACAGCGTCAACGACATCCTGGTGCACGGCGCCACGCCGATCGCCTTCATGGACTACGTCGCCGGGGCCGGGCTCGGGGTAGAGGAGCTGGCGGGAATCGTCGACGGGGTCGCCCGCGGATGCCGGTCTCACTCGATGGCGCTGGCCGGCGGGGAGACCGCCCAGATGCCGGGCCTCTACGAAGCCGGGCATTTCGACCTCGCCGGCACGATCGTCGGGGTGGTGGAAGAAGCGGATGCGCTCCATGGCGACCGCGTGGTGGCCGGCGATGTGCTCGTGGGATACGCCTCGACCGGGCTTCATACCAACGGCTATACGCTGGCCCGGCGGGTGCTGTTCGATCGCATGGGCCTCGGCCTGGACTCGCTGCTCGCCGATACCGGCACGACCGTCGCCGACGCGCTGCTCGCCGTACACCGAAGCTACGTCTCGAGTGTCATGCCGGTTATTGCGCGCGTGCATGGCGTCGCACACATCACCGGCGGAGGGATCGGGGGCAATCTGGCGCGTGTATTGCCACCAGGTACCGCGGCGACGGTGCACCCGGGCACCTGGGAGCTGCCGCCACTGTTTCGTATTCTGCAGGATGGTGGCCAGCTGTCGACGGCCGAGATGCGAGAAGTCTTCAATCTCGGTGTCGGACTGATCGCCATCCTGCCGCCGGACGCCGTTTCGGCTGCCCTGGAGGCCGCCGGCGCTGCCGGTGTCGCCGCCTGGGTCATGGGCGAGGTAGTCCGGGGCGACCGGACAGTCGGCTTCGCCCCCGCCTGATGGAGCTTCGGATGTCCACGTCCCAGTTTGGGCTCGTCCTGCTGCTCGCCGGTACGGCGTCACCGCTGTTCGCGCAAAACAGCGAATGCGCCGCGTTTTCCACCACCCAGAACGCCCGCCAGAGCTGTGATGCCGCCGTTGATCTCACCCGCGCCTACCATCCGGTCGCGGGTCTGTTGATCAGCGGAGGTAATGCCGTACTGGGCGCCGGCAGCTCGATGGGCGGGCTCGGCAAGTTCGCGATCACGTTGCGGGCAAACGCAGCACACGTCGTCATCCCCGAGCTGGCCGTGGACGCCGGCAACAACGTCGCGCAGCACGATCGAGTGCTCGCGCCGGCTCCCCTTCTCGAGGCGGCGGTCGGGCTGTTTCCGGGCCTCGCCGGAGGTGTGCTGTCGGTCGACGCCCTCGCCGCAGCGCAGCTCGTGCCCAACGAGAAGCTCGTCAGCGATATCCGGGTGGATCCGGGCGCGCCGAGGATCGGCCCGGTGAGCCTCGGGATCGGGTTCGGTGCGCGGGTGGGAATTCTGGGAGAGCGCGGCGCGCTGCCGGGAATCTCGGTCAGCATCATGCGGCGGTCGGTTCCGGAAATCGGCTTCGGAAACCTGGCCGCCGGCGACGAGCTGGCGGCGGACGTCAAGTTGCGGGCGACCAACCTTCGGCTGGTCGCGACTCGGCGCATCGCCGTCCTCACGGTGTCCGCCGGCGCGGGCTGGAGCAGATACACCGGAAGCGCGGTCGCGTCGTTCGTCGATCCGGCCACCTCCCAGCCGCGCACCATCGCGGTCGATCTCGATCAGAGTCGCACGCTCGTCTTCGCCGACGCCGGTCTCGACCTGAAGGTTCTCAAGATCGTCGGTGAAATCGGGCATCAGTCCGGCAAGGACCAGCAGCTGATCACGACCTTTCAAGGCTTTGACGATACCCGGGGGACCACGTTCTACAGTGCCGCGATTCGATTCGGGTTCTGACCGGTGACCGAGCGCGACGCCATGATCCGCGCGCTCGAACTCGCGTGGCGGGGTTGGGGGCGGGTGCAGCCGAACCCGATGGTCGGGGCCGTGGTCCTCGCGGGTGAGACGGTGCTGGGAGAAGGTTATCACGCCGAGTTCGGCGGGATGCACGCCGAGCCGGCGGCGCTGGCGCAGGCCGGCGAGCGCGCGCGGGGTGCCACGCTCGTCGTGTCACTCGAACCGTGCGCGCACTCCGGAAAGCAGCCGCCGTGCGTTGACGCTATCACGGAGTCCGGCATCCGCCGGGTAGTGGCGGCGATCTCCGACCCGAATCCGTCCGCGGGTGGCGGGGCCCAGCGGCTTCGTGCCTCGGGTGTGACAGTCGAGCTCGGTCTGCTGGGCGCAGAGGCCGCGGCGCAGAACGCCGCCTTTCGCCACCGGTTCGGCGGCACGGATCGGCCGTTCGTCGCCCTCAAGCTGGCCACGTCGGTCGATGCCCGCATCGCCGACGCCGATCGCCGGTCGAAGTGGCTCTCCGGGGGGGAAGCGCAGGACTTCGTCCATTGGCTCCGTGCCGGGTTCGACGCCATCGGCGTCGGCGCGGGGACACTCCGGGATGACGACCCGGCGTTGACCGTCCGCGGGGCGCTCGTTCCCCGGGTGACGCCATTACGAGTGGTCTTCGGGCGGGCAAGCGGGGTCGACGGCGACGCGACGCTCGTGCGGACGGCGCGGGATACCCGCACTGTGGTCGTCACACGGGGCGCATCTGCTGACAGCTCCGCCGGGCGGGCGCTCACGGGGGCCGGGGTGCAGGTCGTCCCGGCGGACACACCCGCCGAGGCGATGGCCGCACTACACCGTTTGGGTGTGGGCTCAC
>JBBQFH010000083.1:0-4673 GCA_038321865.1 Gemmatimonadales bacterium
TCATGCCCTTGAGGCGGGCCAGTTCCAGATCAGCGATGGCACTCATGGTCCAAGATACTCCCGCGCCTGCGCATTGGCCCTCAATTCCGCAGCGCGCGAGGCCCAATACCAGGCGCGTCAGTCATCGTGCCGGCAGCCCGAACGCACTTGCCCCGCTTCCCTGCCTTCCCGCTTCCGCGCTGTCAAACAGCGGCAGCAGGTTGGGATGCTGCAGGTTGGCGGTGACCTTGATCTCGGCCAGGAACCGCTCGGCGCCAAGCACGGCGGCGAGTTCCGGCCGCAGCACCTTGACGGCGACCTTCCGATCGTGGCGGAGATCCTCCGCGAGGTACACCGTGGCCATGCCACCCGCGCCGATCTCGCGCTCGATGCGGTAGCGGCCTGCCAGCGCTGCGGCCAGCGGTTCGATCAGGGCGCCGCCTCCGACCTCAGCCGCGCGCGCATCTCGGCAGCCCAGTTGTGCACTACCACCATTCTCTCCTCCGTCCCCTGTACAACCAGCAGTGTCCTGCCGTCAGGCGATACATCGTAGTTCGCGTGTGGCGCCTCGGGGGGAACGAAGCCGTCATCCATGAAGCCTTCGCGCGACGTGACGGAAAAAGCGGGCGTGGTCGTAACCGTGGCCACCATGAACTTTCCGTGGGCACGGTAGAAGATCCGCCGGCCATCGCGCGACCAGACCGGTTCGGTGCCGCCGTCCGCCGAGACCTGCACCCTCGGGCCGGGTCCGGGAAACGGTTGCACCACAACCTGGAAGGCGCCCGATTCATCGGTATCGAATGCCACCCAGCGTCCATCGGGAGAAAGTCGCGCCATGAACTCCGTCGCCGGCGACGCGGCAATGCGATGGGCGCTGGTGTCGCCCGCGAGCGACCGGTACTCGACGTCGGGCCCGGCCGTGTCCACCTGATAGACCAGGCCCTTTCCGTCAGCCGTCATCACCGCCTCGAAATAGTTGCCGGCGAGCCCTTCCAGAAGCGGTGACTGCGGCGCGCTCATGTCGATCGGGCGCCACCAGATGGCGGAGTGCGCGTCATGCTGGCTCCGAAAGAGCACATGCGTGCCGTCGGGTGACCACTCTGCACGCTCGTTGACCGCGCCGCCGCTCGACAGCCGGGTCAGCGTGCGGGATTTCAGATCGTACAGCCAGACGTCCCTCGATCCGCCGGACACGATCGTGATCGCGACCTGACTGCCGTCGGGGGAGTAGCGGGGAAATCCGTACTGCCTCGCCTCGGACAGCACCGGCGTCATTCCCCGCGCATCCGCCAGCCCGAGCCGGGAATCCCGGCTCCCGCTGATAAACATCAGACTGCCCGTGGCTGCTGAGATGGCCGCCTTCGGCGCTCCGCGCGAGCCCATGGCGACATTGTTTTCAACCGAGGCGGCCGAACCCGTGGCCCGCCCGGTGGCCACATCGAATGGCACGGCGAGCAGCGACGAGTTCCCGTTGCTGAATACGAGGTTGTTGTCCAGCATGCCCACGACCCCGGTCCCCTGCACGTCGAGGCGGTGACTGGTCGCGGACTTGAGCGATAGCATCCCGATGTGCACCGCTTCCAGGCCGCCGCTGCCCCAGCTCGAGTAGAGCACGTGGTCGCCGTCGGGCAGCGCCAGCGGAAACATCTGCAACACTTCGCCTCGTGCGCTGTCGAGCGGCGCCGCGAGCCGTGACGTCCCGCCGTCGCCGGACACGGCGCGAAGCCGCCCGCCTTCGCCATAAACGATTTCGCCGCGCGAGATCCAGGTCATGCCGGCCGGCTCAGGCATGTCGGCGATCACCTGGGGTGCTCCGCCGCGCAGCGATATTTTCTGGAGCCGATGGGCCGACCAGAAGGCGATCCACTTGCCGTCCGGCGAAAACACCGGCTGGGTCGCGCCGTCGGTCGCCTCGACCGGCGAGGCCGACAGGTCGTTCAGGGGCCGGACATAAACCCGTCGAGGGCCCTGCGCATCCGTCCCGCTGAATGCGATCGAGGAGCCGTCGGGCGAGAAGGACATCGAGGGGCCGTTGCCGCTCCGGATGAAGGCCGCCGCGCTCGCCGGAAGCTCGACCGCAAATCGCACCACCGGACCAGGTGGCTCGCGCCGCAACAGGCTCCATGCTCGACCGGACCACGCGAGGGCGGCGACCGTGATGGCGATGAGGCCGAGGACGACCGGATGACGAAATAGCTGGGCGCGGCCATGGCCACGTGATCCGGAATCCGACCTGCCATGCCGAAGCCCGCCCGTCCCATCGCGCCCCGCGAGCGCCTCGGCGAACGCGGCCGCGCTGGCAAAGCGGTCTGCCGGAAGCTTCTGCAGCGCGGTGTGCACCGCATCGGCGACAGGCGCGGAAATCGTTCTCCGAAGCGTCGTCACCTCGGCCGGCTCCGCCGTCATCACCTTGGCGACGATGGCCTGCGCCGTGGGCCCGCTGAACGGTGGCTCGCCGGCCAGCATCTCGTAGGTGACGCAGCCGAGCGCATAGATGTCGCTCCGCGCATCCAGATCGCGCTCGCCCATCGCCTGTTCCGGCGACATGTATTGCGGCGTGCCGAGGGACATGCCGGTCTCGGTCATGCGCGAGCCGCCACCCGCGCTTGAGATGGCGAGGGCGATGCCGAAGTCGGCCACCAGGGCCGAGCCGTCGTGCAGCAGGATGTTTTCGGGCTTGATGTCGCGGTGGATGACGTTGTGCCGGTGCGCGTAGTCGAGGGCCGAGGCGACTTCCGTCGCAATGCGCGTCGCATCGGTGATCGGAAGCTGTTTCTCGCGATTCAACCGATCACGCAGGCTCTCGCCTTCGACGAACGGCATCACGTAATACGCCGTACCGTTCAACTCGCCGGAATCGATCAGCCCGAGAATGTGCGGATGCTGCAGCGTAGCGATCGTCCTGATTTCCCGGAGGAACCGTTCGGCACCGATCACGGCGGCCAGCTCGGGTTTGAGCACCTTGATCGCGACGTTGCGACTGTGCTTCAGATCCTCGGCCAGGTACACGGTCGCCATCCCGCCCTGGCCCAGCTCCCGCTCGATCCGGTAGCGGTCTCCCAGGGCCGCGGTGAGCCTATCCGGTGCGCTCATCGGTTCGCCGCGTCCACCGCCGCCTTCATCTGCGTAACCCAGTTGGGGATCACGCGGAGAAATGCGGCGCTGGTCTCGGCGGGTCCCTGCACGTAGATGATGCCACCGTCATGCGAGGGCCGATTGGACCAGCCAGATGTGTCGGAGAAACGGGGGTCCCGTCCCCACAAGGTTCCTGGCCCGGCCGGCTCACCGGTGGCGGGATCGATCCGCACCTGGTACCACGAGATGCCCGAGCGATAGAGTACCACGTTCGACGACAGCCAGAGCGGTTCCGCCCCGTCAGATGCCAGCTGCCACCGCCGCCCCGCCACCGGATACGAAGTGACGATGATCTGGTTTCCCTCCACCGTCTGATATGTCAGGAACTTCCCGTCCGGCGAGACCGAGCCGAATCGGGCGTTCCCCCTGATGACCTCGCGCGGTGCTACCGACGGATCCCCCGGGTCGATGCGGTACACGCTCGAGTGTTCCCAGGATTGAAGCAGCAGGTCACCTGCTGAGTTGAAATCCACCGCATCCACCGTGGCGGCAGCCGAGTCGGAAGCAAACAGCGTGTCCGCGAGGCGGCCGGCTGCCAGCGAGCCGGAAAGAATCGACCAGTGGTTCGAGTCTCGCACGCTGACGACGAGGCGATCTCCGCTGGGGCTCCACAGCGGATGACGGATATAATCGGCGCGGAGCCAGCTCTGCTGTTGCCCGTCACGAAGATCGTAGACCCGAAGCTCCTGGCCATCGCTCGCCAGCACCGCGGCGGCGAGCCAGCGGCCGTCGGGACTGAGATCGAAGCGCTGAAAGGTTGCCTCCGGTAACGCCAGCGGCTCGGGAACGCCACCCGGCCTGAGCCGGACGATGCGCCCCACCGTGGCGTCCTTGCCCGGCGCGTACACGAGCGTGCCGCCGTCCGTTATCTCGAACTGGCCCTCTCCCACGCCTTCCCGGCGCACGCCACGCAGCAGCGAGACGGAACGTCCCACCAAGTCGGTCCCGGAATCATAGGGTGCGGCGCGAAGATCACCATCGGCCGCGATGTATACCACGTAGCGGTCGTCGATCACCCGCCTGCTGCTGCCACGCAAGAGCGGGCCCGGGCGGCCGTCCGGCCCGCGCACCCGCATTTCGCCGACTTGCTTTCCTGTTTTGGGATCGACGAACGTGGCGATACTGTTCCAGTCGCAGGTCAGCGCCTTGCGAACGGGGATCCACCGGCCAAACGGGCAGCGGGCAACAAGGGAGTGCTCCTCGATCACGCCGGCCTCGGGATCGAGCAACGCGATGCGGGTGCCATCCTGGTGCAGGACCAGCAGCGTGTCCGCGGCCAACCACTGGATCGCCGAGCCCGCCTGCCCGGTAAAGAGCCGTCGCGCGTCACCGCCGGCAACGGGCGCAACCATCACCGCGCCACCCAGGAAATAGGCGACCCGCTTCCCATCCGGTGAGATCCGGGGTGCAGTAGCGCCGACGGCTCCGGCGACCGGACGGACCGTCGCGTCACGGAGGCTGCGATACCACAGGATGGTCGAATCCCCATGGGATGCGACGTAGACGGCGAACTCACCGTTTCCGGCGACCGACAGGTTCCGGAGCGGCGTGCCATAGGC
>JBBQFH010000084.1:0-4621 GCA_038321865.1 Gemmatimonadales bacterium
CAGGCGGGTGACGGACCCGGCCGAGACGGCCGCGCTGGATGCGCTCTTGGTTGACGTGGAGACGCCGGCGGAGCTGGAGCAGGTCTTCCGGCACTTGAAGCGCCGGTTGGTGGAGCGAGTGCTCGACGCCGAGTTGACAGAGCACTTGGGGTATCCGCCCGGGGGGACGCCGCCCGGGCCCAATGCCCGCAATGGGACGACGCCCAAGACGGTGCTGACCGACGAGGGGGCGCTGCCGCTGGCGATCCCGCGGGACCGGGCCGGGAGCTTCACGCCCCAGTTCGTCCCGAAGGGGGTGCGGCGGCTGCCGGGGTTTGATCAGAAGGTGCTGTCGCTCTACGCCCGGGGGCTCACCGTGCGGGAGCTGCAGGCGCACCTGGAGGAGTGTTATCAGGTGCCCGTTTCGGCCGATGTGATCTCGGCCGTGACCGATGCGGTGCTGGACGAGGTGCAGCAGTGGCAGCAGCGGGCGCTGGAGCCGGTCTATGTCGCGGTGGCCTTTGATGCCCTGCGGCTGAAGATCCGCGACGAGGGGTTGGTGCAGCACAAGGCGGTCTACCTCGCCCTCGGCATCCGGGCGAGCGGAGAGAAGGAGGTGCTGGGCTTCTGGATCGCTCAGACCGAAGGGGCGGCCTTCTGGCAGCGGGTGATGAACGAGCTGCGGGGCCGCGGGGTCGAGGATATCCTGATTGCGCTCATCGACGGGCTCACCGGTTTCCCCGAGGCGATTCACGCGGTCTTCCCCGAGACCGTGATCCATCAGTGTGTGGTCCATCTGGTGCGGCAGAGCCTGCGGGCCGTGAACTGGAAGGTGCGCAAGGCGGTGGCCCACGAGCTCCGGGCCATCTACCAGGCGCCGAGTGAGGCGGCGGCGGCCCAAGCCCTGGCCCACTTCGAGGCGGGGCCCTGGGGCGCACGGTTTCCGGAGATCGCAGTCCTCTGGCACCGGCACTGGGAGCGCCTGGCCCCGGCCCTCGCGTATCCGCTGCCGGTGCGGCGGCTCTTGTACTCGACCAATGCCATCGAGAGTTTGCATCGCACGGTCCGCAAGGCGCTCAAGGTGCGCGGCCATTTCCCGAGCGATGAGGCTGCCGGGAAGCTGCTCTATCTCGCGCTGCGCAATGCCCAACTCCGGCTGGCCCGCCCCATCCACTGGCGCGAAGCCATGCAACAGATCAAGATCTTGTTCGGCGACCGGACGCCGACGTGGGAGTAGTCACCGGCTCATACACAGAAAAAGAGACACTCCCTGTCCCCGTTGATGAACCGCTCCAAATCGCCCATCATCGAGCGGATCGCGCGGCCATCCTGAGGCGGTGTGTACACTACCCGGCCCTCGCCATCCTTCAGCGTGGTTCCCGGTACCCGCCGGAATCCGGCGTCGTTCTGCTCCAGCTCGGCCTAGATCCGCAGGATGTGGTTGTTGCTCAGGACACCCGTCTGCTGCACCAGCTCGAAACCGACCCGGAGCGCCTGCCGATACCTCAGCACTTCCTTTGCTCCGGGACTGCCGGGATCGTCCGGGAACGCGGCATCCCGGAACAGCTCGTCGTGGGTGGTGACGATGTTCTCGATGGCCGAGCTGTCCTTCGCCTCCTGGAGTGTCAGGGTGTTGACCAGGATCGCCTGGTTGGGAATCGATCCCGCAACTCCCTTGAATTCAGCAAGTTGCCTGCTTGCGGCCGCGAGGCGCTTGAGGACCGCCGGGTCGTCAAACCGGCCGGCTCGTACGTTGGTCAGATCCTTGAGCGGCTGGTCCGTCATCGCTGTTGCCTCAGTATGTATAGATTATCGGCAAATCTATACATATAGGTGGGCATGTGTATACCAATTGCGATTCGGTATACCGATACTCGGTCGGATTGCCGCCGGAGATCGTTAGCGCCCAAAACCCTCATGCGGCTGCGTCACCCGCTGGCGCGTGAATGCGAGGAGCTGCTGAATGACGCTATGTGGCACCGTTCCGATCGACACGCGCGGACGCGAGTCAAGCAACCGGGTCACAGAACCGGACAATAATAGGCTGATCATGGCGTATAATTGTTGACAAATGCTCTATTGCACAATAGCTTAGCGCTTCTTCCAACCGGACAGCAAACCGGACAACTTATGGCTATATCCGCCATGGAGCCGCTCATCTCGACCGACCTCTCGCTCCTCGGAGAGGCGCGGCAGGTGGCGGCTTCGGCCGAGCGAATCGGGGCAAACCTGCACCCCGCGACGCTGGCGGCTGTGGCCGACCTGCTCCGGACGGTCAACTGTTACTACTCGAACCTGATCGAGGGCCATGACACCCACCCGATTTCGATCGAGCGGGCCATGCGCGCGGAATACGCGCCTCAAACCGCGGCCAGAAATCTTCAGCTCGAGGCGATCGCCCACATCGACGTGCAGCGGCTCGTCGAGGCGCGAATCATGGACGAGCCATCGCTGAACATCTGCTCCGCCGAGTTCCTGCGCTGGATCCACCGGGAGTTTTACGCTCGCCTTCCCGAAGCGCTTCGTGTGGTGCGCGATCCCGAAACCGGGCGGGAGGAGGCGGTCATCCCGGGTGAGTTTCGGCATTTTGACGTCCGCGTCGGACACCACATTCCCTCGCCACCGGACGACCTGCCTGCGCTGCTGTCGCGGTTCTCCGAGGTCTACGATCCCGCCCGCCATGACACCAATGCCGCCCTGGCCCTGCTGGGCGCGGCCCATCACCGGCTGCTCTGGATCCACCCGTTTGGAGATGGAAACGGCCGGGTGACGCGCCTCATGACCGATGCGTACCTTCGGCGAGCCGGCGCCGGCGGCCACGGCCTGTGGACGGCATCCCGCGGCCTGGCCCGCCGGCGCGATGAATACAAATCCCGGCTGGCGGCGGCCGATGCGCCCCGCTGGGATGACTACGACGGTGGCGGAGCGCTCTCGCTCCGGGCCCTGACGGATTTTTGCCGCTTCTTCCTCGATATCTGTGCCGACCAGATCGGCTACATGGCCGTCCTCCTGAAGCCCGGCGCGCTGGCCGAGCGTGCGCTGGGATATGGCAGGGCGCGGGAAGCCGGCGTGCTGCCCAACCGTGAGGGCGAGACGGGCCGGGCCAGCCGGTTCAGGCCGGCCACGAGTCGCCTGCTCGAGCACCTGGTCTATCGCGGCGAGATCGCGCGCGTCGACCTCCCTGACCTCCTGCGCCTCGAGGAGCGGACGTCGCGGCGTGTGGTTCGACAACTCATTGATGACGGATTCGCCGCCGCGGCGACCAGTCGTGCTCCGCTGAAACTCCGGATCCCCGCGCACGCGGCGCCGTACCTGTTTCCTGACCTGTACGCGCCGGCGGCGCCCATGCGTTAACCGCACGCGCGTCGTTGCGAGGAGCGAAGCGACGAAGCAATCGGGTGGGTGATGCGGAGCTCCGGGCATGTTCGGAGCTTCGCCCTGTCCGACCAGATTGCCACGGCGGCTGACGCCGCCTCGCAATGACGCGCGCTCCGCCCCGCACTACCGCCGCGGCACTACCGCCGCGGCGCCAGCGCCGCGATGGCCGCCACCAGCGCCTGCGGCGTAAACGGCTTCTGCAGAAACGGCGCGCCCCGCGGCATCAGCCGCTCGAGCACATCGCCCTCTCCGGTATGCCCCGACATGAACAGCACGCGCACCTCGGGCATTCGCTGCTTCAGGATGTCGTGGAGCTGGCGGCCGTTCATCTGCGGCATGATCATGTCCGTCGCGACGACATCCGGATGCGCCGCGCCCGCATCCAGCATCGCGAGCGCCTCGGTGCCGCTGGACGCTTCCTTCACGCGATAGCCGTCGTGCTCGAGGATCCGGCGCGCCAGCGCCCGAACCACCGCCTCGTCCTCCACCACCATGACCTCGATCCCGCGATCCGGCCCGCCGCGCCGGTCGCCCCGCCGGGGCGCGGACCTGAGCGCGCTGGCGGCGGACGCTTCATCTGCAACGGGCCACAGCAGCTCGAACGTCGTGCCGCGGCCCAGCTCGCTCCGCGGCAGTACGTAGCCGTCGTGCCGGCGCATGGTGCCATAGACCATGGGCAGGCCGAGCCCGGTGCCCTTCCCCACGGCCTTCAGCGTGAAGAACGGCTCGAAAATCCGGAGCAGCGTTTCCGGCGCCATGCCGGTGCCGGAATCGGCCACGCTCACCCGGACATAGCGTCCCGGCGCCACTTTCTCGCCGAGCGGCGCCGGCGTCTCCCGATCGAACGTCGCCTCGTCCACGTGAATGCGGATCTCGGCACCGGTCTCGGTCGCGTCGCGCGCGTTGGCGACGAGGTTGATGAGCACCTGTTGCACCTGGGCGGGATCGGCGTTGACCCGCGGTCCATCCGCGTCCCCGCTCACCACGAGCTGCTTGTCACTGCCGAGCAGCTGGAGGAGCACGGGCTTCAGATCGGTGATGATCTCGAGCAGGTCGACCAGCCGCGGCTGCGTCACCTGCTGCCGCGTGAAGGCGAGAAGCTGCTGGCTGACCCGCGCCGCGCGGTGCCCGGCCTGCAGCACCAGGCGCAGGTCGGGCGCCTGCTCGTGCTCCGGGCCCAGCGCCGAAAGCACGAACTCGCCGAAGCCGATGACCACCGTCATCTGGTTGTTGATCTCGTGCGCCACCCCGCCTGCGAGCGTGC
>JBBQFH010000085.1:0-4438 GCA_038321865.1 Gemmatimonadales bacterium
CGACCCGCACCGCGCCGTCATTTCGGGCCCCTCGCCACTTCGGGGCGGCGTGGTGGAGTCGCCCGACATCCGTGCCGGCATGGCGATGGTGCTCGCGGCGCTCGCGGCTGAGGGCACGAGCACGATCCACAACATCGGCCAGATCGAGCGTGGATACGAGCAGATCGATCAGCGCCTCAAGGCGCTCGGTGCCGACATCGAACGCCTGGATGACTGAAACGGCGTCGCCACCAGGGGCCCGGACCGTGCGGGAGCAACCGGTGGCGGGCGACGTGCCACGCTTCGAGCTGGCCGGGTGGCGGCAGCGCTTCGGTGTGGTCGCAGGCGTCACCGCCCGTGGGCCGGGGTCGGAGCGCGGCTTCGACCTGGGGCTCTGGGGCGACGCGCCGGTCGGCGAAGTCATGACCCGATGGCGTGCGTTCCGTTCGGCCGAGCCCGGGTTCGGCGCGGTGGTGCTCTCGCATCAGGTTCACCGGGCGGCAGTGGGTTGGCATGGTCAGGTGAAAGGGTGGCTGCAGGTCGAAGGGCTCGACGGTCATGCGACCGATTCGGCCGGCACGTTGCTCACCGTGACCATTGCCGACTGCATCCCGGTGTACCTGATCGATCCGGTTCACCGTGCGGTTGCGCTCCTGCACGCGGGGTGGCGGGGCACCGCCGCCGGCATCCTCGCGGCCGGCCTGCGGGCGTTGTCCGCGGAAGCCGGTACTCGGTCCGCCGACGTGGTAATGCATGCCGGCGTTGGCATATGCGGCCGGTGCTATGAAGTAGGACGGGAAGTCGTGACGGGCGTGGGGCTCACCCCGGACCGGGCCGGCCCATGGCACGTGGACCTGCGGGAGCGCCTGCTCGGGCAGGCCCACGCGCTGGGTATCGGCGAAGCGACGAGGTCCGACTGGTGCACCGCGCACGACCGGCCGACGTTCTACAGCCATCGCGCATCGGGCGGAACCGATGGCCGCATGGTGGCCTATCTCGGCTATCCATCGCCTGAGGGGTCGGCTGTAAGCGCCGTTTAAGGCGCCGCTTACATCACCCGTCCAGCGACCTGGGGCGGTTGACGAACGGCTGGGGCGCGGTTAGTATTTCCGTGCTGTGCAGGACGGCCCTCCACCGGGCCACGTGCTGTCGTGATGTGGGGGAGTTTCCCCACATTTTTTTTCGGCCTCGGCCATGCCCCACGATGCGCTGCTGGACCAGATTCGCTCGCAGGTCGCCGCGCTCGGTTTTGAGCTCGCCGATCTGCGGCGGGTCGGCACTCAGCAGCGTCCCATCCTGCAGGTGCGGATTGACCGCCCCGACAGCAGGCCCGGCCAGGGCGTGACGGCCGAGGACTGCGGGACGGTGAGCCGCTCCCTCGAGCGCCATCTCGAAAGCGCGGGGCTTGTCGGCCCGCGGTACGTGCTCGAGGTGTCCTCACCGGGCCTCGAGCGTCCGCTGCGCTGGCCGGAGCATTGGCGCCGGTTCATCGGACGAGCGGTCCGGGTGCGGTCCGCCGCACTGTCGGGGCATCCGACCGTCGAGATCGTGGCCCTGCCGGACGACGGGCATGTCGAGGTGCGGCTGGCCGATGGCGCCAGCATGGTGCTCGCACTGGCAGGGATTCGCGAAGCCACACTGGTAGTGGACTGGACGACCGAGGGCCGCGCGGCGGCCGGTGGTCGCACACAGGGCGCCCGGCGCCCGTGACGGATGCGCGGCTGCGCATCGCTCTCAGGGAGTGCATCGATGGCTGGTTCCGCTGAAATGTTGGCTGCGTTTCGCGAGCTGACGACGACGAAGCAACTCGAACGCTCCGACCTGCTGGAGCTGCTGCGCGACGGGATTCAGGCCGCGTTGATGCGCCGCTACGGCCCCAATGTGAAATTCGAGCTGACGGTGGACGAGCTCCAGGGCTCGATCCGGATCGTGCGGCTTCGCCAGGTGGTCGAGCTGGTGGAGGATCCGAGCGCGCAGGTGACGCTCGAGGAGGCGCGCTACGAAGACCCCGACTTCCAGATCGGCGACATGCTGGAGGAGGATGTGCCCTTCGACGCCTTCGGCCGGCTGGCGGTCCAGGCCGCGAAGCAGCGCATCATTCAGCGCGTGCGTGAAGGGGAGCGGGCCAGGATCCGCGACGAGTTCACCTCCAAGGTGGGCGAGCTGCTGTCCGGCGAGGTGCAGCAGATCGAGCGTGGCAAGCTAGTGCTGATGCTCAACAAGTTCCGCGAAGCGGAGGCGATCATGCCCTACCGCGAGCAGAATCACCGCGAGCACTTCCATCAGGGCGACACGATCCGCGCCGTGCTCAAGCGCCTGGAAGAAACCCCCAAGGGGCCCCGCCTGATTCTGAGCCGGGCCGACCCGCTCTTCGTCAAGGCACTCTTCAAGCTCGAGGTGCCGGAGATCCAGCAGCAGATCGTCGAGATCCGCGCGACCGCGCGTGAGGTCGGCAGCCGCACCAAGGTCGCCGTCATCTCCCGGGACGATGCGATCGATCCGGTGGGTGCCTGCGTCGGTCTCAAGGGCTCGCGGGTCCAGGCGGTCGTCAACGAGCTGGGCGGCGAGCGGATCGATATCGTGCCCTGGTCGCCCGATCCCGAGCGCTTCGCCCGCCTGGCCCTGGCGCCGGCCCGCGTGGCCAAGGTGTTCTCCGATCCCGAAGCGAAGACGATCCAGGCGGTCGTGGATGAAGACCAGCTGTCGCTGGCCATCGGCCGCAACGGGCAGAACGTGCGGCTCGCCTCGGAGTTGACCGGGTGGAAGATCGATCTCTATTCCAGCCGCGAATGGCTGGAGCGCGGCGGGGAAGGACCGCTCTTCGCGCCGCTGCCCGTCGAGGACGATACGGCGTCGCGCGTGCCGCTGGCGGACATGGCCGGGCTGACTCCCGAGCTGGTCGCCATTCTCGGCAGCGCCGGCTACAACATGCTGAACGACGTGCTCGACCTCGAGCGCGAGGATCTTGCGCGGGTCGAGGGCATGACGCCGGAGACCACCGAGCAGCTGCTGGCGTTCCTCTCCGAGCTGACCGACGATGATGGGAGCGAGCCGACTCCCGCGCCGGCGTGAGCGGACTGCTCGGGCTCCTCGGGCTCGGGCAACGCGGTCGTCTGCTGGTCGTCGGGGTCGATGCGGTGCGGGACCAGGTACGGGCAGGGAAGGTCTGGTGCGTGGTGGTGGCGGACGACGCCAGCCCCCGTGCCATGGACAAGGTGGTCCGGCTGGCGGTCGCCAAGGGCGTCCCGCTGATCGCCGGACCAAGCGCCGCAGCGATCGGCGCGCAGTTGGGAAAACCGCCAGTGATGGCGGTGGGCGTACGGGACCGCGCGTTGGCCGACGGCATCCGGCAGTCGGCGCCGCTACGCCAGTGATGGAGGTGTGAGTGGTCAAGACCAGAGTACACGACCTCGCGGCTGAGTTCGGCGTTCCCGCTGAGCAGCTCATGAGCATGCTCAAGGACATGAGCATCTTTGTCCGCAGCCATCTCTCCGCGCTGGAGAACGACCAGGTCGCCGCGATCCGGGTCCGGTGGGAGCGCGAGAAGCGGAAGAGCGCCGAGGAGCCGAGCCCGAAGAAGGGGCGCCGCAAGGCTGTCAAGGCGGTCGAGCCCGCCCCGGCGCCGGTCGACGCGAAGCCGGTGAAGCGCCGCCGCACCGCGGCGGAAGTCGCCCAGCACGACGCCGAGGCCGAGTCGGAGCGCGCCGCCGGCATCGCGGCGCTCGAGCTCGAGCGGCCGATGGTCATCGAGGCGCCTGAGCCGGTGACGGCGCAGTCGCTCGAGGAACGCGCACGAGCACTGTTCAAGGACCTCCCGCCGCTGCCGGCCGAGACCGACGCGGAACCCGACGCGCCGGCCGTGGCGGAGGCACCCCTCCGGCGCCCGCCGCCCTCCGAGAAGCCGTCGCCGTTCATTCCGACCTCCGTGTCCGCCGGTGGGACGCCGACCGCGACGCCCACGCGCGCCCCGTTCATTCCGCCCCGCATCCAGCGGCCACCGGCTCCGTCGCGCGACAGCGGACACCGTCCCGCTGCCGGGCCGCGCCCGGTATTCAGCAGCAGCGCGCCCGGTGGCGGCCCGGCTCGTCCGGGCGCGGACCGCCCGGCGCCGGCCCGCACGTTCGGGCCGGACGCGGAAAAGGGCGGCAGCCGGAAGAAGGGTAAGAAGGGCAAGCGCTCCTCGGTGGATCAGGAAGCGGTGCAGGCCAACATCACCCGCACCCTGCAGGGCATGAAGGGTCCCGGCGGCCGCAAGGGACGGGGCCGCTCCGATGAGCCCTCCTATCGCGACGTCGTAGCCGGCCGGGCAGCGGAGGAGAAGGAGCGCGAGAAGACGCTGGTGCGCGTCAACGAGTTCATCTCGGTGAGCGAGCTCGCGGGCGCGATGAAAATTCCGGCGACGCAGATCGTGCAGTTCGCGTTCAAGGAAATGGGCATGATGGTCACGGTGAACCAGCGA
>JBBQFH010000086.1:0-4402 GCA_038321865.1 Gemmatimonadales bacterium
AACTCCGCGTCGCGCTGCAACGCTACCGATCCTTCTTCCAACGACTACTCACCGTATAGCCGGGCCAACTGCCCGTCCACAGCACGGAGCGCCGTTTCGAAGCTTCCAATCGCAATACCGTTGAGGCCACCTGCCGCAGAGCCCGGGTCGCGCTGCCATCTTGTTTCTGAAACACATGGATCCCGGGTATGTACTCACCTAGTAAATCGAGAAAGGGAGGAAAACCGTGCTCATCGAAATTCTCGTAATTCTTGTGATCATCGCCCTCGCGCTGTTCATTTGGCGCAACGTGGCTGGCCGCCGCATTTAGGAGGAACTCGTGGCTTTTGGAACTTCAATCATCCTCATTGCCGCGGGCGCAATTCTCCGCTTCGCGGTCACGCTTCACACCGCGCACGTCAACTGGGCCATCGTAGGCGACATCCTGATGGCGGTCGGTGCCGCGGGGTTGCTTCTGTCATTGGTATGGATGGCAACGACGACTCGGCGCGGCGACACCACCGTAGTTGACCGCGAACGACGCGTCTAGGTGAGGGGGCCGCTTCGGCGCTCAGCCGTTCAACCGGGCCTCCACTCGGCTGCGTACGTGAGGGTGACGTGCCTGCGCACGGCGCCCATCTCCCGCACCACCGTACATCGACGCGAAGCTTGACGATGATTGGGGGGCAGAGGAATGATGTTCCGCGCCGGGCCCAGATGGCCCGGTTTAGAACTCCCATGGGCCGGGCCGAAGCCCAACCCACGACAGGACAATGCCCAGCAAGATCAGGCTCATTACTAGCTCCATGGCCAGGGCTGTACCCGGCGACGCGCTCGGTGAAACGATCCGGCGTGCGCGGAGAGGGCGGCGTTCAGTGGCGCCAGACGGCTGCCTAGGTTGTGGTCGGGATCGGCGAGCGACGTCGAGAGGCACGCCAAACTCGGAGGTTGACTGCGTCCGGCCCGCGTATGATCGGGCGATGCGGGGGTGTGGCTCGCTGCGTGCGATTGCGACGGTCGGCTCTGTGATCGTGATTGACGCTGGCTCCCGTCACGCGATTCTTGCGGCTGGCCGGGGATGAGGCGGCGTGTGGGTGGCACGGTTCGTCGGGGCTATGGCTACGTGGAGGACCGTCCGCTTGCGGTGGTGTTCGTGGCCGGGATGGTGACGACGGGCGTGGTGCTTGCGCTTGGGTGGCGGGCCGGGTGGCCGAGTGTTACGCGGGTTGCGTTCGCGCGCCACTCGTGGGCGTGGCTTGGGGCGTGCCTGTTCGGCGAGTTGGCGGCATATGGCGGGTACGTGCTGACTGTACGCGACGTGGCGCGTGTCGATGACGGAGCGGAGCTCGATGTGGCGACGTCGGCCAGGGCGGTGGTGGCGGGGTTCGGGGTGTTTGCTGCAACACGGTCGTCGGGGGGTTCGCCGTCGACTATTGGGCGTTCCGCGAGGCCGGCGCCGGTAAACGCGACGCGGTGCGGCGGGTGCTCGGGCTGGGGTTCCTGGAATACACGGTGCTGTCGGTGAGTGCGCTGGTGGCCTCGGTGCTGCTGTTCTTCGGGCTGGACGGTCACGAGCGTCCGAGTATCACCCTGCCGGCGCTGCTCGTGGTTCCGGTGCTCGTGGTCGCGTTTTGGTTGACGTCGCCTGAGCGGGCTGGCCGGCTCAGCCGTCCGCGCCGCGGCCGACTGCGCGCCTTGTTCGCGGATTCGGTGGCGGGTGCCGCGACGGTACGCGAGTTGCTGCGAAAGCCGGGCGAGCACTTCCTCGGCGTGCTCGGCACCGCCGTTTACTACGCCGGGGACATCCTGTGCCTGTGGGCTGGACTACGGCTTGTGAACGCCCACATCCCGGCGGCCGCGCTGGTGCTCGCCTACACCGCCGGGTATCTGCTCACCCGCCGCGCCCTTCCTGCCGGCGGCGCCGGGTTCGTCGAGGCTGCGCTCACCTTCGCGCTCCTCGGCATGGGCGTTGGCTTTGCCCATGCCCTGCTCGGCGTCGTTGTCTACCGGATGTTCAACTTCTGGTTGCCGATCATCCCCGCACTGGCCCTAATGCCCACCATCCGCGACCTTCGCCAACGCTTCCAACGCGCCGAGCAGACCACCTGAAAGCCGGCCTACGGGAAAGGATGGCTGCCGATCAGGGAGCGGTCGGTCCACGGAACGTCCACGGTGAACGCCCTCGTCATGCGGGCTTCGCTGAGGGCGCGCTCGACCGCCGCTGGTGGCCGGGGTCACGGCCCGATGTGGGTGCAGACTGTGAGAGTCGGTAAGCATCACGTAAGACCGCTGGTATAGGGAGTCCAAGGGTCGCTACCGTCCGGCTTGTGAAACGACGGCTCCTGGCTCTCTCGTTGCTCGGCGTTATGGTGGTTGCGCCGGGGAGCCCGGCCGTCGCGGCCGCGACGACGCCGGCTGTCTCCGCCCCCGCCGCGTGCGGACGGTTGGCGCGGCGTGTACCCGTCATCCACCGCGTGATCGTGGTAGTGATGGAGAACCACTCCTACTCCGACGTGATCGGCCACGCCCCGTTTGTCACCAGCCTGGCCCATCGCTGCGGCCTGGCCAAGAACTACCACGCGATCAGCCACCCCAGCCTGCCCAACTACCTCGCCATGACCAGCGGCTCGACCCATGGCATCCATTCCGACTGCACGCCCAGCGAGTGCCCACAGCGCGGTCGAAGCATTTTCTCCCAGGTCACCAACCACCGTTTGCGTTGGCGCTCCTACGCCGAGTCGATGCCGGTGACGTGCGACACCGGCTCGAGCGGCCTCTACGCCGCCAGACACGTCCCGGCTGTGTACTACCTGCAGGTCCGCTCGATCTGCCACAGCCACGTCCGCGCAACGGGAGCGCTCGCAACGGGGCGGCTGCACCACGCGCTGAACAGTGGCCATGCCCCCTCCTACATGTTCGTGACGCCGAACCTGTGCAATGACATGCACGACTGTTCCGTCTCGACCGGCGACGCCTGGCTCTCACGGTGGATCCCGATGATGACGAGGAGCCGCGCCTACCGCGCTGGGCACACCGTCATCCTGCTCGTCTGGGACGAAGGCGGCGGCGATAACCAGGTACCGCTGATCGCGGTCAGTCCGTACACTCGGGCGGGCACGGTCAGCTCCCGAGCATTGAACCACTACTCCATCCTGCGGGCGTCAGAGCATCTGCTCGGCTTCCACCGTTACCTGGGCGCGGCCAAGGTGTACTCCGGCCTTGCCAAGGCGTTCCACCTGTAGAAGACCCACCCCTCGCGAGCGCTCTGGAGGCTAGATGGGGCTGATTGTCGGCGGCGGCGCGGAGGACTACTCGGCGAGTTTTTCGTGGCTGACACGGGCGACGACATCGAGGCTCAGTCCGCGGCGTTCCATCTCGTCAAGGGCGTCTCGGACCGGTGCTTCCTCGAGTTCCTTCGTCTGGGCGACGACGACGTCGCGGAACTGTTGCCAAAGCAGATCGCGATCGTGGCTCGTCGTCATCGCTTTTGCGAGCAGAGTCGCTGCTTGTTCAGCGAGGGGGTCGATACTGTGGGCCTGTGCGCTCTGTACGGCCATCATTAGATCCTCCCGAGAAAGGCGGCCGGTTCGCCGTCAGCCGGATAGTGTCGCGAACATACGCAGCATAGTGGCATCCGCGACGGCCGACGCCGATCGTGACGACGGCCACCCCGGTCGGTGAGCGGCTGTCTCGGCGGTGGTCGATACAGTGGTGGGGGTGGAAACCGTCGTCGTCTTCTTCGGGGCGCTGGCCGGAGCCGTCCTCGGTGCCTATGGCGGCGTCACGATTGAGCGTCTGCGCAGCCAGCATGAGGCAGCCCTCCAGCGCCGCGAGGACATCAAGCAAGGGCTGCTCGCCATCAACCTGCACGCGGCGGTTGCTCTGCGGATCTGCGCCGATCTCCGAGCGACTGGTCACTGGCCGACGCTGTACGGAGACGACTGGCGAGCCCTGCGGGCGAAACAGCTGCCCGGCGAGGCCGCCGACATGCTCGTCGCCGTGGCGCAGGTCGAGCTGTTTCTGGCCGACACCTCCACCATCGGGCAGCGGGCGAACGAGTACTTCGACATCCTGACGGCCGCCGACGACGAGGATGGAGAGCCCGCGTCTGGACGGCTGACTCGTGCTGCCGCCGCTCACGCCGCCCTCACCCGCGCATTGCGGGAGGAACTCGAACGGGCCGACGCCCGCCCCGACTGGATTGGAGCCACAAGGCGAGTGCTCTCACCGCTCTCGCGGCTCGCTTCCCACCTTCGCGGGTCGGCGCACTCCGACCACAAGACCTGACCGGAGCGGCGAGGCGGTTGGCCTGGACGTCGAGGGCGAGCAGCGTCGCCGGTGGGCGCTCAAACCCGGCTCGGCCCTCAGTTTGTGCGGTCTTCGCCGGTCAGGTGCTCGATGTCACTGCGCAGGCGCTCGAGAT
>JBBQFH010000087.1:0-4253 GCA_038321865.1 Gemmatimonadales bacterium
CGCAGCATTCGAAGCCGCAACCCCGGCCAGGCAGGGCGACCATGTGAGCGGCGCCTGCCCCTGACTGGCACGAGCCTGATTGATCAGTTGCATCTGGCCCAGGGCCGTCGTGACACGAGGCGCGGCCGCGACCGCAGGGCGGCGAGGCGAAGGGTTGGCGGTGGTAACGGACGTTGAGGTCGGCGCGGGCGTGGTCGGAATCACCGCCTCGCGCGAGGGCCGCGGGGGCCCAAGCATGTCCGTGACGCCCACGGCCGACGGGGCGCCCGGCGAGTTCTGTGATGCGTTCAAACGCAATGGCTGCGATGCCTGCTGCGCGGACGATGGCATTGACCCTGCGGCTGCGGTGGCAAGGAGCACGCCAACGAGCGCGGCGCGGAACGGGCGCGGGCGGAGCGAGAGCACGCGGGCATCCTAGCGGGTGGCACCTTGGCGCCGAGTTCGGCGCAGCGAGCCGGTGTGGGCGTCGGCGCCCGATGTCCCCACCCGGGAAGGCTCGACATCGGTGCCTCACCGCGGTTGCGGAACTGAGAAAGTTCGTCAAAGTCTTGCTGGTCCCGCTTCCGACCCGAACCAATCATCTGGCAGGGTCAGGGAGCAACTCACTCGCGCAACCAACCGGTAGCGCTTGTGCGGTCAGGCGGCCAGACCGCGGCCGGGTCCGCCGCGTTGCAGACGTTCCAGTCGGTGCCGCTCCCGCCGGAAAGCGAGACGGTCCGTGAGGCCAATCCGGAGTCCGTCACCGAGACTGCGTTCCGGCGACCCGCGTTGCCGCACCTCGGGGAAGACGCGTTCCAAGGACTGGACGCCGAAGCGCTCCCGGGCTACGGGTTCGGGCAACGCCAGCGGTTCCCAATTCGCCGGCATCTGACTGGCGTGGGCTCGGAACGCGCGCACCACCCACGCCCATGACGCACGTCCATCAATGATGGTTGAGGCAGTGGGCGCGGACCGAAACGGAGAGACGGTTTCGTAGACCTTGGCGACGACCAGCGGCGCGCCCGCAGCCTTGAACTGATGTTTGTCAGCAGCGGCCGCAACGGCCAGCGAGGCGCGACGGTAGGTCGCGATGTGGTCGGGGTGGCCGTAGTTGCCGTCCGGTGGGGGCATGATCACCACGTGGGGGCGGAAGCGCCGGATGGCGGCCACCATCTCACCGACCACCGGCTCGTCGGGAAGGTTCGTGAAGGCCAGCGGGCTCTTGGAACGCGGGCTGCCGACCATCCCTGAGTCGACATGGCCCAGCCATTCCCATTCGCTGCAGCCGAGTGGTTCGCACGCACGGTCGAGTTCCCCCGAGCGGAGCACCGCCTGATTCAGATAGTTCTCCATCGTTGCCAACGTGGGATCGAAGATGGTGGCGTCCGACCCGTCCGTGGCGATGACCACGCTGACGATGGCTCCGCGCTCCGCAGCGTCGCGGATGATTGCGCCGGTGAACGTGGTCTCGTCGTCAGGGTGCGGCGCGAACACCATCACCCGAACTCCGGCAAGGTCGGCGGGCGTCCGCAATTGCAGTGGCGTGGTCCGCTGGTTGCGATGCCGGAGCGGACGCGGCTGCAGGGCTGGATCGATGTCCGGGCGCGGTATGGATCGCGGGCCGAACCGCCCACGGCCGCGGCGCGAGCAATCGCCTTGGCGCTCACGGAACATGCGGTGCAGCCTCCTGTCGGCGCGCGCTAATCAACGCGCGGCCCGGAGTATTGCGCTTATGCAGGCGTGTTGGCGAGGCCCTTGCCCGAGCGCCGCGAGATCAGACCAGCGAAGCCCCGGGTGTGGGCGTGTTCGTCCGCTGTCGGTCGGCCCGCCGACGGGACGATGGGCGCAGCGGTGGCGACGCCGCGATGGTCACCGCATCCTGGTAGGCGCCGAGAATCTCGGTGCCGACACGCGCCCATGCATAACGCTGCGCGTCCTGCGCGGCTGTGGCACCCATGTGCACCCGCCGCTCGGGGTCCAGGCACAACGCAGTCAAGGCTGCCGCGAGGGCGCGGGGGTCACCCGGGGCAACGAGCGTGCCGTTGAACCCATCGCGGACCACGTCCCGATAGCCCGTGATGTTGGAGGCCACCACGGGGAGGCCTGCTGCCAATCCTTCGGTCAGCACCATCCCGAAGCTTTCACCGCCCAGCGACGGAGCGCAGAGCACGTCTGCGTCGGCGAGTTCGCGCCACTTGGCCGCGTCATCGACCCGCCCGAGCGCCCGGATCCCGCGGAGACTGGGTCGCAGCGCAGACACGTGAGCTTCAGTGGGTCCGACAAGCACGAGTTCGGCGTCGACCTGGCGGCGAAGGATGTCGAATGCGCGGAGCAGCACGGGCAACCCCTTGCGTTCCACGGGCTGGCCAACGAAGGCGATTCTGAAAGGCCGCAGGTTCCTTGGGGTGACGAAACGTGCGCGGGCCGCGGCGTCAACATCCACGCCATTGGGGATGATTCGATAGTCCCCGCCGAACGAGGCGCGAGCGGTTCCGGCGGCGGCCTCCGAGACCGCGATGCGCACGTGTAGTCGGTCCAGGTTGCGGCGTGCTCCGAAGAGGTTTGCGACCTCGTGCGGGACCCGTTTTTCCGAGTACGCATGGAAGGTGCCGACCAATGGCAAGTCCAAGCGGCTCGTGGCAAACCATGCCAGGGCGGGTGCTACCGGCTCATGGATGTGAACGACGTCGAAACATCCCGCTCGCAGCTGGCGAAGCATGGACGTCACCGCTCCTGGAGCAATTGACAGGTTGGATATCGACCCGTTGGCCTTGAAGCCGTGAGTCGGCCCGAGTGGCACCAGGTATTCGGGCATCACGACGTCAGAAGGGAGGCGCACGCGCCGCGACCCGGAAATCGAGCGCACGGTGCTGTCCATCGGCGCCAGCACTGCCACCTCGTGACCCCCGGCGCGGAACTGCTCCGCTAACGCCTCGATGTGGCGATTGACCCCGCCTGGGTAGGACCACGAGTACGGGGTGACCATGGCTATGCGCATGTCGGGTTCCTTACCGGGTGCACCATGAAGATGACTGTCCGCCGCCAGCACAGACAGCGGGCGGACAAACCTGCCGGGGCGGGCTTTGTCCGTTGCCCGTCCGCGATGGCAGCGGAGAATCGGGACATGACCGACAGAACAGGCGACGAGTCCGCGACTCCCCACCTACCGACGGCCGCGCAGGCGTTCCAGGCGATGGATGCTGGAGCGCGCGCAATTCCGGGCATAGACACCACCGATCCGGCCCGTCTCTCAGGGGTCACTGTCGCCGTCTTCGACGGGCTGATCGATTATCTCCGCGATCCGGAGCGATTCCCCTCCCCCGCCATCAACGAACTGGCCACCGAGGCGTGGCGCCTTATCGGCAACAGGGTTGTGCCTGTCGCTCTCTACTCAGTTCCCTCCATCGCATTCGCCGTGATCGGAGGCCCTGACGGGCAGCAGGGAATCGTCCTTCTCCCGTACGGATTCACGCAGTTGGTGCGCGACGACCTGACGATGCAACTCGGAGCCCTCGTCAACACCGCGAGCCAGGTGCACGACTTCCACGCCGGCCAGATTGGCGTCGCAAGTTCTGCCGACATCGCGGAGCGGGCGGCCGCGTTTGAGGCTGAGGCTCTGCACGCAATCGATCGCGTTGCAGCGGCAGCGGGATCGCCGGTTAGTTGGAACGACTATCAGAC
This sequence comes from Gemmatimonadales bacterium, assembly GCA_038321865.1. Taxonomy (GTDB): domain Bacteria; phylum Gemmatimonadota; class Gemmatimonadetes; order Gemmatimonadales; family GWC2-71-9; genus JAICUF01. The sequence goes on from JBBQFH010000087.1 coordinate 3,661, forward strand.
CCAGTTGACGAGCCGCTTCCCGCGCGGGCTGGCCGACCTGCGTCCGGCGCTGGCGAAACCGTCGAGAGAACTGCTCTAGCGGTTTGTAATCCGGCTGACCGCCATTCGTGCCAGCCGGATCTCCCCGAATCGAGGGTCATTCTAGGCGACGCCTACCCCAGAAACAGCGAAAAAGGATGCGTCCATAATCCGCCGGAAATCGGTGGAAACGTATTCAAAATGCTTCGCGGCGAGAGATGGAGCCCAAGGTGAGGATTGAACTCACGGCCTACGCCTTACCAAAAAGGCACTTGGAGCGTAACCCAGAAAACCCTTATGGGATAAGGGATTTCCGATTTATGCCGGAGCTTAGGCCAACTTATTTGAGCAATTGGAAGTTAGCTCGAAGGCCATAAAAGTTCAATGCGTAGGCCAGAGGACCGTGAGATGGCGTTTTCCGTAGAAAGGGAAGGCACGCCGTCGCATCACGGTCCGGGCACGACCGGACGTTTGCTCGCGGTCAATTGCCCCTGAGTCGACAATCTACGAGCACTGGAAGGCGAACCAGCACGCCTCCCAGTTGCGGACCGCCAAATCGTCCCGGCGGATCATGT
>JBBQFH010000088.1:0-4066 GCA_038321865.1 Gemmatimonadales bacterium
GCTCGGCACGGTCGGCGCTGGTCGGGGTGCAGAACGTGTTCGAGAATCTGGCGCGGGAGAAGGGGAACCGGCGCTGATCGCGGCGTCGCCTTCAGTTTCGTGCTACCCCTGGCCGTGCATTTCCGCGAACATCGCCGCCAGATCGACCTCGAGCCCCGGCTTCCCCTCCTCCAGCTGCCACACCAGCCGCCCCGTCAGGATCTCCGGGCGCGCATCGTCCGGTCGCCAGCACTCGATGAGCCGCGCATCGGGGTCCACGATCCAGTACTCGGGTACGCCGGCACGCTGATAGCGCAGCCGCTTCAGCGTGCGGTCATGGCGCGCGGTGGAGGGGGACAGCACTTCGATCACCAGCAGCAGCGAGCGGACGTCGGCCCAATTCCGGACCGGCCGGCCGGGCTCGACGGGGAAGACGAACAGGTCCGGCTGCAGAGTCTCGTCCTCGCCGAGCGAGAGATCGGCTGGTGACATCAGCAGCTCCGCGGCTTTGGTGTTCCGCACCCACGGGTCCAGCAGGCGAACGAGATGCTGGACCGCTCGCTGATGCAGCATGCGCGGCGACGGCGTCACGACCAGCTCGCCGCTGACCAGCTCGTAGCGGTTGCCGTCGTCGGGCAGCGCGCGGACGCGTGCGGCGGTCCAGTGTTCGGCAGCGTATGACATACCCATAATGCTCGGCTCGGCGCAGCGGGAAGGCAAGGCGCGCCGTCACCTGAACCGCTGCACCGCCGCGATCACCCGCCCGACCACCAGCTTCCGCAGCGCCGCCTCGCTCTTCGCCTCCACCACGCTGATCGCCGCCATCTGGTCATCCGGCCCCAGCAGCACCAGCCGCCCGTCGGTCCATGCGATCCGGCTGAGCACCACCCGACCCTCGTAGCGCACCGCGTACACCTGCCGCGGATGGATCGCGTCGGGGTCCCACACGTCGCGCGCGATCACGACGAGGTCGCCCCGCCGATAGAGACCGGTCACCCGCGCCAGCCCCTCGCGGCTCAGCCGCCAGGCAAAGGCGCCGCGGAGCACATCCCGCTCGGGTAACGCGCGCCGGTCGATCCAGACGCGACGGTCCCGGTCGCGCACTTCCTCCTCGGTGGGCTCGCTCCCCTCCTCGGCCAGCACCACGCCGAGGACGTAGCGCGCCGGCACCGGCAGCTCGGTCGCCGCGACCGACGACGAGCGGGCATCGTAGTCGTAGCGCGTGCCCGGCTCCTGCGGCCGCAATCCGGCGCTCATTGCGCGCGGTCGCGAACGCGGTGGCGACGCAGAGGCCTCGACCATCGCATCGGGGTACAGCTCGAGCGACGCCATCAGCCGATGCGCCGCGTCCACCGAGCTCGCGACGTCGGTTCCCCGCGACTGCACCGTCACCCACGCGTGCAGCAACCCCGGCTCGATCTCGAGCGCCCGGCCGATCCGCTCCATCGTCCCCGCGTCCGGCACCTTATGCCCGTTCTCGATGAGCGATATATAGGAAGGGGACACCTCGGCCGCCGCCGCCAGGTCCCGCACGGTCCACCCCTTCCGCTTCCGGCTCAGATACAGCAGCTCCAGCAGCTTGGCCGTCACCGGGTCCCGGCTCGCCTCGACCTCCCGCTTCTCTGTCACACCCCCTCCATAAGTTCAACGAATGGTCAACAGAATTGCCATGAGCGCACCTGTTGACCAATGGAAACACTCGCGGTATATTGTGCGGTGTTTACCGATCAGTGAACATGCAGCCGCGGGGCCGAGCCGTCAATGGGGACGCGGAGGCCGCGCCGCTGGGACCGCCACACGAGGAGCCGATAATGCGCGCAGACGTCCAGCTGTCGACCAAATTCCTGACGACCCAGAACGCCCACCAGGTGGGCATGCTGGTGACGCTCACCGGCGAGACGCCGGTGCGGCGCGCCCCGATCAACGTCGCCCTCGTCCTCGACCGCTCGGGCTCGATGGGCGGTGAGCCGATCGAGGCCGCGAAGGACGCCGCGCGCCGCTTCGCCGGATTCCTCTCGCCGGCCGACCGGCTGGCCGTCGTCACCTTCGACGGCGAGATCGACACCATCTTCGGTCCGGCCGGCGCGGGAGATCCCGCGGCCGACGGCGCGATCGCCGCGGTTCAGGCGCGCGGCTCGACCAATCTGTCGGGCGGCTGGCTCATGGGCATGCACCATGTGAAGTCGGGGCTGGTCGACGGCACCAACCGCGTCGTGCTGCTCACCGACGGCCAGGCCAATGCCGGTATCGTGGAGCCCGAGAAGCTGGTCGGCATGAGCAGCGGCGCCTCGTCCGAGCGGGTGAGCACGACCTGCATCGGCTTCGGCGCTTCGTTCAATGAGGACCTGCTCGAGCCGATGGCCCGGCAGGGCGGCGGCAACTACTGGTACGTCGAGGACGAAGACCAGATGGGCGCCATCTTCCAGGCCGAGATCGAGGGGCTCGTGGCGCTGGCCGCGCAGAACGTCGAGGTCGAGGTGTCGCTCAGCCATCCGCGCGCGCACGGCGTGTCGTTCCTGCAGTCCTACGATGTGAAGACTACGCCGGCCGGCACCTGGCGCGTGTCACTCGGTGATCTGTACGCCACCTCGCCGCGCACGCTCGGCCTCGTCTTCCACGTGGACGACGTCGAGCAGCTGGGCCGAGTGCAGATTGGCGAGGTGCGGATCCAGGCGGATGTGGTGCTGGAGAAGGGGATCGAGCATCGGACGATCGCGATGCCGGTCTGGGCCAACCTCGATGGCGCCGATCACATCGAGCCGGTGGTCGAGCAGATGCTGCTGCGCTTCCAGGCGGCACAGGCGAGGGAAGCGGCGATCCGCGCTGCCGACGCCGGCGACTACGACGGCGCCGCGCGCGGGCTCCGCGGTGTCGGCTGCCGCCTCGCGGAATACTCGGCCGACGAGGATGTCGCCCGGGAGATGGCGGACCTGAACGACCAGGCGGCGCTGCTCGAGTCGCGGAAGTACGGCGCGAAGGACCGGAAGTACGACGCAGCGATGGCGATGGGGGCGCGCGAGGGCAAGATGGCCTACGTCAAGAGCATCAGCCGCCGGGAGAAGCAGGAGAAGAAGTGAGCGACGCGGTGCCCGTAACGGGCAGCGTGTTGCCGCTGGAGATCGTGGATGACCACATGCTGGTCGTCCTGGAAGACGAGGTGTGCCTCATCGATACCGGAGCACCGGTATCGATGGGCGCGCCGGCCATCGTGTCCGCGGAACTCGGCTGGCGGGTGGACCGGGTCCTCGGAATGGATGAGCTGGGCAGGCAGGCGGTGCTCCTCGACTGGCCGGGTCGCACGGTCACGTTCGGATACGACATTGACGACGGCGACGCGGGTGACGTCATTCCCGCTCGTCCACGCGCCGGCCTGTACCAGATCGAGGTGGCGACACCGGTCGGACCACGCTGGGCATTTCTCGATACCGGCGCGCCGCTGTCCTACGGATCGGCGCGGGCATGTGCGGGCCTGACCTCCATCGGCGCCCGCCGCGACTTCCATCCGGGCGTCGGGGTGTTTACGGTGGAGCAGTACCGGATGGCGGTGGGCATTGGCGCGCGGCGCTTCGACGCGGTGTTCGGCGTGCTGCCGGAATCGCTGCTCAGGCTGCTCACCATCGTTGGGTCGGACGGCTGGATCATCGGCAGCGATGTGTTTCGCGATCGACGGGTCGTGCTCGATTTTCCGAACGACCGCATTGTCGATCTTGGCACGTAGCGCTCACCTCTCGAGAAGCGAGGTATTCGATAGTGCCTTCATCACCCAACCGCAGCAGCTACTGGCTCCCCGGCGGGATGATCCTCGCTGGGGAGTATCCAGGTTGGCGTACCCGAAGCGCGCGGCCGACGCTCGGCCAGATCCTGGATGCGGGCGTCCGGACGTTCGTGGACCTGACGCAGGAGGCGGACTCGCTGCCGCCGTACGAAGGCGTGCTCCGGCAACTAGCGGACAAGCGGGGAATCGCCGTCGAGTATCGGCGCTTTCCCATTCCCGACATGGACGTGCCAACAGCGGCGCTGATGGTGCAGCTGCTCGCGTTCGTGCATGCCGAGGTGGCGGCCGGACGGAAGCTGTACGTGCACTGTC
>JBBQFH010000089.1:0-4037 GCA_038321865.1 Gemmatimonadales bacterium
GGCGAGCAGCGACATGGTGACCGGTTCCGGCGTCACGGTGCCGCGAACGGCGAAGACGACGTCGTTGAAGTCGCTGTCGATGTTGTAGTTGAACGAGTCCTCGAAGCCGATCACGAGGTTGTAGGCCGGATCGCTGAGCAGGGTCGCGATGTTGGCCGAGCAGTTCGTCGGCGACAGCGCGCAGCCGGCGAGGTACGCCTCGCGCGTCCAGACGGCCGCGTGGAAGCGGGTGTCCGGGTTACGCGACGCGGGGCCCGTGTAGTACTGGTTCGTCGACGTGCAGCCGGTACCGGGAGCCGCGGCGCCCAGGTTGGCGCAGATCGAGAAGATCGCTTCGGCGCCCGTCGCGAGCGCGGACGAGGCGGTCGCTTCGACCACGGTGCCTTCAGCCGCGGTGTTGCGAAACAGGAACTGATTGGTGCCGCCAACGGTCAGGTAGAAATACAGGTCGTTGGTGTAGGCCGCCTGCTTGCCGATGAACTTCACGAAAATGTTGTCCGTACCCGCTTTGTACACCTGCGTGCCGATGGAACCACCGGCGATCATCGTCCCGTCGGCGTGCGCCGCCGGCGCCGCGAATGCGGCAATCAGGGCGGCCGCCATCGCGCCCCGGCCCAGAACAGTAACTGTCTTCATGTTGGAACTCCTGTCACTCGATGTGACCGCAGTGCGACGGTGGCGATTGCCGGTGGAGACCGGAGCTGGCATGGGACCGAATCGGAGTGACTCGGCCCGCGGCACGAGCAAGAGCAAGCTCCGTGCGCACAAGGCCAGACGCGGGCACTGTGGGCAGGCAAGCGCGATCGACCGCAATGTCGCAGATGCCCGGCGGCGGAACTGCGCAAAAACCGGTCGGCGTGACCCCGTTGAGGCTTATGAGAAGTTCCTTTGTTTGCAATCGGTTGCGGCACTTCTTCCGAGTGGCTGCGCGGCGGATCGAACAGCCATGCCATTTCTGTCATGCGTGGCGCGCAGTGTGTGAAATCGACCTCGGGGGCAGCTCGATCGAAGCATGCTCGTATCGTGTCGTTGCAACGTTGCGGCGTCTGTGTGGCGCCCGCTCCGTGAGCCCGGTCACACCACCGGAATCGGTGCAAGTGCCTGCTTGCATGCCGGAATGGTGCCCATTATCCTCACCGGCCTATGGAAATCCGCGACAAGCTGCTCGCTGCGGCCGCACGGGTCTACGCCGAAACCGGCTTCCGGGGCGCTACGACCCGGCGCATCGCGACCGAGGCCGGCGTCAATGAGATCACCCTGTTCCGCCACTTCGGCTCGAAGGCCGCGCTGATCGGCGAAGCGATCGGTCAGGTGCGCCATTCAATGGTCACCACGACGCTGCCCGATCACCCGGGCGATCCGGAGCTCGAGCTGTTCGTCTGGGCTCGGAATCATCTGGCCGGACTCCGGGCGCAACGCTCGCTGATCCGCACCTGCATGGGCGACTTCGAGGAACATCCCGAGATGATCCCGCCCTGCGGCTCCACGCCCGCGCGCGCCGCCGAGGCCCTGCGCGGATATCTCCTCCGTCTGCGCGAGACCGGCCTCAGCCGCGGCGCGTTCGATGAGCGTGCGGCCGCGGCGATGCTCATGGGATCGCTCTTCGCCGACGCGATGGGCCGAGATCTGATGCCCGATATGTATTCGGGTGATCCGGACGCCGGTCTGACCGAGTACATCCGGCTCTTTCTTCGCGGCATCGGGGTAGAGCTGTCATGACCCTGCGCCGCATGCTCTCGTGTCTGGCATTCCTGCCGGTCGTGGCTGGCGGGCTTGCTGCCCAGGCGCCCACCCGGCAGCTGTCCCTCGAGGAAGCGCTCTCGCTCGCCGCGCCCGCCAGCGAGGCGGTCGGCATTGCCAGGGCCGGCGTTGCCCGGGCACGAGGCCAGCAGGCGCAGGCCCGGAGCGAGTACTTCCCCCAGCTCACCGGCTCCGCCTCCTACACGCGAACGCTGCGGTCGCAGTTCTCGGGGCTGGCCGGCAGCGACACGGCGTCGGCCGACACCACGTCGCGTCCCAGCTCCTGCTCCCGCTTCGTGGCCGACCCAACGCGTCCGATCGCCGAGCGGCTGGACTCGCTCGAGAGCGCGCTCGCCTGTTCCACCAGCCTCGACCCGTTCGCGAGCTTCCGGAACCTGCCGTTCGGCCAGAGGAACCAGTACAACCTCGGACTCCAGTTCTCCCAGAACCTGTTCGCCGGCGGGCGCATCCGCGCGCTCAACCGGATCGCGGGTGCCGCGCGCCGGAGCGCGGAGGTCGAGCTCACGTCCCAGCAGGCGCAGCTCCGGCTCGACGTGACACAGGCCTACTTCGACGCGGTGCTGAGCGACCGCCTTGCGTCCATCGCCGATTCCTCGCTGGCGCAGGCCGAGCGGACCCTTGGGGATGCGCGGCTGGCGCGCCAGGTAGGGAATGCCCCCGAATTCGATCTGCTACGCGCCCAGGTCACGCGTGATAACCAGCGTCCGCTCCTTTTCCAGCGGCGCGCGCAGCGCGACATCGCGTACCTCCGGCTCCGCCAGCTGCTCAATCTGCCACTCGACGAAGCGCTCATCCTCACCACCGCGCTGGGGGAAACCGACAGTCTGGTCATCCACCAGGTGCCGCACGCGGCGGCCGACACCACTGCCGATCGGCGCGCGGCCGTCCGAAAGGCGGCCGAGACGGTCACGACCCAGGAGGGGCGGCTGGCGGTGGCCCGGGCCGGCAGCCTGCCCACGCTCAAGCTGACGTCGGCGTTCGCGCGAATCGCCTATCCGCGTTCGGGCCTGCCGGGCTGGAACGACTTCCTGAGCGACTGGTCGGTCGCGCTCGCGATGCAGATGCCGATCTTCACCGGCGGCCGCCTCCGCGGCGACCGGATGGTCGCGCGCGCGGATCTCGACGAGGCCCGGCTCCGCCTGATGCAGACGCGAGAGCAGGCGGCGCTCGATGCGCGGACCTCGCTGGCTTCGCTCGAGGCCACCGAGGCGGCGCTCGCGGCGAGCGCCGGGACCGTGGAGCAGGCGTTCCGCGCCTACCAGATTGCCGAGATCCGCTACCGCGAAGGCATCTCGACCCAGACCGAGCTCGGCGATTCCCGGCTGCTGCTGCAGCAGGCCCAGGCCAACCGCGCGCAGGCCGCGCGTGACGCGCAGGTGGCCCGCGTCCGCCTGGCCCTCCTGCCCGACCTTCCGCTCGGCGGCGTGTCACTGACCGGCACGGCCGCGCCGGCCACCCGATGATCATCAGAGGAATGGGGACGATGACGACTCGCCTGTCCACGCACGTCGCAGCGGCGGCGCTGCTGCTGGCCCTTGGCAGCTGTGCGAAGAAGAAGGCGCCGGCGCCGGAAGCGGCGGCTCCCGTGGTGCTGGGCCAGGAAAATGTCGCGCTGGCGGCGGAAACCGAGCTGCAGAGCGGACCGACGATCTCGGGTGCGCTCGCCGCGGATCGGGAGGCGGACGTTCGCGCCGAAGTTGGCGGCTCCATCGTAAGCGTGTCCGCCGAGCAGGGGCAGCGGGTGGGGCCGGGAGCGGTGCTTGCCCGGATCGACGATACCGCGGTCCGCGACCAGTATCTCTCCACCCGTGCGGCGCTCCGCACCGCCCAGGAGAATTCGCAGGTGACGCATCGCAACACCGAGCGAACCGCGCGCCTCTCGGAAGCCGGTGCCGTCGCCGATCGGGATCTGGAGCAGGCGCGCGCCAGCGCGACGAGCGCCGATGGCATGATCGCCGACGCCCAGGCCCGGCTCTCGACGGCGCAGAAGCAGCTGGCCAGGACCACGATTCGTTCGCCGTTCGCCGGGATCATCAGTGAGAAAAAGGTCAGCCCGGGCGACGTGGTCCAGCCCGGTGGCGCACTCTTCACCGTCATCGACCCGTCGAGCATGCGGCTCGAGGCCAGCGTGCCGGCCGATCAGCTGGGAGCCGTGAAGGTCGGGTCCGCCGTGGAGTTCAGCGTGAACGGGTTCGCCGACCGCCGCTTCGAGGGGCGCATTCAGCGCATCAATCCGTCCGTGGACCCCGCGACGGGTCAGGTGCGGATCTACGTCT
>JBBQFH010000090.1:0-3939 GCA_038321865.1 Gemmatimonadales bacterium
TTTTGCGCCTCGGGATGCAGTGCGAATGGCCGGTCCGCGACTCGGCCTGACTCGCAGCGCTCACGGCGACGAACCAGATGGGACGGCCATCCGGTCTGGGGATCGAAGCCGAGGCCCTCATGCCTGCCCTCTCGAGCGGTGTATCAACCGACGACGGCGGCTGGGAGAAGAACGGCGGCAGCAATGCCCCGACCTCGGGTAGTCATCGTGGGAACGGCCGCGCAGCCACGACTGCGCGGCCGTTCTTTTTTTGTGGCTACAGCTCGGCGGAGGAGAGAAAGCGCGGCGGCCGGCGGTGGCGCGTGGCCTGTTCGAAGGCGTAGGCGAGCGCGATGAGACGGGACTCGGACCAGGCCGGGCCGAAGAACGAAATTCCGACCGGCAGCCCGAAGCTGTAGCCCGCCGGCACGGTGACGCTCGGATAGCCGGCGACGGCGGCCGGTGTCGTGCTGGAGCCGCCCGCGCCGTGATCGCCGGTGACGAGGTCGATGAATCCCGGCGGCGGATTCGACGGCGCGACGATGGCGTCGAGGCGATGCGCCCTGACCACGGCGTCGATGCCGAGCGGTCCCGCGAGGCGGCGGTTCCGGGCCAGCGCTGTCCGGTATGCCGGTGTGGTGAGCGGCCCCTTCTTCTCCGCCAGCAGCATGATTTCCTGCCCGAAGTACTTGAGCTCCCGATCCCGCTCGCGCTCGTTGAACGCGATGATATCGGCCAGGGTCTTCGCGGGGGCGGCGGGCCCCAGGGATGCGAGGTACGCGTTCAGGTCCGCCTTGAATTCGTAGAGCAGCACCTCGAATTCGCCGTCATCGTACTTGCCGGTGGTGACCAGGTTGGCGGGATCGATGATGATCGCGCCGTGGTCCTTCATCGCGGCCAGCGCGTCGGCCATCAGCCCGTCGGTGCGCGGATCGTTGCCGAAGTGGTGCGCCCGGGCCACGCCGATCCGTGCGCCCTTGAGCGCGCCCTCGTCGAGGAAGGTGGTGTAATCGGCAGCCGCCCCGGCCCGGCGCTGCGTGACGGGATCGGCCGGGTCCCCACCGGCCAGCGCGCTGAGGAGCGCGGCGGCATCGGCCACGCTTCGCGTCATTGGCCCGGCGGTGTCCTGGCTATGCGCGAGCGGAATGATCCCTGACCGGCTCACCAGTCCGAGAGTCGGCTTGATGCCGACCAGTGACTGGACGCTGGACGGGCAGATGATCGATCCATCCGTTTCGGTGCCGACCGCGACGGCGCAGAAATCCGCCGCCACGGCGGCCGCCGAACCGGAGCTCGAGCCGCAGGGGGTGCGGTCGAGCGCATAGGGGTTGCGACACTGTCCGCCGCGACCACTCCAGCCGCTGCTGGAGTGGGTGGAACGGAAGTTGGCCCATTCGCTCAGATTGGTCTTGCCCAGGATGACCGCGCCGGCGGCGCGAAGCCGCGCCGCGATGAACGCATCGCGCGGTGCGACCGATCCCTCGAGCGCCAGCGATCCCGCGGTCGTCGTCATCCGGTCCGCGGTCCCGATGTTGTCCTTGATGAGGACCGGTATCCCGTGGAGCGGCCCGCGAATCCGGCCGGCCCTGCGCTCGGCGTCGAGTGCGGCGGCGATGGCGGGCGCATCGGGATTCACCTCGAGCACGGCATGAAGCTCGGGGCCGCGCCGGTCCATGGCGTCGATTCGCGCCTGGTACGCGGCCGTGAGCGCGGCGGCGGTCACCCGCCCTTCGCGCATGGCGCGCTGCAGCTCCATCAGCGACGCGTTCTGGAACTCGAACTGCTCTGGCAGGGCCACCGGGAGGCGCAGCCGCGTGGCCGTGGCACCGGCGAGCGACGCCTGCAGGAAGTCGCGCCGCTTCATGGGGTGTCACCGTGGCCCCAGTCGCTCGCGCCCCGGTAGGCGCGGCGCCGGTCGATCCGCCAGTCGGGCCGGCCGCTCACCATGCCGGTGCCGGGGAAGCCATCGGCGTCGGCCAGGACTTCGGTCATGCTGGCGGTCTTGGCGCTGGCGTTGTCGGCGTAGTGGAGCACCTCGGCCTCGAGCGTCATCGGCTGCACCGGCGCGCCGAACTCGAGCTTGCCGTGATGCGACAGGATCAGGTGCTGGAGCAGCATGAACTCCTGATCGGTGCAGGGGCGCGGGTCGATGCGCGCAATGCGCCGCTCGAGCATCAGCGCCCCGAGCACGACATGCCCCATGAGCGAGCCGCAGTCGGTGTACTCGAAGGCGCCATCCCAGCGGTACGACTCGAGCTTGCCGATGTCGTGCAGCAGCGCTCCTGCGAGCACCAGCTCCCAGTTGGCGTGGCACACCCGGGTGATCTGCCGCGCGATGCTCGCCACCTCGCAGGTGTGCTTGAGCAGGCCGCCCAGCTCCGCGTGATGGCCGGCGAGGCTCGCCGGGCACTCCTGGTAATCGCGGCGGAACGCGTCGTCATCGTAGAATGCCGCCAGGACGGCCTTGAGCCGAGGGCGCTGCACTTCATCCCGCCAGGCATCGAGGGTCTTCCAGTATCCGGATACGTCGCCGACCGACGGCAGCAGCTGGTGGCGATCCACGCTGCCCTTCGGCAGCGGACGGATCGACGTGACTTTCAACTGCCGCCGGCCCCGGTACTGGTCCACCTCCGCGATCACCTGGACGACATCGCTCTTCGTGATCCCGGCGACGACCAGCTGATCAGCGCCCCAGAACGGTGCGGTCGCGAGCCGGCCGGAGGCATTGCCCAGCGTCAGGACGGTGCATTCCTTGTCGCCGTAGGTTTTCTGCTCGACGTCGAGTACGAGGAGCGGGTCCTGCAGCCGCTCGCCTACGGGCGCGCGCTTGAGATCGGGCAGGGGCATGGGAGCATCGGATGGAAGAGAGGTACCGGGCGCGAACGCCGGCGAAGCCGGCTGCCTCAGGAACATAGCGTCGGCCGCGCGACCGGGACAGCGGGCGGCATGGACGCCACGCAGGCCGGCATTAGCTTCACGGCATGCCCCGACTGCACCTGCTCGTGGTGGACCCGGACACGGAACGCCGCCAGGCGGCGGCGGATGCGCTCCGCGCCGCCGGTCATCAGGTACTGATGGCGGGAGACGGCGCGCTGGCCGCGGCGGCACTGGCTCCCGAGCCGGGAAACGCGACGCCGGCCTTCGACGGATTGCTGCTCGCTCTCGCGCTGCCGGGGCTGGATCAGGCGCGGCTGCGAGAGGCGCTGGCCCCTGGCGCTCCGGCCCTTCCTGATTCGCTTGAAGCGGGCGAACGGCGCCAGATCGTTTTGGCCCTGGCACATACGCATGGCAACCGCCGCCACGCCGCGCATCTGCTGGGCGTCGCGCGCTCGACGCTGCTGAGCAAGCTCAGACGCTACGGACTTACCTGAGGCGCATGCGGCCCAGCCGGGACACGATGATGTCGCGGCCCGCGCTGCCGTAGGTGACGCGCCAGGTGCCGTTCGACGCGCCCATGGTGGTGCCGAGCGGGGAGTAGACCAGCCGATGCGCCGGTCCGGTGAGCGTCACGCCGGCGGCTCGTGGCCCCACGCCCACCCAGGTGACGATCGTGTCGGTGCCGGAAATGGCGCGGACGCGCAGCGTATCGGGATCGAGCTCGAGGGTGGTGAGCCGCCCCAGGATGACGGCGGACTGCGCGGCGATCATATGCGCGGCACGAATTTCCTGCGCCGCCCGCTCCACCGCCAGCGTCTCGAGCATGAGGCGCGCACGCGGCAATCCGAATGCGGCAAGGATGCCGGCGATCGACACGACGATCATGAGTTCGAGGAGAGAAAAGCCGCTGCGCATGGCGCAGAGTACTTCAGGAAGGGGTTGAGCATGGCATCGTTATCGCGCACCGCACGCCCATTCGAGGCATGCCCCTTGCCATCGCTTCGGCCACCCGGCATAGTACGCGTCCCCCCGCGTCGCTGGGACACAGTTCTCCGGAGACCCTGACCTCTTGCACTCAACTCG
>JBBQFH010000091.1:0-3814 GCA_038321865.1 Gemmatimonadales bacterium
CCAACCACTGCATGCACGGCAAAGATGCCGTCATCGAGGAGATCCTGGACTGGCGTCCATACGACTACCTCACAGACCGCACGACCTTCGGTACTCCCACCGGCCCGGTGAAGATCCTCCACACCATCGAGCTCGAGCCTGGCACGGCCGGGACCACGATTCATTTCCGATTCGGTGCGCCCAGGACCAAGCGTGAGCGAGCCGCAATGGGGGAGTTCCCATGAGCCAGGGTTTCGCTCCACCACGGGCTTGTTGACTGCGCAGCTGGACGCGGCGCGGGCCGCTCGGGAATCGGATGTTGGCGTGGAGCCCGAGCTCGCCAAGCCCAGGCCGGACGGTCCTCTGTCGGGCCTCAGCCCAGCAGTGATCGTCGGTTGACGGCCTGGAGGGGATGACGCGCCGCCCGCGACGTTCGGCAGCCGCACTTCTGAGCGAAGCCGGTGGGGAGACGTGGCGGACGATCACGATCGCGCTGGTGGCCAACCTCGTCGACGAGGTGCGACTCTGCGCGCGCTGTACACGGGTCCGCACGAGGTGATCGTCGGGGCCAAGATCCACCCCGCGCCCGGCTTGACGACCGCAGAGCTGACGCACGCGATGGACGGCCTCGATGCCACCATCCGATTGGCGCTGCCGGAGGTGGCGGACGTCTTCATCGACGTGACGGACTATCGCCTGCAGACCCTACCCGCGGACGAGTAATCAACTCCGATCGAACAAGAGCGACTAGGGATGGCGCCTACCTATTCGTAACTGGAATCGTTACGAATAGGCCACCGGGGTGTTCGAGTGGGATCGCGCCAAGGCCCTCCGAAACGCGCGGAAGCACGGGGTCACCTTCGAGGAAGCCGTCAGCGTCTTCTCGGACCCGTTCGAGCTCACACCATCTTCGATCCTGATCACTCGATCTCAGAGGATCGGTTCGTGGGCGTTGGCTTGACGGCATCCGGCCGCCGTCGCCCGACGGTTCCCAACGTCTCAATCCGTGAATGATGCATTGCGATCCATCCCGCAGGAGACGCCGGCTCGAACTCGCAAGAGCGACTAGGGATGGCGCCTATCTATTCGTAACTGGAATCGTTACGAATAGGTCCAGAGTTGCCTCCCACCGGAACTAACGGCCAACTTGGGGCCCTTTGGCGCCGCATCCTGGCCGTTCTTTGCCGATGCGGGTAACGGCCGGACACGCAGAGGGCCGTCCTTGGCGGTCAGTTCCGCTCCGGGGCAAATCCACGCCCGATCCCGCCTTCACGTTGACCGCCGAGCGGCAGCCGGGGATACTCGCCTCGCCCATGTTGAAATGCCCCGCGTGCGGGACCCCGAACGAAGACGGCAGGAAGTTCTGCGGCGAGTGCGGAACACTCCTGGCTCAGCCCTGCCCGTCGTGTGGCACGGCGAACGCGCCGGGGACCAAGTTCTGTGGCGAATGCGGGACCGCGCTTGGAGCAGCAGCCGCGCCCGCAGCCGCCGACACAGCCGAACAGCCGACGGCGGAACGACGCCTGGTATCGGTCCTCTTCGCCGACCTCGTGGGCTTCACGACGCTCAGCGAATCAAGAGATGCCGAGGTCGTAAGGGAGCTCCTGAGCCGCTACTTCGAGACGGCGACCCAGATCATCGGGGCATATGGCGGGACGGTGGAGAAGTTCATTGGCGATGCGGTGATGGCCGTCTGGGGAGCGCCCACTGCGCACGAGGACGACGCGGAGCGGGCGGTGCGGACGGCGCTCGACCTGGTCGAGGCGGTGCGCGCGATCGGGGAGGAGAGTGGCACCAGGCTGCAGCTGCGCGCCGGCGTCCTGACGGGCGAGGCCGCGGTCACGCTGGGTGCCACGAACCAGGGCATGGTGGCGGGCGACCTCGTCAACACGGCCTCGAGGCTGCAGTCGGTGGCGCCGCCCGAGACGGTGCTGGTCGGGGAATCGACATACAGAGCGGCGAGCGGCGCGGTCACCTTCGAGCCAGCGGGGGAGCAGACGCTCAAGGGCAAGGAGTCGCCGGTGCCGGCGTATCGGGCCCTTCGGGTGGTCGCCCAGCGCGGCGGGGTGGGGCGCAGCGAGCAGCTCGAGGCGCCATTCGTGGGTCGCGCCCCGGAGCTGCGCATGCTGAAGGACTTCCATGTGGCGACCGGGGAGGAGCGGCGTCCGCGGCTCGTCTCGATCATGGGACAGGGAGGCATCGGTAAGACCCGGCTGGTCTGGGAGTTCCTGAAGTACATCGATGGCGTCGCCGAGGTCGTGTACTGGCACCAGGGCCGTTCACCCGCCTACGGCGAGGGGATCAGCTTCTGGGCGCTGGCCGAGATGGTCCGCAGCCGAGCGCGCATCACCGAGTCCGAGGACGCCGGGGCCGCCCGGGCAAAGCTGACGGCCACGCTCGACGAATGGATCACCGACGAAACCGAGCGGCGCTGGCTGGAGCCGCGTCTGCTCCAGCTTCTGGGCCTGGAGACGGCCGATGCCCAGGAGCGGCCGGACCGCGAGTCGCTCTTCGCCGCCTGGCGGATCTTCTTCGAGCGCATCGCCGAGAAGGGCGTGGTGGTGCTCGTCTTTGAGGACCTCCAATGGGCCGATTCGGGCCTGCTCGACTTCATCGACCACCTCCTTGACTGGTCGCGCGACAAGCCGATCTACCTCATCACGCTGGCGCGTCCGGAGCTGCTCGACCGCCGCCCGGACTGGGGCGCGGGCCGCCGGAATTTCACTTCTTTGGTGCTGGAGCCACTCGACGCCGATGCCATGCGCGAGCTGATGGCGGGGCTGGTCCCCGGACTGCCGGAGCGAGCCGTCGAGCGCGTGCTGGAGCGGGCGGAAGGGATCCCGCTGTATGCCGTCGAGACGGTGCGGATGCTCCTCAGCGAAGGGCTGGTCACGGAGGAAGCCGGCGCCTATCGCCCGGTTGGCGATCTGTCGGAGCTGTCTGTGCCGGCGTCTTTGCATGCGCTGATCGCATCGCGGCTCGACGCGCTGGAGACAGTCGACCGGTCGCTACTCCAGGCCGCGGCGGTGATCGGCAAGACATTCACGGTCGAGGCCCTGGCCGCCGTCAGCGGTCAGCCCACGGACGAGGTGGCGACGCGCATGCGTGCCCTCCTGCGCCGCGAGCTGCTCACCCTCGAGGCCGATCCCCGTTCGCCGGAGCGGGGCCAATACGGCTTCGTGCAGGGCCTGATTCGGGAAGTGGGCTACGGGACGCTGGCGCGACGTGACCGACGGCGGCTGCACGTCTCCGCCGCCCGCTATTTCGAGGCGCTTGACGACGAGGGGATCGCCGGCGCGCTGGCAGAGCACTACATTGCCGCGTACCGAGCCCAGCCGGAGGGGCCGGAGGGCGATGCCGTCGCCGCGCAGGCCCGGGTGGCGCTGCGGGGAGCGGCGGAACGGGCGCGCTCCCTCGGGTCGTTCGTCCAGGCGATGCGCTACCTCGAGCAGGCCCTGGAGGTGACGACGGACCCGGACGAGGAGCGCCAGCTCCACCAGGCGGCCGCCGACGCAGCCGGGCTCGCGGGCTTCACCGAGGAGCCGACGGCTCATGCGCTCCGCGCCCTCGAGCTGGCTCGCACGATCGGCGATCGGGCCGGCCTCATGCAGGCGACCGTCGACTACGCCTTCGCCCGGGTCATCAGCGGCAACCCCGCGGAAACGGCTGCGCTCCTCGAACCAGCCAGCGAGGAATACAGGGATCTCGCCGATACCGCGGGGTACGTGCGGCTGAACGCTGAGCTTGCACGCAGCTACATCCTGATCGGTCGATCCGGCGAGGCCGTGCGCCTGGTCGACGAAACCCTTCCGACCGCAGAGCGGCTGGAGCTGAC
>JBBQFH010000092.1:0-3603 GCA_038321865.1 Gemmatimonadales bacterium
GCAACCTGATCCCGGGCACCACCAAGTGGGTCGTGGGCCAGTACTACGCCATCCCGCTGTGCAAGAGCGGGCCGGGCAACGTCGGCTGGCTCGACTGGACCCCACCGGCAGGCGGCGCCAGCGAGCTCGAGAACTCGGTGCTCAATCCCGACAACCCCGAGATCACGGTCCCCAACTGGTTCTTCGTGTCCGAAACCGGCAACATCAGTAAGAGCGGGGTGGAGGACGCACTGAACACCTATCACGACAAGATCGTCTACATCCCGCTGTTCGACGCCACCTGCGACAGCCAGCCCATTGGCACCGGGAAGGGCGATTGCACCGGCGGCCCCGGCAACGGCGTGAAGCAGTACTACCACTTCCCGTCGTTCGCGGGCTTCCTGCTCGACAAGGTCGACTTCAAGGCCGGCTGCTCAGGCCAGAACGGAACGGGGTGCTTCTTCGGCACGTTTGAGAGCGTCAGCGGCCCGGGAACCCTGCGCGCCGGCAACGGCACCCAGGAATCATCCCTTGGCATCGTCGGGGTTCAGCTGATCAGGTGAGCATGCTCATCGGCCGATGACCGGACGCCGGGGCGGCGTCCGGCGCGGCCGCCGAGGCGGAGCTGCGCGGCCTTCTGACCGTCCCACGGTCCAACTCTGCACGGAGCCCGAGCTCCCGCGCCGTCTGACCGTCCCACGGTCCGGTTGGCTCAGGAACCGCCCTCACTCCCTGTTTCCTGCGCGAGTTGGCCCGCCCCACGGTCCCAGCGCCCAGCACTGCCCGGCGAGCGCAGCTCTGCGCCCGGCTTAGCGCCTGGGCCGATGGTCCGAGGCGTACAGCAGCTTCTTGATCTCTTCCCGATGCGGCGCGCCGGAGGAGTGGCGGCTCAGCCAGCGGAGGTACTCGGGATCCTGCCGCGCCACGTCGCGCAGGCGCCAGCCGGCATAGCGGCCAAAGTCGAGGGCGGCCCCGGCGTCAGTGGATCCAGCATCGGCAGGCGCGGGGGCAGGGCCGGCGCTCGGAACGGTCCGCGAGCGCACCACGCCAACCCGCCGCTCGCGGTCGTACTCGGCGCGCCGATTCGTGTCCTTCAGGATGCTGTACGCCCAATTGAGGTCCGTCATCTTCCGATGGCCGGCGGCATCCGACACGTCGGCGCCGTCGGGATGGAGCTGCCGCGCCAGGACGCGGTAGGCGGCCTGGATCACGTCGCGGTGGGCGCTGGGATCGACCTGCAGGATGAGATACGCGTCGCGGCGGGGCTGCACCCCCGAATCTTAGGATCTTAGCGAGGGTCAGCGACGGAAGATGCGCGCCAGCAGGGACTTGCGCTTGCCCGATTGCGCGAGCTTGCGTTGCACATCTTCGTGCGCGGCGAATTGGCCAGTGACGGCCTCCGCCAGGATCTCGCGGCGGCGCTGATCGTAAAGCCGATGCCGAAGCTCCTCGATCTTCTCGCCGAGCAGGCGGCGCGCCTCGTCGGCGGCGGTCAGCGCGGCTTGCGCGTTCGCCACGTCGGTCTCGGTGCCGTCGCCCTGGCCGCGCCGACGCATTTCCGCGGCCCAGCCGTGCTTCGCGCCGATGTAGCGGTCCTCTGCCTCCGCGAGCGCCCCCTCAGCCGCGATCAGGTCGTTGGCCATGCGCTGACCCAGCGTCATCAGGGTGGCTTGGCCGGCGCCTTCTCCGAAGCTCGCCAGGCGACCGGGGCCGCCGGCGCCCTGCCGGCCCTTGACGGCGGCGACCTTATCGGTATGGGTGCTGCTCTGGTTCATCTGGTCGCGGTCTTCCTTGCCATCCCGATCATGACCCGCAGCAATCGCGGCCCTGCGACGTCGAGGCTGACGCCCTCGGCACTGGAGAGCGTCACCAAGAGGCGTTCCCCCACGACGGACAGCTCGTCGATCTGGGCCAAGGATACGCTGAAGGTGACGTGACCGATATGGATGAGGCGTCGGGAGGTCAGGGAGAGGGTGCCCGCATAGCCCGGCAGGGTGCCAGCCCCATCAAGCCGGTTGAGCATGGCGGGGGAGCGCTGGGCGTGGAGCAGCTCGTCGCCGCGCAGCTCGCCGGCGATCGCGCCGTCCGGCGCCAGGGTGGGCAGGCCTTCGGCCTCATAGCGCAGGCGCGCCTGGGCCGCCGCCGCTTCATCCGCTTCCGTGCGGGACACCACCGCGCCGGCGTCGCGAAGGGCGGGCCCGACCTCCTCGTCGTCGGTATCGGTCCGGCCAGCGGGGAGCACGGCATCGTCGCGTTGCTGCATCGGACCATCTTGGGGGATGCGCGCCTGCAAGGTATCCGGATAAGTACGGACGCGCCTACGGGGATGGGCCTCCGTACACGGAGCGTGCCTCGGTAGGAGCGACGCATCGGCCGGGAAGGTGGTGCGCACGTGCACCCCGAGTTCACTCCGTACACGGAGCGCGGGTTCGGTACTTGGCTCCGTAGTGCTCCGGATGGCACGCAGCGCGGACGACCGTACGCTGCGGGAGCACTTATTTCCGTGCTCGTGCCCATCTGCCGGGAATTTCAAGGGGTTCTGCTCACATGTTGCCCGCCACCGAGCGCCGGAGCACCACGCGCGCCGTTGCGCTGCTGTTCCAGATCATCGTTTTCGTCTCGTACGTTTTCGGACCCATCGCAGCCTTCGCGGCGGATCCGGTCCCCTCAGATCCGGCAGCCGCGCCGACCGATTCGAGCGCGCCCGCGCCCACCGCGCAGCCGAGCCTGGCCCCGACCGACACCCCGGCACCCGCACCTTCGGATACCCCTGCTCCCGCGCCGAGCGACACCCCCGCTCCGGCACCCAGCGACACCCCGGCACCCGCTCCCTCCGACACGCCCGCCCCGACGGCCGCCCCTGCCGCCTCGCGCGCGTACATCGTCAGCTTCGCTTCCGGCAGCACGACCGCCGCCCAGCTGGCAACCCTGGCCGCGGTCGGCGCCACCCCCGACAGCTCGATTCCCCAGCTGCGCATGTACGGCGCGCTCCTCACCGACGCGGCGGTGAGCACCCTCATGGCCGATCCTTCGGTGGCCCGCGTCGACCTCGATCGCACCCGTGCGGCAGAGGCCGTTCCCTCCGACGCGTCCTACGCAGACCAGTGGTCGCTGCCGAAGATCGGCTGGGATTCGCTGTACGGCACCGCCCCCATCTCCGGTGCGGCGACCGTCGCGGTGCTCGACACCGGCATCGACGGCTCGCACCCGGACCTCGACGGCGTGGTCGTCCCGGGCACCAGCATCCTTGATGGCTCGAATGGCCTGACCGATGCCAACGGCCACGGCACCGCCATGGCCGGCATCGTCGCAGCCGAGACGGGCAACGGCTACGGCACCGCCGGCGTCGCGTACGCGGGCGTATCGGTCATGCCGGTCACAGTCCTCAACGCTGCTGGCCTTGGCCAGGACAGCGACATCATTGCGGGCGTCGTCTACGCAGCCGATCACGGCGCGGACGTCATCCTCATGTCCTTCAGCAACCCCGGCTACTCCGCTGCCCTGCAGGCGGCGATCGACTATGCCTGGACCCGCGGCTCCGTCCTCGTCGCCGCGACCGGCAACGATGGCCTGGGCCTGGCCACCTTCCCGGCCGGCGACCGCGGCGTCGTTGGCGTCGCCTCG
>JBBQFH010000093.1:0-3515 GCA_038321865.1 Gemmatimonadales bacterium
CCACGGCGCGCGATCCGGCAGCAGACGACCTGAAGGTCAATCCCGCCACCCACGTACTGTCGCGGAGCCCTGAGCGGCGATGTCATACGCACGACCTGGGGTCGACGCGATGATGGGTGATCCGGCGAACGGTGGGCCAAGGGTGCCCTAGCCGCCGGACCGCGAGTGGCCTCCGGGCGATCGATCTCAGACCTCGATCAGCACCGGAGGCCACTCGTGGTGTTCAGCGGTTTGTGATGTGCAGGGCATGGCCTCGCATCGCTGCGGGGTCGGGTCGCCTGACGGTCTCCCACGCACTAAGGCCGACTGGCAGGGTCAAACCCGTCGGTTGGCACTGGCCGCCGCAGCTCGCTGCGCAGACGATCGAGACGAACCCGCGCAGCTTTGGAGAGGGCGATGACTACAACACGACCGGGCATGAGGAATCAGCCAACCGATGTTGGAAAGCAAGTGGGAAGGAAGAATCTGATGGAACAAATCATCGAGACACTGGCGAGCGGAATGGGTAAAGCATCGGCTTCTTGGCGGAGACCGGTCTGTTGTTCGTGATCTTCGCGGTGATCTGGTTGGCGTTCGGGGCGGCGCTCGTATTCAGCCAAGGCAGCTTGGACGCGGCTCGGCAGACGATTCGCGGACTGCCGCTGCTGGTCCAGTTGATCGCCTGGCTCCTGTTCCTGCCGGTCATGATCGGACTGTGGGTCTGGGAGACCACGTGGCCGCTAATCCTCCGGTGGTTCGTGGTTCTCGGGATCGCGGGCTGCAACCTGTTGGTCTTCCTCCCCAAGGCTCTGCAATTCGGGCGACCGTAGGGAGTACCCGATAGCCGGAATCCTGGAAGGGAATGACATGAACCGACTACGAGTCGCAGATCGATTGACCTGGGTCGCCGCACTCCTCGCCGCGGCCGCGGCTGCGGCCGGGTTGGTGGCAGCCGGCCTCTACCGCGATGCGCCGTTCTGGGTCGAACAGGCTCGAGCGACCGACATCGCAACCCTCTTCTTCGCCGTGCCCATCCTCGCGGCCGGATTGCTCGCGGCCCGCCGCGGCGCACCGATCGGTCGGCTGGCGGCGATGGCCGGCCTGCTCTACCTCGTCTACAACTACGCCATCTTCGCCTTCTCGGTGGCCATGTACCCGCTGTCCGTGGTCTACATCGCGTTCCGCGGACTCGCCGTCTGGAGCCTGCTCCTGTCGCTGTCCGCGACCGATCTCGCGGGTACCGCTCGCGCCCTCGAAGGCCGGACCCGCCGGCGCTCCTCGTCGGCCGCCCTGATCGCGGTCGCCGGGCTCTTCGGGCTGATGTGGCTGGCGCAGATTGCATCGACGGCGACGACGGCTGTGCTTCCGCCCGACCTAGTTCGCGCAGGTCTTCCGACCAACCCGGTCTACGCGCTCGATCTCGCCATATTCCTGCCGCTGTGCGTCGTGTCGGCGATCGGGCTGCTCCGTCGTTCCCCCACTGCGGCCTTGGCCTTTCCAATGCTCATTTGGCTATTCCTGACCTCCGTCGGGGTCTTCGCGGCGTTCGTCATCGCGGCCCAGGGCGGTAGCGACTACGCCACCGCCCCAGCCGTCATCGTCGCCGGCGTCGGAGCGGTGACGGGCGTCCTGGCCGCGCTTGTTCTACGGCCGACTGGGAGCAAATGGGTGGATGCGACTCCAATCGCAAGCCCAGTCCCCGAGGCAATCGGACGGGGGAAGGCCTAGAGGAACAGGGCTGACCCGACACCGCCGGCACACAACTCTGAATGCCGCCTGATCACGATGCCCAGTCCGATTCCGGGCAACAGCGAGGCCAACGAAAATGGGACAGCGGTCACAGCTGATCGCCTGGACTATGGCGCCCATAAGCCATGCGCGCCCGCTCGTCGGCGACACTAGGGCCGTAGCGCGAGAGCATCTGACGAGTCTTCCAGCCGGCGAGGCGCATGAGGTCACCCTCATTGCCACCGTCGGCCAGATGGGGATGGGCGAAGTTATGGCGAAACTGGTGCGGATGGACACTGACGGCCGCCGCCCAGCCGCGGCGTTTCACCACCTGTTCAATACCGCTGTCGGTCAATCGCCCGTGCTTAACGACCTTGGCCTAGGTGACGCGCGTCGACGGGCTGCGGTTCTTGGCATGCAGATGTCGGAGAAGCGAACCGCGGAGTGGAGCGATGTTGGCGAGCCCGCTAGAATCCAGTGGTCTGCGGCCAATCTAAGCACGATTCGGCTCCAATCGGCTTGGCGGAGTAGCTCAGTGGTAGAGCAGGGGACTCATAAGCCCTTGGTCGGTGGTTCGAATCCGCCCTCCGCTACCAATCCTCTTGACGAGCTCGCGGCCGCGGTCGGGCGCGGCGCTCACGCGCTCGGCATCCCCACCGGGGCATCCCTTCTCCTGGCGGTATCCGGCGGCCCGGACTCCATGGCGCTGCTGCACGGAGCCACCCGCCTGGCCGATTCGCGCGGATGGCGGCTGAGCGTCGCGCACCTGGACCACGGTCTGCGGGCAGATTCCGCCGCTGACGCCTCGTTCGTGACCGATGCCGCTGCTGCGTTGGGCCTCGCCTGCGCCGCGCGCCGGACCGATGTCGCCGAGCTCGCGGCGGTGGACGGCCGCACGATCGAGGAGGCCGGGCGCGAGGCGCGCTACCGGTTCCTCGAGGAGATCGCGGGCGCCGATACACTCATCGCCACCGCGCACACGGCCGATGACTCTGCCGAGACGATCCTCCTCAACCTGGTGCGTGGCAGCGGGCTGGCCGGGGCGAGCGGCATCCCGCCCCAGCGTGGCCGCGTCGTGCGGCCGCTCATCGGCGAGCGTCGCGTGACCCTGCGGCACGCCCTTGACGAGGCCGGAATCGAGTACCGCCTCGACCCGAGCAACGAGCAGCTCGACGCGGCGCGCAATCGGGTCCGCCACGAGGTGATGCCGGCGCTCGAGCGGCTCAACCCGGCCGCGGTCGATGCGCTCACCCGCTTCGGTCGCCTCGCCGCGGAGGACGACGCCCTGCTCGACGCCATCGCGACCGCCGAGCTCGCCAAACGCCGAACGGCGGAGGGTCGCATCGACTGGCACGACCCACCGGCGCGGGCACTGGGACGCCGGGTGCTGCGGCTGGCGATCGGGGATCCGGCGCCCCGCCTCGAGCGGATCGACGCGCTCCTGAATGCCGTCGAGGGGACGCGCGGCGGGGTACGGATCGAGCTCGGCGGGGGGCGGAGCGCATCGGTCCGTGAGCGAACGATCAGCCTGCAGTGACCCAACCGGTACCGTGGGTGCGTATAGAGAGGGGAGGAGGTAGCCAGATCGGCTGTTTGTTCGACGGCGCCCGGCCCACCTATACTTCATCGGCCTGTCGTATGCATGCAGGCGCGGTGTCCGACTATACCCACGCCGAGCGCCGATCCCCTACGGAGGCGAAAGAGAACCCAACGTGAGCAGTCGCATCGTTCGCAACAGTGTCGTGCTCGTGGTCCTGGCGGTCTTCGGGCTGGCGGTGCTGTGGACGTTCATGGTCGAGGGCAACCAG
>JBBQFH010000094.1:0-3307 GCA_038321865.1 Gemmatimonadales bacterium
GGACGAACTTGACGAGGCGGATGATGGCGGGTTTGGGCAGCGTCAGGCGTTCACTTCGTATGACGTCCCCGTCATCCGAAGACTCGACGATCTCGGCCTTGCCCTCGATGACGAGGCGCAGGGCGCGACGTATCGGGACCATGGTCAGAGGCTCGAACGACGCGTTGAGCGCCAAGCACCGCACGGAGTTCTCCTTGGGAAATTGCACCGCCAGAGAAATCGTAACGGGCGGAGGCGGCGCCCGGTAGGGGTGGGGGCAAAAACAAACGCGCCGGCAACCGCCGGCGCGCTGTCTACTTCAATCGCGTGCTGCCCGGAGATCAGGCCGCGCGGCGACGGCGCTTGAAGGCGCCCATGCCGCCCATTCCCACCAAACCAGTCGCGAGAAGCGACATGGTCATCGGCTCGGGAACGGTCGTGGTGCCGCAGAGCGGGTCAATCTTGTTGGCCATGCCGCCCGAGACGACGAGCTTGGTCGACGGGGCGCACTGGCCGCCCGGCGAACCGCCCTGATCGTGAATCGCGAGCTGCAGGTCGCTCAGGTCCGGCGTGCCGCTGAGGGTGAATGTGAACGTCACCGACTGGCCGTCTGTGAGGCCGGTCTGCGACGGCGGCGAGATGGACGTACCACCGATCACCGTGGGCTGGATGCCGGCGCCGCTGAGGCCGTTGGTGCCCTGCACGAAATTCGCCGACGACGACGTGAAGTTCGTCACCGTGAACGTCCCGCCGATGTTCGCCAGGCCGATCGCGGTAAACACGCTGCCCGCGTTGCCCGACGTGTTCTGGACGGTGAGGGTGACCACACCGCCGGTGTAGCTGATCGAGGTGATCGTCGCGCAGGTGCTGAACGCGTTGCCCCCGCAGTACGGCGTGCCACTGACCAGCCCGCCGACGGCGTCTGCACGGGCGGCCGAAGCCGACACCGCAAGCAGGACCGCGGCACTACCGAGTACTCGCCCAAACATCTTCATAGCATCTCCTTCGTGAGTTTGACTAACGGTCCCGCAAAACCCGACTGTGTCGCAACGCCCCGATTCCGAGGATCAGGAATACCGATCCGTACATCAGCCCCTGCACCAGCGCCTTCGCGATTGCACGCTTCAGACCGCTCTGGGCCAGCGGATCAGCGACGAAGCGCAAAGCGAGCGGAATGTTCGTCGCGTAGAGCACCAGCCCGCCGATGACCACTACCGCCATCGCCAGATACAACACTGCCACTATCCGCGTCCACCATCGAACCCCACGGGCCACGCCGGCACCGAGCAGCAAGCCGAGTCCGAGCGCGGTGATCGGGAGGCTGTCGAACGTCCGCGAGACCGTCCCGAATTCCCACTCGGGGCTTCCAATCCTGACCGGATACCACGCCAGCGCCAGATCCGTGAGTCCCACGGTAACGAACGCCAGACCCAGCCATCCGAGAAGGTACCACCCATAATCCGGGGCCGGGGGCAGCCTGGGACGGGCCTGCTTCGGGTCGTTTGCCTGTACTAGGATCTGTGGAGCCGCCAGAGTGCCTCCGGCCGAGTGTGGTACTTCGCACAAACTTCGGGTGCGCCGTTACCGTCAGCAAGCGACGTGCCGTCATTGTCGAACGCTCGAACGCGTCACAAACAGTTCCCTTTAATCAACTTACATCTTAACTTCGCCGGTGGCAAACCGCCTGTGTGTGGCGGTGCAACAGTGGCGGCATTGCCACAGAAGTCGTCAGAGTGCCGAGAGTGCCTTTAGGAGTTCAGAGAGCGGAGCCGGGACGCAACTACCTCGCGTTCCCGGGGGCCGCGGGTTACGACCAGTACCGTATCGTCCCCAGCGATCGTCCCGATAACCTCTTTCCATCCAGCGGCATCGAGCGCTGCCGTCAGCACGCCGGCAGCTCCGCCGGGCGTGCGGAGCACCAGCAGCGCCCCCACGCCATCGATTCCAGTGAGGAGTGTCCGGACCAGGCTCCCGAGTTCCGGACGAATCCCCGCCGCCTCCGCGCCGTGGCCGTAGTATACCCCGTCGTGGTCGGACAGCTTCACGAGTCCGAGATCACGAATGTCGCGCGAGAGCGTCGCCTGCGTCGCGGCAATGCCTTCGACCTTGAGCGCGCTCCGGAGCTCGTCCTGGCTCCGGATTCGCCGCTCACGGACCACCCGAAGAATAGCGGCGTGGCGTGGCAGCTTCATCGACGGTACACCGGCCTGCCACCCATGTACGTCGTTCGTACCGAGCCGAGGTCGGAGGCGAGTACCGCCTCGACCGGGTCGGAGACTGCGCCGATTTCGAACACCGCAAGGTCAGCCCATTTGCCCCCCTCGATCGAGCCAACCTCCGTCTGAAGCCCCAGCGCCGCGGCGGCGCCGAGGGTGCACAGGTTCAGCGCCGCGGGCGCATCGAGCCCGGCGTTCCTCGCGGCGGCCCGCGCATCTGTCATAAGGTCAAGGTCGCCGGTGCTGAGCACCGAGTCAGTGCCGAAGCCCACCCGAACTCCCGACGCGAGGAATCGCGCCAGCGGCGCCGCGCCATGTCGGTGGGCGTCGTTCGACCGGGGACAGTGGGCGACAGCCGCACCGGACATCCGGATCCGGACGAGGTCGTCTTCGTTCACCTGAACGGCGTGGATGCAGAGCGTCGTCGCGCCCAGCACCTCGTGCTGGTTGAGCCAGGCGATCGGACTGTGGCCGCCAGGCGGCAACCGAATCCCGCGACGCACCCACATATCCGCGAACGGGCCTGAGCCATCGGCGAGCAGGCTCGTCTCGCCGCGAGATTCGGCAATGTGCACCGCGATCGGCATGCCTTCGTGACGGGCCCATGCCGCTGCGGCGCGATAGAGTGGGCCGCTCACCGAATACGGCGCGTGGGGCGACACACCCAGCCGCACGCGAGGGGTTTCGAACCGCCGGAGCTGCGCCACTCGCGCCGCCAGCGCCGCCATACTCGCCGCGGCATCGGCCGCTTCGGGCCCGAAGACCTCGTGATAGGCGATGCCGCTGCCGTTCGCACCCGCCAGTACCTCTATGACCGATCCAGTGTCCCCCGTGTCGGCAACCGTGGTCACGCCGGCCGCGAAGCAATCGGCGAGGCCGCGCGCGGCCGCCGTCAGAAAATCTGCCGATGTG
This sequence comes from Gemmatimonadales bacterium, assembly GCA_038321865.1. GTDB lineage: Bacteria > Gemmatimonadota > Gemmatimonadetes > Gemmatimonadales > GWC2-71-9 > JAICUF01. The sequence goes on from JBBQFH010000094.1 coordinate 3,108, forward strand.
CGGGCGGCTTTCTGGGCGCGGAGGTCGCTGATCCACGCGAAAAAGTCGGCCGGATCGGCGCGGCTGACGAGTCCGGTGAGCTCGAGGTGCGTATGGGAATTGACGAGGCCCGGAATGATGGCCGCACCGGCGTAATGCTCAGCCGGTATGCCCGGCGGACTGGGCACATCCGCATCGGGTCCGACCGCGGCAATGCGGCC
>JBBQFH010000095.1:0-3270 GCA_038321865.1 Gemmatimonadales bacterium
CGGCTGGTGTCGGATCCGCGGTTCGCCGCGCTGGTAGACGATGTCGTCGTGGAATTCGGGAATGCGCTCTATCAGCCGGTCGTAGACAGCTTCGTGAGCGGAAGAACCGTATCAGACGCGTCGATCGCGAGGGCGTGGCGAAACACAACGCAGATCTTCGTCTGGGACGCGCCGATCTACGAGCGATTCTACCGTGCGGTGCGCGCAGCCAACCTGGCGCGGACCGACGGCCGGCAGCTCAGGGTGGTGCTGGGGGATCCGCCCATTGACTGGTCGGCCCGGCCAGACAGCGCGCGCTGGGAGTGGTACATCGGTCAGCGCGCCCGGAGCTATGTCGAGTCGGTCGAGCGCGAGGTGCTTGCGCGCGGTCACCGCGCCCTTCTGATCGCCGGATCCTTCCACCTGCTGCACCACGGTTCCTCGCCCGGTGAGGACCCCGGGACCGAGGTGGGAATGCTGGAGCAGCGGCACCGGTCCGCCGTGTTCGTCGTGATTCCGCACACGGGCCTGGGCGCGAGGACGTCCGCGCTGGAGCAGGCGATGGCGGCGGGGCCGGTGCCGGCGTTCATCCCGCTTCGGGGAACCTGGATCGGCCGTCTCTCGCCGGCTGTCGCGTTCGGAGGCGACAATCCCGGCAGCATGCGGCTCGAGCAGATCGCCGATGCGTACCTGTATCTGGGTCCTCGGCGCTCGCTGCTGCGGTCGCGGATCCCGGCCGGCTACTTCCTCCGGCATCCGGCCTATCTTCGCGACCTCAGGCGCCGCTATCGCCTGATGTTCGGAGCGCCCCTCGATCCGGCGGGGCCGCGACGCCGGCCATCTGCCCGCTACTTCCAGGATCCGGACGGTACATGAGGGATGAAGCCCGCGCACCGCGGCGAACGTCGAACAGTTGCCGCAACGTCATAGCCATGTCAGGAGACCGCCCACCCCCGTAACTGCGGGCCCCCCGCCGCCGTCCCTCACTCCACATCGCCGAAGCTGCAGCGCGTCACCAGCTCACCAGGGACGGAACCATGAGACGAAGAACCGCCGCCACTGTGGTCGGTCGACGGCTCTCGAAGGGCTTCAGCGCTTTCGCCATTGCCGTGCTCCCTGGCCGTGTGACGGCCAGCGCACAGGCCACCGTCGGCATCGGAGCCACCGCCATCACTCACTTCAGCGATAGCGATGGCGGTACGCCGGTCGGCGGAATGGCGTTCCTCGCCATCGGCAAGGTGAACGGGCCGCTTGCCGGCCGCGTGGACGCGACGGTGGCGCACCAGGGTATCACGAGTTTCGTCGGCACGGCGGACCTGACCGTCGCCTTTGCGCGCTCGGCGACGTCGCTGGTGCATCCCTACCTGCTCGCAGGCGCCGGCTTTGATCATACGGGCGGCGCCACCTCGGCGACCCGTCCCGTCGCGAAGGTCGGGCTCGGCTTCGAGGACCGGATCGGCAGACTCATGCTCTTCGCGGAGAGTACGGCGAATCTGACGTTCAGGGGGCACGGCATCGGTACCACGCACGACCTGCAGCTCAACCTCGGCATGTCGTTCGGTCGCCGGTGATGCGAAAGGGCGCGGCCATCGGGGTGATGCTCGGAGGGATGCTCGCAGCGCTTGCTGGAGCCGGGCGGCCGTTGCCGGCGCAGCTCCCCGCCGTTTCGGTGGACACCGCCGCCACGAAGGCGAGCCTCCTCGCGGCGGACTCGATGCTGGCTGCCGCGGTGGAACGGGGGGGCGCCGCACGATTTCTCGCCGCGGCCGATACCGACGCCGCCATCCTCTTCTGGGGCCAGCCGACCATTCTTCGCGGGCCGGCCGAGGCGCGGCGGCCGTTCCTTGCGCGGTATGACCGGCCGTCGCGATACAGCTGGCGGCCGCTGCACGCCATCGCCTCGGCGGATGGCCGGTTCGGCTGCACGATCGGCTTCAGCCAATTCGTCTCCGCGGCCGATTCGGTTCATGCGTCGCACGGGGGAACCTACGCGACGTGCTGGCGGCGCGACCCGCGCGGCCGCTGGCGCGTCGTGGCGCATCAGCGTCGCGACAGCCCGGTCCCGGCGCTCACGCCCGCTCACGACACGCTTCGCGTGGCGCCGCACTCCGCGACGGTCTCGATCGGTGCCGCTCAGCGCGACGCGATGCTCGCGGCCGAGGCGAGTTTCTCCGCTGCCTCGGTCGAGCCCGCAGGACCCGGCGCCGCGTTCGCCGACTACATCGCCGCGGACGGCACGCTGTTCGGCCTCGCAGGGTTTCCGGTCGGCCCCGATGCGGTGCGCGCCGTATTCGAATCCTTCATCGGCACCCGCCTCGTGATCTGGGTTCCCCTCCGCTCGGTCGGTTTCGCGAGCGGCGGACTCGGCGTCACCGCCGGGTACTCGACGAGCGTCCCGCGCCGGGGCGTGACCGGCCCGGTGTCGTATGGAAAGTTCATGACCATCTGGCGGCAGGAACCTGACGGCAGCTGGAAGTACGTGGTGGATATCGGATCGCCGAGGCCGTGACGGCTCGCAGCACGCCTTCTCAAGCGAGGCGCACGATGGATCTGTTCCGACGGAAGAGCATGGAGTCGTTGCTGGAAGAAGCACGGTCCGAATCGGCGGACGGCGGGCTCCGGCGCACACTCACCGCGACCAACCTCACCGCGCTCGGTGTCGGCGCCATCATAGGCGCCGGCATCTTCGTGCTTACCGGCCAGGCCGCGGCGCTGCACGCGGGTCCGGCGGTACCGATCTCGATGGTGATCGTCGGCATCGCCTGCACCTTCGCCGGTCTCTGCTACGCCGAGATGGCCAGCGCCGTGCCGGTCGCGGGGAGCGCGTACACGTATACGTACGCCACGATGGGCGAGCTGGTCGCCTGGATCATCGGCTGGGATCTCGTGCTCGAGTACGCCATGGGCGCGGCGACGGTCGGCGTGGGCTGGTCGGGCCACCTGCTGAACCTGCTCGACTACTTCGGCCTGCACATTCCCACCGCGGTCGCCTCGGCGCCGTTTCAGTGGTGCACCGACGCGAACGTCGCTGCCGCCGTCGCGGGCTGCGGCGGGCCGGGATGGAACACCACCGGGTCGCTCGTCAACCTGCCGGCCATGGCGATAGTGGCGATCATGACGATGGTGCTCATCGTCGGCATACGTGAGTCCGCGCGCGTCAACAATCTCATTGTCCTCACCAAGCTCGCCGTCATTCTGCTGATCGTGATCTTCGGGCTGCAGCATGTGAATCCCGCCAACTGGCACCCGTTCATCCCGCCCAACAGCGGCGAGTGGGGGACGTTCGGCTGG
>JBBQFH010000096.1:0-3244 GCA_038321865.1 Gemmatimonadales bacterium
GTGGCCGGAAGGTGTTTCGGGCTCGTGCATCACAATCTGCACCGAGTCGGAGGCACACATCCTGGGCAACCTGCGGGCGATCGCCGCTGCGTGCGACGCTGACCCGCTTGTCGCCGCATCGGTGGTTGGGATCCACGTCGAGGCCCGCACATCTCAAGGGAGGACGGACCTCGTGGCGCCCACCCGCTGCGTCACGTGCGCCCGCCGGACGTCTCAGAGTACCGGCGCTGGCAGGAGGCGGCCGGTGGCCGGATCCGGATCATCACGCTGTCGCCCGAATACGAGGAGGCGGTCTCCTACATCCAGGCAATCGTGGCCGACGGGGTGGTTGCGTCGATTGGCCATACGGCTGCGAACGGCGATCAGATCAGGGCCGCGGTGGACGCCGGCGCGCGCTGGTCGACGCACCTCGCGAACGGAGCCCACGACCTGGTCCGGCGCCACCCGAACTACATCTGGGACCAGCTGGCCGAAGACAGGCTGAGCGCCGGGTTCATCTTCGACGGCCACCACCTGCCGCCGGAGGTGATGAAGACAGTCCTCCGGGCGAAGGGCCTCGAGCGCACCGTGCTCGTGAGCGATGTGGTGTCGATGGCCGGGCTGCCGCCGGGACGGTACACGGCGTTCGACGGGGCGGAAGTCGAGCTGCTCCCCAACGGCCGGCTCGAGCTCGCCGGGACGCCCTACCTTGCCGGCTCGGCGATCGCGCTCCCGACATGCATCGCCAACGCGGTCCGGTACGCGGGGGCGACCCTGCCCGAGGCCATCCGGATGGTCACGGCCAACCCATCGCGGCTCCTGGGTCTGCCCATGTCGGCCGGCCGGGAGAGCCTCCGCCTCGGCGTCGCGGCAAACCTCACGATGTTCCGGCGGTCGGACGCCACCGGAGACGTCGGGGTCGTCCGGACGATCCTCGGCGGCGTCGTCGTGTACGAGGCCCCGGACGCCTGATCGCGACCTCGACACGATGCTCCGGCGCCCGCCGGAGCCCGGCCCGCGCCCGCGGCCGCCCGCAGCTCCGGAGGCGGTCAGCTCAAGTGGACCGGAGCCGCCGGATCAGCTGCGGCAGGATGTCGTAGCGGCTGAGGCGCGTGCCCGAGGCGCCCCCGCCGGGATGGATCTCGACGAACTCGGGATCGGGTGAGAGGCCGAACCGGCGGTAGAAGGCTGCGCTGACAAATCGCTTCACCTGGGCAGGGCTGGCGGCCTCGGTATCGACGTGCACCTGGAAGAAGTCACCCTGGCCCGCGGCATTCACGCGGACCGCGACCGCATCAGGGCCGAACGCCCGCTTCAGCATCGCTTCCGCAAGGTCGATCAGGGCGAGCCCGCGGAAGAAGCTCGATCCTGCCAGGCGATCGAATTCGGGCGGAGTGCCGCCCGACAATGATTCGTCGTCAAGGCCGTGGTTGAAATCAAACGGGGTGGCGCCGAAGCGCTCGAGCCAGACGCTCAGACGGTCCGGCCCTGAACGGCTGCGTTCCCAATCGACCTCACCCTGCATCGCTTCCCGGGTCGGGAGGCGCTCCGGATCGATGCTCACGCTCCGATCACCCAGCTGCGACAGCGTGACCCATGGAATCCACTCGCCCGGATGGTGAATCAGACGGAAGTTCTTGGAGACTTCGGCGAACAGGTAGGCCAGCATGGCGCGAAGCGGGACGCCCTTCTCGGTGACGAGCGTGCCATCCGGCAACGTGCGCCGCAGCACCGGGTCCCGCCAACCCTCGAAGATCGACACGAGCGCGACATCTGCCTTCTCGGCTGCCGCCCGGGCGTCGAGGCCGTCCGCCTCCATGAGCTGCTCGATGTACCACCCGCGGTTCGCCAGCGCCCTCTGTCGCAGCTCCTCGTGACTGGCCAGAACGGGCACCTGCCGCAGGATCGATGAGATCCAGGCTCGGCTGCCCAGGCTCAGCAGGCCGCCCGAGACGAGCTCGTCCTCGATCGGCTTGAAGAAGTCGGTGCTGAACGGGAGATGCACGAGGACGGCGGCCAGCTCGGCCGCCTTCCCCGTCATCTTGCGCGTCTCGCCGGTCGTCAGGGGGCCAGCCCCGGCCGTCTCCGCATACGCTCCCCACGACCAGCGCCAGGCGCTGCGGTCGCGCTCGGCGGCGTATGGGAAGAGAATCTGGAATCGGTCGGCCGGCACGGGGTAGGTGCCGATCACCCGGTAGTTGTCGCGCGGGTTGGACGAGATCAAGGTGCCCTGTCCGGCTCGTCCCTTCTGTTCGGTCGCCTGGTCGAGCGACCCTGCGCGGACGCCCGTGCCGTATTCCGCCTGGCAGGCCAGGTGGACGAGCAGGTCCGCCGGGATCGAAAGTTCATAGAGCGCGTTGATCGCGTTCTCGGTGGCCACGGTGACTGCGGATGAACTCGAAAACCCGCCCTGCGGAATGCTCCCGGTCGAGACCAGCAGCAAGCCCTTGAAGCTCTCTCGCCCGAGTGATGACTGCACGCGCGCGCCCAGGTTCCCCGTCCGCAGGGTCCGCATGGACGCGATGGCGTTGTCGACCAGCGCGAATGGGCGCCGCATGTTGCCGCCCACCCACAGGGATGGCGGCGGAAGCGGGTGGCCCCGCTCGCGCCGGGTTTCGAGCTCCTCGTCGCTGAAGTAGCCAAGCGACAACAGCACGGTCTCGCTCATGCGCGTCCCGAACCGCTCGTAGGCGTGCAGGTCGGAGATGTCTTCGCCTGGGTACAGGACATCGTGATCGGCCGGAATATGGTTCACGCTTTCCCGGTATTGCGGGTCGACCGGGAACAGGTGAATGCGACCGTCGTCCGCGCTCTGCACCAGCAAGACGATCTGCTCCCCGCCCTCCTCGTCCCCGGCCCCGATCGGCATCTGCCACGCCGGCCCATAGAAGCGGACCATGTCCGGGTGCATGAACGCGATGCGAAGCCTCCCCCCGGAGATTCCGATGCCCACCGGGCGGTCGGGGTCGAATCCGAGCTTCTCGCGACGTGCCGCGGTGAACAGCTCGTCCAGCTGGCGCGCGATCGAGGCGACCTGACCGGGCGGGCGTCCCGCCGTGATCGCGCGAGCCGCTTCGGCCAGCTCCAGGTCCTCGGGAAGCAGCAGCTCCGGCGCCGAGGTCAGGACACCTTCCAGCAATGCCAGGTCGAGCGGTTGGTTGACGTCTGCGCAGAGCAGATCGTATTCGGGGTCGGCCGCCGTCGTGGTCGCCGTGCGAATCTCACCGCCGTCGCGGCTGACCATGCCGATCACGTCGGTCAGGTA
>JBBQFH010000097.1:0-3215 GCA_038321865.1 Gemmatimonadales bacterium
CAAGACCGGCCTGACCAGATCCCCTGTCACGGGCGATCCTCGGCCAGCAGGTTGAGGATCAGGCGGATGACGAGATCCTTGTGCGACGCCTCGCTCTCGGCCACGAGTAGAGCAAGCGCGACGAGCGCCGTGTCCGAGAACCGTGGCTGCCCCGAGGATCCGGCGAGGGCGTTGTTCCGGCGCAGGTAGTCGAGGAACAGGAGCGATCCCGTGCGCTTGTTCCCATCGGAGAGCGGATGGTCCTTGATCACGAAGTAAAGGAGGTGGGCAGCCCGCGACTCGATGGTCGGGTAGAGGGGCTCGCCGCCCCAGGTCTGCTCGATGTTGAGCAGGACTGACTCGAGCGTGTCGCCGCGCTCCTGGCCGAACAGCCCCGGATCCTCACCGCGCGCGACCATAGTGTCGCGGAGGGTGCGGATGGCATCACGAGCGGATGCGATGTCAAGCGTGCCGGTGGGTGCGCTGGTCTGGCCGGGGGCGGAGGAGAGCTGATCCTCATCGTAGGCGCGGAGCATCCGCCAGGTGCGCGCGTAATGCTGGACGACCTCGAGAACGGCCTGTCCCTCGGTGGTGACGAGCTGCTGGTTGCGCAGCGTGGAGGACAGCAGGGCGACCGCCTGATCGAACTCCACGCCACGAGCTAGGAGGCGCTTCTCGTTGACGGTGTAGCCGCGCAGGAGGTGGTCGCGGAGAACACCATTCGCCCAGATCCGAAACTGGGTGCCGCGCCTGGACTTGATCCGGTATCCGACGGAAATGATCACATCGAGGTTGTAATGCTGAACGCGGCGGTGGACCTGTCGGCCACCCTCGGATCGAACTATCAAGGATTCCTTGAGAGTTGCCTCCTCCGTCAGCTCACCTTCGTCGTAGGCGTTCCGAGCGTGCAGGCTGACGTTGGCTACGGTCGTGTCGAACAGGTCGGCCATTCGCCGCTGCGTCAGCCAGACCGTGTCGTCGCCGACGACGACCTCGACCCGCGGGCCGCCGTCCGGTGTCTCGTAGACGACGATCTCGCCGCCAGCTGCGTCCGCGCCGCGCTCCTCGCTCATGCCTCAAGCCTACGGTGTGACGCTTATCGGCGTCCCCACGCGGCCGGCGCGGCCACGGGCGCACGTGACCTGATCCCTTCCGTCTGCGAGTCCGCGATCACGCCCGGGCATATCCCCGGCCCCGCGCCGGCCCGGCGTTGCCCGCGGTGCAACAGATGGGCCGCGGGGTGGTCCAGCAGAGCGACGCGCACGGGCTCTGTTGCTCGCCCTGCAACGAATGCCGGTTGCACCAAGCCCAAGGTGCTCCACGTGCCCGGTTTGCTGCGCGGTGTGCAACGTCGGCCGGCACGAGCGTAGACCCGGCCACGTCTGGCACTCCATACGATCGATTTGCTGCGCGGTGTGCAACGTCCGTCCCGGCCGGGCAACGATCCGGACGCCAGCGTGGCCGGGAATGCGGGACCTCCCGCGTAGGCGACACTCCGGTTCCGCCCCGGCCGCCCGCCGGTGCGCTGCCTGCTCCCCCGGCCGCCCCGCCGCGCCACAGCCACCCCTCCCGTCCCCTCCCTGCAACTTTCCCGGCACTCCCTGTCATTCACAGGATGTGAGTCCAACTCCGTCTACCCGCGAGCCTCTCGATCACGCCGCCGCACGGCGCCTGATCGATGCGTTCCTCGTGGACGAGCTTCCCGAGCAGGACGCGTCGCGACTCGCGGCTCACGTCAAGGGATGCCCGGAATGCGCGGCCGCGATCGGCGGGACCACGCGGCTCCTGGCGGTGCTCGGCAGCCTGCCGACGCCGCCCTCCGCTCCCGACCTCGACGAGCGGATCTTCACGGCCGCCATCGCTGATCGAGCTCGACGCCACGACCAGCGCTCCTGGCTGACAAACCTGAAGACCCAGGTCTTCCGGGGTGCCATTCGCACCACCGGCACGCTGATGGTGGCCGTCATGACCGTCGCATTGCTGGGTGGAGCGGCCGTCCTGGCCGCGGCGTTCCTCACAAATCCTGCCCCTGCGCCATCACCGCGTGGTACAGTCGGACCCAGCATGACGCCGACGCTTGCGCCGACGACGCTCCAGCCGAGCGTGTCCGCGGCTACTCCGGCCCAGGTGACCCCGCCGGCCGTGGTCGCAACTCCGGCCCCCACCGCAAAGCCGGTGGTCACCCCCAAGCCAAGCCCAAGCCCGGCCCCGTCCGCCAGCCCGGCGGTCACGGCCCAACCCAGCCCGTCACCCAGCGCGACTCCCGCCCCCTCGCCGAGCGCGACCGCGGAACCGTCGCCCACCCCCACGCCATCTCCATTCCCGTCGCCGACGGACAAGCCACGGCGGACACCTCCGCCATCGGCCAGCCCATCGCCGACTCCAACGCCGGCGCCATCCGCGGCGCCGTCCCCGACATTGCCGTAACAACGGGGCGGGCAGGGCCCGCCGCGTCGTTCCGGGCCTTGCGCAAGGCAATGGAACAGGACAGACAGCCGGATCGGTCGTCATGACGAAAGGAGCCCAAGGACCGACCCGCACCCGGGAGCCGATAGCCCCGGTCCACGCACCAGATAGGTATCCCCTAAGGGAGGATTTCACTTGAATCTTATGAAGAAGGCGATCAGCGCAGCCACGAGTGCCGCGCTTCTCGCTTCGCTTCTCGCGACCGCGGTGGCGCCCAGCGCGCTTGCCGCGGGCACGCTCAGCAACCTCGTTTATCAGGCCAACGGGGCGGTTGCCGGCTCACCGGTTACGCCCTCCGTCAGCGCGGCGTTCGCTACGTTCAACTTTACTGAGGCTTTGCAGGCCGGCACCTATGTCAGCCTGACGCTGCCGACCGGCACGACGGGCCTTGGCAGCTGCACTGCCGCGAACTTCACGATGCGGCAGTCGCCCGCGACGACCCCGGTGGCGCCTGACGCGCTCACTGTGAGCGGCACCACGCTAGGGTTCCTTGTCCCGGGCGCCGCGATCGGCGTCGTCGGCGGGGGCGTGAGCATCTTCTTCGTCTCCGGCACCAATTGCGCCATCACGAACCCGGTGCAGGCGTTGAGCAACGGCGTGTTCACGGTATCGATCCAGGGCAACGGCTCGGCCTCGCTGAACAACGTCACGTTCATTGCCGGTAGCGCAACGCAATACGTTGTGGCACCTTCAGCGGCAAGAATCGCCCCCGCTGCGACCCAGCAGTTCACCGTCACCTGCTTGGACGTGAACAACAACCCGACCACGAC
>JBBQFH010000098.1:0-3166 GCA_038321865.1 Gemmatimonadales bacterium
CATTTGCTCCGGACGAGGTGGCGTGGACCCTGCCTCCGGCTAATGGTCCGGCGACCGTAGTGAGCAGGAGCGCCACAACAGCGCCCATCGCCACGACGGGAGGGACATGTGGGACAAGTGGGCTACGGCGCACGAGCGATCCCCCTCGGGCGCGAACGCGCGGCATCGCACGGGCCGGGTTCGCCAGTGGCTCGGTCCGGCTCGGGCGGCCATGGTTGGCCGGACGTCAGCGCCTCCCGTGAGAACTCGACTGTACACCTGCTGGGCAACGGAGGCCGCGAGATGGCGCACGTTCTCTCGCGGGCAGAGGGTACCTTCACCCGCCGCGGATGGCGTCCGGTACGCTTCCCTTGCCCCTCGCCAGGCGCGGGTGAATCGGGTGGGCGGTGTAACGAGAATCATGGGCGCCACGCGGGTTCCAAGTAGCTCGTAGAGGAATCCGGGATGGTAAGCGCGATCTCTGTGGACCCATCGACCTGCCGGGCAAAGATCTGAGTCCCGCCGCCGCGAGATGTGGAGTACGCGATCCATGATCCGTCTGGAGACCACGTGGGAGACGATTCGATGCCCGGCGCGTCTGATACATCGACCGGGTCGGCTGCATCCATCGCAGAGACATAGACGTCGCGATTGTCGTGACCCAGCGCAGGGGCGGCGGTAAACGCCAATCTCGTGCCATCAGGGGACCACGCGGGGTCCGCAAGTTCTCCCGCTCGCATCGCCACTACGGGCTGCCACTCACCGGTGCCCGGGTTGATTAACCACAGGCGCCGCTCGGGTTGAGCGGAGTCTATCCCACCTATCCACGTCTGGAACGACACAACGATTCCCCGGTCTCCCCACGACGAACCAGCCGGCTCGAGGAGCGCATCTTGCACCGGCGGGACCGGACCGGGTACCTGCGTCACTGAGCCGGTTTTGAGGTCGACAACCATCACCGCGCCCGAGCCCCCGTTGCCGCAACAGTCGACAAATGCGATCCGATCGCCGGAGGGTGACCAGCTTGGATTGCGGGCCTGGACCGTCGCCGCGGACGCGGGGCGCAGCAGTTCATGCGTGTATAGATCGAGAACGTAGAGGGCTTTCCGCACCCCGGCGCCCCGCGTGAACGAGAGCTTCTGGCCGTTCGGAGACCAAGCCGGATCGGCGTCCGACGGATCCGTTGTCAGGGGGGTCACGCGCCGTGTACCCAGATCAACCAATACGATTCCGCCAGAGCCAGTGGTCGTGCGCGTGGGGGCCGCGATTTCACCGGTAAGGCCGGTGCCTGGCAGCGCGTCCGCGACCGATCCCGCCGGCGACCTGATCTGCGACGTGCCCGGATGCGCGTTGGCACCTGCGAGGAGCCCAGTCGCGATTACGACGGTCGCCACCGCCGCAACGCCTGCGAGGGCTGCGAAGCCGGCGACGACCGGCCTGCGTTCCAGGCTTCTGGTCGCCACGGCCCGCAGACCGCGCGCGCGGAGTGGCGCACCGCCCGGCGGCCGGACCGCGAACAGGGCGATCGGCTCGCCGATGCCCTTCAGGTGGCGCCGCCCACGCGGCTCGATGGTCAACGGCAGCGAGGTGCGCACCAGGCCGCGCACCGTCTCGGTGATCAGCAGCTCGCCGGGACCAGCCAGAGCGCAGACCCGGGCCGCGATGTTGACCGCCGAGCCGACGAACCCCTCGGCGCTGTCCTCGGTCTCGCCGGCATGGATGCCGATGCCCACCGCCAGCGGGCCACCGGCGGCATCCGCGCTCGATGCGGCCGTCTCGAGGATGGCCAGCGCGCAGCGGATGGCGCTGCTCGGCGATGGGAAGACGATGTAGAAGCCGTCGCCCTCGGTCCGGATCTCGGCCCCGCTGAAGTTGGCGACCGCGCCCCGAACGAGGGGGCGATAGGCGCTCAGCAGCTCCGAGGCTGCCCGGTCGCCATGGGTCTCCACGAAGCGGGTGTAGCCGCGCAGGTCCGCGAACAGGAAGCCGCGGACGTGTGGCGCCTCGGACTGGGCCATCGATGCTCCCCCGCGCCGGATAGGCGCGCGTCAGGGTGATCTCCATCATCGGCCGAGCGTCAAGTAAAGCAGCCACCCACGGAGACGAATAAAAGCGGCCGGTAAGCGGCAGGCGCCTAGACTCTCAGCAGGCCGGACCCCCGGCCATCAGCTATGCCGCGTGGGCGTCGGGGGCCGGCCAAATAGTCCGACGATCGCGGACAAGTGCTGAGCACGCGCATGATCACGGCAGTCATCGCGGCAGCGATGCTGACCGCCTGTGGGCGGACGAGCGGCCAGCAAGCATCGAGCAGCTGCGCGGCGCCTGGCAACCGACGCCGCTGCGTCTGGGCAGCGACATACAGGCCGAGCTCGACGCCGCATGCCGCGATGCGCCGGAGATGCTGGTCAACCAGTCGCTGGTGGTGGTCGATGCGCGCGGGGCGAGCCGGGAACCCGGGCCCCCGCCCAGTGCACCCGGTTGAGAATCGCGAGCTGAGAATGTCCAACAAGTCGCGCCCGACGTTCGATCCGGGCACACGCCGGCCCAGGTCAATGGCTCTTCATGACCGGCCAAGCGGGCGCAGACATCCACCAGGTGGTTGCCGAGGTGCACGACTCGCCGCGCATCGTCGCAAGCATGGCCGATGGATGGTTCGCCCTGTGGGCGCCCGAACGTGTCGACGACAGGGTCCGATTGTTCGGACTCGACGATGCCGGAGCCAAGCTCGCCGAGCTCGACTTCCCGTAGTCATAGCGGGCCGGGCACCGTTGCGCCGGAGGGCATGGCGCGAGATGCCGAGCGGGTCAGGCGACCCGGCCCCTAGACTCGCCCGCATGGCAGCCAAGGCCGGCCGGCTGACGCAAGACTCGACCGCCGCGGAGGCCACGCTGCCACGCGACTGGCGCCTGATGGGTGTCGTGCGCGGGCCGCGCGAGGTGCGGTCATCCGTCCCACTTGTGCACGAGAGGAGCTCGACGCCCGGCTAGCGTCCATTCAGCGTCCATTCTGGCCGATATTGACCGGATTCCGACGGACACGCAGTCGTCCCAGGAGCCCAATCTGAGCACGAATCAGCACTAGCGGGACTGCGGCGGATGGCGGCCGGGCGGTCTCAAACACCGATGAGGGCAACCTCGTGTGAGTTCAGTCTCACGTTCGGCACCACGCCGATTCGTGCTCAGAATGG
>JBBQFH010000099.1:0-3075 GCA_038321865.1 Gemmatimonadales bacterium
TGGCTCCAGACGCGAGTTCCGCCGACTCCACCAGTCCGCCTGTGTGGTCGAAGTGGCGGTGCGTGAGCACGATGTCGGTGACGTCGGACCACGCCGCGCCCATCCGGGCCAGAGCCTTGCCGATCGCCTCCCCGCAACCGAGCGGACCGGTGTCGACCAGAACGACGCCACCCGTGCCGACCACGACGAAACAGCGGACCGTGATGCTCACGGGATCTGGCCCGAGCATCCCAGGCGGCACTTGTAGCTGGGTGACTACGGGCTCGACCTGTGGGGCGTCCATCCGCCGAGGATAGCTGGCCGAGCGACGGTGATGCCGGGATTGGGTCATCCCTTCCTGGGATCATTTCTACGTGGGCGTTCGATTCGTCAAGGACGATGCCGTCCTGCAGCTGGTGCTGGCGCAACACGACGCTGAGTCATGGCGCGCAGTCGTGCTCGCCGCCACTGTGGAGGAACGGGCGGACCCGCTGCGGCTTGTGGTTAGCAGTCTGCATGCAGTCGTGTGCCCATCCGACAGCGGGTTGACTCGTACCATGTATCTCTTCGGCCAGGAAACATCGGGAAATGACCTCGTGCTCGTGGGAATCCCAAACGTGGGCGGATCGGTTACTGACGGAACATTCGCATTCGCAATTGAAGGTTCGCCCGAGCGGGTAGGTCAGTGGTCGATCACCAGCGGCGGCTCGCCCCGCAGCAATGGCGATGGACGAGTATTTACGCGAGCCGCGCACGATGGCACGGAGCAGAGCGATGTCGGCTGCAGCGCAGCCTAGCCAACTTCCTTGGGTGGTCCGAGGAACGGCAGTTTGGCTTGTTCGCTTAGCCACCAAGCGTTTGGTGGCGGGCGACCGGGGACATACTTGCGATTTCAGCGTCGTTCCAACGATCCGTATCCGGATCGCAGGCCCCGACGGAGGGGAGGAGGCGGCTCGGCAATCTGCATGGGTTTCGATGACAACTCGTCGTCAAACAGCGCGAGCTGAGCGCCGTCGGCAAGGAGACCCATGAGCTCCGGCACGTGGAGATGGAGCGTCGCAAGACGCTCCATGGGTGCGTACCATCGACCCCGGGTCACACCGCGGGGGTGCAGCCAGCCCGCTCGAGTCATGCGACCCAGCTCAGCGCGCGCCGCCGGAGCCGAACGGCCGGTGAGATCAGCCAGGGCCGCGGTCCTCAGGCGACCGATCCGTGCCGTCAGTAGCGTCACGGCCCACTCCACGGGCTCCCCGGCGTCGGCGAGAGCGGCATGCAGCACGCCGATATCGGCCGGGAGGGCATCGAGAATCCGGTTGCGCGCCTCGAGCCGATCCAGCGAGATTCGTGTGTAGTAGTCGAGCCACTCGGTGACCGGGTGGTTGTCCGGGTCGTACGACGGCCCCAGCGTCGTCCGAAGCGCATCGATGTACTCGTCCCGGTGGCGGCGCAGGTAGGCCTCGATGCTGATCAGTTCGGGGGAGCGGACGCCGTCACGAATGAGCTCCATCGCCGAGACGATCCGCGCCGTCCGTCCGTTGCCGTCATTGAACGGGTGGATCGCGATGACGTTCAGGTGCAGGAGCGCCGAGCAGACGAGCGGTGGTGTGCGATTCGGACGAGAGAGCCAGTCGATGAGCTCCTGCATCAGCGTTGGGACCTGCAGCGGGCTCAGGCCCGTGAAGATCCCAACGACCACCTCCTCGCCCGGGCCGCGGTAGGCGCCGTGCGTGTCTCGTGGCAGACCTTCCATCACCGCGGCATTGATCTGGTGGACGATCTCGTTGGTCCAGTCGAAATCGGGCCGGGAGGCGGCGGCGCGCGCGAGGTTCAGGGCGCGGTTGTAGTTCTCGACTTCGCGGATGTGACGGGCATCGGCGTCGACCGCGGCTCCAGCCAGGACTTCCTCCACCTGCGCCGCATTGAGGGGGTTCCCTTCGATGCCGGTGCTGCCGGAGACGCTCGCGTTCCGAGCAGCTGGCCAGACCGCGAGGAGCCGCCAGTCGCCTGGCGAAAGGGCGGCGTCGCGGCGGACGGCGTTCTCCCATTGGTCCAACCTCTCGCGGGTCGGCCCGTTGGGCATGTAGGTGAGATGCGGAGCCATTCGCTTGTCACATGAGCGGTTTAATTCGCCAGAGCCTCCCATAAGTCCGCTTGCAATGCAAGCGGACTGGGTAGGGCAGGCCGGATTTACGCCGACGTAGAGGTGGGTGAGTTGGGCCCGGGCCGATCGTCGGTTATCGCCAACCCCGCCTGGTCGAACCTGCTGTGCGACTGGCCGCCACAGGGCCGATGGCGGGATGGTACGCGGAGGCCAAGGTCGGGCCGCCAGCTACGCGTTGGCGTGATTGCTCGGTAACCAAGCAAGGGCTTGGCGGGCCCGACCGGATTCGAACCGGCGATCTCCAGCGTGACAGGCTGGCATGTTGGGCCGCTACACCACGGGCCCGCGGAGGCGACGGCTGCCGAGTATACCAAGCCTCGCGCCACGACCGTGAACCGTGCCTGGGGGCGTTGAGAGCCCGACTATTACCCTGTGTGATGAGTTCGGGTCATGGGCGGCGCCCAGGGTCGCTGACGGCACCGATCCATAACCACGTGTAATAGTTCGGCACGGCAGGGAGGCGTCCGCGCGCGGAACGTGATGGACGTATGACCCGGAGTCATAACGCGGCCGCGCCCGCCGCGAATCACTCCTGCGGCCGAATGTCCAGAAGCCGGAACGCCGTGGCACCGTAGACAAGCGCCCCAAGCCCGAGCCCGGTGACCACGAGCGGCAGCCCCTGCACGGTGGCCGCTGCCGCGCTGCCGGCAAAGAGTGCCGCCAGCGTTGCGCCGAGCAGCACGCCGGCGGCGCGGGCGACGCGCATATCGCGGCGCAGCCCGGCCACGACGGAGAGGTGGACAACTGCGACCGCGAGAAGCGCCGCGCCGATCGCCACGGTCGCACCACCCACGGCGGGCGGACCAGCGGAGACCGCCGGGAGCCGGGCGAGCAGCCACTCGGGCGCAAGCGCGCCGAGCAGGACCGCGACGACCCCGGCGATCGCAAAGGCCAGACCGCCGATCAGCAGGGTCAGGCGCGCCATGGCGCGACCT
>JBBQFH010000100.1:0-3027 GCA_038321865.1 Gemmatimonadales bacterium
GGGTATGCGCTGGGGAGAGGCCATGGCTCACACTAACACACGGGTGCGATTTCATCAAGTACTTTATGCAATAAAGTGCACTCGGTCATCCTACCCCGGCTCGACGATCACCGCCGTGCCGTAACACAGGACCTCGCTCACGCCCTGCATCAGCTCCGTCGCGTCGTACCGCACGCCGATGACCGCATTCGCGCCCTGCACGTCCGCGTGGCGCACCATCATCTCGAACGCCTCCTCACGGGCCCGCTCGCACAGCTCGGTGAAGAGGCTGATGTTGCCCCCGAACAGGGTCTGGAGCGATCCGCCGATGGTCCCGAAGATGTTGCGCGAGCGGACCGTGATCCCGCGAACCACGCCGAGGGTCCGGACCACCCGGTAGCCCTCGAGCGTGAACGTGGTGGTGGTGAGCGCGTGATCCACTCAGGCCGCCCGGAGCTCCGACGTGCACTGCGGGCACCGCGTGGCGCCGATCGGGATCGGCATGCGGCAGTAGGGGCAGTCCTTGGTGCTGGGTGCGTCGGCGTCCGCCGGCGTCATCCGGTTCGCGAGGCGGACGATCAGGAACACCGCGAAGGCGATGATGAGGAAGGTGATGATGCTATTGATGAACAGCCCGTAGTTCACCGTCACTGCTCCGGCGGCCTGCGCCTCCGCCACCGTCGAGTAAGGTGCCGCCGCCTTGTCACCGGCCTTGAGCAGTACGAACAGATTCGAGAAGTCGACGTTGCCCAGCGCGAGGCCGATCGGTGGCATGATCACGTCGTCGACGAGCGATTTCACGATGGTTCCGAAGGCGCCGCCGATGATGATGCCGACGGCCAGATCCAGCACGTTCCCCCGCATAGCGAACGCCTTGAATTCTTTCAGCATGCGATCCCCTTGGAAGTGGTCGTCGAAGCCCTCGGGTCCTACGATACCACCGCGCGGTGCCGCTGCGGAAGCACTCCTGTGCCCTACCCCGCGACCACCACCTCGCGGCCGGCGGCCCGCCATTCCGAGAATCCTCCGCCGAAGAGCCGCACGTCGGACACGCCCCGCGCGTACAGCAGCGACGCGCCGATGGCCGCGCGCGCGCCGGTCTGACAATGAATGATGAGGGGTCGACCCCGGGGCAGCGCGCCGAGGCATTGCTCCAGCTCGCCGAGCGGAATGTTGACGGCCCCGGGCAGATGGCCGGCATCCCATTCCCCGCGGCCGCGCACGTCGAGCAGGACCACCCCGTCCGTTGCCATGGTGGCGGTGAGCTGCGCCAGGTCGATGCCGGGAATCGTCTGGAGCTCGCCTTTCCGCCGCTCGGCGAGAACGCGGCTGCCGGCGTATCCCGCGGCCCGATCCAACCCGATCCCCGCCAGCGCGCGAGCCAACGGCTCGATGCCCTGGGCGTCCTCATCGACGATCAGGTAGAAGTCCCGATCATACGGCAGCAGCCAGCCGGCCCAGGTCGTGAAGCTGCGGCCAGCCGGGATGTTGAGCGTCCCCGGCAGCGCCGAGACCACGAAGTCGCGAGCCGCCCGTGTATCCACCACAGTCGCGCCAGCGGCGAGCGCCGCGTCCAGCGCGGCGGCATCGAGCCGCGGCGGCGTCCGTTGCTCGCCCAGCACGCGCGGGCCATCGCGGTTGATGCGCTTCATCTCAGCGAAGTAGCGTGGTGGGTCGGGCTGGCCGGCGAGCACCGCCCGCACGAACTCGTCCTCGTCCTGGACCGCGAATGCCCAGTTGAACCTCCGCTCGTAGCCGAGGGTGGACTGGGGAACCGCGCCCAGCGCCTTGCCGCAGGCCGAACCGGCGCCGTGCCCGGGCCAGAGCTGCAGATAGTCCGGCAGCCCGGCAAGCCGCCCGAGCGATCGGAACAGCTGTCGCGCGCCGGCCTCCATCGTGCCGGCGGCGTGCGCCGCCCGCTCCAGCAGATCCGGCCGTCCGACGTCTCCCACGAAGACGAAATCACCCGTCAGAATTCCCATCGGCTCGGTCGCCGCCGCGGTGTCGGTCACCAGGAAGGCCATGTGCTCGGGCGTATGACCTGGCGTGTGGAGCGCGGCGAGCTCGACATGCCCGACCAGGAACCGGTCCCCGTCGGCGAGCAGGATCGCCCCGTCCTCGGCCGCGTAGCGGTAGCGCCAGTCGGCGCCGCCGGTGTCGGACAGGAGCAGTCGCGCGCCGGTCCGCCGCGCCAGCTCGCGTGCGCCGGAGACGAAGTCGGCATGGATGTGGGTTTCGGTGACGTGGGTGATGCGGAGGTGTTCGGCTTCAGCGGCCTGCAGGTAGGGCCCGATATGGCGATTCGGATCGATCACCACGGCGTTGCCGGTCGCCTCGCAGCCGACGAGGTAGCTGGCCTGCGCGAGCTGGTCGTCGTAGAAGCGTCGAAAGAACATGGCGTCCTAGGAGTCAGAGGTCGTGAGCAACGGCCCCAGGGGCAGGCGGACGCGCGCGCGGGCTCCTCGCGGGCCGCGATGCGACTCGAGCGCCAGTGCCCCGCCGTGCGCTTCGGCGATCTGCCGGCTGAGCACCAGCCCGATACCGGTGCCGTTGGCCTTGGTGGTGAAGAACGGCACGAACAGGTTGCCCGGATCGGGCAAGCCGGGGCCGTCGTCATCCACGGTCACCTCCACCACACCCCCGCGCACCCGCCAGCCGACCCGCACCGACCCGCCGGTCTCGAGCGAGGCGTCGGCCGCGTTGCGCACCAGGTTGATGAGCAGCTGGTCGAGCTGATCGCCGTCGGCGGCGACGGTGAGCGCGGGGCCCGGCTCCACATGGACCTCCAGCCGCGTCTCGAGGGCGGCCACCCGGCGCACCCACGCTTCGACGGCCACCGGCGCCAGGCGCGGCTGCGGCAGGCGTGCCAGCTGCGCGTAGGCGCCCATGAAGCGCGCCAGCGATTCGGACCGGCCCTCGATGACCTGCAGTCCGGAGCGCAGGTCC
The DNA here is from genome assembly GCA_038321865.1 of Gemmatimonadales bacterium. Taxonomy (GTDB): domain Bacteria; phylum Gemmatimonadota; class Gemmatimonadetes; order Gemmatimonadales; family GWC2-71-9; genus JAICUF01. The sequence goes on from JBBQFH010000100.1 coordinate 2,926, forward strand.
TGCTCCCAGTCGGGCGCCCGGGCCGGGCGCTCGGCCAGGCTGCGCAGGCTTCCGGCGATCGACTTGATGGGCGCGAGGGAATTATTCATCTCGTGCCCGAGC
>JBBQFH010000101.1:0-2889 GCA_038321865.1 Gemmatimonadales bacterium
CGCCGGTGTTGGCGATGAACAGCACCGAACGCCGCGGCCGGCTGGGGGACCGGGCAAACTCGCGCGCCGCTTCGAGCATCGTCGCGACGCCCGCGGCATTGTCGAGCGCGCCGTTGTAGATCGCATCCTCGCCAGGGACCGCGTCCGCCTTCACGCCGAGGTGATCGAGGTGCGCCATCAGCACCACCACCTCCTGCCCGATCCGGGCATCGATGCCGGCCAGCACCCCAATCACTTCGGGGCTCGAAAAGTCCTGCCACCGGCTTTGGTCACTGATCGACAGCCGCGCCGGCAACGCGAAGCCACGCATCGGCCCGGCACCAGCTGAAGCGACCTGGTTGAGCGACCTTGGCGCGCCGTTGAACAGCTGGCGGCTAAGCGCCGGCGACAGCACCAGCGCTGCGATTCGCGACGCCGCGTTGCCGACCGCTCCCGATCGATCGACCCAGTCGACCACGGGTTGCTGCGAAACGCCGGCCGTGGCGTTGTAGCCGCCGAAGCTGAGCTCGGCGATGCCGATCGCGCCTCTGCTCGCCGCGATCTCGTCCTTGGTCAGTTCGAGGTGCGCGGCGACGTTGCCGGGCAGGCCACTGGGCGCACCCCGGATCGTCACCACGATCTTGTTGCGGACGTCCAGCCCGGCATATTCGTCGATCCCGAATTTCGGCTCGATCACGCCGTGGCCGACGAACACCAGCTCGGCGCTGAACGCGCGCTGCTGCTGGGTCAGGCTCGGTCGCAGCCCGACGTCGGCATCGCCGACCGGGCGGGTTCCGCCGCTCGTGATGATGCTGACACGCGGCGGCGTCGGATGAGTCGCGCGTCTGAACGGCACCTGCAAGTACCAGCTTCCACCGGGGCCGCCAGGCGTGAGGCCGATGGCGGTGAACTGGGCGGCGACATATTGGGCGGCAATCGCATGGCCGCGCGATCCGGTGTCCCGGCCTTCGAGCGAATCGCTGGCAAGGAATTGGACATCGGCGTGGATGCGGTTTGTGGCGCCCTGATCGGCAGCAAGCGGCGCGGGCGCCGTTGCGGCGGCAAGCAAAAAGGCGAGCGGCGCCGCACACAAGCGAACCACACGCCGCAACATCATGAGCGGGCGCGGGCCTGCAGTACGCGTTCCCATTCGAGGGCGTCGGTGACGATCGTGTCGATGTCCACGAAGCGCGGGCTCCACTCGAGCGTCTGGGTCAGCGCCCGGTTGGACGCGACCAGCAACGGCGGATCACCGGCCCGCCGCGGCTTGATCTCGCGCCGGACCGGCTCGCCCGACACCCGGTCAAGCGCATCAAGGACCTCGAGCACGGACAGGCCGTGGCCGTAGCCGCAGTTCAAAACCAGATTGCCATCGGGCCGCTCAATCAGCCGCTCGAGCGCCGCGACATGCGCTGCGGCGAGGTCGCTGACGTGGATGTAATCGCGAACGCAGGTGCCGTCGGGGGTCGGGTAATCTGTCCCGTACACGTCGACGTGGCTGCGCTTGCCGATCGCCGCCTCGACCGCGACCTTGATCAAATGGGTCGAGCCCTTGCCGATCTGCCCGGCGCGCCGTTCCGGGTCGGCGCCGGCGACGTTGAAATAGCGCAGCGCCGCATAGTTGAGCGGATGGGCGGCGGCGGTGTCGGCGAGCATGCGCTCGGTCATCAGCTTAGACGCGCCATAGGGATTGATCGGCAGCTTGGGATCGCCCTCGTCGATCGGCACCCGCTCGGGCGCTCCGTAAACCGCCGCGGTCGATGAAAAGACGATATGACGCACGCCCGCCGCCACTGCCGCGGAGATCAGGGCATGGCTCGCGAGCGTATTGTTGGCGTAATATTCGAGTGGCTTCTCGACCGATTCCGGGACGACGATCGATCCTGCAAAATGGAGGATGGCGCCGATTCGCTGCTCGCCGAGGATGCGGCTGACGAGGTTGCGGTCAGCGATCGAGCCCTCGAAAAACGCAACGTCGTCGGGCACCACGTCGCGCGTTCCATTAGACAGATCGTCGATGACCGCGACCGGCCAGCCGCTGTCGCGCAGCGCCAGTACGGCGTGGCTGCCGATATAGCCGGCGCCGCCGGTCACGAGCACTGGAAGCTTGGTCATCGGTGCGGGTCGCTAGCGGATGCGCGGGCGCGGCGCCAGCGACCATCGCAGCCGAACTTGCGCGATCACTGCGGCCGCTTGCGCACCATGTCCAGCAATGCCCCGGTCAGCGACCGATGGTTGCGCCCCCAGTTGTAGGTCGCGTTCATCTCCGATGCCATCGGCCGGCCTTGCGGGTTGAGTGCCGGGGTGAAGCGCAGCCGTTGCGCGACCAGCGCGCACGTCCGTGCATCGAGCGCGGGATTGCCGCTGCTTGCGGTCGCCTGGCAGCCGCTGACCTCGCCACTCCGCCCAACCACGAACCGCACGCTGACCGTGCCCTGGAATTGGCCGTGGGGATTGTCGCGACCGCTCAGGCCGCCGCCGATCAACCGCGCCGGAGCCTGCCGATTGGGTCCGAGCACCGGTGGGGGTGCCGGCGCGGGTGCGGGTGCGGGTGCGGGATTGGTAGCCCCAACCGGCAGCGCTAGAGTGGGCGCCGACGGCCGGGACTGGCGCTCGGTCGCAGGCGGCGCCTCGGCCAACGGCTCCGGACCGCCGGCAGTCGCGTCGGGCTGCGATGCAGGCGGCGGCGCTTTGGCAGCTTGCTGCGATGCCGCGGGAGCCGGCGTTGGCGATTGCGGCGATGCGACACGCATCGGGACCTTCACAGAGCGACTGGGTGCCACCGACCCCGAGATACTTCCGTCGGATTCCTGCGGGAGCGCGGCGGTTTCGTCCCCGACAACAGGCATTTGCCGGGGTAGCTCGGGCATCGCACTCGACGCCATCGGCGGTGCGGCGGTGCTCGGCGCA
>JBBQFH010000102.1:0-2712 GCA_038321865.1 Gemmatimonadales bacterium
CCGCGAGCCAGTGCGACCCGCTGTACGACATGACGACCGCGGCGTGGGCGGCGGACTGGGCAGCGGACGTCGTGCCCGGCCTGGACCTCCCCCGGCTGGCCTGGTCCAACGAGGTCGCCGGCCGGGTGAATGTCGAGGGCGCCGCGGCCACGGGCATCCCGGAGGGCACGCCGGTCGTGGCGGGGACGATCGACGCCTGGGCTGAGGCGCTGAGCGCAGGAGTGCGGGACTCGGGCGACACGATGCTCATGTACGGAACGACGATGTTCATGGTAGAGATCGCCCCGACGTTCCGCCCCGATTCCAGCCTATGGACCACCCAAGGCGTCTTCGAGGGGACGCACACATACGCCGCCGGTCTCTCTACCTCGGGAGGCCTGACCGTCTGGCTGCGCGACATCGTCGGCCAAGAGTTTGAGACCCTCATCGCGGAAGCGGCCCAGACGCCGCCCGGCGCCGACGGCCTCGTCGTGCTGCCCTACTTCGGGGTGGCGCGCTCGCCGATCTTCGATCCCCAGGCCCGCGGTGCGATCTTCGGCCTTACGCTGAGCCACGGCCGCGGCCACCTGTACCGCGCGCTACTCGAGGGCTCCGCCTACGAGGTTCGTCACAACCTGGAGGTGCTGGCGGCCGCCGGCGTCGCGCCCGACCAGATGACGGCGGTCGGTGGAGGGACGAAGAGTAACCTGTGGACCCAGGTCGTATCGGACGTCACCGGGCTCCGCCAGGTCATCCCGGCGGTGACGATCGGCGCCAGCTACGGCGACGCGATGCTCGCCGGCGACGGCGCAGGGTTGGTCGCCTCCGATGCCCGCTGGAACACCCCCGCAGAGACCGTCCAGCCCGACGCACGGGCTCGCGCTCGCTACGACGAGCTCTACCAGGTCTACCGATCGCTCTACCCGGCTACGCGGGAGTACGCGCACGCGATCGCTCGCGCGCAGGAGGACGCTGCCGGCCCGACCCCGGGATGACGGTGGGCGGCTGCTGCTCGTCGTGGAAGTCGGCATTCCGCGATGCCGGCCCGAGCTGGCGCGCTCGGCGGGCGCTCCTGTTCGATGTCTACGCCATGCTCAGCCCACCACCCAGAGGTTGATCTCGCTCTCGGTCGCGTAGCGGTGCGTGGAACTGCTGGCGCCTGATGGGACCGGCGCTGCCAGACCATGATATCCGCCGCCATTTCAGTGATCTTGGCGGTGGTTGGCCCGATTCAGGGCCTAGTTGCGCTCCAGATGGTGGGACATGGCAATGCGCACGTCGTGACGCCGCCGGCGACGTCGCGCAAAGGTGTCTCGGGCCAGGAAAGGATACGAGCAGATCACCGTGGGGCTGGCGGCGTCGCGCCGGCAGAGAGACGGGCAACCATCACATTCCGCCGCCGCGATGCGACCCCCCCTGGGGCAGCGAACGAGGCCGTCGCGCAGTGCGAGGCTGCGCTGGAGTGGACGGGCTGATCCGAGTTCTTCGGCCACGACGGTCATGATCGTTACTTGGCGGCGAAAACGTCGAAGATCGGCGGGAAGGTCAGGGCGAAGCCGAGGACCTGCAGGACGCCGCTCGCGATCAGGACGGTGCGGAGGTTGATCTCACGGCCTCGCCAGGCGAAGCCGAGGCCAACGAAGCTGATCGCCTTGGAGTCAACTCATGGGTGGTCATCGCGGGTGCCTTCCTCTCAGTAGATCGGTGCGGCTTTGGTGATGAATGCGCCGAAGGCGCCGGCGATCCCGGCGGCCGTGAAGGCCAGGGTGAAGTAGATGAGCAGCGGCCAGCGCCATTCGCCACGGCGGGCGAGCTGCGTGCCGTAGTAGAGGATCACGAAGGCGACCGAGGTCGCCAGCATCGGAGCGAGCCAGGCGACGTGCTCCTTCCACTCCATTCCGAACGTATGCCACGCCGAGGTGGCCGGCTCGGAGAGGAGCAGCGCTCGTGGGAAGCCGGTGAGGTCCGTCGCGCCCTCAGGGGGCGGCGCCCGATACCAGATAGACGATCCAGGTCCCGGTGATCACGGTCAGCCAGGCCACGATGGCCATCACCCAACTGCCGATTAGCATGCGGGGCAGGCGCTCCGCGATGCCATCTCTGGTCAGCAGCCGCTCCCTGAGGCTGTAGATGCCCACGAACCCGCCACTGAATGCGAGCAGGAACAGCGTGCCGAGAATCAGACCGTGGATGACAGCCCAGAACTCTCGGTCAGTCAGTGACATGGCAACCTCCGATTCGGTCCCCCAAATGTTTCGATGCGCCTACCAAGTCAACGACCGCCGCGTGAGTTCGCCCCCTATGATCGAGGGTGCTGTCACCTGCCGTGCGGCGAGTCGGGCCACGATCGGCGGCAGGGTGTCTCATGCGGCGATCGTCGCCTTTCGATGTGGGGCCATGCGAGTGCGATTCGGCCCCAATCGACCGGGCCGTCTGGCACGTGACACCGGACCTGCCCGACTGTTGCGCTTTCGGACCGGCAGGGAAGGGGAGCGCGACACACAGGAACCGCGGGACGATGAGACGGCCGCGCTTCCGTCGACGCAGCTCCGCGGGCGCTTCATGACCGAAGCAGCGATGCGACCTCGTCAGCGATCACGCGATCCTCGCGCGCCGCGACCACGATCACCGCCGGAGGGCCGGCCGCGACGATGCCGTCACCGTCGGTGTCTGCCAGCGCATGGGGCACGCCGAGCATTCCGAGGCGCCGGACGATGGCGTCACGCATGGCAG
>JBBQFH010000103.1:0-2671 GCA_038321865.1 Gemmatimonadales bacterium
ATATTCCCGGCCGATCTTGTAGCGGGCGCGGGCGACAAAATCGCTCTTGGGCCAGCGGGTGACCACTTCCTGGAAGCTCGCCAGCGCCCCCCGGTGATCGCCACGGAGGGCGTTGATGTTGCCCAGGTAATAGACGGCACTACTCGCCTGGGGCGAGTCGGCAAAGCGCGTGGCCACCTGCTGCAGGTAGTCGGCCGACTCGGCCAGCGACTGGTCGGCCCGGTCGAACGAGCCGGTCGAGTAGGCCTTTCGGCCGATCTCGTAAGCCGCCACGCCGGTGCTGTAGGAGAGCCTCAGTTCCTCCTGGGCGCTGTCGAATTGGCGCGAGAACCCTTCGACCGTGCCGTCGGCGCCGCCCGTCACGCGGATGGTCAAGACGCGGTCGGCGGGGCCCGGCGTGAGTTGCAGGTAGTCGTGGTAGGCAACTTCGATCGAGCCGCCGTATTCGCACTGGAGAATGTCGTCGCTGGGGTTGGGGGCGGCGTTGTCGGTGAAAAACCGGCCGCGGAAGATCCCGCTGTGCGGCTCAGTCTCGGTCAGGATCAGCGCGAGAACGTCGCCGCGGCTGGATTTAACCCGCGCGGGAACCTGGTCGAGGCCCTTGGTGCGGTCGGCCGCCAGGTCCACCACCTGCACGTAGACCGCCTCGCCCGGGCGAACTTCGGCCACCGAGTCGAAGTAGTTGGCGTTGGTGATGGTCAACTCGGCGTCGGCGGCGAGCAGCACGTAGGTCGAGCGCTCGGCGCTTTGGGGCAGAACCTGCTGGTCATCCCTATAGTCGACGATCACCTGGCCATCGGGGGCGACACCCAGGACATCCTTGTTGCCGTCGGCGGGGAGTGTAGTGGGAACGCGGGCGTGGTAGATGCCCTTGTCGTCGCGCTTGGCGATAACGCTCATCGACCCCACCAGCCGGCCGGCCATGCTGCGCACGTGTAGATCGATCGTGGGGGCCTTCAAATCCGGATCGTCGACGGTGACCTCAAAGGGCGTGCCGGGAACGATCGGCGCCTCGCGGACGAGTCGTGCCGCGGCGGCCTCGGGGCTCTCCGCGGGCCGTGTGGTGGCCGGCGGCGCGCCGGGCACAGCGCCCAGTGCGGTCAACCGGTCGATGCGAGCGGAGAGTGTGCGCACCTGTGTTTCAAGGCTGGTGATAGACGCCCGCAGTTCCTCGTCGGCCGAGAGGCGATTGGGGTCGGCCGCACTCGTCGTCGGTGCGGCGGCAGGCCGGGTGGCCGGCAGTGCGGCCAGTCGCTTTTTCAAAACGTCCAGGCGTTGCTGCAGCACCGTGCGCTCGCCGCCATATCCCTCGACGCGCCGGCCCATCTCGGCGCGGAGTTCGACGAGGCGTGAATCCATGACCGCGACGGCGCGCTTGTCGGGATCGACCAGTTCGATCGTCGGGGGGCCATCGGTGGCAGCCGGCTCGGCGATGCTCTTGCGCGAGGGGGGCAACATCGCCTGAGACGGCATCACCGCCCGGACCTGCGTGTCATTGGCCGAAAGGTGCGAGTCGGTATAGGCGACGCGGATGATGTCGTCGCCGGTCACGGAGAGCTCGGCGGCGGATTCCGCCGGAGCGTCGGCGTTGCGCTGGTCGCTTTCCTGGTCGCCCAGGATCAGTTGCATCGACCGCGAGCCGACGCCCGGCGCGATGGCGGTGAGGGTGAGATCCTTGGTGGCGTTGCTGATCAAGGCGTTGACCTTGGCGATATCGGATGCGGCCGCGTTGAAGAACACGCAGGGGTCGCGCACGGTCACGCTCAGCGTGCCGCCGGGCGTCGAGGCGCGGGCGGGTTGATCCTCGCCGGTCGCCTGCACTTCATAGGCCTTGCCCGACATCAAAAGAGGCAGAGGCGCAAGCTGCGCGGAGGTGGGGCGGTTCTCCAGCACGTAGGTCGAGCGGAAGGTTTTGTAGCCGGGGTGGAGGTTGTGTTCGTCGAGGTAGGTGATCCAGAGCGCATCGCCGGACTTAATGAAAAGCCGCCGCGGATCCTGCAGCGCGGCCGGCTCGCGCGACGCCGGCAGGGGGGCGGAGAAGACGCCGGTGGTGTTGCCGGTTTCGAGCAGGTCGATGTCCTGCTTGTCGCCCGACTCGGTGGCCACCTCGATGCGGATCGTGTCGGGTTTGACCGTCTTGTCCATGTCGGGATCGGCGACGACGATCTGCGGCTCGGCGTCGGGATCGAGGCGCCAGGCGGGGCGGAGCGTGGGCGGCTTGCCCTCGACGGTGTTGATCGGCTTGGCCAGCGAGATCACCGCGTCGAAGTAGCGTGCTCCCAGCCTGCGCGACTCGCGCACGATCGGCCGGCCGGGAGTCTCGTTGCGCTCGTCGTTGTAGCGGGCGAAAAGGGTTTCGCCGGGGCTGAACTCCAGCACCGCCGCGCCCTGCGAGGCCACGCGCGGCGCGGCCGGGAGAAGCTGGTGGCCCTCGGTGTCGCTGAGAATGATCTGCCCGATCGCGGGCGCTTCACCCTTGAACTTCTTCACCTCGATCTTCATCGTGCGGGCAAAAACGCCACCGAGGTCAACTATGTTGCCGGTGGGCTGGCCTTCGCTGGTGACGGCGATGGTTTTTTCCACGCCATCGCCCACCAGCGTGACCAGCAATTCGGTGGGCGGGCAGCGCGTGGCCGGCACATCATCGCCGGTGCCCCAGGTGAGCTTGCCC
>JBBQFH010000104.1:0-2476 GCA_038321865.1 Gemmatimonadales bacterium
TGGACATGATCTGGATGGACAACACGACGGGCCACGCGCGGATGGGACTGATCGTTCCGAAGTTTCAGTCGACCGCGGTGGCCCGCAACCGTTTGCGCCGGCGCCTGTGCGAGATCTGGCGCCGCCAGCTGCAGCCGCATCAGCCGGCCTGGGACCTCGTCATCCGCACGCGTCGCGAAGCCTATGGCGCCCCGTTCGATCGACTCGAGCGCGATCTGCTGACCTGGCGGCGCGCCGTTCTGAGGGCCGAGTGACCGGCTCGGCCCTCCGCGCCGCCACGGATCTGCCCCGCCAGCTCGTCGTCACCCTGATCCGCGGATACCAACGCTTCGTCTCACCGGCGCTCCCGGCCAGCTGCCGATTTCATCCGTCGTGCTCCCAGTACGCGCTCGAGGCCGTGCGCCGGTACGGCGCGCTGCGCGGCACCTGGCTCACCATTCGCCGACTCGCCCGCTGTCATCCGTTTCATCCCGGCGGCTTCGATCCCGTCCCTTGACCCCGTGAACTGAGCATGGACCGTCGTACCGTCTGGGCGATCCTCCTGATGATGGTGATCGCCATCGTGCCCGCGATCCTCATCAAGCGGCCGCCGCGTCCCGTGCCCGGCGCCGCGGACAGCACCGCGCGCCCGCCCGCCGTGGCGCCTGCGCGTCCCGCCCCCACGACCGGCACACCGGCTCCCGACAGCGTGCGCGCCGCACGCGACAGCGGCACGAGCGCCACGACCCCCGCGGCCGCGCGCATCGACACCGTGCATGTCCGGTCGCCGCTCTATGCCTACGGCGTGAGCACCCTGGGTGCGCGGCTGGTCGAGGCCCGCCTGCAGCACTACCGCTCGATCGCCCCGGGCGACAGCGGCGCCGCCGAGATCCTGCCGCCGGACAGCCGGTTGCTCGGCCTGACGCTGGTCATGGGTCGCGACACGATCCCCCTGGACGACTGGGCGTTTTCCGCCTCGACCAAGGCGCTCGACGTCGCCGGCCCCACACCGCTCCGGTTGAGCGCCACGCGCGGCGCCGTGAACGTGGACATGACCTACACCTTCGTGCCCGACGACTACCGGATCGAGGTGGCTGGGCGGGTCACCGGGGTGGGCCCCAATGGGGCGACGTTGCTCGTCGGGATGGGTCCGACGCTGGCCAATACCGAGGCGAACCTCGAGGAGAACCACCGCGCGCTCGCCGTGGTGACTCGTCACAACGACGCCGAGCGCATCGACTTGAGCGGCCTCAAGGCGGGCGAGACCCGGACGGTGAGCGGCCCGCTGGACTGGGTGGCGATGAAGTCGAAGTACTTCGTGACCGGCGTGCTCGCCTACGACAGTACCGGCGGCCGCATCGGCGGCGCCGCCATCCGGGCGCGGCCGACCACCGAGAAGCGCACCACCGAGGCCGACGTCCGGCTGAGCCTGCCGCTCCCGCCGAGCGGAGAGTTCCACTACACCACCTATGCGGGACCGATGGAGTATGACCGGCTCGGCCGGCTCGGCCGCGGGTTCGACGACGTCAACCCGTACGGCTGGCCGGGGTTCCGTACCATCATCCGGCCGGTGGCCGTCGGCGTCCGCTGGCTCCTGGTCTGGTTGCACGAGCACCTGCACCTGGCCTACGGCCTGGTCCTGATCTCCTTCGGCGTCATGGTGCGCGTGCTGCTGTGGCCGCTCAACCAGAAGGCCATGCGGGCCAACATGCAGCTCCAGGCCGTCCAGCCGCTGATGAAGGACATCCAGGAGCGCTACAAGAACGACCCGCAGAAGCTGCAGCAGGAGATGTTCAAGCTGTACAAGGAGTACAACGTGAACCCGCTGGGCGGCTGCTGGCCGATGCTGCTGCCCATGCCGGTGCTGTTCGCGCTGTTCTTCGTCTTCCAGAACACCATCGAGCTGCGCGGGGCGTCGTTCCTCTGGCTGCCGGACCTGGCGCGGCCCGATCCGCTCTACATCATCCCCGTGGTCATGGGCGCGTCGATGTGGGGGCTGAGCAAGGTCGGGCAGATCGGCATGGAGCCGAACCCACAGATGAAGATGATGCTCTACGTCATGCCGGTCATGATGACGTTCCTGTTCCTCAACTTCGCTTCGGGGCTCAACCTGTACTACGCGGTGAGCAACATCGCGAGCATTCCGCAGCAGTGGATGCTCGCGCGCGAGCGGGTCAGGAAGGCGGGCACGGCCGTGGTCAGCACGAAGCCGACCCCGCCACCGGCGGGGAAAGCGGGCGGTAAGCGAAAGGGCTGAGCCGGAACCGCCTCCGATGCTCTCCGACCCGATCGCCGCCCTCGCCACCCCGCCGGGTCGCTCGGCGGTCGCGGTGGTGCGGGTGAGCGGCACCGGGGCCTTCGACGTCGCCGCGCATGTCGTCGACGATTTCCAGGTCCATCCTCCTCGCCGGGTCACGCTCGCCACCTTTCGCGGCGCCGACGGCGAGGCAATCGACCGCGGTCTCTACACCGTCTTCCCCGCTCCCCACAGCTATAC
>JBBQFH010000105.1:0-2303 GCA_038321865.1 Gemmatimonadales bacterium
GCTGATGGGCAACGGCATCGTCGGCATGGCCGAAGGTGCGTGCCGGGCGTGGCTGCACCGCGACGTCGAGGTGGACCCGACGTACCTCGCCGATCAGGTCAGCCGGCTCGCCTGGGCGGGCCTGCGCGGCGTCAGTCCTTGAGCGCCACCGCGTTCGGGGTCACGTTCATCTTGGGTTCATAGGCGGCAGCGACCTCGTCGCCCCGTTCGCCCCGGAGCTGTTCGCGCAACGAGACCCGACAGCTCGGGCACGGCCCGTAGTACGCGTCGACGGTCGGGGTCGAACAACGCGGGCAGTCGAAGTTGATGGTCGGCGCGTCGGGATCGTTCAGCTCGGCGTCGTTCATCGGGATGTCGAACCGGCGCTCACGCGGCCGCCGAGCGCAGGCCCCGCGCCGCCTTGGCGCCGCCGAGCATGGCCGGCACGGCCAGCGCCAACGTGCCGAAGACCCCCTCGCGACCGAGCTCCTCGCGCCACACCAGCGCGGTCACCGCATCGGCGGCATCGGCCGCCGCGCTGACCGCCACCCACCGGGCGGCTCCGGGATCATCGGCCTGCAGCGCGCTCAGCGTGCCGGCACCGAGTGCGACGTCACGGACGCCGAACAGCCGACCGACCCAGACCGCCGGTCCCGGAGCGTCGGGGGCGCTGCGACGCAACACGAGGCGAGGGAACAGCAGCATCACCACACCGAACAGGATGCGACCGATGGCGATCTGACGGGCCACGAACTTGTCCTCGAACATGCCGACGACGTTAGCCCGCGCTCGGATCCGAGCGGACGGGTCCACAATGGACCGGTGCCGACGATCGATCACCCGCCGACGCCGTCGGGCGGCGCCTCCCAGGGTGCCGGGCACAGCGACGGGCACCGCTCTGCGCGCCGCACCGAGCGGCACCGCCGGCAGCGGTGGCGACGGGCCCAGCTCGTGCGCGCCGGCGGGTTGACCGGAGCGGCGATCGCGGCGGTCAGCGTCATCACGCCCTGGTACAGCGCCGACAACCACCGCGCCGTGCCCGGTTTGTTCCCGGCGGGATCGCGCACCGCGCACAGCGCCATGGATGTGGCAGCTCGCCACGGCTGGATCGCGTTGGGCGGATCGCTGGTGGGCGCCGTGCTGCTGGCCTGGCCCCGACAGTCGCGCACGTCGTTCGGTGGGCGGGCCCTGATCGTGGAGTCCTCGGCCAGTCCACTGGCGGCCATGGCCGGACTGGGCCTGGCTGTCAACGTGATGTGGGCGACGGTCCGGCGGCCTCCGGTGCTCTCCTTCGCCCTCGATCCGTGGTGGGGCCTGGCCGTGGCGATGTTCGGGGCCGTGGTCCTCACCCTGGCCGCGATCTGGATGACCGCAGCCGAACGATCAGGGGATGCGTAGACCCGACGCCGCCCGGGCGATGACCAGCCGCTGGATCTCCGAGGTGCCCTCGAAGATCGTCATGATCTTGGCGTCTCGGTGCCACCGCTCGACGGGGTACTCCCGGGTGTAGCCGTAGCCGCCGAGGATCTGGATGGCGTCCTCGGTGGCGCGGACCGCAACCTCACTGGCCTTCAGCTTGGACATCGAGCCCTCGGCCTTGGTGAAGGGCACTCCGGCCGCCGACATCCACGCGGCACGCCACACCAGCAACCGCGCGGCATCGATCTCGGTCGCCATGTCCGAGAGCTTGAAGGCCACGCCCTGCTTCATGATGATCGGCTCGCCGAATGCCTTGCGCTCCTTGGCGTACTCCAGGGAGTACTCGTACGCGGCCCGCGCGATGCCGACCGCCATGGCGCCCACCGACGGGCGGGTCGCCTCGAAGGTCGCCATCGCCGGCTGCTTGTCGCTGTGGGTGGAGAGCTTCTCGCGGGCCTTGGCCAGCTTGGCGTCGAGCTTCTCCTTGCCGCCGAGCAGACACGCCCCGGGGATCCGGCAGTCATCGAGCACCACTTCGGCGGTGTGGGAGGCGCGGATGCCGTGCTTCTTGTACTTCTGGCCCTGCGAGAGGCCCGTGGTGCCGGGCGGCACCACGAAGCTGGCGTGGCCGCGGCTGCCGAGCTCGCTGTCGACGACGGCCACCACGACGTGCACATCGGCGATGCCGCCGTTGGTGATCCACGCCTTGGTCCCGTTGAGGACCCACTCGTCGGTGGCCTGGTCGTAGACGGCGCGGGTGCGGTAGCCGCCCACGTCCGAGCCGGCGTCGGGCTCGGACACGCAGAAGGCGCCCAGCTGGATCTTGTCCGGGGTGCCGTAGCACTGCGGCACCCACTCCATCATCTGCTCGGGAGTGCCGTTGCCGGCGATGCCGGCGGCGGCCA
>JBBQFH010000106.1:0-2301 GCA_038321865.1 Gemmatimonadales bacterium
CCTCGGCGAGCATGCCCGCGGGGTGGGCCAGGACGTCTCGAACTTCGTGTTCCTGTGGGTCGGCACCGGGATCGGGCTCGGCATCATCGTGGACGGCCGGCTCTACCGCGGCGCGGCCGGCGCGGCCGGCGAGATCGCCTACCTGCCGGTTGGCCCGGGCGATCCGCACGATCCCGCCTACCGCCGCCGCGGGCAGCTCGAGGAGACGGCCTCGGCCGCCGCGGTGACGCGGATCGCGCGCGAGCACGGAATGAAGTCGCCCTCGGCAAAGAACGTGTTCGCGGCCGCCCGCCGGGGCGATCCCGCCGCCGCCGAGGTGGTTGGCCTCATCGCGGTCCGGATCGCGCTCGCGATTGCGGCGGTGGTACCGGTGCTCGATCCCGCGCTGGTAGTCCTGGGCGGGGGCATCGCGGGCAATGGGGGAGACCTGCTGTGCGCGCCGATCGAGCGGGAGTTTCACCGGCTCTCACCGTTTCGGCCGCGATTGGCGGTATCGGCGCTGGGCGATGAGGTCGTCCTGCACGGTGCCGTTGCGACTGCGCTTGCGGCGGCGCAGGAGACGTTGTTCGACCGCGTTCGCGACACACAACCGAGGGAGGGTGTGGGATGAGAGGACGTCGTCAACTGTTCGGAGCCGCCGCGGCGCTGGTGCTTGCGCTCGCCGCCGCCTGCGGCGGGAGCGGGTCGAGCGGCTCGAGCTCCGGAGGGGGCTCCGGTTCGCATACGCCGGTCACCCTGACCGTCTGGCACCAGTTCGCGGCCGAGGAAGCGCAGCCGTTCGCCGACGCGCTCGCCGGGTTCAGCAAGCAATACCCCTGGATCCATCTGAAGCTCGCCCTCCAGCCCAACCCCGACAACGACACCTTCGACCCCAACCTGATCGCTGCCATCAAGGGCGGCAACGCACCCGACGTCGCGATCGGCTTCACGCCCGCCTACGCCGGGCAGTACTGCTCGAGCGGACTGTGGGAGAACCTGACGCCGTTCATGCAGAAGGACAACATGTCGATCAGCCAGTTCGCCCCGGCGACGCTGAGCTACACAAACTTCGACGGCAAGCAGTGTGCGCTGCCATCTCTGACCGACGCCTACGGCTTCTACTACAACAAGAAGATGTTCGCCGCGGCGCACATCTCGTCTCCGCCGAAGACGATGACCGAGCTTGCCGCCGACGCCAAGAAGCTGACCGTCCGCAACTCCGACGGCTCGATCAAGGTTGCCGGCTTCATGCCACTGAACCAGTGGGAGGAGCTTGACATCGCCGACCTCGGAAACGCCTTCGGCGCGACCTGGTTCGACAAGAACGGGAAGGCGCAGCTTGCGACCGATCCCGGCTGGACCGCCGCCTTCGAGTGGCAGAAGCAGCTGGTCGACTGGTACGGATACTCGAACCTCCAGAAGTTCTTCGCCACGTACACGAACTCCGAGTTCAACGCCACCAACGCATTCGAGACCGGCAAGGTGGCGATGGTGTTCGACGGCGAGTGGCGCACCGCGTTCATCAGGCGCGACCACCCTTCGCTCGACTACGCCACGGCGCCGTTCCCGGTCGCCGACACCGAGCCGCAGCTGTACGGCTCGGGCCGGGTGGGCGGCACCATCGTCGGCATCCCCGAGGGCACCAAGCACCCGCAGGAGGCCTGGGATCTCGTCAAGTACCTGTCCACCGACACCAACTACCTGGTCACGCTGGCGAACTCGGCCGGCAACGTCCCGACCACCACCGCGTCGGGCAACTCGCCGAAGCTCGACCTGGGACCGCAGTTCAAGACGTTCGTCGATATCTGGAACAACCCCAAGTCGTCGTCCTATCCGCCGCTCACGGCGTCGGGTGCGGGCTATGCCCAGCTCGCTGACAACTTCGACGCCCAGTGGCAGGCGGGGAACGTCTCCGACCTGCAGGCCGGGCTTCAGAAGCTCGACACGAACATCGACAACCAGCTGCAGCTGGGAGGGCAGACGCCGTAGACGGCTCCGCCACTGTCGCCCCCTCGGGGGCCCTCCCCGTGCGCACGCCGGCCGAGCGCCGGCGTGCGCGGCGGCGCCTGACCGCCGGCCGCTACGGCTACGTGGTGCTGTTCCTGTCGCCGTGGATCATCGGCTTCGTTCTGTTCACGGCGTGGCCGATGCTGCTCAGCCTGTACTACTCGTTCACCTCCTACGACCTGCTCACGAAACCGCGCTGGATCGGCCTCGACAACTACCGCTTCATGGTCGGAGTCGGGACGATCCACGGCAGGCACGAGGCCGATCCGTACTTCTGGCGGTCGGTGCGCAACACCGCATGGATCATCGCCGTAA
>JBBQFH010000107.1:0-2292 GCA_038321865.1 Gemmatimonadales bacterium
CAGCCGAAATCTTTCATGATCGAGGTGAGCGGGAACCTCGAACTCAGGCGGGACAAAATCGCCCCGGTTGATTTCGGTGGAGACCTTGGTGCCGATAGCCATGTCCGAGCGAGATCCAATCGATGAGCAGCGTGCCGAAGCCTCAGATTAGCCGCAGTTCCCACCGGTGGCACGTCGCACGCGCGGTTGATCGCGGAACCGGTTCCCGAAGGTCGGCCGAGGCCTCACAGTTGCTTGGCCAAGGCCCAATCGCGGTCGAACTGTCGAATGGCGGATTGCAGGTAGAGCGGCTCCAGGGTGATGCCTCCCTGAGCGTCCGACCGCTCGATGGACAGGTACGCCCGCACGCCGTCGGACGAGATGTTGTCCCGATGCCGCTCCCAGAGGATCGGCTCCTCCCTCTCGGCCAGCGTCACGTCCAAATCAAGGATGCACAACGATGTCAGTAGTTCCTCGGGCAGCCAGCGAAACAACAGGTTCTCCCGGGAGACCTCGACCGGCACGCCGCTACGCTCCACGAGATTCCGGAACGTGGCCACCTGAGGCAGCCAGAATGTCCTTTCGCCGTACAGCAGGTACCGGTACGGGACGCCCCGGTTCAGGTTCGCCGCCACGACCCCGAAGAACCCGCCCGTGATCCTGGTCCTGGGCATCTGGGTGAAGTCGCTGACCGGTTCGAACAGCCAGGCCGGCGCCGTCATGCTGGCGATCGCCGCGCCCAGCCTGGTCAGCCCGCTGTTCGGCTGGGTGGTGGACCGGTTCCGGCGCCGGCCGTTCCTCATCGCGGCCAACCTGCTGTCCGGGGCGGCCCTGCTGCCGCTGCTCGCCGTCCACGGCCGGCCCGACGTCTGGATCATCTACGTGGTCGCCGTGGGCTACGGCGTCTCCGGCAGCATGACCGGCGGCGCGTTCGCCGGGCTGATCAAGGAAATGGTCCCCGACGAGCTGCTCGGCGCGACGAACGGCCTGTTCGCGAGCGTCCGCCAGTCGCTGCGGCTGTGCGGCCCGCTGATCGGTGCCGGCCTCTTCGCGGCGGCCGGCGGCGTCGCGGTCGCGCTCGTCGACATCGCGTCGTTCGCCGTGGCCGCCATCGCGCTGGCCCTGATCCGGGTGGCCGAGGTGCCGCCGGTGCGGGTCCCGACACAGTGGAAGGACGAGATCTCCTCCGGTGTACGGCACGTCTTCGCGGGGCCGGCGCTGCGGCGTTCCGTGGTCGCCTTCGGCGTGGGCATGCTCGCGCTGGGCGCGGTGGACACCATGTTCTTCGCGTTCGTCGACGAGGGCCTGCACCGCCCGCCGACGTTCATCGACACCCTGGCCGCCGACGGGCTAGCCGATCTGAGCGAGCGCCTCGGCCAGCGGGGTGAGGATCGCCGGATTGTACGGCTGGGGCAGGACCACGATCGCCAGGTCCGCGCCGACCTCGGCGAGTGCGGCGGCATCGGCCGCGACCCGGGCGACGTCGCCGTCGGCGCCGAGGCGCACGTGGCTGGACAGGGTGATCTCCTTCGGATCGCGCCCGACGTCGGCGCAGTGGGCGTGGAGCACGTCGCGCTTGTGGGCGAACACCTCGGGCGGACCGCCGACGGAGTTCCAGTGCTGGGCGAACCGGGCGGTGGTGCGCAGCGTGCGCTTCTCCCCGCTGCCGCCGATGCAGATCGGCGGGTGCGGCCGCTGCACGCCCTTGGGCTCGTTGCGGGCGTTGTCCAGCTGGTAGAAGCGGCCCTGGAAACTCGTCGTCTCCTTGGTCAGCAGGCTGACCAGGATCTCGCACGCCTCCTCGAAGCGGTCGCTGCGGTCGCGCGGGGAGCCGAGGTCGATGCCGTACGCCCCTGACTCCTCCTCGTTCCAGCCGGCGCCGATGCCCAGCTCGAGGCGGCCGGCGGAGACGATGTCGAGGGTGGCGGCCATGTTCGCGAGGACCGCCGGATGCCGGTAGTGGATGCCGGTGACCAGGTTGCCGATCCGCAGCCGGCGGGTGGCCTGGGCCAGGGCGGTCAGGGTCACCCAGCCCTCCAGGCAGTCGCCGTGGGAGTCGCCGAAGATCGGGTAGAAGTGGTCGAACGTCCAGGCGGACTCGAAGACGTCGATGTCGTCGCCCTCGCGCCATACCGCGAGCATGTCGGCCCAGGTGGTGTGCTGCGGCGATGTCTTGAAGGCGAAACGCATGATCGTCATCTTACCTTTGTCGGGTCCCCACAACCTCGCGGCTCCGGTGTTCACGATGCGGGACACTGGTGTACTGGGCAGTAATCACGCAGGGTATCGGAAGGTGCGCGCGACACCCCGGGA
>JBBQFH010000108.1:0-2256 GCA_038321865.1 Gemmatimonadales bacterium
AAGGCGGCCGGCGGCGCCGGCTCGCAGGTCGTCCCCGACATCGCCACCGCGATGCCGGCGGTCACCGACGGCGGCCGCACGTACACCTTCCACCTCCACACCGGCGTGCGCTACTCGCCGCCCGAGAACCGGGCCGTGCGCCCCTCCGACTTCACCTACGCGATCGAGCGCCTGTTCCACGTCGGCTCTCCCGGCGTCGGCTTCTACACCATAATCCAGGGCGCCGACGCCTACGCCGCGCACAAGGCCAGCCACATCTCGGGCATCGTCGCCAACGACACGGCGATGACGATCACGTTCCACCTGATCCCCCCCGACGGCGCCTTCCTCGACATCATGGCCATGCCGTTCGCGTTCGCCGTCCCCCCCGGGACGCCGTACAAGGACATCTCAACCGACCCGCGCTGGCGGATCGCGACCGGGCCGTACATGGTCAAGACCTACGTCCCCAAGCAGCAGATCGTGCTCGTGCGCAACCCCAACTTCCACCAGTGGTCGCCGACCTCCCCCAACGGCCACCTGAAGGAGGTCGACATCCAGATCGGGATCACCCCCGAGCAGGCCGTCAACGAGACCATCGACGGGCAGCTCGATTGGTACATGGAGGCGGTGCCGGCCGACCGGCTGACCGAGCTTCGGGCCAAGTACCCCGACCAGGTGCACATGTTCCCGCGCAACAACGTCACCTACTTCTCGATGAACGAGAACCTGGCGCCGTTCAACAAGCTGGCCGTCCGCCAGGCCGTCAACTACGCGATCAGCCGGCCGGCGCTCGTCAAGCTGTTTGGCGGCCAGGGCACCCCCACCCAGACCGTGCTCCCGCCCGGGTTCGGCAGCGCCTATCACGAGCCGAACCTCTACCCGCACGACGTCGCCAAGGCCAAGCAGCTGGTTGCTGGGGCGGGCGCGACCGGTGCGCCGGTGCAGATCTGGACGACCAACGCCGACCCGGCCCCGAAGGCGGCGCAGTACCTGGCGAGCGTGCTCAGCTCGATCGGCCTCAAGGTGACCGGCGTGCGGACGCTCGCCGACTCGGTGTACTGGGACACGCTGCTGGTCGAGAAGACCGATCCCCAGATTGCGTTCAACCACTTCGATCAGGACTATCCCGAGGGGGAGGACTTCATCGATACGCTTCTGAACGGCCAGAACATCGTGAAGGTGGGCAACAACGACACGTCGAACACCAACGACCCGGTGTTGAACAACCTGATCGATCGCGCGAAGCTGATGCCGCTCGGCCCCGCTCGGAACGCGATGTGGGCGAAGATCGACAACCTGTTCATGAAGCGCGATGCCGGCTGGGCGCCGTTCATCCACCTGGACGAGCCCAAGTTCGTGTCGCCGAACCTCCACGGGCTCGTGTTCACGGGCTCCTACTTCGAGCTGATACCGGAGATGTGGCTATCGAAATGAACGCCGCGGTAGGCCTCGACGATTGCCTGTCGATCCGTTCCGGGCGACTGTGGATGGAGGAGTGCGACACCGTCGAGGTGGCGCGCCGGTTCGGCACACCCCTCTATGCCGTCTCGGAGGACCAGCTGCGCCGCAACGCCCGCCGCATCGCGGCGGCGTTCGCGGCCGGCTGGCCCAGCGGGGAGACGGCGCTTCTGCCGTCGCTGAAGGCCAATCTCGGGCTCGCCCTGCGGGCGGTTCTCAACAGCGAGGGGCTCGGCTGCGACACGTTCGGGCCGGGCGAACTGCATGCCGCACTCACGGCCGGAACCACGCCAGAGCTGATCTCGGTGAACGGCTCGGTCAAGGACGCGGAACTGGTTCAGCATGCCGTGGCGGCGGGCGCCCGGCTGACGCTGGACAGCCCGGCAGAGCTCGACATGGCGGCGGCCGCGGCTCGGGCGTGCGGCCGCGCGGCGCGGGTACGGCTGCGGCTGCGGCCGGACTACGACGGGCTCGACCAGCCCTCCGACTTCGACCCGGACCTTTCGGTGCGCGATGCCGCACAGCGCTACAAGCCCGGCATCCCGGCGGAGGCGGCGGCGGGGGTCGCCCGGCGGGCGCTTGCAACCGACGGCGTCGAGCTGGTCGGCGTCATGGCACATCTCGGCCGCCACAGCACCGACCTGGAGGTATGGGCGGGGATGGGCGCGAGCTTCGCCGCTGCGATCGCCTCGCTGCATCACGACCTTGACGGCTGGACGCCGGACGAAATCGACGTCGGCGGCGGCTACCCCGCGCCGCGTGACCCAACAGGGCACGGCGCTCCGGTGCCGTCCATCGAGATGATCGCCGAACGGA
>JBBQFH010000109.1:0-2208 GCA_038321865.1 Gemmatimonadales bacterium
CATCTTTTGAAACTGCGCCGCGGTCATCTGCTCGGTGCGCGCCAGATACTCAACCAATCCCGGATCGAGATCGCCGGAGCGCGTACCCATCACCAGGCCCGCCGTGGGGGTGAAAGCCATGCTGGTGTCGATACTCCGGCCGTCGCGGACCGCGGCCATGCTCGCGCCGGTGCCGAGATGCGCGAGAATCACTCGGCCCTTCGTAGCGGCCGGGTCGGCGAGGCGCGCCAGCTCCTCCATGAGATAAGCATAGGACAGACCGTGGAAGCCGTACCGTTGTACGCCCTTCGCGGCGTAGCGCCGCGGAATCGCGAGCAATGTTGCCACCCTCGGCATGTCGCAGTGAAACGCGGTGTCAAAACAGGCCACCTGCGGCACCTGCGGATGCCGTTTTCTGAAGGCCTCGATCAGTTCGATTTCGCTCGGGAGATGTGCGGGATCGAGCGGAGTGAGGCGATGCAGTTCGTCGAGCAGCTCTGGCGTCACCAGTTCGGGCGCGGTGTGCTGCATGCCGTGCACCACCCGATGGCCGAGCGCGCGGACGGATTCGAATGGGATCTGCTGTTCCAGCCAATCGACGAGAAAAGTCGCGGCCGACTGGTGATCGGAGGTAGCCAGCTTGCGGCTCTGCTCAACTTCCCCAGCGCCAGTAGTGAAAGTCAGGGTCGTCCCGTCCGATCCGATCCGATCGACCTTCCCAGACAGGCCCCGCTCCAACGATTGATCGGCTCGGTAGGCCGCAAACTTGATGCTCGAGGATCCGCCGTTGATGGTCAGGACGATTGGGTTCATGCCAGACTCGCTAGGCTGAAGGCGACGCAAAGCCTCAATGAAGTTCGCCTCCATCATGGTCGGCTGCGGGGCGACGCGTTATCGAATGCGGCGACAGAAGTTACCCGGTCTGTCGATCGATCGTAGATGTGTATTGGCGGCAGGACCGGCCTGCGTCTCGCCGCTCCCGCCTCCCGCCCCTTGCCATCGCCGCCCCCGGCGCCGACCATTCCGACATGCCACCGACCCGTCGCGCCCCGGCTTGACCGACCCAGTAGCGGAGCTCGCCCTCGGCCTCGCGCCGCACTACACCATCGAGCGTGAGCTCGGGCGGGGCGGCATGGCCACCGTCTATCTCGCGCGCGATGTGCGCCATGATCGCCGCGTCGCCCTCAAGGTGCTGCATCGCGACCTCGCCAGCGCCCTCGGCCCCGAGCGATTTCAGCGCGAGATCCGTCTCGCCGCCGGCTTCCAGCATCCCCACATCCTGCCAATCCACGATTCGGGCGACACCGCCGGCCGCCTCTGGTTCACCATGCCATTCGTCGAGGGCGAATCGCTGCGCGACCGGCTGGATCGCGAGAAGCAGCTGCCGGTGGCCGACGCAATGCGCATCGCCCACGAGGTGGCCGACGCGCTCGACTACGCTCACCGCCACGGCGTCATCCACCGCGACATCAAGCCCGAGAACATCCTGCTGAGCGGCGAGCACGCACTGGTGGCCGACTTCGGGATTGCCCGCGCGCGCGCCGCGGCGGGCGACGAGCGGCTCACCGAAACCGGCATCGCCGTCGGTACCGCGACGTACATGAGCCCGGAGCAGGCGGCGGGCGAGCGCGACATCGACGGCCGCTCCGACATCTACAGCCTCGCCACCGTGCTGTACGAGATGCTGGCCGGCCAGCCGCCGTTCACGGCGGCCACCGCCCAGGCCGCCATCGCGCGCCGCTTCACCGAAACCGCGAAACCGGTGACCGAGTGGCGCGAGGCGGTGTCGCCGCCCGTGGCCGCTGCGGTGCACCGCGCGCTGTCCCGGACGCCGGCCGATCGGTTCAGCACCGCCGGAGAGTTTTCGCGCGCGCTCTCCGCCCCGGCTCCGGTCGAGTCAGCGACCGCTGCCGCAGTCACTACCGCGGCCCCGACCGCGGCCCTGTCCCGCCGGTGGCTGTTACCGGCCCTCGGCGCGCTGGCCCTCGCGGCGCTGGCGGTGGCCGGTGTTCTGTTCGCGACGCACCGCCGTGGAACCGCATCCTCGGCGAGCGGCCCCCGTCTCCTCGCCGTGCTGCCGTTCGAGAACGTCGGCGCGCCCGACGATCAGTACTTCACTGACGGCGTCACCGACGCCGTGCGCGGCAAACTCACCGCCGTGCCCGGTCTCCGGGTGACCGCGTCGGCCAGCTCCAATGCGTATCGTGGCACCACCAAGCCGCTGCAGCA
>JBBQFH010000110.1:0-2202 GCA_038321865.1 Gemmatimonadales bacterium
ATCGATTGGCTGGTCGACTTCATCGGCGAAGCCCGGGCCATGCGTGCCGAGCTCAACGTCCCATGGAGCGCCACGCTCGAGCCGCTGGTGATCGGAGGATCGGCCGAGCAGGTTCAGCGGCTGGCCGACCAGACACCTATCCTGATGCGAATGGCCAAGCTCGGCCCGGCCCGAGCCGTCGATGCACCGCCCGAAGGCTCCGCGCAGATCGGCGTCGGGGCCGTCACTTACGCCTTTGCATTAGCCGAGCACATCGATCTCGAGGCCGAGCGCGCACGCCTGTCGAAGGCGCTGGCCGCAGCCGAAAAGGACCGCGATGGCCTTGCCGCACGCCTTGGCAACGCGGCTTTCACCGAGCGCGCCAAGCCCGAGGCCGTGGAAAAAGCCCGCGCCGATCATGCCGAGCGCGCGGCCGAGGCCGAGCGGCTGTCGGCGGCATTGGCGCGGCTGGGCTAGCTGCTTGGTCATGCGACCCAGGCTCCTTGTTCCCCAATCCGAGCGCAAGGCGGGATTCCCGCTTTCGTGCGAATGACGGTAGAGGGCGGGCATGTCCGAACCTTCTTACCCAGCACTGCGCATGCGGCGGGGCCGCTCGAGCCCGTGGATGCGCCACATGCTCGCCGAGCACCGCCTGCATCCGAGCGACCTCATCTGGCCGCTGTTCGTGTGCGACGGCGAGGACAGTGAGGAGCCGATCGGCTCCTTGCCCGGTGTCAGCCGGTGGAGCGTTGACCGGTTGGCCGGACGAGCGCGTGAAGCCGCGGAAATCGGCATCCCGTGCGTTGCACTGTTTCCCAACACGCCGGAACGACTGCGCACCGACAACGCCCGTGAAGCGCTCAATCCGGACAATCTGATCTGCCGCGCAATCCGCGCCATCAAGGACGCGGTACCGGACATCGGGGTCCTCACCGATGTCGCGCTCGATCCGTACACCGCCCATGGCCATGACGGCCTCATTGAGGACGGTGGCCGCGTGCTCAACGACGAAACCGTGACCGTGCTGGCGCAGCAGGCGCTGGTGCAGGCCGCCGCCGGTGCAAACATCGTCGCCCCGTCCGACATGATGGACGGCCGCGTCGCGGCCATTCGCCAGGCACTGGAAGTCGCCGGGCATCACGACGTCGCGATCATGGCCTACGCGGCCAAATACGCGTCGGCGTTCTACGGTCCGTTCCGCGATGCGGTCGGGTCGGCCGGGCGGCTCAAGGGCGACAAGCGCGGCTACCAGATGGACCCGGCCAACGGTGCCGAGGCGTTGCGCGAGGTCGCGTTGGACCTGGCCGAAGGCGCCGACATGGTGATGGTCAAGCCCGGGCTGCCGTATCTCGACGTGCTCGCTCGCATCAAGGACCGCTTCGGCGTGCCGACCTTCGCCTACCCGGTGTCCGGCGAGTACGCGATGATCGAGGCAGCGTGCGCAGCTGGGGTGGGGGATCGCGACGCGCTGATTCTCGAGACGCTAATTGCGTTCAAACGCGCTGGTGCGACCGGGGTGCTGACCTACCATGCGCTGGATGCGGCGCGACTGATGAGCGCCGTGGGCTTGTGAGGGCTAGCCGCCGATCCTCGCCTGCAGCTGCTCGATGACCTGCGCCTGACTGCGGTCGATCGCGCCGACTTGCGCCGCCGCAGCTTCGATCGCCGCGAGGTCCGGGGGTGCTATACCGCCGTTCTTGGCGATTTGAGCGCTACCGGTGGCGTCGATGTCGGCGAGCGCCTGCGTAATTGGCGCACGCGCCGCGACTGCGGTGGTCAAGGCCTGCTGGGCGACGATCCAGCCTTCGCTCTGGGGCGCGCCAGCGAATCCGGCCAGCCGCTGAGCTTCGCCCGCCGCCACGACAAACGCACCCTCTGCGCGCTGGGCGCGGCCGATGAGGTCAGCCAGGCGGGACGCGAGCGTGGGATCGACCTGGCGCTGAACCGTGGCGGCAACCACCGGGACCCGCGGGTCGATCGCTTCGGCGGCTCGGGGAGCCAGTGTCGGCGTCGGGCCCGAGGGTGCCGCGCAAGCACCGACGGCGAACATGGCGGCCAAAGGGAGGGCGCGGGACATGACTGCCCCGTGTAAGATCGCTCGGCCGGGCGCGCAACGTGGTGCGGTGGCGCTGCTGGCGAGGGTTGCGTGCTTCTTGCCGGAACCCTATGTCGCCGCGTGCCCGATGGGGCAGCGCGCCCGTAGCTCAGCTGGATAGAGCATCA
>JBBQFH010000111.1:0-2190 GCA_038321865.1 Gemmatimonadales bacterium
TCACCTGGTGGGGCCTGCGAACCGGGCTGGAGAGCGGGATGCGAGTCGGAGGCGCGATCAGCGCGTCGCTCGTTCCGCGAGCCGCGACCCGGGCCGGCAGTGCGGCGGCATTCGCGGTGGGCGCTGCCGTTCCGGTCGCGGCGGGCTGGCTGCTGCGCCCGTTCGGCATCGCCGGCGCCGCCAGCGGTCTGCTCATTGCGCTGGTCGGCGTGGCACTGGCGAACTGGTTCGGTGCCCGGTTTACGGCCCCGCGCTTCGGCCTGCTCGCGCTCGGCGCGACGCTGTTGCTTCGCTGGGTGACCACATGACGGAGCGCGAAGCGGTGATCGTCAACTCGCTGGGCCTCCACGCACGGCCGGCGGCGCAGATCGT
Source organism: Gemmatimonadales bacterium (assembly GCA_038321865.1). GTDB lineage: Bacteria > Gemmatimonadota > Gemmatimonadetes > Gemmatimonadales > GWC2-71-9 > JAICUF01. Next base: position 373 of record JBBQFH010000111.1, read on the forward strand.
CCGGCTCGCGAATCGCTTTGCCGCCGATATCACCATCGCCAAGGACGGTTCCGGAGTGAACGCCAAGAGCATCATGGGGGTCATGATGCTGGCGGCGGAGTGCGGAAGCTCGGTCAGCATCCGCGCCGAAGGCGCCGACGCCGACGCGGCGGTGACGGCCCTCGCGGAGCTGGTCGCTCAGGGATTCGGCGAGACATGAGCAAATCGCAATCGCTTCAGGGCATCGGCGTATCGCCGGGTGTCGCCTGGGCGCCCGCGCTCGTCGTCCGGCTCGACTTTCCCGAAGTGCCCGACCGGACGGTGACGCCTGACCAGGTCGAGGGTGAGGTCCGCCGCCTCCATGCGGCGGTGCGCGTCGTGGGTGCCCACCTGATGAAGCTGGGGCAACGGGCACTCGAGCGCGCCGGTCCCGAGGAGTCCCGCATCTTCGACGCCCAGATTCTCATGGCGCAGGACCGGGACTTCCTGGCTTCGGTCGAGCAGTTGATCCGCAACAATCAGCTCAGCGCCGAGACCGCGTACGAGTTCAAGGCGCTCGAGCTGCGGCAGCTCTTCTCCGCGTCCGGGAACGCACAGCTGCGCGATCGCCTGGCGGACCTCCACGCCATCCAGATGCGGATGCTGCACCGGCTGATGGGCCGAAAGGAGGAGGAGCTCTGGTCGATACCGGCCGATGAACAGGTCATCGTCGTGGCGCACGAGCTTGCGCCCGGCCTGACCGTGCAGCTCGACCGTGACCACGTCGTCGGGCTGATCAGCGAAGAGGGCACCAGCACGTCCCACGCCGCGATCCTGGCCCACTCCCTCGGCATCCCCGCGGTGATGGGGCTCAGCGGCGCGCTGGACGAGATACGAAACGGCACGATGCTGCTGCTGGATGGCCAGAGCGGCACCGTGGTGCTCGAGCCCACGCGCGGTGAGCTGGAGGATGCGCGTGCGCGCGTGAGCCGCCGGCAGCGCTTCGAGCTGCAGCTGGAGTCGGTCCTGGCGGAGCCGGCGCGCACACCGGACGGTGTCAAGGTCGCGCTCATGGGTAACGTGGACCTGCCCGACGAGATCGAGGCCGCGGTGCGCCATGGAGCCGAGGGGGTGGGCCTGCTGCGCACCGAATTCCTGGTGACCGGCCGTGCCACCATGCCGACGGAGGATGAGCAGGCCGGCTATTTCCAGCGTGTGGCATCGGCCTTCGGCGCCTACCCGATCATCATCCGGACCTATGACCTGGGCGGCGACAAGTTTCCCGCGGCCTTCAAGGCACCGAGCGAAGCCAATCCATTTCTGGGCTGGCGCTCGATCCGCGTCTGCCTGGACCAGCCGGAACTGTTTCGCGCCCAGCTGCGCGCCGTACTGCGCGCGGCAGTCGGCCGGGATGTACAGGTGATGCTCCCGCTGGTGACCCGCGTGGACGAGCTGGTGCAGGCCAAGGAGATGCTGGCGCAGGAGGCCACGGCCCTTCGTGCGGCCGGGGTCCGCGCCGCTGAGACCGTCCCGGTCGGGGTCATGATCGAGACGCCCGCCGCCGTGGTGATCGCGGATCTGCTCGCGCGGGAGAGTGCATTCTTCAGCGTGGGCACCAATGACCTGACCCAGTACACCATGGCGGTGGACCGGGGCAATGCCCGGCTCGCGGCGCGCTTTACGCCGCTGCATCCGTCCGTGGTGCGGCAACTCCGCACGATACGGGAAGTCGGTGACGGGCAGGGGCTTCCCGTGAGCGTCTGCGGCGAGATGGCCTCCGACCCGCTCGGCGCGATCCTGCTGCTCGGACTGGGCTATCGCAGCCTCAGCGTGTCGCCGCCCGCGATTCCGCTGATCAAG
>JBBQFH010000112.1:0-2129 GCA_038321865.1 Gemmatimonadales bacterium
ACATCCCGGCGGCGCGGGCCGCCCAGCTCGGCGTTCGGCTGGTGGAGCTTGACGATCTGCTCCGGCAGAGCGATTTCATCTCCATCCATCTGCCCAAGACGTCGGAAACGCTAGGGCTGATCGGCGAGCGCGAGTTGGCACTGGTCAAGCCCGACGTACGCATTGTCAATGCCGCCCGGGGAGGGCTGATCGACGAGGACGCCCTTGCGGCTGCGCTACAGCAAGGCCGGGTCGCGGGCGCGGCGATCGATGTCTTCGCCACCGAGCCGTGCACCAGTAGTCCGCTGTTCGACCTCGACACGGTGGTAGTCACTCCGCATCTGGGGGCGAGCACGGTGGAAGCGCAGGACAAGGCGGGGCTGGCCGTAGCCCGGTCGGTGAAGTTGGCGTTGCACGGCGAATTCGTGCCCGACGCGGTCAATGTCCAGGCCGGCGGGGTGGTGCCCCCGGAGATCCGACCGGCGCTGCCGCTGGTCGAGAAGCTCGGTCGGGTCTTCACCGCGCTGGCCGGCGGAGTGGCGAGCACGCTGGACGTCGAGATTCGCGGCGAGATCGCGGCCCTGGACGTCTCGGTGCTGCAACTCGCCGCGCTCAAGGGCGTCTTCACCGATGTGGTTGAAGAAGCCGTGACCTACGTCAACGCGCCACTGGTGGCAGCCGATCGCGGCCTACAGGTCCGGCTGACCACCTCGGCGGACAGCCCGGACTTCCGCAACTTGATCACCGTGCGCGGCACGATGCCCACCGGCGAGCAGGTGTCGGTGTCGGGCACGCTGACCGGCGTACGCCAGATCGAAAAGCTCACCGAGATCGACGGCTACGATCTGGAGATTGCACCGGCCGGGCACATGGCCTTCTTCCGGTACGACGACCGACCCGGCATCGTCGGCGCGGTCGGGCGGGTGCTGGGGGCGGCCGAGATCAACATCGCCGGCATGCAGGTGAGCCGGCGGACCCAGGGCGGCGAGGCGCTGATGGCGCTGACCGTCGACACCGCGATACCGCCCGCAGTGCTTGCCGATATCGCCACTGAGATCGGGTCCCGGCGCACCCGCGCGGTTGACCTCGACGACTGACGCGGCCGGCTCCGCGATCCCGCCGCCGGCTGGCCACCCCGAGGCTGATTGCCGATCCGCGCGCTATGGCCCGCGGATCGACAATCAGCACGTGGCCGGCGCCCCGTTGCCTTGGCGGACCGGCACATGCATCTTGCATTCATATCGACGTACTACGCAGTCATGCCAAACATGGTGTAGATCAGAAACGTGCCCGAGGAAACGCGACGCCGGCTCAAGGCGCGCGCGGCATCTTGTGGGGAGTCGCTGAACACCTACCTACTTGACATTGTCACCCGGGAAGTGGAACGCCCCACCGTCGCCGAGGTGCTGGAGCGGGCCGTCAGTCGGGCGGAACGCGCTGAGGCATCGGCCGTTGGTCCGATCGCGCAGGCTCGGACGGCACGGGACCGACAGGTATCCCGCAGTCCCGGCCGGTGATCGTGGTAGACAGCGCCGCTGCTGTTGACGCGCTCAGTGCTGTCGATGGCACGGACGACCTTCGGCGGCGATTGGCGGCCGAGGATCTGCACGCCCCCCGCTGCTCGACTTCGAGATGGTATCCGCGATGCGTGGACTGACCCTGGGTGGGCACTTGAGCGCTTCGCGGGCGTTAGACCTACTGGCCGACTTCGACTGGCTGCCGGTGACCCGCTGGCCAGCCGGCTCGGCGCTACTGCGTCGAGCGTTCCAACTGCGAGACTCCTTGTGGACCTACGACGCGGCGTACGTCGCGTTGGCCAAGGCGCTCGACTGCCCACTGGTAACCCGGGACCGACGGCTGGCGAGGTCTGCCGGTCACGGGGCGCGGATCGAGGTTGTCTAACCAACCGCCGGGTGTTCCCGCCGCCGGCGGCCACTGCTGCGCGAGGCTGATTGTCAAACCGCGCGCTATGGCCCGCGTATCGACAATCAACGTCGGCCGGCGGCCCGCGGCCGCGTCCACCCCGCGTCCGCCCGTCGGCGCGGCCGCCCAACCGCGGCTGGCGGCCCGCGCCCGCCTCCGCCCGCGCTCGCCCGCCTCCGCGCCCGCCCGTCGGCGGGTCCGCCCAGGTCGGCGCTACAGTGGGCGAC
>JBBQFH010000113.1:0-2127 GCA_038321865.1 Gemmatimonadales bacterium
CCAGAAACCGCTGCAGCCGCGCCATCCACGCGCCCGGGCGCGGCAGGCGTTGGCGCAGCGCGGGCACGAATGCGACGACCACGAACGGCAGCGCCAGCCCGAGCCCGAGCGCGGCAAACACCGCGATCGATCCCGCTGGAGGCAGCGCTAGCGCCGTCCCAAGCGCCGCGCCGACGAACGGCCCGGCGCACGGGGTCGCCACGAACGCCGCCAACGCGCCGGTCCCGAACCCTCCTACCGGGCTCGCCTCGCCGCCCAACACCGGAAGCTCGAACAGCCGCAGCAAGTTGAGCGTGATCGCGGTCGCCAGCAGCAGCAGCAGCACCGTCGTGCGCGGGTCCTGGAGCTGTAACGCCCACCCCGCCGCGCTGCCCCCGGCGCGGATTGCCAGCAGCAGCGCGCCGAGCAAGCCGGTCCCGACGATCGCCCCCGCGGCGTACGCCAGCGCTTCGCGCCTCGCCGTGGCCTCGTCCCCCCCGGCACGGGCGAGGTGGAGCGCCTTGATCGCGAGGATCGGGAACACGCACGGCATCAGGTTGAGCAGCATCCCGCCGACCAGCGCGCCGAGCAGCGCGAGCAACACGGCGCGCATGCCGACCTCGCCCACCTTATCGCCGCCGCTCGGCACCGGGCCTGGCACCGCTTCGAATGAAAGGCCGCGCCCGTCGCCGAGCGCGAGCACGCCGGTCAGACGCGGCGGCGCGCCACGCTTGCGCTTGAGGTCGGCGATCAGCCAGTCGCCCTGGCGGCGGAACTGCTGCGGCGCGGCGAGATCGATCGGGCCGTTCTCACCCGGGAAAACATAGGGCTCGCCGACCGTCACCGATGCCGGAAGGGGCAGCGCGAGATGAAGCGTCCCCGCGTCCAACGCGAACCGCCCGGTGGTGGCGAGCGGTCGCGGCAGCGCACGGCGCCACTCGTCGAATCGGTCACGCAAGATCGGCGTGCCATCACCGACCGGCAGGTCGAGCGCGATCGTCCCGTGCTCGGGAACGCACACCTCCTCGGTACAGGCGAGCCACTGCGCCCTGGCGCGGATCGGGAGGATCCCGCTCGCCCCCGCCGGCACCGTCAGCCGGATCAGCAGCGCATAGTCTTTCTCGTAGACGTAATTGACGATCCCCGAGAGAAGCAGCCTGGTCGGCACCGGATAGCGCAACGGCGCCGCCGTCACGCCGGGCGGAAGCTGCCAGTCGACACTCATCGCGAGACCGGCCTCGCCCGGGTTCTGCCAATAGCCGTGCCAGCCGGGCGTCGTGTGCATCACGATGGCGAGATCGAGCGACTGGCCGGGCCGAGCGCTGCCCTCGGCAACCAGTTCCGGCTGGATCGCGTTGCCGCCGCCCGACAACCCACCGGCCGCGGCAGGAACGTGGAGCATCAACAAAGCCAGGGAGAAGAAGAGGCGAAACAGCATTATTGGCCGCGCTACCCGCCTTCCCGAGCGGCGTCGAGCACCCTCAATTCGTCGCACCGCACCAAATGACGATTGCGTGACGTGACACACCCCTATAATGCCGCGCGCTGGCCTGACCGATTTTTACGGCAGGCCGAGCCTCTGTCGGGGAACCTCCGGCACCGATCAAGGAATGGAACGATCATGAAGAAACTTGCCCTGACCGCTCTGGTCCTCGCGCTCGGCCTCGCCGCGTGCGAGAAGAAGACCGAAACCACGGTCGATAACAACACCGTCACCACCGAGAACACGGTTGCCATCGACACCAATGCGGCGATGAATGCCGGCGCCAGCGCCGACAACGCGCTCGACGCGGCCGGCAACGCTACCGCCAATGCGGCGGCGGACACAGCCAATGCGACGGCGAACGGCATGAACGCGACGGCCAACGCCGTGGCGAACACCGCCAAGTAATTTCGCTCCTCCGGGAGTGAGGTCGGGAAGGGCCGCCGGGGCAACCTGGCGGCCCTTTTTCGTTGTGCTCGGGGCGGGTCGAGAGCCGCGAATGTTCCCAATGTTCGTGGTGACGTCGGGTGTACGGCGATCGCAGTTTGTGTCCTGTTTGGTTTATTATCAGGAAGTATAAAGAGCCGATCTGGGCATAGCACGAAGAATGTGCTGTAGGACAGGGTTTTCGGTGGTGTTCGCTTTTGGTGGAAAGCTGCCGGCCC
>JBBQFH010000114.1:0-2077 GCA_038321865.1 Gemmatimonadales bacterium
CGCATGAATAAAGTGCAAATGCTGCGTCTTCCGCCATGCCCGGCGAAGCAGTACTTTGTCTGACGGCTCCATTTCCTGCGAGCCACCAGACAACGGAGTCGTGATGAAAGCAACTATTGCCGAGCAACGTGAGACGGTCGCCGAAGGCTCAACGTCGACATCTTCGGTGAGGTGGGCATTCGCCGGCCTGTCGCTATCCATGCTGCTGTCCTCCCTCGGTATCAGCATCGCCAACGTCGGCTTGCCGACACTGGCACATGCGTTCGGCGCCTCGTTCCAGGAAGTCCAGTGGGTCGTACTTGCCTACCTGCTCGCGCTCACCACGCTGATCGTCAGCGTCGGACGGCTCGGCGACCTCGTCGGCCGCCGGCGACTGCTGCTGACAGGCGTCGGGCTGTTCACCGTGTCCTCGCTCCTGTGCGGCGTGGCGCCGACACTCTGGCTGCTGATTGCGGCCCGCGCGGCGCAGGGATTCGGAGCCGCGCTCATGATGGCGCTCACCCTGGCGTTCGTCGGTGAGATCGTGCCGAAGGAAAGGACTGGTAGCGCGATGGGGCAACTAGGAACGATGTCCGCCATCGGAACCGCGCTCGGGCCATCGCTCGGCGGCGTACTGATCTCCGCATTCGACTGGCGCGCAATTTTCCTGATCAACCTGCCACTCGGCGCACTGACGCTGCTGCTCGCGCATCGGCACCTGCCTGTCGATCGCCGTGGTCCGACGTCAGCTCGGCCCGACTTCGACCACGTCGGTACGCTGCTGCTCGCGCTGACGCTCGCCAGCTATGCGCTCGCGATGACCATCGGCCGCGGCAGTTTTGGTTCGCTCAACGTGGCGCTGTTGCTGGCCGCTGCCGCAGGCGGTGGCCTGTTCCTGCGCGTGCAAAGCAGGGCCGCATCGCCATTGATCCGGTTGACGATGTTTCGCGATCCGGGCTTGCGCGCGGGACTCGCCAGCAGCGCCATCGTTTCGACCGTGGTGATGGCGACACTCGTGGTCGGGCCGTTCTACCTGTCGCGTACGCTCGGGCTCGATGCGGCGATGGTCGGCCTCATGTTGTCAGTCGGCCCGCTTGCTGCGGCGCTGACCGGCGTGCCTGCCGGTCGCTTTACCGACCGCTTCGGCACGCAACGCATGACGCTGATCGGACTGGCCGGGATGGCGGCAGGCGCGCTCACCCTGTCGTTGTTGCCGGCGACGCTCGGCATCGCCGGCTACCTCGGGCCGCTGGTGTTCCTCACCGTCGGCTATGCGCTGTTCCAGACGGCCAACAATACCGCGGTGATGACAGATGTGCGTCCCGATCACCGAGGCGTCATTTCCGGCCTGCTCAACCTGTCGCGGAACCTCGGCCTCATCACCGGTGCATCGGTGATGGGTGCTGTGTTCGCGCTCGGATCAGCGGTGACCGATATCGCAGCGGCGAGTCCAGCCGCCGTCGCCACCGGAATGCGGATCACCTTCGCTGTCGCCGCGATGCTGATCGCCGTCGCACTCGCCATCGCCACGCCGAATCACAAACTCACTCCGGCAGCACGCCAATCTCCTTGGTGATCGCCGTCCAGCGTGCGTTCTCATCGCGCAAAAATCCGCCGACCGCATCGACGTTCATGCTGCCGTCGGTGATCGGGCCGATCGTCGCGATACGCTCCGCGACTTCCTTGTCGTTGAGCAGCGCGTTGACATCGCGGTTGATGCGCTCGATGACGACGGCCGGCGTGCCGGTCGGCGCGACGATGGCGAACCAGCCGACCATGTCGAAGCCCGGCAATGTCTCGGCGAGCGCCGGCACGCTTTCCCAGCCCGGCACGCGTTTGGCCGAGGTCGTCGCCAGCACGCGCAGCTTGCCCTGCTTCGCGAGCGCCGCGGTGGAGGCGAGATCCGCGATCATCGCATCGACGTGGCCGCCCATCAGGTTCTGTGTGCCGACGCCGACAGAGGAATACGAAACCAGATTGGCGCCGGCCTGCGTGCGCGCGTTGAACAGCCGCGCGATCATGCCGCTGAACGTGCGCGGGCCTTCGTTGCCGAGCGAGAACTTGCCCTGCTCGGCCTTGGCACGGGCGATGAGGTCGC
>JBBQFH010000115.1:0-2069 GCA_038321865.1 Gemmatimonadales bacterium
CCACGCTTTATCAGCGGCGGTGAGGTCGTGGTGGCGGACATACGGCGGGTTGCCGATCCATGCCGTCCGGCCCCAGAACGCCGGCAGCCGCGCCGTTAGGAAGTCGGCATTGCGGACGACCGTGTTGCGCGCCCCGACCGCGGCGAGGTTGGCGCGCGCGAGCAGTGTGGCGAGCGGGTCCAGGTCGACCGCGAGGATCGCCAGGTCTGGCTTGGCGCGCAGGGCCGCGAGCGCAAACCTCCCCGAGCCGCAGCCCGGATCAACGACCCGATCGGGATCCCGCGCCAGCGCCCAGGCCACCATCGGGGCGACGATCTCGGGCGGCGTGTAGAACGCCCCGACCGCCCGGCGCGCCAGCGGCGGGCGCAAGGCGATCAGCGCGTCCCCGAGCGGATCACCGCCGGCGCGGATCTCGTCGCCGAGATCCGACACTACCGGTTCCACCACCAGCCGCCGCTCCGCCGCCGACAGCGGCCCGCCAGTCCCCGCCGCCCCCAGCCCCAGGGCCACGGCCACCAGTTCTCGCTCGCTGCTGATCCTCACCCGCCCATCTTGCCACCCGGCCACCGGCGGCGTGCGGATAGCCAGCCGCAAGTAGGACCTTTGCGCGAGCGATCCAGACGGTCTTGATCGCGGCCCGGCGGATCAGGCGGCGGCTTCTCCGCTTGCGTCGTCGAGCGCCTGTTCGATCAGCGCGCCGATGGCCGCGAAGTGGCCGGCCTGGTCATTGCCCCGAGCAGCGGCTCGGAAATGGTCAGCCAACGCGGTCTGGACCGATCGCGGAAGCGCCGAGGCGTCGAGCACCATCAGCCGGTCCAACTCGCGCGGTTCGACCTTGATGGTTCCGCCGCCGTAACTGCGCCCGACCGTTCGGAGTTGCTCGATGACGAACCGGCTGTTGAGGATCGCCGCGAACGACGCGAGCGTCACGGGATCGCCCGCAATCTCCTTCTTCGGCGTGACGTGGAGGAAGGTGTTGAGCGCGTTGGCCCCGGCGTCGTTGAGAATGAAGCGCGGGTTGTCCCGGGCCAGGTAGGTGTAGAGCAGCGGCGGCACGGGCCGGCGCTCGCACTCGAACCAACGGCTCCGCTTGGACACCAGGCTCCCCGTGTGAATGTTCTCGCGCTCGGCGGCGGAGATGTAGTCGCCTTCCGGCGTGCCGTCAAAGTCGGACCGCTGGCCGTAGCAGGTGAAGAGCCACGACTTCCGACCCAGGAGCCGGAGTTCGGCGATGCGCGCCTTCGTAAGCACGAGGCCGGCGGCGTCGCGCGTCTTTAGGATCACCGGCGTCAGATGGTTCTCGGCGATACCGGTGGCGGTCTTCTCGGCGTCCGTCAGGCAGAAGAAATCGTTGGCTCCGGTGGCGATGCCGCGCATCACCCGGGCGACCGACGAGAGGGCGACCGTGCCCTTGCGGGCCTCAACGGTGTCCCCGTGGAACCACTTACGCTGCTTGGCGAGGTCATCGCGGCTGCGCTCCGAGACCGTGCCCCACTCGTATTCCGCCGGCCCGTCGGCGATCGCGGCCAGCATCTCGGCAGTTCCCGGCCAGCGGCGAACGGACACGAACGCGACCGGCGCGCCGTCTGGCGTCCCCGCCTCGGTGAGCGAGATGACCCCGGCAGTATCCACGCCCTCGAACGCGAGCAGTTCGTCCGCGAAGTGGATCAGCGCCCGCAGGTTGGCGTGCCCGAGGACATACGCCTTGACGGGGCCGGCATAGGACGCGTCAAACAACTCGGCGGGCGTGATGAACGCCGTGCGTCCGTCGTCGGTGAGCAGTCCGAGCGCGTGGAGGTAGAAGTGCGCGAACAAGGACGCGAACCCGCTGATCTCGATCCCGGTGTCGGCTCGGACGACCCCTTTGAGCGTGGCCTTGTAGCCGGGTGGAAGGAGGTGGTGCCGGGTGTAGGGCGGATTACAGATGACCGCCCGGAACCGGCGCTGCTCGGCGGTGCGGTCGGTCATGAAGTCCGCGAGGTCGGCGTCCGGGAACGCTTGTCCGGTGCCCGCCCGCAGGGTCGTGAGCATCAGGGTCCGCACGAGTTCGCTGATCTCGTTGGCGTAGA
>JBBQFH010000116.1:0-2046 GCA_038321865.1 Gemmatimonadales bacterium
AAGAACATTGTGGAGCCGGTGACGAGGGCGATTGCCAGCAGCACCACCGTAATGGCCTGGCGGTGCACCGCGCGGGACAGGCGCTTGCCGAAGATGTTCACGGCCGTCCCGCCCTGCAACTCGGTACTGAGGATGAAGAACAGCACCGCGAACGTGGTGATCTTCAGGCCGCCGGCCGTACCGGCCGGGCCGCCGCCGATGAACATCAGGATGTCCATGCCCAGCCAGGACACCGGATTCATCTGGGCAATGTCGATGCTGTTGAACCCTGCGGTACGGGTAATGACGGACTGAAAAAAGCCGGCCAGCATGCGCTCGGCCGGATGGAGACCGCCCAGGGTTGCCGGGTTGGCCCATTCGAGGGCGGTGAGGAAAACGGTCCCGCCGGCCAGGAGGATGCCCGAGCCGACGACGACGAGTTTGGTGTTCATGCTCCAGTGGATCGGACGCCGGTACTGCCGGCCCAGTTCGAAGAGGACCGGGAATCCGAGACCACCGATGATGACGGCGGCTGCGATCGGCATGCAGATCCAGGGGTCCCCGACGAACCCCATCAGGTTGTCCGAGTACAGGGCAAAGCCGGCGTTATTAAAGGCCGAGATGGAGTGGAACACCCCATGCCACACAGCCTCGCCCAGCGGATAGCCGTACCCGGCCATGAAGTGGATCGTGAGAATCAGCGCCAGCGCAGCTTCCACGACGAGGCTGATGAGCAGGACTCCGACCAGCACCTGGCGAACGTCGCCGAAACCGTTGCTCTTGGTCTCGGCGGCGGCAGAAATCCGGGACCTTAAGCCCAGCCGGCGGGCGGTCAGGACCCCGAGCAGCGTGCCGAAGGACATCACGCCGAAGCCGCCGATCTGGACCAGCACCAGGATGACCACCTGGCCGAATCCGCTCCAGAAAACCGGGGTGTCCACGGTGATCAGGCCGGTAACGCAGACCGCGGAGGTAGCGGTGAACAGCGCATCCAGCGGGCTCGCCCCGCCGCCATCGGCCGTAGCCGCGGGGAGCAACAAGAGACCGGTGCCGGCGGCGACTGCAGTGGCGAAACCGAGGACGATGACCTGGGCCGGGTGGCGCGGCGCGAAGGCCCGGAGAAACGTGGTGAAGCCCGCTGCCAGGGCGCGCAGGATCGCAGGAGCTTCGACTTGCATAGGGGTCACGCTACCACCGGCCGGCGGCCCGAGCGGATGGGACTCAGCCGAGCAGGAGTTGCACGAGTTCGCGGCACTTCCGGTAGGCGGCGGCCTTCGGGTCGATCAGCGAGAAGTGGTCGCCCGGGACCTTCAGGAGCTGGACGGGGGCGCCGGCAGCCTTGGCCGCCGCGGCGTAGGAGTCGGACTGGCTCACGGGGACGGTGTCATCGTCCGTGCCGTGGACGGCATAAACCGGGACCGTCAGCGGCACCGCGCTCATCGGGTCCGCATATTTATGCCGTTTCGGGTATTTGTCGGAGGATCCGCCCAGCAGGTTGCTGACCGCGCCGTTGCTGAGGTTCAGCCGTTCGGCTTCCGCGAGGTTGAGCACCCCGGACTGGCTGACGACGCCGGTGAGGTGCAGCGCGCCGTCGTCGGCCCGGCGGAGCAGCTGGCGGTCCGCGTCCGGTGCGCCGAGCTGGGCAAGGCGGCGTCGTCCCGCAGCCCAGACCGCAAGGTGGCCGCCGGCTGAGTGTCCCAGCGCCACGACCTGCTCCAGCCCGACGCCGTGTTCACCGGCAATGTCGCCGAGCTTGTCGATGCCGGCGAGCACGTCGGCGAACGTGTGGGGCCAGCCGCCGCCGTTGCCGGCGCGGCGGTATTCCAGGTTCCAGGCTGCCATGCCGTGCGCTGCGAGGTCCTTGGCCAGGGGTTCGCCGAGTTCCGCGCCGTACTGCGAGCGCCAGTAGCCGCCGTGGATTACCACCACCACACCCTGGGTTGCGGCGGCATCCGGCAGGAAGAGCTCGCCCCACTGGCTGGGGTCATCGCCGTAGCTGTACCTATGCCGCTTCACACTGTCCTCCTTGGGTCCCGGCGAGCAGTGGGCGAAGACTGCCCCCAAAGT
>JBBQFH010000117.1:0-2031 GCA_038321865.1 Gemmatimonadales bacterium
AAGGAAGCGGCGATGGCGGTGCGCGGCAAGGCGATCCACGTCTAGCCGGCGCAGGATTTAGCGCAGCTAAATCCGCGCTCGAGGCTAGACCGGCCGGCGGAGCCAGAAGCCCCGACCGACGACGCGGCTTTGCCGCGTCGCTTCTCCCATGCTCACTCCTCAATGTTCCCCGGCGAAGGCCGGGGCCCAGTCGGGATGACCGATGAGATGCGCGGCAACGCCCGTCGCGGCGTCCCCCAACTGGGCCCCGGCCTTCGCCGGGGAACAGGAAGGCGAAACAAGCTAACCGGGGCCTACTCCGCCACCAGCGCCTTCCACCGCACGCGCGCGTCCGCCGACCAGACCTCGCCCGGATCGGGGTAGAAGCCGTCATAAGCCTTCGTCCCCTCGGACAACACCACCCAGGGCAGCTTCGAGCGTGTGAAGATATGCACGTCCGGTGGCAGCGCGCCGGGCGCATCCAGCGTCCCGACCCGCACGAACGCCGCCGTGGGCATGCTATAGTGACTCCACAGCGCGACCCGGCAGTTCGGGCAACGCAACACCTCCTGCCCGCGGCCGCTATCCGTTGGGGTCATCACCGGCTCGGGTTCGCCAGCGAGCAGTTCCACCCGATCGCGCTCGATCACCGCGTTGACCGCGAACGCCGATCCCGTCTCGGTCTGGCAGCTGGTGCAATGGCAGCAATGCACCACCATCGGCGCATCGCTCAGCCGATAGCGCACCGCGCCGCACGCGCATCCCCCGTCCATTGCCCCGCTCCCGCCATTTCCTTCGCCACGGGCATAGCCTAACGCGCCAACGATGCTCCATCCGCCCGCCTTTCTGCCCGTCGCGGCGCCGTGGCTCGACATGGCCGGGCTTGCCGTGTTCGCCGCCACCGGGGCGCTGGCGGCGGCCAAGCGCGGGCAGACGATGGTGACGCTCGCCTTTTTCGCGCTTATCACCGGCGTCGGCGGCGGCACGGTGCGCGACCTGCTGATCGGCGCGCCGGTGTTCTGGACGCACGATCCGCGCGCCGCCGGCGTGTGCCTCGCGGTCGCCGCGCTGATCTGGATCACGCCGCAGCATTGGTGGAGCGACGCCGCGCTCGACTGGTTCGATGCCGTCGGGCTTGCCGGCTATGCCGTGTTCGGCGCGGCCAAGGCGCTCGGCTACGGTGTCCCGCCGCTCCCCGCCGCGCTGATGGGCGTGGTCACCGCCTGCGTCGGCGGGATCATCCGCGATGTGCTCGCCGGCGAGCCGTCGATCCTGATGCGCCCCGAACTCTACGTCACCGCCGCGGCGCTCGCCGCCGGACTATACGTCGCGCTGCTGCTCGCCGGTCTGCCGCTGTTCGTCGCCGCGGCGATCGCGGCGACGGCAGGCTTCGCGCTGCGCGCCGCCGCGATCCACTTCAAGCTCGCGCTGCCCAGTTACCGCGGCCGGCGCTGACACCCGTTTCAGGACCGGACGGGCCGCGCGTTGCGCGCGACCCGCCCGCTCGCATCACGCCGGATCGACCTGACGCTCCTGCTGCCGTGGCTCGTCCGGCGGCGGCGGTGGAGGCGGTGGAGGCGGTGGAGGCGGCGGCGGATCGAGCTCGCTCGTCGTCGCCGTGAGCCCGTCCGCACAAACGATTGCGAGCGGCGCGACTGCCACCTTTACGATCTCGGTCACAAACAGCGGCGGCGCCTACCTGTACGCCGTCGGCATCAGCGACGGGCTCGCCCCGAACTGCGGGCCGCCGAGCGCCTTCGCAGACACGCTCAGCTTCATGGCTCCGAACCTGACCGTCACCTACACCTGCACGCTCGCCGGCGTCACGGCGAGCTTCACGAACACCGTCGTTGCCACCGCGACCACCGGGCCGGGCGACAAGCTCACGCAGACCGCCACCGCCTCGGTCACAGTGTCCGCGCCGTCGACCCCACCGGCGACATCGTCAACCCCGAGCCCGCCCAAGACCACTCCGCCCCGCACGACGACCTCGACGGTCGGGATCACGAAGACCGGCACGTCGAAGGCCGACAAGCTGATCGGGACACGGCG
>JBBQFH010000118.1:0-1973 GCA_038321865.1 Gemmatimonadales bacterium
GGGCCAGGATCTCCGCATGAGCGGTCGGGTCCCGACGCAGCTCGCGCTCATTCCCGGCAGCGCCGATCACTTCCCCGGCCCGCACGACCACCGCCCCGATCGGAACGTCGCTATGTTCGCCGGCACGCTGCGCGTAGCCGATCGCCTCCTGCATCCAGGCGGCGTCGGAGACTGCGGTCGCATCGGCCACCACCGTCAAGATAGAGGCGGCGCGCCGAACGGCAACTTCACCGCCAAGCAGGTGTTTGCAATCGTGCCGGGCGGCTGAGCCGGCCATTTCCTCAGGTACCTCAGCAAGACATGAAAAGACGAGCCCCCAGACTCGCCAGAATTGCCCTGCTCGCCACCGCGGCGCTGCCCGCGGCGCTTGCCGGTGCACCCGCGGCCTCGGCGGAGATCCGATCGCAGCCGGCCCTGGCGCCGGAGTTCGTCCCCGGTCAGCTGATCGCGCGCTTCGACGGGCAGCGATTCGGCCGCACGGTCCGGCTGCCGCACAGCGTTGGGGTCCACGCGGCGATCGCGGCGCTGCGCTCGAACCCCGAGGTCGCCTACGCGGTGCCCAACTACGTCGCCACCGCCTCGGGGCTGCCAAACGATCCGGGAACCGTGCCCCCTGCCGGCGGCGCTCGCTCCGGCTGGACGCAGCTGCAGTGGAACTTCCTTCCCTGCGGCAGCCTCTGCGCACCCGGAACTCCGGCGCTCGAGCAGCAGTCCGCGGGCGGGATCGACGCGGTGGGCGCCTGGAAGAACCTCCGCAAGGCCGGACGCGCCGGAGGCAAGGACGTCACCGTCGCGGTGCTCGACACCGGCGTCGCTTTCAAGGACGAGGGGCGGTTTAGGCGCAGTCCCGATTTCGGAGCCAACCAGTTCGTCCCCGGCCACGACTTCGTCGGCAAGGACCCGCTGGCCCTCGACGTGAACGGGCACGGCACGCACATCGCCTCGACGATTGCCGAGAAGACCAACAATCACCTCGGGCTCACCGGGCTTGCCTATGGCGCCAAGCTGATGCCGATCCGGGTTCTCAACGGGCTCGGCAACGGGCATGCCGACCGGATCGCCAAGGGGATTCGCTTCGCCGCCAAGCACGGGGCCGACGTGATCAACATGAGCTTCAACTTCGGCTGCGGCAACGCGGTGCCGCCGGTCGCGCAGGCGATGCGCTTCGCGAGCATCCGCGGCGCCGTGCTGGTCGCCTCGACCGGCAACGACGAGCCGCGCGGCTGCGTGACGATGCCTGCCGCCGACCTGCATGCGATCGCGGTCGGCGGGACGACCGAGGATGGCGGCCTCGGCTCCTACTCGAAGATCAGCCCGCGCGTCGATCTCGTCGCCCCCGGCGGAGGATTGCCGGCCCTGGGCTGCACGCAGATCAGCCAGGACAGGCCGATCTACCAAGTCACCTTCGCGACCGGCGCACCGAAGCAGTTCCAGATCCCCGGGTACTACGAGGGGACATCGATGTCGGCAGCGCACGTATCCGGCGTCGCAGCGCTCGTGATCGCCTCCGGCGTGATCGGTGCCGACCCGACCCCGGCCCAGGTGCTGGCGCGGCTGCAGCAGACCGCCCGGGACCTCGGCACGCCGGGGCGCGACAACGAGTACGGCGCCGGCCTCATCAACGCCGCCGCGGCGACGACGCCCTAGCTCACGTGCTCCACACACATATTGCGGCGGCTTTGCCGCCTGAGCGTCTATCGCCGCGAGGCCTTTGTGTCGCGGCCCAGAACCTACGAGGTCCGGACGATGATCACGCTGCAGGGAGCGTGATGTGAGACCTTGTTGGGAACGCTGCCGAGCAAGAAGCGGCGGGCGCCGGTCATCCCCTTGTTGCCGACCACGACCAGGTCGGCGTTGACCTCCTCGGCCACGTCGAGGATCGCGTCCGCCGGATCGCCCTCCCGAGCATGGGTCTGGACTTCCTCGAGCCCCTCCTTCTTCGCGACGACGACCGCGTTCTCGAGGGTCAGCTT
>JBBQFH010000119.1:0-1961 GCA_038321865.1 Gemmatimonadales bacterium
GCGCCCGCCCTCGCGGCCGTCGTTCATCCGGCCCGGAGGTTCCAGCCCGATACCGGCCGCCGCGCGCTGTACGACGACCGCTTGGCGGAGTACCGGACGACGGTCCCGGCGCTGCTCGGCCATCGCCATCGCGGCTAGGAGGCCGTCAAAGAAGCGGGGGCTGGTGGGGTGAGGGTTGCTCGCCAGCGGCGTGCAGCGGTGAGGATCAGGCGGTGGCTGTCGCGGGTCAGCCGTTGGCGGGCAGGTTGGGCGTTGGCCGCCGAAGGAGCGGCCGCGATGTGATCAGTTCCGCCGGTTCCGGCGGCTCCGCCGACGGCCGCATCGCCGTGCCTGAGCAGCCGTTTGAGGTTGACGGCGGTCGCGGCGATCAGGAGCTGGATCTGCAGTCGCGGCGTGCCTCGGCTACGCGCCCGGCCGAGGCCGTGACAGAGTTTCAACTCGCCGATCGCACCTTCGCCATCGGTCATCCGGTCGATCGCGCAGGCCACCCCGACCGGTGTCCGTACCCGCGCCCGCGCGGCGAGCGCTTCGACCCCCTTCATCCGCGGCTGCGGCGGGATATACGCCTCAACACCGAGCCGCTCCAGCGCCTGGTAGGTCGCTGCCGACGCGTACCCCTGATCGGCGCACAGCTCGGCAACGCCGTGGCCGGCAAAGCGGGCACGGCGCACCAGCACCGGCAGCACCGCCGCTTCGCTGCCGGTGGCGTGCTCGGCAACGACCGCGACGATCACCCGATGCTTGGGGTCGGTCGCGATCTGCGCGCGATGCACCAGGTGCGAGCGGTGACCGGGCTTGAACCTGAGCTTCGCATCCGGATCGGTGATCGACACCGCCGTCTGATTCGACGCGCGCCGCCTCGGCGTCGCACCCCGCCGCGGCTCGGCCAGCCGAAGCGCCGGCCCCGGCCCGGCCACCGGCGGATCGCCGTCAGCCGGCTCGTCGTCACCCTCCACGACCTCGACGAGATCAGCACGCAGGCTCTTCAACGCCGCGTTCGCCTCCACATGCGTCGCATCCACCACCAGCCGCGAGCCATCAAGCAGCCCCGCCTGGCGGCACTGTGCGAGCACCTGCACGAACAACTGCTCGAACACCGAGCTCTCGGCAAACCGCACGCACTGCGCGTAGCTGACCGTGGCATGGCTCGGCAGTCGCTCCGTCAACCCGTAGCCGAGAAACCGCCGCACCGCCAGATCACGCTCCGCCAGCCGCAGCGTCTCCCGCATCGACTGGCGGCCCTCGATCGCCGCCACCAAAAACAGCTTCAACAACACCGCCGGATCGACCGACGGCCGACCATCCGCCGCGTAGAACGACGCCGCCGACGCGCGCACCGCCCGCCACGAGATCACCCGCTCGATCCGGCGATACCGATCATCCGCCGCCACCAACTCATCAAGGCAGACCACCTGAAACTGCAACGTCTCCGACCCCGACCGAGCAACACCCATCGCCATCCCCGAATTGTCCTCCCCACGTCGGATGGACCCCGGGTTCTTTGACGGCCTCCTAGGCAGGCTCCCGCCGCGAGCCGATGCTGATCGCGCGCAAGCACCTCGACCGGATCGTGGCCGGCGAGATCGACCGCGCGTTCCGGCGCTGGAAGCGTCCCACCGTGCGCACCGGCGGCACGCTCCGCACGTCGATCGGGCTGCTCGCAATCGACTCGGTCGAGGCGATCACCGACGCCGACGTCACCGACCATGACGCGCGGCTCGCCGGCTTCGCATCGCGCGAGGCGCTGTTCGACTTCCTGCCGAAGCGCGACCAGCAGCTGTACCGGATCCGGCTGCGCACCGGCGGCGTCGATCCCCGCGCCGTCCTGCGCGAGCAGGCGGCGCTGAGCGACGACGAGCGCGCCGACCTGCACGCACGTCTCGCCCGGCTCGACGCGCGCGCCGCCGACGGACCGTGGACGGCTGCCACGCTTGCGGCGATCGCCGCCGCACCGGGCACGC
>JBBQFH010000120.1:0-1932 GCA_038321865.1 Gemmatimonadales bacterium
GGGCAACCGAGATCCTTTGCGCCGAGTTCGGCGTGAACCATGTCGACCTCAACTTCGGCTGCCCTGTCCCCAAGGTCACCAGGCGTGGCGGCGGGGGAGTACTGCCGTGGAAGCGTGACCGACTCGCAGCGATCCTTCGCGCAACGGTTGCCGCCGCCGACCGGTACGGCGTGCCGGTGACCATGAAGACACGGCTGGGCATCGACGCCGACCACCTCACCTACCTCGACGCCGGCCGCATCGCCCAGGACGCCGGGTGTGCGGCGATCGCGCTGCACGCCCGCACCGTCCAGCAGGCCTACTCCGGGGTGGCGGACTGGGAGACGATCGCCACCCTGGTTGCGGCCGTTGACATCCCGGTGCTGGGCAACGGCGACATCTGGGAGGCAGCGGACGCGATGGCCATGATCGAAGCCACCGGTTGCGCAGGTGTCGTGGTCGGACGCGGCTGCCTGGGGCGCCCCTGGCTGTTCCGCGACCTCGCTGACGCGTTCGCCGGACGAGAGCGGCGCACGCTGCCGACCCTGGGCGAAGTTGCGGCGATGGTGCGCCGGCACGCGGAACTCCTGGCCGGCATCCACGGGGAGAAACACGGCCTCACCGACCTTCGCAAGCACATGGCGTGGTACTTCAAGGGCTTCCCCGTGGGCGGCGACCTCCGCCGCGGGCTGGCCATGGTGAGCTCGTTCGCCGAACTGGACGCGCTGCTGGCACAACTGGACGCCGAGGTCGAGTACCCCGCCGGTGAGCTCGGCGCACCGCGCGGACGTCAGGGCACGCCACGTGACAAGGTCGTCATGCCCTACGGCTGGCTGGACTCTGCCGAGCTCGGCGACGCCGACATCGCGGACGCAGAGTCTGACGCCTCCGGCGGCTGATCAGCCGATCGGTGCCAGCGGCAACGCCTGGGTGCGCCGCAGTCCGACCAGTGCTGCGCCGATCGCGGCCACCGGGTAGTCGGACGGGATCACCGTGATCCGGTCGGCGAGGTGTAAAGACGCGAGGAACTCCGATTCGGCCGCCCGGGCGAGCAGGACTGCCTTAACGCGCGGAACCAGGCCCGGCGCCGTGTGGATGACACCGCCACCGAGAACCACCCTTTCGGACCCCTGCGTGAGCACGACGAGTTGAGCGGCGAGCGCGATCCCTGCGCACAGCCGTTCGGCCTCGGCTTCGGCGCCACGATCGCCTCCCTCCGCGGCCTGTACGAGAGTGCTGAGGGTCATCCCGGTGCCGAGGGCTGCCAGCCGGGCGGCGATCCGGCCGCCGCCGGCGACTACCTCGAGGCAGCCACGCTGGCCGCAATGGCAGCGTTCGCCGGCCGGGTCGACCGGAATGTGCCCGATCTCGCCGGCAAGGTTGCCGTGCCCGCGTACCAGGCGTCCGCGCACCACAGCCGCCGCGGCCACGCCCGTGCCGAAGTTCAGGTAGGAGAGGTCGCCGCCGGCCAGCCCGAGGTGGTTGGCGGCTCCGAGGGCTGCGGCCTTCACGTCGTTTTCGATCGTGACCGGCAGGCCGAGAGCTGCGGTCAGCCGCTGCCCCAGGTCGAGTTCGTGGATGCCGAGGTTGACGGCCGTCCGCACCAGGCCTGTGCCCGGGTCGACTTGGCCGGGGATCCCGACGCCGATCGAGATGGCTCCCGCGGGCGCCGGAGCCCGGCCGAGGCAGTCGGTGACAACCGCGATGGCTGTGGCCACCACGCCGTCGGGCCCGGTCAGGGTGGGCCGGACGCTCTCGGCGAGGCGGGCACCGTCCGCGTCCAGCAGGATGCCGTGGGGCTTGGAGCCGCCGATGTCGATGCCGAGGCTCAGCCCCGAGGCCGGCGACGTGGTCATCTGGCCCCTTCCGAGAGCAACGTGATCAGGCAGATCGCTGCGCCCCGGCCCGCCCCGTAGGTCGCGACATCGACGGGCGGGACGCCGGGAAGCTGCG
>JBBQFH010000121.1:0-1916 GCA_038321865.1 Gemmatimonadales bacterium
AAGCGGGTTCTGCGCCTTCGGCCCGAGCTTCAGGTCGAGGTGCTCGAAGTAGTAGCCCGGCGTCGCCGTGAACGTCACGCCCGGGGTGGTCTGAAGCGGGGCGAGGTTCTGGCCGAACGTCGGTGACATCAGACCGTCGACTTCACCACCGCGCATCGCCTGCACCTCGGTGTTCGAGTCGGCGATGAACTTGAAGTCGACCTCGTTCAGCTTGGCGGGCTTGTAGTAGTACGGGTTCTTCTTGAGAACCGTGCCCTGACCCTTCGTGTACGCCTCGAGATAGAAGGGGCCGTTCGAGACGGGCTTCCCTGCCGCGTCGCAGATGCAGTTCGTCCAGATCTTGTTGAAGTCGAGCCCCTGGAGAGCGAAGCCCGGGTACAGGCCGCCGAAGAGGCCCTGCCAGTCGGCGTAGAAGCCGCACGGGTTGTCAGCCGTGGGGCCGCCGGCGGGGCACTTCTTCCACTTGACCGTGACCGCCTTGCCGCCGCCGCTGACGCTGGCGATCTGGTCGTAGCCGGCGGTGCTGGCGAGGTCGTTCGCCTTGATCGACCCGCTGAGCTGCTGCCACGTGTAGAGGAAGTCCTTGCCCGTGACGGGCACCTTGGTACCGCCGTCGTACCAGAACGCGTTCGGCTTGATCACGTAGTGGATCCCGTTCTTGTCGGCCTTGGCGGACGTAGCGAGATCGAGGAAGTACTGCCCCTTGTCGTTCAGGTTGAACGCGCCGTGGAGCGCCTCGAAGTTGCCGACCAGGCCGCCTGCGAGCTGGTTGCAGCAGTTGAGGTTGTTGTTGAAACCGTTGATGTCCTGCTCTTCCGCCCAGATGGTGGTGAGCTTCGCCTTGCGGGCGGCCGCGGTGCGCGGCGTATTGGCGAATGCCTGGGCAAACGGCATCGCAGCCGGGGTGCCGCGAGAGATGCTCGCCGCCCCGGAGACCTTGGTCGTCGCAGTGGCGGACGCCGTGACACCAAGCACGGCGGCGGCAGCTCCCGCGAAGAGCCAGAGTCGTCTGTGCATCAATTCCCTCCGTATTGAGTGCGCCGGGAGCTCGAACCGTACGGCAGCGCCTGCTATCTCCGACACCCGTGGGGCGTCCCGTCACGTAGTAGACGACGGCGCGGTAGCTTAGTTAGGAGCCGGGGAATGTGCCAGTCGGAGGCGCGGCCGCTGGGGCTCAGACCGCGACGACGCTGCCGGCGCGGAGCGAGGTGCGCGGCACGAGGGGCGCCATGGCGAGCAGGTGCTGCTGGTTCGAGTCGGCCCGGACGCCGAGGAAGTCGGCCACGCTCGTGGTGCCCACAGCTGTCGGACTGGTCACGCCTCGGATGCCGATCATGCCTCCTACCGCGAACGAGGCCGCAACGACGCCGACCGCAACGGCCGCCGCCACGGCGGTGTGGAGCCGTACGAGACGGCGGCGGAGGGGCGCGAGCAGGATCGGCTCCGGCTGCTCGAGCGGCGCGGCCCTCAGCCTGCGCGCGATCGCGTCGAGCTCGGCCGCGTGAACGCGGCACGCCGGGCAGCCGCGGAGGTGGTCGTCCAGCCGGCGGCCTCCCAGCTCGGAGAGCTCACCGTCGAGACGGCAGGACACGGCGGCACGCGCAGTGTCGCACTCGCTGGGCGGGATCAGGTTCAGCATGCGGTCGTTCATCGATTCAATCGGTCAGGTGTTCAGACGTCACCGGACGGCCGTTGGTTAGGCCTTCCCCCAGTATCGGCGGCGGCCGCTCCAATCTCAAGCACCCGCCGGCTGCCACGTGCGAACGGCGCACCATGGTTGCGTTGGCCCGCTGACGGACACGATGGCCGCATGCAACCGATCCGCCTGCGCGACATCGGCGCCCCCCGGGCGGGCTCGCCGGTGCTCGTCGTCCTCGACGGGCCCGAGTACCTACGCCGGGTCCGGCTCGTGCCGG
>JBBQFH010000122.1:0-1868 GCA_038321865.1 Gemmatimonadales bacterium
GCAGTATGCCCACCAGCACGGCGTGATCCACCGCGACATCAAGCCGGAGAACATCCTGCTCCATGGCGGCCACGCGCTGGTGGCCGATTTCGGAATCGCGCTCGCCGCCTCGAAGACCGGCGGCGGCGCCCGGATGACCGAAACCGGCATGAGTCTCGGCACCCCGCAGTACATGAGTCCCGAGCAGGCGATGGGCGAGCGCGATCTCGATGCGCGCACCGATGTCTATGCACTCGGCTGCGTGACGTACGAGATGCTCACGGGCGAGCCGCCGTTCAGCGGCCCCACCGCGCAGGCGATCGTCGCGAAAGTGATGACCGACCGGCCGGCCACGATCCGGCGCCAGCGCGATCGGGTGCCCGAGGCGGTCGAGGAGGCGGTGCTCACCGCACTGGAAAAACTGCCCGCCGACCGGTACGCCAGCGCGGCGGAGTTTGCGGCGGCGCTCATGGGACGGGGAACCGGTAGTCACGCGGCCCGGCGCTCCACCGGCGCCGCGCCGGCCATTCAGCGGTCGGTGGCGCTCGCCGGCTGGGCGCTCGCGGCGGTGGCACTGGCGCTCGCGGCATGGAGCTGGCTCCGTCCGCAGCGCGCCGCGTCCGCCGTGTCGTTCGGCAAGTCGCAGCAGGTGACGTCCGATCCCGGGCTCGAGATCCACCCGGCGATTTCACCGGACGGCCGGAGCGTGGCCTACGCGGCGGGGACGTCGGTGGAGACCCGGATCTACGTGCGGCCGGTTGCGGGCGGCCGGCAGATTCCGCTCACCGACGACAGCACGGACGTGCAGAGTCTCCCGTCGTGGTCGCCCGATGGCACCCGGATTCTTTTTCTGAGTGGAGGAGGTGTATTCAGCGCGCCGGCATCGGGCGGCGCGGCCCATCAGGAAGTGCCGGCGGGCGGCACCGACACGCCGGTGAGCTCCGCCGAGTGGTCGCCGGACGGGACGACGATCGCATACGCCGCGGGCGATTCGATCTACCTCCGCTCGCGCGATGGCGTATCCCGGCCGCTCACCCGGGTGCTCGAACCGGTGCGCTGCACCTGGTCGCCCGATGCATCGCTGCTGGCGTGCGCCGCGGGCAACGCGGCCTATCTGACGCTCGGGCGCAGTTTCGGCAACCTGTCGCCCAGCCGGATCGTGGTCTGCCAGTTGCGCAACGGCCGGGTGTTCAGCGTGAGCGACAGCGTGTCGATCAACCAGTCTCCGGTCTGGTCGCCTGACGGGCATCGGCTCTACTACATCTCCGACCGCGACGGGCCGCGCGACATCTACGCGATCGAGATCGGCGCGGATGGGCACCCGGCGGCGGTCCCACGCCGTCTCACCGTCGGGCTCGGCGCGCAGTCCATCTCGCTGTCCCGCGACGGGCGGCGTCTCGCCTACAACGTGTACCGCGCGTCCGGCAACATCTGGTCGCTTCCGCTGCCGGGGCCGGGTGCGCCGGTGATCGAATCCCAGGCGGTGCAGGTCACCCGGGGCGATCAGGTGGTCGAATCGGTGCGGCTCTCCGCCGATGAGCGGTGGCTCTACTACGACTCGAATCTGAACGGCCACTCGGACCTCTATCGGCGGCGAGTGTCCGGCGGTGAAGCGGAGCGGCTCACCGCCGACTCGAGCGACGACTTCGCCGCCGTGCCGTCGCCCGACGGAAAGGAAGTCGCCTTTCACTCGTGGCGGCATGGCTCGCGCGACATCTACGTGCAGCCGCTGGACGGGCGCCCGCGGCAGCAGGTCACATCGTCGCCCCGGCAGGAAGCGCTGCCGGACTGGTCGCCGGACGGGTCGGCGCTCGCGTTCATGGACCTGACGCCGGCGGGCGGGATCTGGATCGTTCGGCGGCGTGCCGACGGGACGTGGGGCACGCCGG
>JBBQFH010000123.1:0-1819 GCA_038321865.1 Gemmatimonadales bacterium
GATCTTCGGCACCACCGGGCCACGTGGCGGCAAGCACGAAGGCCTTGCCGAATCGGCGGCGCGCTCGGCGGTGCGCTCGATCGGCTCGAGCGTCGGCCGCGAGATCATCCGCGGCGTGCTGGGCTCGATCCTCGGCGGCAGCCGCCGGCGCTGATCGATAACGGTCGGATAACGACCACCGGCCTACAACCTCCCTCGACCCCGATCCCCGGGGCGGCGAAGGAGGCTCGAATGGGCACGATATCGACAGCACGGCCGGGCTCGCCCGCACGCCGCGGACAACGGTCGCGAGCCCCGGCGGTGGTCGCGGCCGCGACCCTGGCCTTGGCCTTGGCCGCGTGCGGTGGCGCCGACAGCAACACGGCCACCGTCAACGGCGCCGCCGACACGACGCCACCGACGCTGCAGGCGCGGGCACCGCTGCAGCTCCTGCCGATGCCGGTGGCGGCCTGCTCGGCGGGCTGAAGGACGCGATCTTCGGCACGACCGGGCCGCGCGGCGGCAAGCACGAAGGGCTGGCCGAGGCAGCAGCGCGCTCGGCGGTGCGCTCGATCGGCTCGAGCGTCGGCCGCGAGATCATCCGCGGCGTGCTCGGCTCCATCCTGGGCGGCGCCCGGCGACGCTGACAACGGCGGCGCTCGCCGGGTTTCCGCCCCGGCGGGACGGTTGACCCCATGGGTGCCGGGTCCCGCCCCGGCGGGCGGGTGACTTTCATTTGCTGGCACAAATGAAAGTCACCAAAGCAAAGTGCCTGAATACCGATCTGGCCAGACATCTGTTGGGTAAGAGCTCGCGGTTTGTCATCAACGAGGAGCTCGGGCCGTTCCCTCGTGGACTTGCTCGCCGCGCAGCGGCGTCGTACTTCTTGGGGCTCGAATTTGCTTCGTTCACGGACGAGCAATGCGGACTGAGCGAGCCGGCCGAATCGTTCGCTTGAACGGCGCCGACCTCCCAGCGGCGACTTACGGTCTATGACGTCGCAACGCGACGAAGGGTCCGCGAGGAAACGGAATGATGTGCGACGGTGCTCCAAAGACCGCGCCAGCTTGCAGCCATCTACTCCGACCAAATCCGTGTTCAGGCCCTTTGCTTTGGTGACTTTCATTTGGGCCAGCAAATGAAAGTCACCCGGCCGCCGGGCCGGAACCCGGCGCGGCCTCGCAAAGGCAAGAAGCCCCGCTGGAAGCGCACGTTCCACCCCGTGGACGTGATGCATCATCAATGCTCCGTCCCAAGATACGCCGCCCGAACAGCCGGGCTCGCCTGAACCTCTTCAGGCGTCCCCTCGATCAGCTTGGTGCCGAACTCCATCACGACGACCCGGTCGACGAGGCCCATCACGAGGTCCATGTCGTGCTCGACCAGCAGGATCGACAGGCCCTCGCTGCGCAGCTGGCGCAGCACGTCGGCGAGGCCCTGCTTCTCCTTGTGGCGGAGACCCGCGGCGGGCTCGTCGAGCAGCAGCAGCATCGGATCGGCACAGAGCGCGCGCGCGATCTCCATCAGGCGTTGCGGACCGAGGGCGAGGTTGCCGGCGAGCTCGTGCATCGATGCGCCCATGCCGATGCGCACCAGCTGCGCCTCGGCTTCGCGCATCAGGCTGCGTTCCTCGGCGCGGTCCATCCGCAGCATCGCCGCGACCATGCCGCGCCGGCCGCGCAAGTGCGCGCCGAGGGCAACGTTCTCGAGCACGGTCATGCCCTCGATCATCTTGACGTGCTGAAAGGTTCGGGCCACGCCGCGCGCAGCGATCTGGCGCGAGGCGAGCGAATCGATGCGTTGACCGCGCAGCCGGACTTCGCCGGCGGTGGCGGGGAGC
>JBBQFH010000124.1:0-1818 GCA_038321865.1 Gemmatimonadales bacterium
CGGCCCCGACGGTCTCGGCCCGGTCTGGCCGCGCGGAGCGAACCCCAGCGGCGGCTACCAGCTCGACGGCCGCATCGACACGCTGCAGAACCAGGCCCTCGCCGCGTTGCGCAGTCATGCGGGCGCCACCATCGATCCGCCCGCCAGCTTCCTCGACGACCTGGCGGCGTTCCAGAACGCCAAGTTCTCGTCGCCGGCCGTCAAGGTGCTCGCCGACGCGATCGTCAGCGGCGCAACGCCGCTGCCCGATCCCGATCCCGCGCTCGACCCGCTGGAGGCGGCAGGCAAGCTGGTGTTCGACCGCGCCTGCAGCCAGTGCCACGGCAACCAGGCCGGCCATCCCAGCGGCAGCGTGCCCATCCTGCAAG
Source organism: Gemmatimonadales bacterium (assembly GCA_038321865.1). Lineage (GTDB taxonomy): Bacteria > Gemmatimonadota > Gemmatimonadetes > Gemmatimonadales > GWC2-71-9 > JAICUF01. The sequence continues at coordinate 369 of JBBQFH010000124.1, forward strand.
GCACGGCCGGCACGCCGACGGCCCTCGTGCGCTATCACGACGTCGCCACCGCGTGCCCGCGGCCGGTCGACACCGCGAGCCCGCCGCGCTTCGACTTCAAGCGCTGCAACGCCAGCCAGATGAAGAACGTGCGCACCTACGAGATCACCAACAGCGGCGTCGCGCCGGGCGGCACGGCGTGCGGCGGCGGGGGCGCGCAGCCGCCGTGCGTCACCCGGATCACGACCTCGGACCCCGGACGCCTGCTGCTCACCGGCTATCCGGCCGCGGGCGGCCCCGGCGACATCCAGCACCTGGACATCCCGAGCCTGCGCGGGCTGAGCCGGACTGCGCCTTACTTCTCCAACAACACCGCGGCGACGCTCGAGGAGATGCTCGACCACTACACCCAGTTCTTCAAGCGGGTCCAGGTGCAGAACCCGGCGGCGCCGTTGCTGACGACCAAGCCCGGCGTGACGCCGCCGGTGATCGATCGGCCCTTCACGGCAGGCGAGATCCCGGCCTTGCTGGCGTACTTGCGCAAGATCTGAGAAAGGCGCGGCGAGCGTGAGCGCATTCCCCGTAGCCGCCGGCGATGCGGCGATGGTAGCTTGGCTCCTTGCTCGCACCACGAAAGAGTCCATGCATCGCTCGACCCGTCTCGCCGCTTTCGCCGCTCTTGCCGCCGTCGGCGGAGCACTGTCGTTTCCCGTCCTGTCGCAGACCGTGAAGGTGACGCCGCTCGGCGGCATCGACGGCGAGTTCTGTCCGCAGGACCGCGCGCTGGTCTTCGAGGACCCGAACGGCACGCGCATCCTCTACGACCCGGGCCGCACCGTCGCCGGCGCGAGCGATCCGCGCCTCGGCAAGATCGACATCATCCTGGTGAGCCACATGCACGGCGACCACGTCGGCAACGCCCACAACAAGGCGCCGAACTCGGGCAGCTGCGAGAGCCCGGACATGTCGGTGTCGGCCATGCCCACCTCGCTCGCCGTCGAGATCGCGCTGGCCAAGAAGTCGAAGATCGTCACCGGCAGCGAGATGCCGCCCTTCTTCGCGGCCAAGCTCAAGGCCAACGGCGGCAACCCGGCCGACTCGATGCTCGCGCGCTTCGGCGGCAGCGTCACCGTCGGCGGCGTGCGTATCGCCACGGTGACCGCGATGCACAGCAACGGCATCGATCCCGACTACATCGGCGGCGAGCTGGGCAAGGCCATGAAGGACGCGGGCATCGCCGGCGATGTCGGCCTGGCGACCGGCTACGTCCTGCGCTTCAGCAACGGCCTCGTCGCCTATCTCTCGGGTGACACCGGCATCACCGCGGACCAGGAGATCGTGGTCCGCAACCTCTATCAGGCCAAGCTCGCGGTGATGAACATGGGCGACGGCTTCACGACGGGTCCGGCGGAAGCCTCGTACGTGATCAACGAGCTCGTCAAGCCCGCGTCGGTGATCGCGTCGCACGCGA
>JBBQFH010000125.1:0-1817 GCA_038321865.1 Gemmatimonadales bacterium
CTCCGTCGCGGAGCTGCCGGGGCGAACGGCAGGGCAAGCGAGAGAGGGGGTGGGGCGAATAGCGGTCGCATAGAGGCTGTTGCGTAAGGGTGCGGGGACGTTCGGTCGCGGTGGTGGTGCTCCCGTTGGGGGTGGTGGGTACTGCGCGAGGTTTCGGTGTGGATCGCCGCGTGATCGGCGTGCCCGGGCGGCGTTGGGCGGCGGTTGGGGCCCTTAGGCGGTCTGGGGCTGGTAGCGGAAGAGCTTGAGGAGGTTGTGGGTGGCGGCGATCAGCTGCCACTCGGCCTGGACGGCGTCGTTGCCTCGGCGGGAGAAGCGGTCGATGCCGCGGGTGTGTTTGGTGTGGGCGAAGACGGGTTCGACGGTCGCGGTGCGGCGGCGGTAGAGCCGGCGGCCGGCGCGCGTGGCGAGGATCTTGTTGATGCGGTTGGCTTCGGTGCCCTGCCGCGGCCTGAGCTTGCGCTGACCGTTGTGGTGCGGATCGCCGGTGGGCACGATGACGGTGGTCTTGGTCTTGCCCAAGGCGGCGATGTCGTCGTGGTTCCAGTAGCCGCCGTCGGCCAGCACGCACTTGATCGCCGCGTCGTGGTCGATCGCGTCGAGGTTCTCGCGAGCGGCGTTGATCATCGGCACCAGCTGGTTGCTGTCGTTGGGACTGCTGGTCACCTGGGCGGCGAGGATGATCTGCCCCTCGCCGACGATCGCCTGCGCGTTGTAGCCCTGCACGTGCGCGCCGCGCGCGGACATGATCCGGCTGTCGGGATCGGTGATGTTGCGCTTGGCCGACTCCAGCGCGGCCGGGTCAGGCGCCTTGGGCGGACGCCCCCTCGGGTTAGAGCCGGTCCGCTGGCGATGCTCCACGCGTGCAGCCATCCGGGCCTGATGTTCGGCCTGGCGAGCCGCTTCTTCGGCCTCCAGCTCACGCTTGGCGCGTTCCAAGCGGGCGCGCCGCGAGACCGGGTCGGCCAGCTCAGCGGGTAGCTCATCGCCACAGGCATCACCGAACTGCTCATCCTCGGCCGCGTCGACCTCGGCCGCCTCACCGAAAATCCGCTGCACCTCGTCACGGATCGCCGGGTAACAGCGGTTCGCGCCAATCCCGGCGTTGGCATGAAGCTTGGTGCCGTCGACGGCGACGGTGCCGACACGGACCATCCCAGCCTTGGCGCACAGCGCCAACACCTGAACAAACAGATCTGCCAGCCGTCGCTCGTGACGGACGCGGAAGCGCGCGATCGTCGTGTGATCCGGGGCGCGGTTGGCCGCGATCACCCGACACGGCACCTCCTCCCGACAGCGACGCTCGATCTGCCGCGAGGAGCGCTCACCGACCGCGTAGGCGTAAAGCAACAACGCAACCATCATCCCCGGGTCATGCGCGGGACGCCCGCTGCCATCAACGCGATACTCGCCGTAGATCTCGCCGAGATCCAGCCGCTCGACGACATCGAGCACATACCACGCCAGATGCCCGACCGGCAACCACTCCTGCACGCTGGGCGGCATCAAATACACCTGCTCGCGATCACACGACAAAAAGCTCTCAGCCATCACCGGATCGTCTTAAACCACCCGGACAGACCCAGGACTAACGCAACAGCCTCATATCGACCGGATTTCGACCCACCCTCGGCCTGGGGGCACTCACGTTGCGCCGGCGGACGCCCTGACCGCGGCCGCAGGCCGGCTGGTCGGTGGAAACCCGGGAGTCACTCGAATCACCCCTGCCTCCCCGATCGCGTAGGCGCTGTAGTGCTCGAGCGCGGAGATGTGGGGCAGGCCCGATGCGCCGGCGGCGAGCAGGCCGGTGGCCAGGG
>JBBQFH010000126.1:0-1770 GCA_038321865.1 Gemmatimonadales bacterium
GGAGAGTGGGCAGCTCGACCGTCGTGCGTGCCGCCAGCGGCAGGCGCGCAAAGGCGACGGCGCCGGAGAGAAGCAGCGAGAGGCACATCGCCCAGACGACGGCCGGACGCCCCACGGCCCAGCGGATCATGTGGCCGCCGGCAGCAGTTCGGCACCGGCGACGCGCTTCCGCTCGCGCCGGCGCTCGACCACCGCATAGGCGGTCGGCAGCAGAAAGAAGGTGACCAGCGTGGCCGTGATGGACCCGCCGATGACGCCGGCGGCGAGCGGCCGGTAGAGCTGTCCGCCGCTGCCCGCGCCGATCACCAGCGGCAGCACGCCGACGATGGTGGTGAGCGAGGTCATGGCGATCGCCCGGAGTCGCTGGCGGCCGCCACGCATGATCGCCTCCTCCAGCGGATAGCCCAGTTCGCGGAAGCGCTGGATCGCCTCGAGCTTGACGACGGCGTCGTTGTCGGCGATGCCGATCATCACCACCATGCCGATCAGCGACACCGCATTGAGACTCTGTCCCGTGAGCCAGAGCACGAAGATGCCGCCGGCGCCGGCCAGCGGCACCGTGAGCATGATGAGCGTCGGCGCCACGAACGAGCCGAACTCGCCCGCCAGCACCAGGAACACCAGCGCGACCGACAACACCGCCACGATGGACAGCTCCGAGGTGGTCCGCCGCTGCTCGGCGTCGGCGCCGGTCACGGCCCAGCGCACGCCCGGCGGCGTGGACAGGGCGGTGAGAGTGCGGGTGACGTCGGCCGAAGCGCGCGCGGTCCCTCCGCGCTCCACCACGCCCTCCACCACCGACACCGGCCGCTGGCCCACGCGCACCACCTCGATCGGCGCCCGCGCGTCCTTCACGCTCACCAGCTGGCCCAGCGGTACGCCGTGCACCGTCGTCGCCAGCGCGATCGCGAGGTCCTCGTTGGCGTTGCCGGCGAACCGGACCATGATCGGCGTGCGGCGGTCGGTCTCGCGCAGCTCGCTCGCCTTGACGCCGCCGAGCCCGCCGGCGAGCGCGTTCGACACCTCGTCCACCGAGATTCCGTGTTCCGCGATCCGCTCGCGCTCGAGCGCGATTTCCACCTGCGGCTGGGTGCCGCTGTACGCATCGCGCACATCGGCGAGCGAGGGGAGCTTCGCCACCGCCTTCCGCGCCTCCCCGGCCCACGCCTCCGCGTCGCGCGACTTGCCGGCCGATACTTCCACCCGCACCAGCCGCCCCTCACGGCCAATGAGACTGCCGAACTCCGACTGGCCAGCGAGGTCGAGCGCCAGCGCGCCCTGGGCCAAGTCGGGCACCGCGGTCCGGAGCGAATCGGCGAACGGTCCCGCCTTCTTCCCGTCAGGGACCCGGACGATGAGCTGAGCCGTGCTGGAAGAGCCGGGATCGGCGCCGGAGAGCATCTCCTCATCGGTCGCGGCGCCGACGCGGGCATAGACGTTGGCGGCACCGAGCCGCCGAGCCGCGGTCTCGATGCGCCCGGCCTGTCGCACGGTCTCCTCGATCGCGGTGCCTTCGGGCAGCTTGAGCGCGGCGACGACGACGCCCTCGTCCACCTGCGGCAGGATCTCGCGCGGGAGCCGCATGCCGACGATCACCGTGAGGATCACGGTCACGATCGAAATGGCGAACACCGTCCGCGGCCGGGCCAGGCACCATGCCATCCCGTGCTCGTATCCTTCGGCCACCCGGTGGCCGATCGGCGCCAGTCGTCCGACCAGCTGATCGAACCTGCTCAGCTTTGGTGGCGACGAGCCGACCCCCTCGGCGTC
>JBBQFH010000127.1:0-1754 GCA_038321865.1 Gemmatimonadales bacterium
TGTCGAAGGTCAACTGGAATCTGTAGATGTAGTGGTTCTTATCGTTTCCGACGCTATTACAGGCGGTGAACTGCAATGAGGTGCCGGGGTTGAAGGTCTGGCACGCGAATGACCCAAAAGGAACCCCGTTGTGGTTCGCGGCCGCCGACGACACCAGCATGAGGCTCAGCAGAATTGCCCAGGAGGCACCTAGGTATGTCGTGAGCCTTTTGGTCGTCCGTGTCAAATGCAAGGGAGCGGCTCCTCGGCGGACAGTCAAGGGCGGTAAGACTAGCCATGCGACTAAGCCAAATACAAGAGGTTTATCCACCACTATTGGGAATTCAGGCAGGCCTACCAGCGACCTCGCTTTGAGACGAGCCATGTTCGCAGCGCCTGAGCTATCCGCCTCACAACACTGCGGCAGGTATCGCTGCGCAGGCGAGGCCACGACCGACCAGCACGGCCCCCTCGAGGCGGCCGACTCGACCGCGCAGGAGGAACAGTGCGGCGATGACCGCGACCGCCAACAAAGAGGGCCAATCGAAAGGCCCTCACGCGGTTGGGCACGGCGACCGGGGTCAGCAGCGCGATGGAGGCCCAAGTTGAACAAGAGAAATAGAGGACCGTGCCCACCACGTTGCCGGCGCTGACGTCTGCATAGCCACGCCGCGCGGGGATCACCTGCCGGATGATCTCCTCGGCCTCTATCGCCGCCGGCGTGATGACCATACCGACTAGACCGGCACCCAGCCCAATCGTTGTCACGAGCCCGTCAGAACGGAGGGCCACGAGCTCGCCACCGACCGCGATCGCGACGATCCCGGCCACGGTGAGCCCGGCGGCCACCCACAACGAGCGACCCGCCTATCCTTAGTGCGCTCGTCCCGGTCCGCCATGCAGCGATGCCCGCGCGACGCGCGGACGAGGTACCAGATTGCGAGTCCGAATCCGGCCAGGAGGACGAGCCCCGTCCAACGTGGCGTCTCGGCGAACAGAACCGGCACACCCGCCAGCAGAGCGGCGGCTGGGAGGAGCAACACGATGCCGCGCGGCACGCGGACCTCGAGCGGCGCGATCAGCGCTCCGAGACCGAGCGCCATGCAGAGCAGAAACGTTGCGCCCCCGAAGGCCGTGCCGAGGGCGATGTCCGCGGCTCCCCGGTGGCCGGCGGCAAGCCCGACGGCCACGTTCTCGGCCTCAGCGCCCGAGAGGATGACGCTCGCCACGAACGGGGCGACTCAAAGGGGCGGTCGCCAAGCCGACGAGCCCATCGAGCAGGCGTTCGGTGGCCACGATGACGATGACCACGCCCGCCGCAAATGCTGCCAACGCCAGCAGCGGGGTCATCGCGCAACCCTCTTCTCCAACGCGGAGGGTGCCAAGCCTGGCCGACTGTGAGGCGGAACCCGGCGCTACATCAGGAGCGGTCCGCTCCACCGGGGGAGAATGAAGCGGACCGCCTTCATGCTACGCCGCGGCGGCAAGCCGGGCGCCAACGTGCAATGGCTGACGATTGGCCCATGCGCCGTAAGCACTTCCAACCGCGCTCTTCATCGACTGGCGATCAACCGTGAACCGGATGCGCTCTGGCCGGCGATCGGCATGAAGCCGATGGCGGCGAGGACGGCCGCCAGTCCGGTGATCAGCCCGAAGATCACGATCGGAACGGGATCGATGCTAATCCCGGCGGCAGCGTCCACCCCGAAGATAGCGAGGACAGACACTCCGAGCAGTACGAGCCACACCAGCGCCGCCAGCGCGCTCGCCTGACC
>JBBQFH010000128.1:0-1718 GCA_038321865.1 Gemmatimonadales bacterium
GGTGAGTCCCGGCGAGGTTCAGGCGAAACGCGACGAGCTAACAAGCGTACTGGCGCGCACCCCAGCCGGGCGCAACGACTTCGAGGGCTTCACCACAAGACGGATCTACGCCCTGTTCGCCAAGACCCGCGCCTTCGACGGTCCTGCCACGCACCCGCTTCTACTGGGCGTGCTCGATCGGGTGCTCGGCCAATATCAGCTGAGCGCCCCGGTGGGAATCGAGATCGGGCCCGGCGAAACCGCTCAAACGCTGCATCGCGACGATGGCGTCTATCCGATCGCCCGCCCGCATCCCGAGGTGGTTGTCAATACGATGTGGGCGCTCGACGATTTCACCGAGGCGAACGGCGCCACCCACGTCGTGCCCGGCAGCCACAGGTGGATCAGCGAGCGACCGGAACCGGACACGCCAACGGTGCGCGCCGTCATGCCGGCCGGGTCGGTGATGTTCTTCGTTGGCGATGTCTTCCACGGTGGCGGAGCCAACCAGACCGACAAGCCGCGGTTGGGCGTGATCCTGGAGTACGCGGCCGGCTGGGTACGGCCGCAGGAAAACCATTTCCTCGGCGTGCCGAAGGCGATCGTACGCGAGCTGCCCGAGCGTCTGCAAGAGTTGCTCGGCTACAACATCTACGGCAAGCTCCTCGGCAACGTGGACGGCCGCCACCCGCGCAAGTACCTCGGCGACTGACACCGGCCGGTTGCGTTGCCGCGGCCGCAGCGCGGATCACGATGCGCCGGGTTCGTCCTTGCGGCCTCGTCGGAGCATCTCCTCGAAGGCGCTGATCAGATCGGCGGCGTTGGGAAGCTCGGGCGCCTCCGAGCGGCGGCTGGTTTCCGCCTCCTCGGCGGTCGCTTCGAGCTCGCGCACGTGCTCGGCCACCTCGCTCGTGCTGCGAACGGCATCGCTCACCTGTGTCTCGAAGTATGCGGCGGCGTCTTCGAGACGAGCGAGATCGAGCGGAATGTCGGTGACGTCGCGCACGGCGCGCAGCAGGGCCAGCGCGGCTTTCGGGTTGGCGGTGGTGGGCAGGTAATGCGGCACCGCCGCCCAGAGGCTGGCCGAAGGCAGGCCGGCGTTCTCCGCGGCGTCGGCGAGGACGCTGACCGCACCGGTCGGCCCCTCGTAGGTGGTGGAGAGAGTTCCCATCGACTCCAGCATGGCCGAGAGTCCCTCGTCGGCGGCGTAGCCGGTGATAGGCACGGCGCGAGTATGCGGCACGGCGGCCAAAAACGCGCCCAGCACGATCACCGTATCAACCTGCAGCTCACGCGCGACAAAGAGTACCGCTTCACAGTAGGTGCGCCAGCGCAACTCCGGCTCGTGGGCGACCAGGGCAACCACGTCTGCCGGCCAGCTGTTGTCCCCGCGAATCGCAAACAGATCGTGGGATGGCCAGCGAATCACCCGTTCATCGCCGCGACGGCGCACGACGGGTCGGGATTCCATTTCAGAGAAGACGTGAAACGCATCGGGCAGGATCGTCGCGACCCGTTCCCCGTCCAGATGGCGCGCCAGCCAGCGCACCGCCGCGGTCGCCGCCTGACCGGCGTCGTTCCAGCCCTGAAAGCCGGCGACGAGAACCGGCCGTCGCAGCTTCGGCCAGCGCGCGGATATGCGCTCAACATAGGGACTGGTTCTGGCTGCCATGGTTGCTCTCCGGGCGCGGACTCCTCCTTCCAGTCTAGCCAATAGCGGCCGTTACCCGCAGACTCGG
>JBBQFH010000129.1:0-1703 GCA_038321865.1 Gemmatimonadales bacterium
GGCCGGAGGAGACCACGCGATGACCATGATGGGCGCGTTCAGGGCCCCAGCCGCAGCCGGCGGATCGATGTTCGCCGGTGCCGATGTCTGCCGTGAAGCCGGTCTCACCCTGCCCGAGGGAGCACGGCGAGCGGTTTTCGAGGCCGATCTGTGGGACCTGACCGCCCACGATCTGCGGTGGCGGCTGGTCGCGAAGGAACTGGTCCTGGCCCTTCTGGCTCCCCGCCACGAGGCGGTGGCCACGCTCCCACGGGCCTACCGATCCCCGCTGCACGTGAGCACCTGCCACGGCCGGCTCGCCGAGCTCGTCCGGTTCATGGCCTGGCTGCCCGCACAGGGCGTGACCAGCCTCCAAGACGTGAGCACGAACGACTGCGACGCCTACCTGGCCCATCGCCGCTACCAGCGGGACGCAGCCGGCATCACCGTCGGCGAACGCAGCTCGGGCACACGCCGGCTCGCCGCCCTGATCGTGACCGACCTGCTCAACTACCGGGACCTGTTCACCGCCGACCGGGTCCCGGCGGACCCGCGGCCCTGGGGCGGAGCCGCGCCGTCCACGATCGCCGACGACAGCCGCGGCCGCGGGCAGAACAAGACCCAGCCGGTCTGCGACCAGGTGCTCCAGCCGGCGCTGGCCGCGGCCCTGCACCTGGTGAACGTGATGGGCCCGCACATCGTCGAACTCGCCGGTCAGGTTCACGCCGCCGACCGGAACCACTCGACCAAGACCGGCGAGCTCAGCTGCTCCACCCAGGTCCCGCTCACGCAGATCACCCGAATCCTGGCGGGCTACGAGCAGGCACGCGAGCCGTTGCCGCTGATGCGCCGCCACCACATCCAGGACCGGATCGACGCCGGCTGGCCGGCCGACGACCCGTTGACACCCATCGCGTTCAGTGTCCTGGCCCGCCAGGCCGGGTTCAGGCAGTTCCACTCCGCGTGGCTGCCGGCCCTGCGCGGCCCGGTCGAGGCGACCTTGAAGGCGGTCGGAGCGGAACGGCCCTTCGGCCGGGCGGCTGTCCACGTCCAGCGGGCTGACGGCGAAGGCACCGTGGCCTGGACACAGCCCCTGCACCGGGAGGAAGCCACCGCCCTGATCGGCATCGCCCGAACTGCGGTGATCTTCACGCTGGCGTCGATCACAGGGATGCGCGCGAGCGAACTCATGGAACTGCGGGTCGGCTACCGGCGCCCGCCCGAAGAGCACGGGACCGGCCTGGTCCGATACCGGCTGGCCGGCAAGCTCGTCAAAGGCCAACCCCTCGGCGGGATCGGCGACGAATGGGTCGTCATCCACGACGCCTACCAGGCGGTCGGCGTCGCCGAGCTGCTTCACGACGATCCCGTTGAAGGGAAACCACTGTTGGGCCGGTTCCAATTCGTCTCCCGCTACCAGTGGTTCCGCGACTGGGTGAACGGTCTGGAAGGACGACGCCTCGGCCTCGCCCCGATCCCCGCCGACCACCTGAACCTGAGGATGCTGCGGCGAAAGCTGGCACTCGAGCTCGCCTACCGCCCCGGCGGGCTGCTGGCAACCAAGGTCCGCCTACGCCACGTGAGCGCGGCAACTACGGAAGGTTACGCTTCTCGCCCTGGTGGAGCCCAGGCTGAACTGCTGGCCGAGGTCAACGAACACGAGCAGCAGCGCAACCTGGAACTGGTACTGGCCGAGTTCCGCAACTACCAGGACGGCATCCTGC
>JBBQFH010000130.1:0-1682 GCA_038321865.1 Gemmatimonadales bacterium
CGTTCGCCGATACCTTGCTCGCCGGTATCAAGCGCCTCGACCGGCATGCAGCAGTCGCGGGCTGGACCAGGACCTGGGCCACCTACTTCACCCAGCAGCCGCACCTGTTCGCCAGCGAGAAAGTGCTGATCTTCGGCGATCTGGAGGCATTCGAAGTCGATCGCGGCATCGAAGACCGACTGTGGGGGCCCACTCCCGCTCAGTCAACTGACGACGAGCCCAACGACGGAGCTGCTGTGGAAGCAGCCTTGGCAGCTGCCGGAATCGAATCCGCTGATCTGTTCGCCCTCGATGACGATCCCGACGCCGAGGATGCACCGCCGACGCAAGAGACTGCGCCGCCCGAGCCGAGCCGCCGTGCACGTGCAAAGACCGGACGCCGGCCGGGCCGCCGAAGGGAAGGGCAGGCATGATGCGCGCCGAGGTCATTGACGAACCTCAGCTGGAGTTCGGCGGCGGCGGGTATCACGTCGACCCGCGGTTTGGGCTGACCGCTCACGGTCCGGCCGACCTGAGCGTCGTGGGTGCCCCCACCGCCATACGGATCGGACTGGTAGGCCCTGCGGACCAGCTCGACGGGCTTCGGCGATGGCTGGAACGCTGCCGTGAGCCCATTCCCGCCAAGGACGAGCGGTACCCGCACCTGTTCCCGTCGTTCCCAGGCTGCGACATCGACCGCGGTCTGCACACGACGTTGGTGTTCTCTGACCGCAACACCCGCCAGCTGCCGGAGCGGCCTCTTCGCGCGCTCGCCAACAGGTCCGGCGCTGAACCGATCGTGGAGGCCGTCGACCTGTACGCCGACGAAATCGGTGCGCTCGCCGAGGAAAACCGTGTCGATATCATCCTCGTCGCCCGTCCGGACCAGCTCCAAGACACCCGCAAGCGACGTCGCGGCCCCCGTGCCCATCGCAAATCGAGAACCGGCAGCGACAACGCCAGCAGCGGCTTCGAGAATTTCCATGACCTACTCAAGGCCCGCATGCTGCATGTGCGACAGCCGCTGCAGATCCTGCGCCGCAGCACATGGGACGAGACCACACCACCACCGGCCGGACGAGGCCGCCAGGACGAGGCGAGCCGAGCCTGGAATCTCCACATCGCCCTGTACTACAAGGCCGGCGGCGTCCCGTGGCGGCTGCCCCGCCCGGCGACCGACCTCACCACCTGTTTCGTCGGCATCTCGTTCTACCGCGGGAGCGGCGGCGGAAGCCTGGACACCGCCGTCGCGCACGTGTTCAACGAACGAGGCGACGGCGTCATCGTTCGCGGCGGCGGCGCCCACATCAGCAACGAAGACCGCCAGCCACACCTGAGCGCCGAGGACGCCCACTGGCTGTTGCAGACCGCCCTGGACGTCTACCGGCGCGAGCACAAGACCCTGCCTGCCCGCGTGGTGATCCACAAGTCGTCCAGGTTTATCCATGACGAGATCACTGGATTCGACTCCGCCGCCGCAGCCCGAGACCTGGCTGCCCTCGACCTCGTGTGGATCACCGACAGCGAAGACGCCCAACTGTTCCGACCCGGCGCCGCGCCACCACTGCGCGGCACCTTCCTCACCTTGAGCCAGGACGAACAAGCGCTCTACACGGGCGGCAGCATCGAGTTCTACTCGACCTACCCAGGCATGTACGTTCCGCACCCGATCGGAATCCGGCCCGCGCTTTTGACCCGCAGTC
>JBBQFH010000131.1:0-1675 GCA_038321865.1 Gemmatimonadales bacterium
CATCTGCCTTTCGTTCTGCAGGCCGTCGCGCACCCGACATTGACAGGCCTTCCGCGGCTCGGCAAGGGACTCATCGATTCACCTCGATGTGAGCAGCCGGAGGCATGGACAATCGCGGCGAGAACCGCACCAAGAGCCGAACCCCATGAGCCTTGCTCGCAACGACGCCGCCCTTTCCCCCTCTGCCTGGAGCTACAGCCGAACGGCGATCGTCCTGCACTGGCTGCTCGCCCTGCTCATCACCCTGACGACGGCGATCGGCTGGCGAATGATGTTCATCGAGCACGAGCCCGGCGCCGAGGTGTTCTTCGACCTGCACCGGTCGATCGGGCTGGTCATCGCCACCTTGGTCGTCGTTCGGGTGCTCTGGCGCCTGACGCACCGGCCCGAGCCGCTGCCGCCCGGCCCGCCGTGGAGCGCGCGCCTCGCGTCGATCACGCACGTGCTGCTCTACGTCCTCATGCTGGCGCTGCCGATCACCGGCTACCTGGGCGCCTCGTACAGCAAGTCCGGCGTGAAGTGGTTCGGCCTGGCGACGCCCCGGTGGGCGCAGCCGAACCACGATCTCGCCGAGCTGTTCTTCGGCATCCACGAGATCCTGTTGTGGACGCTGGTCGCGCTCGTCGCCCTGCACGTGCTCGGCGGGCTCAAGCACCTGCTGGTCGACCGCGATCGCGTCTTCCATCGCATCTGGTTCGGGTCCGGGGCGTCGCGCTGACCGCGCGCGGCAAGCGCGGCCCGGGCGGTCGTCGCGCCACGCTGTTGCGTCCGGAAACATCCGACGCATCTGCACGCACGAGCGTGAAAAATTGTCGCCTGGATGGGCAGGCGCCGGGCCGGGTCGCGGATCAGCGGGCGAATAGTGCCGTTTCCTGACGGACCCGGCGGGCCGTGGGCACGGGCACGTCACCTGCGTGGGGAGAGAGGGCCGGAATTCGTATCCATTCGTCGCCGGCGCCCCTCATCCGGATGGAAGCGAAGCCGCCGTGTTTGCCAGCCCCGAGTCAGGTCCACGTGAGGCACCGGTGCTGAGCCGGTTCCGTTCCCCGGCATCGTCCGGCGCGTGGCTGAAGCGCGAAGAGTCGATCATGGGCACGGCGATCACGGTCGAGCTCAGGGCCGACCAGCGTGCCGCCGGCGAAGCCGCGATCACCGCGGTCATGGACGAGATGCACCGCATCGACCGGACCATGAGCCCGCACAAGGAAGACTCCGAGCTCTCGCGGATCAATCGCGATGCCGGCGCCGGGCCGGTTCCCGTCGGCGCCGAGATGGCGCGCCTCATCGTTCGCGCCGCCGAGTTCTCGGCGCTTTCGGGTGGAGCCTTCGACATCACCTACGCGGCGGTCGGCCAGCTCTACGACTACCCCAACAAGGTTCGCCCGAGCGAAGACGAGATCGCCCGGGCCCGCGCCGCCGTCGGCTGGCGCCACCTGGTGCTCGACAGCCAGGCCGGCACGGTCCGCTTCGCCAAGCCGGGAATGCGCATCGATCTCGGCGGCTTCGCCAAGGGCCACGCGGTCGACAACGCCGCCGCGATCCTGCGCCGGCGCGGCAACGCACACGCGATGGTGAGCGCCGGCGGCGACAGCCGCGTCATCGGCGACCGGCGCGGCCGGCCCTGGACGATCGGCGTGCGCGACCCGCGCCGGCCGGGCCGGATCGCCGCCATGCT
>JBBQFH010000132.1:0-1673 GCA_038321865.1 Gemmatimonadales bacterium
TCGGTGACGGGCTGATGGCGATCTTCGGCGCGCCGGTGCCACTGGCCGAGCACTGCGCCGCGGCGGTGCGCACGGCCCTCGAGATGCTCGAGACGATGGAACTGTTCAACCTCGAACGGGTGGCGATCGGCAAGCCCGAGATCCGGATCGGGATCGGCATCGCCTCGGGCGAAATGGTGGCAGGCTACGCCGGCACCAACGAGCGGGCGACCTATACCTGTATCGGCGACACCGTCAATCTGGCCTCGCGGCTGGAGGCCCACACCAAGGTCGCGCGCCGCCCCATCCTGATCGACGACGCCACGCGCGCCGCACTGGGTGCGGACATCAGGGTCGAGGCGTTGGGCCCGGTGCCGTTCCGCGGCAAGGCGGCGGCGGTGGAGGTGTACGCGGTCGATCCGGCGCAGAAGGGGTAAACCGGCACGCCACGATGCGGGCCGCGGCGGGCCGCGGCGGGCGCGGCGGGCGCCGCGGACGTTGCGACGATGGCCGGTGGCGCCGCGCTTTTCCGCCCTGTGCCAGCACAGGTCTGGTTTGCCGCAGGGCGGACACGCCGCCGGCGGCAGCCACGGTCGATGGACATTGCAACCTGCCGACAATCGTGCGGCCCGCCTGTATCGGGAGCGGATATAATTCGCGCGATCCGATCGCTTCGCCGTCCGGCCGGGAGCGGGAAACCCTGGTTACGGAGCAGGTATGGCATTTTCGACGAAACGATCAACTTCCCGCGCCGGGTATCGCAGCATCGTGGTCGCGCTGCTTTCGATGTGCACCATCTTCGCGGCAAGCAATGCCAGCGCCACGGGCGTCAGCGCGCTGCTATGGACACCGGTGAGCGAAGCGGCGATCGTGCCCGCCGGCGAGCGGCAGGTGGTGCCGTTGCGCTATCGGACGATGCGGCTCGATCAGGATGCACTCGTCGCATTGCTCGCCGCCGCGCCGATGGAGTTCAGCGGCGCCGCCCCGGAGGACATGCCGGTCATCACGCTGCCGATGCCCGATGGGCGCCTCGCCCGCTTCCGGTTCGAGGAGTCGCCGGTGATCGAGCCGGGCCTGGCGAAGCAGTATCCGGAACTCAAGACCTATCGTGCGCAGGGGCTCGACGATCCGGCCGCCACCGTGCGCTTCGACTGGCTGCCCTCCGGCTTGCACGCGATGGTGCTGGCCCCCTCGGGAACGGTGCTGATCGATCCGTACGCAAGTGCGGATCGCGCCCACTACGTCACCTACTGGAAGCGCGATGCCGCGCCGTCGAAGGAGCCGTTCGTCTGCCACGTCGAGGATGAACCGGTTCCCGATGTGGTCCGGGCAGACACCGGCGGCGCCGCGGTGCCGAGCGTGATCTCCGGCACGCAGTTGCGCACCTACCGGCTGGCGCTCGCCGCGACCAACGAGTATGCGGTCGCCGTTGGCGGCAACACGATCGCCGGCACGCTCGCTGCCGAAGTGCTGATCATGAACCGCGTCAACGGCGTCTACGAGCGCGACGTCGCGATCCACATGAATATCGTGGCCAACAACAACCTGATCACCTTTGCCGGAGACAACACCGGTTGCGGTGGCGTGGCTTGCACGGCGGCCAACGATCCCTACGACAACAACAATGGCTCGACGATGTTGGGTGCGAACCAGACCAGGATCGACGCGGTGATCGGGACGGCCAACTACGACAT
>JBBQFH010000133.1:0-1637 GCA_038321865.1 Gemmatimonadales bacterium
GCTCAGCGCCCTGGCGGCCAGCCCGGTGACTCCAGCCGGGACGGCCGGACGGATATGTCAGCAACAGGTAGCCCAGCGCCGCCTCGTAGATGCCGCCGAAGGCGCTCCCGATGGCGTAGATGGCGCCGTTCCCGCTGAATCGCTGCAGCCGGCGGCAGGAGGACGAGAAAGGCCGTGAGCACCATGACGCGGCCGGTGAGGTACTCGGGCCGACGAAGCCACGCGAGCGTCCCGGCGGCCAGGTACGTCAATGCGACGGCGGCTCGGATGACCGTGCCAGGCACGATCCAGCCGTAGATCTGCGCTGCTCCCACGTAGTAGGCGATCGCGCCGACCCCGATCACCAGGAGGCCGATGGGCAGCACCACCCGGCCGACCGGCATGCGGACCTCGGCCGAGCCGCGACGAACCGGGGGCGTGGCTTCCACGCCGGTATCCTCGCGGCTGGCGAACGGCCGGTCTAGAGGCGCCGACTCGCGCGGCGGCAACAGCCAGAGCGATTCGCAACCAAATTGGTTGCGAATCGATGCCGGTCGGGTGGTCGTCCGCTGTCAGCACCTTTCGGCAGCACGAGCCTCGTGCAACACGGGTGCACGAACGGCTCTGACGGCAGGCACCGGCCGGTGCATCGGCGGGTGCATCGGCCGGTGCATCGGCCGGTCTGCACGCGGCCGAGGAACCGCCCGCTAGGCCATCTTCAGGAGACCGAATATGGCGCCCTGCGGATCGCTGATGACCGCGAAGCGCCCGCCCGGGAAGTCGTCCGGCGCCATCATCTCGTGGCCCCCGGCGTCAAGCGCGCGCTGGTAGGAGTCGTCGACGTCGTCGACGTGGAAGTAGACCATCCAGTAGCTCGGCATCTCGGCGGGAGCTGCCGCGTTCATCTCCTGCGCGCCGGCGATATCGTGCTCGCCCAGGTGGAACTCGGTGTAGGGCGGCTGGCCCTCGGCCATCGGGCTCGTCTTGGCGGTCCAGCCGAAGAGCTCCTCATAGAACGGGATCGCCTTGTCGACGCCGCGCGCGTTGAGCTCCGCCCACGTGAAGGTGCCCGCATCGTGGGTGCGAAAACTTCCCATCCCCGACGGCTGCCAGGCCGAGATGAAGGCGCCCGATGGATCCTGGAAGACGGCCATCCGGCCGAGCGGACCAACGTCGAAAGCCGGCGCGACCACGGTGCCGCCCGCGGCCTTCACCTTCTCACCGAGGGCATCGGCGTCGTCAGTGCCGATATACACCGACCACGCCGTCGGCTGCTCTGGCGACTGCGTCGGACCGATCCCGGCCACGTCCTCGCCGCCATCCTCGAGCTTCGCCAAGGCGTAGCCGCCGTACTGCAGGTCGGGGTTGACCTCGGCCTTCCAGCCGAAGAGCTTCGAGTAGAACTCGCGCGCTCCCGATGCATCTGAGGTGGCAAGGTCAACCCAGGCGACCTTGTTCACGCGAGTGCCGTGCGCAACTGCCATCTGTTGCCTCCTCTGGGTGGTTCTGTCCGCACTCGATGGTGCGCGGGCGGGTCCCTCTTGTCCCACCGTCGCATACGGCGGGCGGCGGGATTTGCTGTGGCTGGCGCGTATCGGCCATTGGATGGCCCAGATTTGCCAGCACCAGCACGCTACGGCCATCCGGGGCCATTTCTG
>JBBQFH010000134.1:0-1597 GCA_038321865.1 Gemmatimonadales bacterium
CCTCGTGGCCGCCGGCCGACTGTCCCCTGTGTGCCGCCGGATCCGCTGCGCGCAAGCCGGGGAGTGGCTGAGCCGCCTACTCGATCCCCGGTCCAGCCCCGATCCCGTCGCCCGGCCGGGCATGCGCCGGCTCGTCGGGCGCCACCGGCTCGCCCCAGGTGATCTCCGTGATGCGCGCCGGCGGGAACTCTCCGTCGGGCGGCACGATGTCGTGCTCCGCCTCCAGCGGAATGCCGATGGGCGCCACGAAATAGCGACCGGCCAGCCGCCGCGCAATGGCATCCAGGGCAAAGCCCGCCTTGGCCCGATGGAAGGTCACCGTCAGGTCGGCGCGCACCACCGGGTCCGACTGGCTGCCGCCGGTCAGGTCGATGCGCGTCGGCGTATCGATCGCCAGCACGGCGCACGGCCGCCCCGCGGCGTCGGCATGGGTGCGCACCGCGTTCAGCACGTCCACGGCACTCGCGATCGGCTCACGCAGTGGACCGGAGGCGCCGCTGCCGAGCAGGGCATCGATCAGCAGCGTGGCCTGGGCCAGCCGCGGTCGCAGCCGCAGCAGCAGCTCGGGCGTTGGTGCCACGAAGAGCTCCAGCGACCCGGCCGAGGCCATCGCCTGCAGCACCATCCAGTTGTGCGCCGCGGCCGGCGAGCGCACGCGCGATGCATCGGCCACCAGGATGCACACCACCCGGCGTCCGACTGCGGCCAGGCGACGGGCGACCACGAAGCCGTCACCGCCGTTGTTGCCCGGCCCGCACAGCACCACCACCAGTGGCGGTGCGCCGAGCGCTCCGCCGGGGCCGCTCAGCGGCTCGGCGAGGCGGGACAGCTCGGTGAGCGACAGCTCGGTGACCATCGCGCCGGCGCTCTCCATGAGGGCATCGGCCGCCAGGCCCAGTCTCTGCGCGGCCTCATCGATCTCACCCATCTCGGCCCCGCCGATCAGGACCGGAACGCTCCGTGGCCGGTCGGGCGGCCGGTCGGCCGCATCGGTCACTTCAGGGTCTTGAGGTACGCCGCGATGGTGTCGATCTCGTCAGGCGACAGCGTGCCGTCGCCGAACTTGGGCATCGGGCCGCGGTTGATCTTGGCGACGGCCGGGTCGGTGCCGGCGATCCACAGCTGCAGCCAGTCGTCCGGATGGGCCTTGGCCACGGCCGTCAGATCAGGGGTCTTGGGCCCGTTGACAATGCCCACCAGGTTCGGACCGATCCCGCCGGTCCACTCCTGCCCGTGACAGCCCTGGCAGCCGGCCTTCTTGGCGACGCCCAGTGCCGCCGCGATATCCACCCCACCAGGTGCCGCCGAGCCACTGGCCCGAATACCGCCGGCGAGGGCCGGATTGGTGCCGCTCAGGTTCGAGGCAAAATAGACGCCGCCGACCAGCAGCAGGAAAATGGTGAGCCACAGGCCCCAGGCCGGCACGCCGCGCCGTCGCGAGGGAATGGGGGTGTGAATCGTCATCGGTCAGCTACCCGCCGGCGAAGCGGATGCCGTGCTGGAGGGCGCCGTGCTGGAGGGCGCCGGCGGGTCGGTCACCGCGTAATCCGCCAGCCTGCCATCGGTGTACATCAGGAAGAGGTTGCCCAGCATGCCG
>JBBQFH010000135.1:0-1587 GCA_038321865.1 Gemmatimonadales bacterium
GCATGCCGACGGGACCGCCGAGGACCTGGTAACCCAGCTTCGTGTACGTCTCGTTGAGCCAGGCCGTCAGGCCGATGCCGCCCGGCACGCTGTCCAGCTCGGTGATGGCGAAGCCGTTGTCGGTGAGGATCAGGTCCGGGCGGATGACCCGCGGCAGTTCCTTCGGCGCGCCGCTGCGGGCGTACTCGACGAGTTCCTTGGGTTTGCCGAGGTCGAGGTAGTCGGCGATCCAGTGGGGTTCGCGGCCGGCCGCGCTCTCCAGGTAGAGCTTGTGGGCGGCGCGCACGAAGCGGTGCAGGGCACCGCCCAGCCCTTCCAGGCGCTTGCCGAGCTTGGGGTCGACGGTGAAGGGCTCGGGCGACATCCGCCACGATTTGCCGGCGAACAGGCCCTCGGCCGGCAGCGAGTCGCGCACGAAGTCGGCTCGCTGCCTCGGCCGGTCGACGTCGTGCTCGGCCACCAGAATCGTCATGACGACTTTCCGTTCGCGGCCAGGCTGTCGGCGATGAGGCCGTTGACGTAATACGGCGGGGTCGCGGAGTAGAAGCCGGTCCGGATTCGCTGCCACGTCTCGGCCTGCACATCGGCGCCGAAGGTGCGGGCCACCGTCGACATGTAGGTGCCGATGGCGTCGATCGCCCACGCGGAGTGGCCGCTGGCCACGTTGTCGATGGTGTTGTGGATGTCGTAGAAGAGCGTGTTGTACCCGTGCACCTTCAGGTTCAGCTGCGTCTGGCGCAGGCTGCCCCCGACGCCGAAGAGCTCCTCGGCGAGGTTCAGGCCGAGCGTCTCGGGCAGGAAGGTCCGCGGGAACCGGCTGATCGTCAGCCAGTAGACCGGAACCTCGAACGACTCCGGGCGGAAGCCGCGCCACTGCGCGAATTCCGGGGTGGCGACGTGCGGCAGCCGGATTCCCATGTCCTCGAGCAGGTCCCGGTACAGGACCGTGTGGTTGATCGGCAGGTCGCCGTTGCCCAGCTCGTCCCAGTAGATCTGGAACAGCAGCCGGCCCACGTCGGAGGCGGCGTGCCCGTAGTCGGTGAAGCCCTGCAGCCAGGCGCCGTCGATCAGCGCCCGCAGCCCGCCCTGGACGATCCGGTCGATGAGTTCCTCGCGCGGCGGCACCAGGTGCCGGCCGGTGGCGTCGAACTCCTGGGCCTGCCGCTCGTGCGTGTCATGGATCCACAGGTTGAGGCTCTCCGGGTCCCAGTCCTTGGGCGGTACGTGGTCGGCGTCCGGCAGGTTCCACCGGGAGCGCGCCAGCCACTGCCGCACGTAGGCGAGCGCCCAGCGGCGCAGCCCCGGCGAGTCCTCGCGCCGGGTGAGCCGGTGGAAGGCCTCGCGGATGTCGGCCGGTTCGCGATCGGCACCGGCCGCCGCGTGTGATCCGACCTCGGCCCGCGGGCCGGCGTGACCGGCCGCCGAACGGGTGCGGGGGCGGTCGTTCACGGTCTTGGCGGCGTCGCCCGCCCCGGGCAGGGAGGCGATCCAGCGCCGGATCACCGCCAGGTCTTCCGGAGTGAAGATGCGGAACATCGGGCCGTGTTCGCCGATCAGGCTGTTGACCAGGGGGCTGCGGTCCGGTTG
>JBBQFH010000136.1:0-1585 GCA_038321865.1 Gemmatimonadales bacterium
GCCGGCGACCCGCCGGCCGACCGCTGTCGAGCCGGTGAAGAAGAGATGATCGAACGGCAGCGATGCAAATGCGTGGCCGACGGTGGCATCGCCCGCCACGACGGCGAACTCATCTTCCCGAAAGTTCGCGGCGACCAATTCCGCCAGCAGCGCCGACGTTGCAGGCGTCACTTCCGACGGCTTCAGCATCACGCGATTGCCGGCGGCAAGCGCCGCGACCACGGGCGCGAGCGCCAATTGCACCGGGTAATTCCACGGACTGATCACTCCGACAACGCCGAGCGGTTGGCGAACGATGCGTGCCTGCGCGGGAAGGAGGTGCCACGGCGTCGCGACGCGACGCGGCTTGATCCAGCGCGGAAGGCGTCGGATCGCGTGCCGCGCTTCGGCGGCAACAATGTACAACTCGGCGAGCCGGCTTTCATGCGACGAGCGATGGCCGAAGTCCTGCTCGATCGCCGCGACGAGCTCATCCTCGTGTTGCGTGGTGATCTCCACCAGGCGCTCGAGCCGGTCGCGCCGTGTCCGGAGGTCCGGGTAGCGCTCGCCGTTGAACGCATTGCGCTGCAGACGCAGCAGGCGTGCAAGCGCGTCGGCAATGGCCGCCGTGGACAGGTCGGCGGGCTCGCTCATGGGCGAGTTCTCACGGCGATGACTGGTAGCCAGGCTGCCGCTTACGCAACACAACGCCCGTTCCGGCAACGATCAGCACCGCACCTGCAAGCATCGGTAACGTGATGGTCTCATCGGGAAACAGATGACCCCATAACATGCCAAACGCCGGCATCAGGAAAGTTACGGTCATGGCACGCGTCGGGCCAACATCGGCGATCAGGCGGAAGTACAGCACATAGGCAATCGCGCTGCAGACAAGCGCGAGCAACAGCACATTGATCACGACTGCGACGGTTATTGTCCCGTGAACGGGCGCCATGGCTGCCAACGGCAGGAGCGCCAACCCGCCCAGCAGCTGGCTCCAGCCGGCGACAGCGATCGAGCGCAGTCCTCCGCCGCGCCGCTTGAGCCAGACGCCGGCGAGCGCATAACACAACCCGGCACCGGGGCTCGCCGCGACCGCCACGGCGAACGTCGCGTCGGGTACCACCGGCCCCGCCCGGCTCACCAGCATGACGCCGGCGGCACCGGCCGCGAGCCCGCCCATCTTCGCGGCGTTGATCGGTTCACCGAGCCAAACCGCGGACACGAGCGCACCGAACAAAGGCAATGCGGCGTTCAGGATCACGAGGTACGACGCCGGGAGCGCAAGCGCGGCATAGGCGAACAGCAGGAACGGCAGCGAGGAATTGAGCACGCCGATAAAAAGGTATGCGCGCCAGTGCTGCGCAACGTCGAGATGCCGGCCAGTGGCGACGAACGCGAGTGCGAGCGCCGCGCCGCCTAGCAACAGGCGGCAGGTGGCGACCCATACCGGGCCGAGGACCGGCGCAAGCACGCGGATGAAGACGAACGAAGCGCTCCAGATGGTCGCAAGTGCCAGCAATCGGGCGATGTCGGAAGACCGCATCCGGGATAATCAGGCCACCTTGCGGGACATGCCGTCCGCGTGGCGTGATTCCAGCTCCAG
>JBBQFH010000137.1:0-1538 GCA_038321865.1 Gemmatimonadales bacterium
GACTACCAAGACGCAAGCCCCGAGACGCTTGCCGATGCGATCGCCAGCGCGATCAGCCGCAAACCCTCCTACCGCACCATCGATCCGGACGGCGCGGCCAACGCGGCCGCGCTCATCGCCGAGCTCCTCTAGATGTATGCCCCTCGACGGTGCGGTGCCTACACGGCATCGTTGCCGCGATCGAGGAGGTTGCGAGATGAAGACCTTCGCCTACCTCAGCGTGCGCCAAGGGCGGCGAAGCTTCGGCGCTGCCGCCGACGATCAGCGTCGAGGCCGAAACGAGTCACCACATCCCGAGCGCGCCGGACCCGGCCCGGTGCCCGGGCTCCGTCGGATCTGATGCCGGCCCATGAAGCGGCTGTCCGAGCCGGACGCTGCCAACGGCGCCACGGGAGCGCCGCGCGGCGCGGCGCCTACACCGCCTGCGCCGAGCTGCGCACCTCAACCAGCGCCGGCCCCGCGGCGACCGCCGTCGCCTCCGCCAGCACCGACAGCAGTTGATCGCGCGTGTCCACCCGAAAGCCGCGGCCGCCACAACTCTCGGCGAAGGCTGCGAAGTCGGGGTTGACCAGGTCGGTCTGCCAGACCGGGCGGATCGCCGAGATCTGCTCCCGGCTGATCTTGCCCAGCTCGGAGTTGTTCAAGAGCACGTGGGTGATCGGCATGCGGTACTTGACCGCTGTGGTGAACTCTGCGAGGTATTGCCCGAAGCCGCCGTCGCCGGTGACGGCGATCACCTTGCGTGTCGCGCCGGCGGCGGCCCAGGCTCCCATCGCCGCCGGGAAGCCGAACCCGATCGAGCCCAGGTAGCCGGACATCAGCACGTCCTGGCCCGGCTTACACTCGAAGTAGTGCCCGAACGCGTATGCGTTGTTGCCAACGTCCACGGCGATCACCGCGCCCTCGGGCGCGACCTCGGTGAGAGCCTCGAACACCGCCGCGGGGTGCATCCGGCCGGCGCCGTCGACCAGCCTGGCGCGGCGCGCCTTCTCCGCCCGCCAGCGTTCGGTGCGGCGCTTGATCACGGCCCGCTGCTTGGGTCGGTCAGTCGTCCGCAGCCGGTCGCGTAGCACGTCGAGCGTGCGCCCGATATCGCCCCACAGCGGCACGTCCACGGGATGGAACTTGCCCAGCGTCATCCGGTCGAAGTCCACCTGGATCGTGGGCACGTAGGTGGCGATTCCAGTGTGGTTCGAGAACGACGCCCCCAACACCAGCAGGCAGTCGCTGCGTGCCATCACCGCCGAGCCGACCGGCGTGCCCGACCGGCCCAGCACGCCGCATGCCAGCGGGTGACCGTCCGGCACGAGCCCCTTGGCCTTGAAGGTGGTGATCACGGGCGCGTCGATCCGGTCGGCGAGCTCGAGCACCTCGCCGCGGAAGGGGCGGGCACCATTGCCAACGATGATGACGGGACGCTCAGCGGCCTCGAGCATCGCGATCGCGCGCTCCAGCTCCTCCGGCGGCGGCGCGATCCTGGCGTCGGCCACGCGCCCGGCCCGTGGCCGCGGCTCGGGCTCATCCACGCCGTCGTACTC
>JBBQFH010000138.1:0-1509 GCA_038321865.1 Gemmatimonadales bacterium
GGCAGCAACGCCACCGTGCCGCCTGATAAACACCGCTCCCGTCGTCGTCGGACGCCGGTCTCGCCGAACCTGCCCACAACAAAGCCGCCCGCCGATCGGGATGATCAGCGGGCGGCTTGGGGAGCCAGGTGGCAGCCGGCGAGGGCTACCGCGCGGCAGCCTCTTCGGGTTCCGACACGGGACCCGGGACGGCAGCCGCGGGCTTGCGCAGCTTGGCGCCTTCAACGTCCACGTCGGGCAGGATGCGGTCCAGCCAGCGCGGCAGCCACCAGGCCTTTTCGCCCAGCAGGTACATCACGGCCGGGACGATCGTCATCCGGACCACGAAGGCGTCGATCAGCACACCGAAGGCCATGGCGAAACCGAGCGGCCGGACCATGTTCAGGTGGGAGAAAATGAAGCCCGAGAACACGCTGACCATGATGATCGCGGCCGCGGTGACCACGGCGGCAGCATGGCTGAAGCCCGAGCGGACCGCATGTTTGGCCGGTTCGCCGTGCATGTAGGACTCGCGCATTCCCGAGGCGATAAACACCTGGTAGTCCATGGCCAGGCCGAACAGCACGCCGATCAGGATGATCGGCAGGAAGCTCAGCACGGCGCCCGGGTTCTCGACGCCGAAGATGGTCCCCAGCCAACCCCACTGGTATACCGCGACGACGGCGCCGAAGGCGGCAGCGAGCGAGAGCAGGAATCCGCCGGTGGCCAGCAGCGGCACCCAGATGGAGCGGAACACCAGCAGCAGCAGGATCAGCGAGAGGCCCACCACGATCGCCAGGTACGGCGGCAGTGCGTCACCGAGTTTGGTGGACACATCGACGTTCCCGGCGGTCTGTCCGGTGAGCCCGATGCTGACGCCGGTGCTGTCCCTGATCTGGCCCTTTTCGGCGCGGAGTTCGGAGACCACCTGCACGGTGCTGGCGCTGGCCGGACCTTCGTTCGGGATGACCTGGAACACCGCGGTGCGGCGGTCCTCGCTCAGGGCCAGCGGCACGGCGGCGCTGACGTTTCGGGTCCCGCGCAGGATGTCCGCGACGTCGAACTGCTTGGCCTTCGCATCGGCATCGCTGAGTCCGGCGGGGAGGTCGCCCACCACGATGATCGGGCCGGTCATCCCCTCGCCGAAGCTCCGTTTGGTGACGTCGTAGGCCTTGAAGGCCTGTGAGGAGACCGGCTCGGAGCTGGCGTCCGGCAGGGCGAGCCGGAGCTGGCTGGCCGGCAGCGCCACAACACCGAGCAGCACCACACCGGCCAGCAGGGCCAGCCACGGGTGGTTGGTGACGATGCCGCCCCAGCCGTGGCTGCTGCGGTATTCGTCTTTGGCGTGGTCCTCGGTTTCGTGGCCCGGAGCGGCATTGTGCTTGTCCGCCTTGGCCCAGGCCCGCTTGGAGATCAGTTTCCGGCCCACGAGCGAGAGCACGGCCGGCGTCAGGGTCAGTGCGACGACGACGGCGACGGCCACCGTGGCGGCGGCCGAAAGGCCCATAACGGCCAGGAACGGAAGGCCCG
>JBBQFH010000139.1:0-1509 GCA_038321865.1 Gemmatimonadales bacterium
CTGCGGCTGCTCGCCGCCGAGGCCGGCCGCGGCACGACTCGCTCGCTGGCGGCGGTGCCGACCAACACGGCGCAGGACGCCACCGTCTTCGCGTTCGGCATGAACCAGATCCTCGGCAGCCTCGCCGGCGGCGCGGTGAGCGGGCTCGGCTCCTGGGCGATGGGCAAGATCATCGAGCAGCTCGGCGGCGACAACTCGAGTCCCGATACGGCCGCGCTCACGTCGATCGAGAACCAGCTCACGGCGATCCAGGGTGACTTCCTGACCCTGCACGGCGAGTACAACACGATCGAGGGGCAGCTCGACACCGCGGCCTACAACAGCGCCACCCAGGACATCCGGCCGTGGCTCGACACGAACGACGTCGACAACCTCTTCACCCTCTACACGGCCGTCGTCAGCGCCGGTGCCGGCGGCAACGCGACGAACATCGCCACGACCGAGGCCTCGTTCAAGGCCGCGGCGGATGCGATCGGCCAGATCGCCGGGCACTCCCAGGGCTACCCCTCGCTCGTCGCCGCGTTCGAGCTGATCTCGGACAACATGGCGGCGGAGGGGTCGGACGTGACGAGCGCGCTCAAGGCGTGGTCGGACGGGTTCGTGGCCGTGGACAGCAACCGCTACTGGACGGCCGACACGCAGGCGGCCTACCGGCACGGCTTCGAGTACTGGGGCACGATCGAGGCCGAGCTGGCGGTGATCGTCCAGGAGTACCAGGGCAAGTGGGGCGGCTCGCTGCCGACCAGCCCGGCGATCACCGGCTTCCTGCCTCAGCCCGCCGGCAGCAACGCCACCGACACCGCACCCGAGCTGATCTCCTGGCAGAAGAAGGGCCTGATCTCGGGCATGCAGCCGATCCCGGCCGGCACCATCGCGGACGCCGGCACGCACACGCTCTGGCCGCAGAACCTGGCCTACGGGCTCTACTCGGGCACCGCCTCCTGGCCGACCGCCGTGGACGCGGCGTCAACGAGCTGGCTCGCCTCGCACCTGCCGGGCGGCTTCAGCTGGACGCTGCCCTCGACGTCGGACTTCGCCACGCTCGTCAGCCCGGTGGGCAGCTTCACGATCGCCTGGACGAACCCGAAGCAGCCGAACATCGCCACCTTCCTGCAGAACGTCGGCTTCACGCACATCAACGAGTACTTCTGGGTGACCGACGTGACCCCGGTGAACGGCCAGGCGGTCGAGCTCGCCACCAACTTGCCCGTGATCCTGCGCCGCTCGTTCTCGATGAAGGGCGGCGGCAACCAGAACGAGTGCTGGTCGTGGCCGTTCCCGAGCTCGAAGAACCCGCCGCCGCAGGAGGGGACGAACCCGGGCTACTGCGACGCACCGCACTACCGCACGGCCGACGGGGTCTACGTGACCGTGGTTGCGCATCTGAACGAGACGGCGGGCTCGTGGTGGGCCGCGCCGCAGCCGTCGTCCTGAGGGCAGCGGTCGCGGCGGCGGTCGCTGCGGCGGCGGTTGCCGCGTTCGCGACTGCCGGGGCCGCAGCGCCTCCCT